>DBFOPP010000001.1:0-26396 GCA_048428865.1 Collinsella sp.
CTGTGCTTTCTTTGACGCCGGCGTTGATGCCGCGCATGCCACGGCGATTCGCGCCGATATGGATGCGCTGCCCATCGCGGAGGCGACGGGAGCGGCCTTTGCCTCGACCCATCCCGGCAAGATGCACGCTTGCGGACATGACGGACACATGGCCATGGCGCTTGCCGCCGCGACGTATGTCGACCGTACGATTCGCGAACAGCCGGGCGCCATTAGGCGCAACGTTCTCTTTGTGTTCCAGCCGGCCGAGGAAACGACCGGTGGTGCCAAGACGGTATGCGAGAGTGGTGTGTTCGAGCGTTACGGGGCGGATCGCATCTTCGGCTTCCACGTGTGGCCCGATCTGCCCGCCGGCACGTTGGCGAGCTGCCCCGGTCCGCTGCTGGCGCGTTCGAGCGAGACGCATATCCATATTCACGGTACGAGCATCCACATCGCTAAGACCTATGGTGTGCCGGTTGGGGAGTCGCACGATGCCGCGTTGGCGGCAGCGAAGTTTTTGGTTGCCGAGCGCGAGCTGATGGACGAGCTGGGCACCGACGAGCCCTGTATCGGTAAGTTTGGTCTGCTGCAGGCAGGCACCGTCTGCAATGCGGTGGCGGGGGAGGCCCATGTGGCCGGAAGCCTGCGTGTGTTTACGGACGACATGTTCGACCGTGCGCGCGAGGGCGTACGCCGTGTGCTCGACGAGGCGTGCACCGCAACGGGCTGCACGTACGATCTCGACTTTGCCGAGGGCTATCCGCCGGTCGACAACGACCCCGAGCTATTTGCCAATGTCGCGCCTGCCTTGCCTGAGCTGCAGCTCGTGGATGAGCCTTTGCTGATTGCCGAGGACTTCGCCTTTTACCAGCGCCATCTGCCGGGCGTGTTCTTCTTGCTGGGCACGGGTGTGCCAGAGGGGCAAGAAAACCCGATTGACGCTGATGGCTGCCCAGCCTATGCGATGAGCGCTCTTCACACTGATACCATGCTCTTTGACGAGGAAATTCTGCTCAAAGGCCTCGATGTCTACAAACGATTGCTTAACTTGGAGTGATGATGAAGCGCCGACAGACTGCCGTGTATAGTCCTGGTGGGTGCGGGTGCGGCTTGCTGCTGCTCCCGGTTATTGCTGTGAGCATTGGCGTGATGTTTGCGCTTGCTGGACTGGCCGCAGCGGCACTTGTGCTGTTGATTGTGGCCATTGGCGTGACGATTTGGCTGTGCCGTTCTCGCGAGCAACGTCGTGCCGATGGCAAGACCAATGTCGGATGGGTCGTCTTTCTGATCATTGCGTACCTGCTGAGTGTCAGCTACCTGGTGTTCTTTGTGCTGTTGATGATCAGTGCCTTTACCGGGGAATCCGTCACGGTGGGGTAGGTTTCGACGAGCCTCTTGAGGATGAAACGAAAAAGGGGTCGGATGGGCGCTTTGCCCATCCGACCCCTTTCGCACGGTAGTTAATTCGGTCTCCTACTTTGCTGCCTCGCGGCGAGCGACCTCGTCGATCAAGATGGCATCGCCGTGCTTGGCGGCGGCAATGCTCGCGGCCATAATCATGCCCATTGCCGTGATGTAGGCGAAGAGCATCGACGGCGCCACGTCCATAACGATGCCGGAGAGAATCGGTGTCGCCACCTGAGCCGCCATGCTCACGGTGTAGTAGTAACCGGAGTAGCGGCCCACGCTTTGGGAGCTGCAGCACTCCAGAATCATCGTGTACACGCACAGGTCCACGCCGCCCAACGCGACGCCCATCAACAAAAAGACGCCGTACAACACGGGTGAGAAGCCGGGTGCCAGCCAAAGAAGCGCGGGGCACAAAACCATGATGACGGCGGTGCCCAGGGCGACCTTTTTGCGGCCGATTTTGAGTGAAAGATTTGCCAAGGGTACGTAGCTTAGCAGCGCGCCTGCAATCGTCACGATATTGATGATGGCGTAGGAACCGCCCTCCATGCCGTAGAACATATCGGCATAACGGCTGATATTGGTGGTCATGGCGTTATAGCTCATGTAGTAGAAAAACGTTGCAGCGAGCAGCATGATGATGGAGCGGCGTACGCCGGCGTCTGCAACGCGATCTTTACCGCCGGCCTCGGGGGAGTCATCTTTGTCAATCTGGTCCTCGTCGATGCCCATTGACAGCGATTTCTCGCGCATCTTTTCGACGAGGGCGGGCTCACGGACAAAGATGCCGTAGACAACGGCCGACACGAGGATAAAGGCGGCCTGCAAGATAAAGAGCGGAAGATAATCGGGTTTGTGGGCCTTGGGAACCATGACCGAGATGGCGACGAGCATAAGGCCCGTCCCCGCATAGCCGACGATCTTTTCGATCGAGTCCGCCTTGGTTCGCAGTGGGCGAGGCGTAATATCGGCCACGATGGCAACCGTCATGGTGCGATAGGCGCATATTGCCAATAGCGTGAGGATAATCGCGCCGATGAGCAGAGGCAGGCTGCCCATGTTGTTGGCGATCGCGATGAGCGGGACGGAGAGCATTGCCACCGCGGAGCCGCCCAAGATAAAGGGCGTTCGGCGCCCGAGTTTGCTTGTGCAGCGGTCCGAGAGGATGCCAAAGAGCGGAAGCAGGAACAGGCCAAAGACATTATCGATGGCCATGATCGCGCCGGTGAGCGAGTTGGATAGGCCAAAGGTCCCCGTGAGCATCTTAGGAACGATGCCGTCGTAGACCTGCCAAAAGCTGATCATGCCCATAAAGGGTAGGGAGGCGAGGGCAACGGCCTTGGTGTCGAGCCGGGCCGCCCGCTTAAGATTTGGTTGGGTCATGCTGGTTCTCCTGGTCGGTAAAAGCGGGGAGGGGCGCTATCGGCCCTCCCGTCCTACAGTTGTTCAAGGTTGGCGAGAAACGCCACATAGAATTCGACGCCGCGTTTGTAGACATCGACACCGATGCGTTCGTTGGCGGCATGGATGAGCTTGCGCGCCTCGCCCGAGTAGATAAAGCCGCAGAAGCGGTAGACGCGATCGCAGATCTCGTTGAACTCGCGCGAGTCGGTGCAGGAGTTCTGCACGTAGGGAGCAAAGCCGGCCTCGGGATAGACACCCGACACGCAGCGATGGATGTAGTTGAAGGCGGCATCGTCTTCGTAAGGCGAGATAGGTGCGGGTTCGGTGTAGGGGATCGCCTCGTTGATTTCGACGGTGACGTGATCGGGGCTTACGCCCGAGGCGCGGCACTGCTGAGCGGCGAGCTTGCGAGCGCGCTCAACGGCATCGGCGATGGTCTCGAACGGAGCGATGCGCACGTTGAAATTGGCGCGAGCGACTGGTGGCAGCACGTTGTGCGCGTTGGAGCCTTCGAGCTGCGTGAGCGCATAGGTTGTGCGCAGCATGGCCGAGGTCTCGGGGCTGGCGGCCATAATCTTGGTAACCGCGGGGCGTGTGAGCCAGAGGTTGCCAAAGATTGTCTGAAACGTCGCGCTGCTGCGGGCACCCAGCTCGGTCAGTGTGGCCTCGACGGCAGGCGTAAGCTGCGGCTTGCCGGGGTTGGCAGAGATGGTCTCGCATACACGGCAGAGAAGACGGCAGGCATCGTTTGCCGCTGGCGTAGAAGCGTGGCCGCCGTCGGCGCGCGCCGTGACGGTAAGGTCGACATGGCCCTTCTCGGACACGCCTACCATGGCAACGGGTTCGGTGACACCGAGCGGTGCATCGGTTGCCACGGCGCCGCCCTCATCGAGCACCATATAGGGATGGATGTTATGCTCGCGAAGCCACTGCACTGCATGGGTTGCAGTAGGCGCGGCGATTTCCTCGCCATCGCTCGAGAAGAACCAGACATCGCGCGGGGGAACGAAGCCCTGATCGATTAGGTGCTCGGCGGCCTCGAAGAAAGCCGAGACGATGCACTTGGTGTCGAGTGATCCGCGTGCCCAGATCTCGCCGTCGAAAATCTCGGCTCCAAAGGGATCGTGTTCCCAGTCCTGGCCCTCGACGGGCACGACGTCCTGATGCGCCATCATGACGATGGGGTCCAAGGCGGAATCGGCGCCAGGCCAACGCAGGAGCATGCCAAAGTCATCGATGCGTGTGAGCTCGGCGACTTTAAAGAAATGCGGATAAAGTCGCTGAAGCGTGGGAATCCACTGGCTGAAGGGCTCATCGTCGCGCTCGGCGATGTTCTCACGCGAAACGGTGGGGATGCGCAGCAATTCGCAAAAGCGCTCGACGGCTACCTCGTCTGCCTTGTAGGTGCCTGCATCAAGAGGCGCGCCCTGTGCGACCGATACCGATGCTCCCATGGTGGGACTCCTTTCGTGTTGTATATCGAATACGTCAAGATTATCGCCCGCACCGCGTGTGGGAAACGGCGAAACACGTTGTTCATCTGCGGGCGGCGGGTCGGATAGCCTTAGCCGACGATGACCGTGCCGTCTTCGCCCACGGTGATGGCGTCTCCCGTCGACACGGCATCGAGAAACTCATCGCCCAGGTTGTCAATGGTGGGCATGGGGGTGTCGGTCCATACACCCGAGAGGATCGCGCCAGCGGCGGCAAGGCTGTCAATGGGTTTGGAAAACAGCAGGCATGCGGGTTGGCGCCCCATTTTGGTGGCGCAGAAGAGCACCATGCCGCCCGTGGTGGAGCCGATGGTCTGCGGAAGGCACAAGGCACATCCCGCCAAAGGTTTGCCGTACAAGTCGGGATTGTTTTGGTCGGAACACGTGGCCTTTTTGTCGCCAAACATCAGTGCCTTCTGAAACGATGCGAGTGTGTTGAGCCCTCCGTGAGAGACAAGTGCCTTGGCGTGGGCAGTTCCGGGGACAACGACGCGGCCGTGAAAGATTTTCTTCATGAGGAGTCGCCTTCCTATTTGATTGGTTTTCCGGTGGTGACGTAGGCGAGCACCTCGTCGTCGGTGTAGTAGCGCGATGCCGAGTACGTACGCAACTTGTTGGAGTTGGTGATGATGGGCATGCTGCCGCACAGCGGGTTGTTGGTGTACATAAGCGGGCAGATGCTCGAGACGACGGCGCCGGTAGTCGAGAGGCGCCTGTATGCCGCAGTCTTGCGGAAGGCGTCTGCCACGGATGGGGCGGCGGTCAGTACGGTGGGTACTTGTACGCGGCAGTTGCCGGAGGCACTCAACCCATCGCAGATGGCGTCTGCCCAGTGGGCGAGTTGTGCAGACGAGAGGTGGGGGCAGCCGATGAAGGCCAGCTTGGGGCGCGCGTCCGGGTTCTTCCACATAACGGGGTAGCTCGAGCGGATGCGTTCCAGCTCGGCGTCGTCAATGCGATAGATTTGGGCGTCTGGTGCTATGAGTTGTTCGCCTTGTTCGACGGCCTCGGGCGTGATGCCGTCCACGTGGTAGAGCCCGACAGCGCCGTTCGATGCGCTGGCAGCGCCCATGTCCTTAAGGTAGTCCTGCGTGCCGGGTGTGAGTTCGCGGCCAAGCCAGCGGTCGAGGCCTTTAATGTAAGGGACGTCTTCCATCACCTTCATGCCAATGGCGCTGCCAAGCACTTGCGCTTCGGGCTTGCGCTTACAGTCGACTTCGATGATCCAGGTCGCCTTGCGGCCCTCATCGGTGAGCAGGCCGAATTCCGGGACAAAGCCGGCAATTGAGCCGAACATCTCGATGATGCCGGAGTTGCGATTGCAGCGAGCGCCCAACACGGAGTTGGCAAAGACCACGGCGCTGCTTTCTGCCCAGCTTAGGATGTCGCCGCGCCGAGGTCGATTGCCAACCTCGGGCTGGTAGCAGGTGCAGGTGAAAGCATCGCTGTCCAACAGGCCCATGCTGCGCAGCTGTGCCTCATAATCGTCTTGTTTGGAATACATAATCTTGAACAGCAGCTTTTGCAGCGGGTTGGCCGGGACAGCGGGGTCGAGGGGTCTCGGGTCGACCGAGAATGACTGACCGGACAGGGCGCCGTCTTTCAGCAGTTCATCCATAAGGTCATAGACTGGACCGAGCATGGAGAGGCCAAAACTTGTGACAAGATGACCGTTTGCGCCGGTCACGGGAACCATGCGCTCGGCGCCAAAGCATTCGCCGTACATAACGAGGGTCTTGACCACTTTGGCCATGGCGGGGCCCTTGGCGCCGTCGAGCAGGGCTTGTTGTTGGGAAGTCAGGTTCATCTGTGAGCCTATCCTTTCGTGTTAGATATTGGTGCCGAGTCGGTATGCCGCGCGGACCGCTTCGAGCACACGGCCGGGTGCAAACCCATCGCCGATGTTATGCAGCTCGTTTGCGGCGTGCGTCTGCTCCAGTTTGTAGAACAGTGCGTCGTCGGGGTGTCCGCCGCAGGCAATGATTACCAGGTCGCAGGTTAGCTCGAGCGGCTTCCAGTCGTTGCCGATTTTGGGTGCAAGCGGGTTTTCGACGTTCTCGGGCAAGACCGGTGACCACGAGACGTAGGGGTCGGGAACGTTTTTGTGGCAGTTGCGACTCAAGTGGAGGCGCGCGTACCTCGATGGGGCTCCAGACTCGCGCTTGCCGCCGACCTCCGCGCGCTCGACGCGTGTCATATTGAAGAGCCGCACATTACGTCCCCTGAGCGTATGGAGTAGGTGGCCGCGATTTGCCGTGCAGGCGCCCTGCATCATGTGAGGCAGCATTTCAATTACGCTGACCTGCGGTATGCCGTGTTCGACGGTGAGCCATTGGGCAACCTCGCAGCCCACGGCCCCTCCGCCAATGATGGCGACGGTTTTGGCGTTGCCAAGCAGCGCGGGTTGGCGCAGTAGCTGCGTTGCCTGCACGGCATGGCCCGATGCTGCAAGCTCCGTAAGGCCGGGGATGGGCGGTATCGCATTGGAAGTGCCTGTCGCACACACGATTGCGTCGAAGCCTGCTTTTGCAAGATCTTCGGCGCGTGCTGCCCGTCCAAGCTCGAGTGCCAGGTTCCCGTTGGGTTTTTCTGCCTGCTCGCGCACCTGTCGAACAAGATAGGAGCGGTAATTATCGAGGTCGAACTTGATCCGGGCGGCGCTGGCGGAGAGGAGTTTTCCTCCAAGTCCATCTTCGGCGTCGATGAGCTTTACGTCGTGGCCACGACGTGCAGCGATTAGCGCGCAGACCATCCCGGCGGGCCCGGCTCCTACCACCGCTATGCGTTTGGATTCTATGGCGGGAGCGGGTGTCTGGGGCATGAGGTATTCAAAGCTGCAGCGTGGATTGACAGCGCACTGCGGATGGCCCCCTTCGACAAACTCGTTGAGGCATCCTTCCTGGCATCCGATGCAGGGGCGAATATCTGCCACGCGACCGGCGTACGCCTTGTTGGGCCACTCGGGATCCGCAAGCAGCGGGCGTCCGAGCATGATCATATCGGCGTCGCCATTGCGAAGGGCGCGTTCGGCAATGTCGGGGTAGCCCAACTTACCCACCGCGACAACGGGTACGGGAAGGCCGGCATTGGAGCGGATATTGTCGGCGGCAAAGCGCTCCCGAACGGCGCGCGCCACGGGAACGAAGCAGCCTGCGGGCATGCTCGCAGGCGGGTGGGGCATCCACCAGTTGTCGTAGCAACCCAGGTCGACGTCAAAGATATCTACTCCTGCCGTCACGAGCTCTTCCATATAGCACAGGGTCTGTTCGACCGTGCGGCCGCCGCGCATGCGTCCCAGATAGGTCGAATTCATGACCTGCTCGTTATAGGTTTCCTCGAGTGCAAGCGAAAGGTCGATGCGGTACATGATGGGGTAGTCGGGCCCAACGCGGCGACGGATTTCTTTGACCATATCGAGGCCAAATTGACGCCAATCGGCATAACGCCCGAGCTTGCGATGGTTAAAGGCGGGGTTTCCGAGCTGCTCGATAAGATAGCCTTCGTGTCCGTGCAAATAGACGCCATCGATGCCCATGGCATGGGCATCGGCCGCCGCTTGGCCGATATTGTTTACGATACGGCGCAGCTTTTGGTCCGAGAGGCGCATGCATGGAATGGCGGGGATGTAGTAGTTAGGCAAGAAACTCGCCGAGACCGGAAACTTCTTTTGCGTGATGAGGCATTGCGGGTTGCCCACGCGGCCGAGTCCAGCCGTAAGCTGGACAAAAATGCGCGATCCGAAGGCATGGACGCCTTGGGCAAGGTCGCGCCAGCCTGCCATAACGGTTCGGCTTCGATCGATGCGCGGGAAATAGGTGAGCTTGTCCAGCTCGGTGACCGTGGTATCGATGCCGTGGCTTACCGGCACGAGCCCTGTTGTGATGAGGCCGCAGCCGCCTTTGGCGCGGGCGAAAAAGTACTGCAGCATCATGTCGCTGGGGCGGCCAGTTTCCTCGCACATGTCGATATTGCCCATCGGTGCCATGACAATGCGGTTTTTGACGGTGAGCTTGTTAATTTTGATGGGAGAGAAGAGCTTGTCAAAAGGATAGAGCTCTTGTGTCATGCGGGACGATCCACAACCGGATTTTTTGGCGGGCCAGCTGTCGAATGAGTCGACGAGTTGCTGTACCAGTACGTCTTTTCCCAATGAGGTTCCTTTCAGATGTTGACAAGGTAACAAAGCAGTTTACGTCTAAATGTTTAATAGTCAACAACAAAGGCATGAGTTCGGTGAAGGAAGAAAAGGACTAATGAGTGTTAGATGGCAAGCTGTGTCGCGACATTAGCTCCCGGCTAATGAATTTGAGTTCGCTGCCTCCTACGATGTGCTGCGTGCCGGCACGGTAGCCGGATCGTAGGAAGGATGAATAATGGCAAAAGAGGGAAAGAAGCCGATCGGCAAGATTGTCCTAGGCATCATCGTGGTGCTGGTTATTGTCGGTGCCGTGGGCTCTATGGGCGACAACTCAACCGATTCGTCTGCGAGCGATTCGGCAAAACCTGCCGAGACGACACAGCAGGCTGAGGAGCGAAAAGAACCGCAAGAACCGTATACCATTGCTGACGAGGCTGAAGACACTTCCAATCAGTTTACCTATAAGATCACGGGCACGCTGACCAATAACACGGACAAGGAAAAGAGCTACATTCAGATTGAATATGTTCTGTACGATGCCGATGGCAACCAGGTTGGAACGGCTCTTGCAAACACCAATCATCTGAAGGCGGGCGGCTCCTGGAAGTTCGAGGCGCTGGGTACGGTGTCTCCCGATCAGGTCGTCAGTTGGGAGCGCTCGGATGTGAGCGGTTTCTAGCATGTTGCATGCACAGGGGGAGGTGAGGTCGTATGCCCGATAAAAAGCTGACTGACGAGTTGCTCAATGAGCTTCTCGACGCGCCAAACATCGATGGCTATATCAAAGAACACGACTTTGCCGCCCCGTCGCTTTCGGACTACCTGAAGCAGCTGCTGCAGGAAAAGGGCTTGGAGCGCTCGCGCGTGGTTCGTATGGCCGATCTCAATGAGACCTTTGGGTATCAGATCTTTACCGGTGCGCGGCATCCGAGCCGCAATAAGGTGCTGCAGATTGCCTTTGCGATGGCGCTGACGCTCAAAGAGACCAACCGTGCGCTGACGGCTGCCGGGGTAAGCGTCCTTAACTGCAAGGACCGCCGCGATGCGATTATCATCTTTTGTATCGATCGCGGGTGCAGCCTCCAAAAGGTCAACGAGGAGCTGTATCGCTTTGGCGAGGAGACGGTGAGTTAGCGGCTGATATCTGAGCTGGCGGAGCTGTCGAACAACGATGCAAACGAACGGGGCGCGGATGCCATGGGGTGTCTGCGCCCTGCGCTATGATGGAGGCTATGGATACTCAGACCCCAACATATTTCGATGACGAGCTGACCGCAGCGCTTGCCGAGCACCTGGTGTCGCTCGATCGCGACGACAGCTATCGCGTGGAGCGTGTACTTAAGCGCTCGTCCGTTGAAGCAACCGAGCTCGTGTACTTTGAAGGAACCGGCGGTGGCTCGCTCGGCCCCTTTGTCCGCAAACGCATCGATGCTTCGGCTCAAATCGGCGGGGCATACGAGCGTCTGTTTGCCGCTCAGCGGGCAGGCAGGCGTTTTGAGCACCTGCCCAGAATCGTCGATTGTCGTCGTGTGGGCGACGAGCTCAACGTGGTTATGGAATACATCGAAGGGGAGACACTCGGGGCGCTGGTGGACCGTCTGGGAGCCACCCCCGATTATGCGCGTGAATTGTATCCTGCCCTATGCGATGCCGTGGGCGAGCTCCATGCCGGTTTTGCAATGGTGGGGGAGACGTCGGCGCCGGTGATCCATCGCGACCTCAAGCCGTCGAATATCATCGTGACAGGTGCCAACTATACGCCTGATGACGGCCTGACATTTTCATCGCTGGTGATTATCGACCTGGGGATCGCGCGCGTATGGCGCGATGGCGCCGATGCTGACACCGTCAAGTTTGGCACGCGACCCTATGCGCCGCCCGAGCAGTATGGGTTTGGGCAGACGAGTGTGCGCAGCGATGTCTACGCACTTGGGGCCCTGTTGTTCTTTTGCTTGACGGGAGTCGACCCTAAACCAGGGCTCGACATGCGCGAGCAATGTGAGGCGCGCGGCATTCCCACTCCACTTGCCGATGTCATCTGCATGTCGATGGCGCTCGACCCGGCCAAGCGTTTTGCGAGCGCGGAAGCGTTGGGACGGGCGACGCGCGCGGCATACGATCTAAGTCGCCCCGTGCGGCCTCCTGCGCCTGTGCTTGTCCGTACTCCGGCCTCGGAGACGGTGTTGACGCCCCAAGGGCTCCAGAACCCCACAGGGCTTCCTAGGCCTGCCGCCTCCACTGCATGCGGTCTGCTCTCTCGCGTTCCGGAGTCTCTGGGGCGCATTTGGAATACGCTCGTCTTCTTCTCGCTGCTTGTGTTCTTTGCCGGAAGTCACTTTGCCGTCTTTCACCCCACGGGAGCAAACCAAAGCTACCCGACGTGGCTTCTCATAATCGAGTATTTTTTCTTTGTCGATGGCCTTATGGTGCTTATGCATTTTGCGCTGCTCGATAAGCGCCGTCTTCGTCGGCGATTCGCACTGCTCGACAGCTATCGCGGCAAGAAGCTCGCGAAACTCTGGCTCAAGGCATTGGGTGTGCTGCTCCTATGCATGATCGTCATAGTCGCGGTTGCCAATGCGACCGGCGTCGTCGATACCTCCGCTACCTAAAAGAAAAAGGGCCCCATTGGGGCCCTTTGCAGTTGCACTTAGATGCGGTTCATCTGAGCGGCGACTTTGTTGTACCAGTCCTGCCACGTGGGCGGGCAGTACTTTTTGGCCGCAGCCGGGGTAAGGGTGGAGCCGTAGTTGGCGCCCAGATAGGCAACGTGAGCGGAGATGCCCTCGCTCCAGCTGCCAAAGCTGCGCCAACCGCCGCCGCGGGCACTCCAGCCCCAGGCGTTGTAAGAATTGGCGCAATAAGCACCCTTGGTGCTCTCGATGCAGGCGATGGCGGGGGACCAACGGGGGTCGACACCGGTATTCCAAGCGGCGACGGCAAAGTTATAGCCCTGGCCTGCCATGGGGGAGCCGGCGAGATAATTGTCGATGCGGCTCGTCCACTCATTAATGAACGAATCGTAATCGGAACTACCGGTATTGGCGTTGTTCACCGTGGTGTCGATGGTGGTGTTGGTGTTGGTGGCCTGGCTGCTGGAATTGCTGCCGCTTACGCCCTCGCCCGAGAGCTTCTCGGCGGCAGCGGCCTTATCGGCCTCAAGCTTGGCAAGCTCGGCGGCATTTTCCTGCTCGGCTTTTGCCTGTGCCTCGCTGCGGAGCTGCTGGGCCTGCGCCAGCGCATCCTCGGCGTTTTTCTGCTCTGCCTCAAGCTGAGACTTGGCTTGCTGGAGCTCGGCTTTGTTCTGCTCGAGTTCGGTTTGCATGTTATTGAGCTGCTCGATCTCGTCGACGCTCGAGCTCGTGATCTGGTTGGTGTATTTGCAGGTCGTGATGAACTCACCCAGGCTCTGCGCGTTGACCAGGAAGCTCACGATGGGATTGGTGCCCTTCTGATACTTGTACAGATCGCGCATGGCGGAGCTTGCCTTGGCCTGCTGCTCGGGAAGCTTAGCCTCGATTTCCTCGATGCTTGCCTCATTGGAGTCAATCTGCTTTTGCAGGTCATCGAGTTTGGTGCGGGCGTCGTTGTAGGCGCTCGTGGCGGCTTCGATCTTCTGCTGGGCTGCGGAAAGCTGGTCCTGCGTTGCCTGCGAGGCGGCATACGCCGCAACGGGGGAGAGCATCGGCGTGGCCGTCAGCGCAACGGCGAGCGCGGCGCTCGTGATGATACGAGCCGGCTTCGACGCAATGAGCGCTGCGGTGCGATGATTCGAATGCTGCATCCAGTCCCTCTGCAATCAATCGTAGGTTATGGTTCGAACGGTATTCTACTACTGCTTTCGACCTCAACTTGAACCTTAAAGGTTCCAAAGGGTCAAGTTGAACTTGAGGCTTTGGCTTTGACCTGCAGTTATGATGAATTGTTGAGAAACCATAGAGTTCAACTTTAACGTTACGGCACCCTATTGCAACGGGATTCTTGGCTGTAAAAGCTACTTCAACGTGGGATTTTGCAACTACAGGGTTCCTTCGCGACGAGCCTGCTCCACCTCTTTGAGTGCGTCGGCGGGAGTGAAGGAGCAGGTGCCGTCGCCGAGCTTGACCACCTGGATGTCGTCGCCGGTATGGACCTCTCCGCCTTGTAGCACCACGCCGAAAATGCCCTCGTGGGGAAAGATACAGTCGCCGGCGAGATAGTAGATGGCACAGCGGGTGTGGCAGACCTTACCGATTTGGCTGATTTCGACGAGCACGTCGCTTCCAAGCTTGAGCTGTGTGCCCAAGGGGAGCGAGGGCAGGTTGATGCCTTGCGTGGTGAAGTTCTCCCCAAAGTCACCCTTGCGCACATCGAGTCCGCGGGCCTGCGCCATCTGGATGGACTCTGCGGCCAAAAAGGAAACCTGACGGTGCCAATGCCCGGCGTGTGCGTCGGAGGCGAGGCCAAATTGCTCTATAACGGTGCCGTGCCCATCGGCGACGGGCGACTTGCGTGTGCCCTTGTGCGCCGACGTGTTGATCGAGACGATGCGGGCAGGCCTGTCGTAGGCATCGTTTGCCGTGCGCAGGGGAACGGCCGTTTGTGCGCGTTCTGTCAGCTCGCGCCTCGCGGCATTGAGGATGGGATTATCGGTCGGATGGTCTTGGGGCACGTGTGCGCCTTTCATTTGAGGATGTCAATACGCTGAATCCTACAACAATGGTAGGTTCATTGCCCATTGTCATACAACGGTGAACGCCGTCTTCGTGCTGGCCTTCGTGCTGGACAATTACGTTGATTGCCATAGATACGGTGGAGCTTTGGGCGCCGGCGGCTTGGCACGCTAGAATAAATCAGTTGCGCAAAGACCGCCCGTTGTGTGGGCAGTTCATGATAGGAAGTTTCCATGGCATTGCAATTTACAGAGCGCGAGTTCATTCCCGTGCTGCTCGGTGGCGACATCAACGCCTATTCGGTGGCGCGTGCCTTCTACGAGGAGTACCAGGTCAAGAGTCTGGTCTTTGGCAAGTATCAGACGGGTCCCGCGTACCGCAGCCAGATTATCGACTACACGCCCAACGTGGATATCGATACCATGCCCGTGATGCTCAAAACCGTCAACGGCATTGCCCAAGCGCATGCCGATAAGACGATTGTCCTTGTGGGCTGTGGTGACAACTATGTCGCTCTCGTGGCTCAAGCCAAGGATGCCCATGAGTTGGCGGATAACATCGTCGCGCCTTACGCTCCCTATAGCATGCTCGAGCAGTGCCAGAAGAAGGAGATCTTCTACGAGCTGTGCGAGAAGCATGGCGTGCCCTATCCGCACACGTTTACCTTTACCAAGGCGATGCTCAATGCCCAGGGTGAGGCGCCTGCCGAAGTGCTCGACCAGATCGATTTTCCTTACCCGATGATTCTGAAGCCTTCTGACGGCATCATGTGGTGGCAGCACGAGTTCGAGGGCCAGAAGAAGGCCTATGAGATTGCCGACCGCGCCGAGCTGGAACAGGTCATTCGCGATTCGTATGCCAGCGGCTACACCGACGATCTGATCTTGCAGGATCGCGTGCCCGGCAACGACGAGTACATGCGCGTGCTCACCAGCTATTCCGACCGCAACGGCAAGGTCCGCATGATGTGCCTGGGCCATGTGCTGCTCGAGGAGCATCAGCCCCACGGTGTCGGCAACCATGCCTGTATCATTACCGAGCCCAACGACGAGCTCATGGGCGGCGTGCGCAAGTTGCTCGAGGACCTTCACTTTGTGGGCTATTCCAACTTTGACGTTAAGTACGACGAGCGCGATGGCTCGTTTAAGTTCTTCGATTTCAACACGCGCCAGGGCCGCAGCAACTACTACGTTACCAACAGCGGCTTTAACGTTGCCAAGTATGTGGTGGACGAGTATGTGTTCGACCGCCCGTTTGAGCCGGAGTTTGTGACGGCACAGGACGAGGCGCTGTGGATGGTCGTTCCCATGGGCGTCGTCGACAAGTACGTCAAGGATCCCGAGCTGCGCGCTAAGGTGCATCGCCTGGACAAGGAAGGCAAGGGCGCCGACCCTTCGTTTATGAAGGGCGACTTTGTCTTTAATCGCTGGCTGCGCATGTGGCACACCAAGCTGCGCCACTTTAAGCTGTTCAAGACGTATTACAAGTAGATGAGCGCGGCGCCCGTCCGGTTTGCTTCGGGCGGGCGCGGGTATGATACGCGCAATTGCGCAAGCGTCACCAAGGAGGCGGCGATGGAAAAGCTGGGAGTTATCGGCGGTATGGGCGCCGAGGCCACGTCGTATTACTACGACCAGGTGGTGCGTCATACGGCTGCTGCCTGCGATCAGGAACATATCGACATGGTGGTGCTCTCCAAGTCGACCATGCCCGACCGCACGTTGGCCATTAAGACCGGCGAGCATGCCAAGCTGCTGGCGACCATGAAAGAGTGCGCCCAGGCACTCGAGTCGCTGGGCTGTGCGCACATTGCCATTCCCTGCAACACGTCGCACTACTTCTACGACCAGATCCAGTCGTTTACGAAGGTGCCGATTATCCACATGCCGCGTGAGTCGGTGCGCTATGCTCTGGCCGGTGCGGTGATGGGGGAGTGCGAGTTCGATCCCAACCTGAGTATGCCGGCCGAGCCGGTGCACAAGATTGGCATTATGGGAACCGATGGCACCGTGGGCGCGGGCGTCTACGGCCGCGAATGTAAGGCTGCGGGTGTTGAGGTTGTCTATCCCAGCGAGAAACGTCAGAACGATGTGATGTCGCTTATCTACGATGATGTGAAGGCCGGGCGTGAGCCCGATATGGATAAGTTCGACCGTGTGATGTGGGAGTTTGCCCGTAGCGGCTGCGACCGCGTCATTCTGGCCTGCACCGAGCTCTCGGTGCTGCAAAAGTACCGAGAGATGCCCGAGATCACCCTCGACGCCATGGATGTCCTGGTGCGCGAATCCATCATCCGCAGCGGCGCTCCCTACCGCCTCTAGCTTCCGACCTGTCAAAAAGGGACAGGTTAATTTTGGTAGGTTTTATCTGGTGAAACAGTAAAGGCCTCGGCTCGTTTGGTGCGAGCCGAGGCCTTTTGCGTTGGGCGGTTGCTGTCGGTGGTGAACTAGAACAGGAAGCCGATGGCGATGAGGGCGATGCTGACGATGAGCACGGCGATGTCCAGGCCCTTGATGGGGTAGCGCTTGTACGAGCTGGCGCGTGTGCGCAGGTAGAAGCCGCGCTGCTCGGCGGCAAGCGCGGTGGCGTCGGTCTTGCCCACGCTCGAGATAAGCAGTGGCACACACAGTGGCAGCATGAGCTTAAGCTTCTTGATGGGGTTCTTGGTGTCGTACTCGACGCCGCGTGCGGTCTGCGCCTCCATGATGGCGTTCATCTCCTGACCAAACACCGGCACAAAGCGCAGCGCCGTGGTAAAGGTGAAGGCATAGCGATACGGCACGTGCAGCACCTCGACGCAGGCGTTGGCAAGGTCGTTGAGCTTGGTCACCATGAGCATGAGGATGAGTGGTAACGCCACACCCAGCAGGCGCAGGCAGGCCTTCGATCCTGTGATGAGGCCCGTGTCGGTGATAAAACCCCACACCACGTTGCCATCGCGCATAAAGGCCAGCTGGAGCACCAGCATGATAAGCGCGAGCGGAATCAGCAACTTGAGCAGCGAGAACAGACGGTCGACGACGCCGGCATAGGCACCCAGCGCAAGGGTGAGTGCCAAAAAGCCTAGCAGCGCCACGTAGGTGTCGGACAAGAAGATGCCGACGATGATGGCGGCGGCGAGGCTCAGTTTGACGACGGGGTTCAGGCGATGCAGCAGCGTATCGCCTGGCATGTAGTCGATGACGTTAACCACGGTGGACCATCTCCTTGGTAATTCGAACGACATCGGTGACCTCGCTCACCTGCGCAAAAGCGGGCGAGACGGAAGATGCCAGACGGCGCGAGAGTTCGATGACCTGGGGCGGCTCAACGTAGGCATGCTGCATGAGTTCGATGTTCGAGAACAGCTCGTGCGTGCGGCCGCGGTCGAGGATGCGACCGTCGGCCATTACCACAATGCGCTCGGCAAAGTCGGAGACGACTTCCATGTCGTGGCAGACCATGATTACGGCGCAGCCACGCTCGGCCATGGTACGCACCGTTTCCATGACGGTCATGCACTCGCGGTAATCAAGGCCGCTCGTGGGCTCGTCGAGCACCACGATTTTGGGCTCTACGACCACGACGGAGGCGAGTGCCACCATTTGTCGCTGGCCGCGCGAAAGCGAGAAAGGCGCCTCGTCGGCCGGCAAGCCAAAGCGGTCGATGACGAGTTGGGCACGACGCAGAGCCTCGGCGCGGTCCATGCCGCCAAGCTCCAAGCCAAAGGCGACCTCGTCGAGCACGGTGTCCTTGCAGATTTGACGGTCAGGGTTTTGGAAGAGGGTTGCGACCTCGCGGGCAATGCGGCTCGTGGGGACGGTTGCGGTATCCAGTCCCGTGACGCGCACGCTGCCCGAGGCGGGCTTGAGCAGACCCGTGAGCAGCTTGGTGAGCGTGGTCTTGCCGGCACCGTTTTGGCCGACGATGCCCACGAGCTCGCCAGGATAGAGCGTCAGGCTAAGGTCGTGTACGGCGGCTCCGCCATTGGGATAGGCAAACTCAACATGGTCGAAGGTGAGTACGGGTTCGGCGTCCTTGGCATGAGGGCGCAACGACGGTGCATGCGGGGAACCGGCGGGCGCCTGGGCTTCGATAGCCGCGCGTGCGGGGTCGACGATGCCCGAAATCAGGCACTCGGCCTCATCGACATCCAAGCAAGGGGTACCGCTTACTAGACCATCGGTTTCGAGGCTATTGAAGATACGCGTGACGCGAGGGCAGTCGACGCCGATGGCACGAAGCTCGTCGGTATGCGCGAAGACCTCGTGTGGCTCGCCCTGCAGCGCGATTTCGCCATGGTTGAGCACGAGCACGCGGTTGCAGTACTCCGAGAGCAGGGCGACTTTTTGCTCAACGATGACGATGGTGATTCCAAGTGCGCGGTTTGCCTCACGCAACGTCTCGAAGACCAACGTGGAGCTGGCGGGGTCGAGTGCCGCGGTGGGCTCGTCGAGAACCAAGACGCGTGGATGCATGGCGAGGATGGCGGCGATGGCTACCTTTTGCTTCTGTCCGCCCGAGAGGGTGGCGATCTCGCGGTCGCGCAGGTCGCTGATGCCGACGGTCTCGAGCGTTTCGCTCACGCGCTGCTCGATCTGGTCGTGGGGAACGCCAAAGTTCTCGAGGCCAAAGAGCATCTCGTCCTCGACGACCGAAGCGACCATCTGCGTGTCGATATCCTGCAGCACACTGCCGACGATTTGCGACACGTCGGTCAGCGAGACCTCGCAGGTGTCGTGGCCGTCAACCATGACGGACCCAAAGAACGTGCCGGTGTAGTGGTGGGGCACGGCACCCGACAGACAGGCGGCAAGCGTGGACTTGCCGGCGCCCGAGGGCCCGATGATGCCGATGAAATCTCCCTTGTTCACGCTGAGCGAGATGTGGCTGAGCGCCTGCTCGGTTTGCGTGCCATAGGAGAACGAGACATCGTCGACGTTGATGATCGTTTCCATGGATACCTTTCATAGTCAATGGACGTTCTTACATGACCAGTCGTTTAAGAACGTCCCCAAAAGCTAGTCGTTTGGGACAGTCTTTGGTGGTGAAGCACGGAGACGGCTTTACGAGGGGCCCCAGGTTGGCGCGAGAAAGAGGAGCGAAGCGTACTTGGGTACGCGAGCGACGAATGAACGCCAAGATGGGGTGGCTCGTAAAGTCGAACGGGCTAGTTGAGCTTCAGGGCCTTCTGGATGGGCAAGTAGAGGGCGCCGACCAGAATGGCGTTAAAGACGGCGGTCATGGCGACGACGGGCAGCATGGCGGCGGCGAGCTCGCCTACCACGCCGAGCATGGCCATCTTGATGACCATGAAGATGGCGCCGGAGACAAAGGTGGTCAGGAAGGTTGCGACAATGGCGATGGCGGGCTTGACCTGACCGTTCTTGCCGGCGGCGTTGACGATGCCGGCCATGAGCATGGCGGCGATGCCCTCGGCGGCAAAATCAACGAACGGCGAAGTAGTGGTGATCTGGATCACGGCAGCCGAGATAAGGCCAATGACGAGCGCCTGGCCGATGTTGGGGCGAACGACCAGGATGGTGAGGCAGAAGGCCGAGATGATGAACTCGGGGCTGATCATGCCACCCGAGATGCCCGAGATGGCCTTGCCGATGGTGAAGTTGAGGATGAAGCCGGCAGCGAGCAGGATGGCGAGCAGGACGAGGGCACGGACGTCGAGTTTGCCGCGGTCGGCGGTCTGGACGGTGCGGGGCTGGGCGGCGGTGGTGTTCTGAGACATGGTGAAAATCCTTTCGGAAGGGGAGTGCAAGAGAAAAGCGGAGGCGCGTGATGCGAATGCGATCGGGTTCGAGATAGAAAAAGGCCCCCGGTCGAAACCGGAGGCCTTTCAATCACCTAGAGCGCAAAAACAGGCGTGAGGGACTCACTGTCGACCGATCGTATTCGCATCACGCCACCACCAGTTGTTGAGAGACTTCATCGTGTTCTTCATGTTGGTGACTCCTTTCGTGATGCCGTGGCGCGGTCGCACCAAGTTGCTGTTGCGCTGCACTATAGCACAGCGAAGTGTGTGCGGGGAAATCTTTTTTGAAAAGATTTCAAGCGGGTTTCCCGCCGGTCAAAAGGCGGGTTAAGCGGGCGAGGTGACTCATGTGCCCCGCCCGCTCAGCTAGGACATGAGGGTCTTAGGCCTTCTTGCGACGATAGATCACGTAGACGCAGACACCGATGATGACGACGGCGCCAACGGCCATGGCGGCCATGTTGTTGCCCTCGGACTTCTCCTCGGTGACCTCTTCCTCTTCGGCCTCTGGCTCGGTCACGTCCTCATCGGAAAGGGCCTCGTCGGCGTAGGTGATGGATTCGACCAGGCAGTCGTTGTCGGCATCGTAGTCGCTCGGGACGAACTCCTCGGAGAAATCGCCCTCCTTGAGGTAGTCGCGCATCTCCTCGAGCATGGCCTTGCACTTAACATAGGTGTTCTTGGTTGCAGCCTTGCCGGCCTTGTTGGCTAGGGCGGTGCGGGCTTCGGTGCCTTCTTCGGCCTGCATGGCCTCGTCGACGGTCAGGTTCTGCTCGATGAGTTCCTTCTGCAGGGCGTCGAGATAGGCGCGGACGCCGGTGGCGCAGTGGTCGCGGTTCTCATAGGCGAGCGTGTTGATGTCCATGAGGACGTAGTTGATGGAGTTCTTGGGCTCCTCGTTGTTCACGACGTCTTCCTCTTCGCAGTGATCGAAGGAGACATCCTGATCGCTGAAGTAGGGGCTGACCTCGGTGAGCAGTGCGGAGTAGAAGGGGATGGCGACGGAGAATTCGGCGTTGGAGAGCATCTCCCACTGAATGGTCGCGATCTCGGGGTCCATGCCCTGACGGATCTGGAAGGTGTGGATCTCGGTGTTGCGGTTGGAGCCGATGGCATAGGCGCCGTCGGTGTTGGCGTTGAGGCCGGCGACATTCTCGCCGCGAGCGGCGAAGGAACGAATCATCTCAAAGGTGTTCCAGTCGGACTTGCCGGGCGTAAAGAACAGCGGCTGCATCTCGTGGACCAAGGCGCCGGTTGTGGCGCGAGCGTCTTCGCGCTCGTCCTTGACGATCTCGTAGTCAGTGCCTTCAGCCAGCGGAGCCATGAAGTAATCACGACCCTGGATATAGCGCGACCACTGGTGCATACCGGCCTCGCTAATCTCCTCGCCGTAGGTCTTGGCGACGTCGAACTTGCCGTCGGTGTACTCGGCAAAGCCCTTCTCCTTAGGCATGGACTCGATGCCTTCGGAATGGAGACAGTTCTCGGTGTCATCGAGGTCGACGTTATAGGTGAGGTTGCCGATGTTGGGGTTGAGCGAGGCGATGTCATCGGCGAGCTTCATAGCAATCCACTGATGGCCGGAAAGCGCGGCGAACAACCAGGTCTCGGTGCTGTCGGCGATGATGATCTGGTCGTTGGAGCAGACGCCCTGCTCGTCGATCAGGCTGCCGATGAGCTCGACGCCCTCGCGGGCCGTGGCGCTCTCGCCCAGGATGACGCTGGCATAGCTGTATTCGCCAATGCCAGTCTCCTCGGTGATGGGGTCGGCCTCTTCGGCCTTCTCGTTATAGGAGGTGCTCAGCGTGGCAGAGCAGGAGACGCCCTTCTCGTTGATGCCTGCCTCGGAATATGCGTCGTAGCGATCTTCCCACTGTGAGGGGTTGTCGCGAACGAAGGTGTAGCGGTAGGTTGCGCCCTTGGACTTGTACTCAAAACCGGACTCGACCGAGGTGTACTCGTTGCCGTCCTTGTGTGCGGGCTCAATGCCAAAGTGCTTGACATAGCGCGGACCGAAGTCCTCGGAACGGCCGTAGTACGTGTTGCCGTCTGCCGTGAGCTTGCTGCCCATGTAGATCTGGGTGCAGGCGAGTGCCGAAGTCGGCATGGCCATGATGGCCGCTGCTCCAAACGCAAGGCCGCAGCCGAGCTTCTTGAGCATGTTGACAGGATGAGTAAACCTCATAATCCCTCCCAACTGTTGAAACCCCGCGAAACCGTACGGAGTTTCAGCTAATAAATACATCTACTAGCCTAAAGGAAGTGTAAAGAGTATTCACTCGACAACAGCTTTTACTCGATGAGCGTGTGGAATTATACGATGAACGGATAATAATACTCATTTTATGGCTTTAGTTAAATAAAGGCACCCTGCATTTACTGTAGCTGAATAAAGCATTAGACGGTGCTCAAAAAGAAAACTCTCCCGCTGTTTAGGATTTGCATAAACAGCGGGAGAGTCGATAACTGGATGAATATCATACCAATGTGGATTTACTTCTTTCGGCGGTGAATCACGTTGATGGCGTAACCGACGAGCATGGCCAAGACGATGACAATAAAGCCGATCAGGGGATTGTCGTTCATGGGGTCCTCCTATTTTCCGAGCGGGGAGAATTCGTCGACGATGAGGTCGAGGCATTGCGGAAGCGCGCGGGCTCCAAAGACGCCCGAATTGCTGGAGATAATCTCGCCATCGAACTGCATGCCCAGCGACGGGGTGCAGGTGATTTTGGCTTCCTTGGTCTGGATGATCTTGAACTGCGGGCGCCCGAGTACCTTGCCGGCGGGGTCAAGCGCAGCGGTGATCACGGTAGGCAGCAGCTGCACGGTGCGCACGGGTTCGATGACTGCAATGTCGACCATGCCATCGTTCATGCGGCAGTCGGGGAACAGGTTGATGTCGTTTTGGATGACCGAGGTATTGCCGGCCATGCAGCAGATGCCGTCGAGCTCCTCGACAATGCCGTCATGCTCAATGGTAAAGTGCGCTACCGTAGGGTTGGGCGTGGCGAGTGCAGAGAGGAAGTAGGCGATCTCGCCGATGTCGTTTTTGGTGGGGGCGGCCTTCATCATGATCTCGGCGTCGAAGCCCGAGCCGGCGATGATGATGAAGCCGTGGCGCTTCTCGTTGCCGTTCTCGTCGAGCCAAAAGAGCTCGCCCATGTCGACTTTGACCGTGCGACCGGCGCGGCAAGCCTTGGCAAGCGCCGCTGCCTCGGGGGCATTGCCGATGTTGTTGAAGAACAGGCAGGCTGTACCGGAGGGGAAGACGAGCGTGGGGACACCGCATCCGCGCATCTGGTCGAGCACGTTGGAGACGGTGCCGTCGCCGCCCGAAACGACCACGCGATCAAACTCGCGCACGTCTGCCACGGCGTCCTCGGGCTCCATGCCATCGCCGATAAAACGCATCACGACCTCGTCGCCGCCCTGCGCGAGGGCGTGCGTGAATGCGTAGATTTCATCTGAGCTGGGGCCCGATGCCGGGTTGTGGATGATAAGGCAGCGCATACTTACGTTCCCGTTCTGTGACTAACCGAGTATAGTTGTAAGGCAATGCCGATATCCTACCCGTGTTTTTCGGGCCTAACCTTATTCGATGGGTTGATATGTACATTTCCACACATCAGGCTCTACTCGACTTTTGCCAGCGCGCCCGTGAGTTCGACGCGATTGCCGTCGATACCGAGTTTTTGCGCGAGCGCACATTCCATCCGCGTCTGTGCTTGGTTCAGATTGCCACCCCTGCCGAGAGCGTCGCGGTCGATCCCCTGGTAATCGACGACCTATCGCCGCTGGCCGAGCTTATGGCAGACGAGAGCGTGACTAAGGTCTTCCACGCCTGCTCGCAGGATATGGAGGTTATGCTCCATACCGTGGGCGTGCTGCCACGACCGATTTTCGATACGCAGGTCGCCGCTGCCTTTTTGGGCGAGCGCCAGCAGATTTCGTATGGCGCGCTTGTTCAGACGTTTTGCGGCGTCTCGCTGCCCAAGACCGAGTCGCTGACCGACTGGTCGCGTCGCCCGCTGACCGATAAGCAGATTGAGTACGCGATTGATGACGTCAAGTACTTGATCGTCGCCTATACCGAGATGATGAGTCGCCTGCGCGAGCTGGGCCGTGTGGACTGGGTGCTCGACGAGCTACGCCCGCTGGCTGACGAGTCGCACTATCGCGCCGACCGTCACGAGGCATTCCGCAAGGTCAAGCGCATCAACTCGTGCAGCCGCCACCAGCTGGGCATCGCGCGCGAGCTCGCCGCCTGGCGCGAGGACCGCGCCGAGCGCCGTAACATCCCGCGCAAGTGGGTCATGTCCGACGACACGCTGCTTGCGCTCGTCAAGCGCAATCCCGTGCGCGTTGAGGAGTTCCGTAGCATTCGCGGTACCGATCAGTTGGGGGAGCGCGACGTGGACGGTGCGCTCATGGCCATCAAGCGTGGCGCAAGCTGCCCGCACGATCGCCTGCCGCTCATGGTGCGCGGGCATCGCCAGATCTCTCCGGAGTTGGAGAGCGTGACGGACCTGATGTATGCGCTCATTCGCCTGGTTGCCGAGCGCTCGGGCGTGGCGACCTCGGTCATCGCCTCGCGCGATGACCTGGCCGACTATATTGAGCACCCCGAGCAGAGCCCCCTGCGCGAAGGCTGGCGCTTTGAGCTTGTGGGCTCGCGTCTGGACGATCTGCTTTCCGGCAATATGGGACTCACCGTGAAGGACGGCAAAATCGAGCTTCTATAGTTACGCGGTTTTACCAAACGCTGTAAACGTCGTTCTAGAGCTGCAATGCCAAAACATCGATGGTGTCTCGTTGGCTGGGCGAGTGGGTAAAATGCCTCCAACGTGTAACTCGATTCGGAGGAATTCGCATGCCTTATTACTATGGATACGGCTTTGGCATCGACCCGCTGTACCTGCTGGTTGTTCTTGTCTGCACGGTGCTTGGCCTTGCCGCACAGAACTACATCAACTCGACATACAAAACCTGGTCCAAGGTTCGCTCGGACGGCGACACGGGCGCCACGGTCGCTCGCCGCATGCTCGACGCCAACGGCTGCAACGCCGTGGGTATCAAGGGTGTCGCCGGCGAGCTCACCGACCATTACAACCCGCAGGACAATAACCTGTATCTCTCGGATGCCAACCGTTCGGGCGGGTCGGTCGCAAGCGTTGCCGTCGCCTGCCACGAGGCGGGCCATGCCGCCCAGCGTCAAAGCGGTTACACCATGATGAAAGTGCGTACCGCCCTGGTTCCGGTTGTCAACTTTACCCAGAACACTTGGACCATCGTGTTGCTCTTGGGCCTGTTTATGAACATTGCCGGGCTCACATCCCTCGCACTGATCTTCTTCTCGTTTAGCGTGCTGTTCCAACTGGTTACGCTGCCGGTCGAGATTGATGCCAGCCGCCGCGCCGTGGCGTACATCGAGCAGTCGGGCATGAGCTCCAAGCAGGTCAATGGTGCCAAGAAGGTCCTGACGGCAGCCGCGCTTACCTATGTTGCCGCTGCGCTCACCTCGATTATTCAGCTGCTCTATCTTATGGCTCGCTACAACAGAAACTCCAACCGATAACAAATTGGGTCGCTGGGCGCCGCGGGGATTCGTGTCCCCGCGGCGCTGTACTATGTGTTGGACTTAAATTTGCGCAGGGCCGAAGCCCTTGTGCACGATGACGAAAGGAGGCTGCGTGGCAGGCTGGAATCTGACCGGCAATACCGTTTCCGCCGAGTTTGACGGTTCGGACGAGCGGGAGCGCAAGGAACTCAGCGTGAGCCAGGCGGTAGAAATCGCCGCCGGTGCGCTCGATGCCATTCCGCAGCTGAGTGTCCTGGGCGAGGTCACGGGTTTCCGTGGTCCCAACGCCCGAAGCGGCCACTGCTACTTCCAGATTAAAGACGACTCGGCCGCCGTCGACTGCATCATCTGGAAGGGCGCCTATCTCAAGCGTACCTTCGATCTGCGTGACGGCATGCAGGTGAGCTTTAAGGGCAGCTTCAACCTCTATAAGCCCACGGGTCGTATGAGCTTTGTCGCTCGCTCGTTTTCGCTGGCGGGGGAGGGTCTGCTGCGTCAACAAGTGGCGCAACTGGCCGAAAAGCTACGCCGTGAGGGTCTGATGGACGAAGCGCGCAAGCGCCGCATACCGGTGTTCTGCTCGCGCGTGGCGGTCGTCACCTCGCTTTCGGGTGCCGTAATCGATGACGTCAAGCGCACGCTGCGCCGTCGCAACCCGCTTGTCGAGCTTGTTTGCGTGGGGGCTAAAGTTCAAGGCGAGGGTGCGCCGTCAGAGCTCATTGAAGGCCTGCGCCGCGCCGCTGCCATTACGCCGGCGCCCGATTGCATCTTGCTGGTGCGCGGCGGCGGCTCCTTTGAGGACCTCATGACCTTTAATGACGAGGAGCTTGCCCGCGCGGTGGCGGCTTGCCCCGTGCCCGTGGTGACCGGCATTGGCCATGAGCCCGATACCTCGATTTGCGACATGGTGAGCGACCGTCGCGCCTCCACGCCTACGGCGGCGGCCGAATCGGTGGCGCCGGCTATGACGGAGTTGGCCGATGTGCTCGAGGCGCGCTATCAGCGTCTGGGTGCCGCGATGGCATCGATGATTGGGTCGGCCCAGGTCGACCTGGAGATGCTCGATCAGCGCGGTCGCCGTGCCTGGGATACCTATACGGCTCGCTTGGGCGATGCGCTCGATGCGGCTGCGTGCCGCCCGTGCCTCAACGACCCAACGTTTATGGTTGAGCGTCGCGAGTCTGAGCTTGCCCTGACGGCCGATCGTTTGTCCGGCGCCATAACGCGTTCGGTTGGGGCATTCCGCTCCAACTTTGAGCGTCTACCCGAGCGCTTGATCGCAAGCACCTCAGGACTCGATGGCAAGCGCCATGCGCTCACGCTCGCAAGCTCCCGCCTGGAGCATCAGGGGCGCACGATGCTCAGCAAGCCAGCGTCCGACCTGGGCCGTGCAGCGGCTTCGCTCGATGCCCTGTCGCCGCTCAAGGTGCTTGCCCGCGGCTATTCCATCGCGTACAGCGTTGACGGCGTGGCTACAAGTGCCAAGACCTTTAAGCCGGGCGACGCCATTCGCGTGCGCATGGCAGACGGCAACGTGGCAGCAACGGTCAATACGGTCGAATAGACCGCGTTTTACAGTGATAAACCTTTGGGAAAGGAAACAGCTATGGCAGAGAAGACCCCGGTCGAGCAGCTTACGTACAAGCAGGCTTCGCAGGAGTTGGAGCTCATCATTCGCAGCTTGGAGTCGGGCGATATGGAGCTCGAGGAATCGCTCGAGAGCTATACCCGCGGCGTCGAGCTCCTCAAGAGCCTGCGCACCCGCCTGTCCGATGCCGAGCAGAAGGTCTCGGTGCTTCTTAAGGACGTTGACGGCAACGACGTGCTCGCCGACGGCGAAGCCGCCAACACGGACGACAACCTCTCGTTCTAACCATCCCGACCAAATATAATTGCCTTGGTCTGTGAGAAAGGAACCAACCATGTGCGATTGCATCTTCTGCAAAATTGCCAACCACGAGATCCCTTCGACCGTTGTCTATGAGGACGA
>DBFOPP010000002.1:0-14051 GCA_048428865.1 Collinsella sp.
CATCTAGACAAGTAGAAAAGAAATTTTAAATGCAGCCATAAGGTATGTCAGATTTAGCAGGCAAAACACTGGACTCATACCGTTTACGGCCAATAATCAACCGTTTACCGACCGTAGTATTTATGCTAACTTGTCTAGATAAGTGATATGATAAAAATAGAAGCGCAAGAAGTCAGGGAAGCGGGCCCACCCGTCCTATTGCACGAGGTACACGCAAACGGCGCGTCTGCGGTCTCGAGTGAAGCCAAAACCGCAGTCGCTCCGAATGAAGAGAGGGGGATTCCCCGTCATGATGCAAAAGATACAACGTTTCGGCGGTGCAATGTACACGCCTGCAATTCTTTTCGCATTTTCCGGAATCGTCGTCGGCCTGGGTACGTTGTTTACCACCGAGGCGATCTTTGGCGAGATGGCCACAGCGGGTCATCTTTGGTTTGATTGCTGGAATGTGCTGCTCCAGGGTGGTTGGACGCTCTTTAACCAGATGCCGTTGCTGTTTTGCGTAGCGTTGCCAATCTCGCTCGCGAACAAGCAGAACGCTCGCTGCTGCATGGAGGCTTTGGCCATCTACCTTACCTTCAACTACTTTGTAAGCACAATCTTGGGGCAGTGGGGCCCTGTCTTTGGTGTTGACTACTCTGTCGAGGCGGGCAGTGGTACTGGTCTTGCCACTATCGCAAGCATCAAAACGCTTGATATGGGCATCATGGGCGCGCTCATTATCTCTGGTATCGCCACGATGCTGCATAACAAGTTCTTCGACACCGAACTTCCTGAGTGGCTGGGCGTGTTCTCGGGCTCCGTGTTCATCTATATGATCGGTTTCTTCGTTATGGTTCCGGTCGCTCTTATCGCCTGCCTGGTGTGGCCGCATGTTCAGGCTGCTATCTCCGCCTTCCAGGGATTCATCCTTTCCGCCGGTACGTTCGGCGTTGGCGTCTTTGCTTTCTTCGAGCGCGTGCTGATTCCTACAGGCCTTCACCACTTTATCTATACGCCGTTCTATTACGACAACGCGGCGGTCAATGGCGGCATCTTTGCCGCTTGGGCTAACATCCTGCCCCAACTGGCTGCCGATCCGAGCATTGCTCTTAAGGATGCCGCACCCTGGGCTGCCTATACCTGCCCTGGTTGGACTAAGGTCTTCGGCTCGCTTGGCGTCGCCATTGCGTTTTATATGACCGCCAAACCCGAGCGCAAGCAGCGCGTCAAGGCTCTGCTGATTCCGGTCACCCTTACCGCTATGCTTTGCGGTATTACCGAGCCGCTTGACTTCACCTTCCTGTTCATCGCGCCTGGCCTGTTCGTCGTCCACTGCGTGCTCGGAGCGCTTGGCTGCATGGCTCAAAACCTCCTTGGCGTCGTGGGTATCTTCGACGGCGGCATCATCTCGATGCTCTCGTGGGACTGGCTGCCCCTTTGGGCCGCACACGGTCTGCAGTACGCCATCTCCATCCTTGTCGGTCTGTGCTTTACCGCTCTTTGGGTTGTGGTCTTCCGTTTCCTGATTGTCAAGTTCGACTTTAAGACCCCCGGTCGCGAGGATGACGATGTTGAGGTCGAGCTCAAGTCCAAGGCCGACTACAAGCAAAAGCAGGGCGGTGCTGCTGCTGGCAAATCGGCCGCCCAGAGTAAAGATGATGAGCGCTTGGTGCTTGCCGAGAACATCCTCGATCTGCTCGGTGGCACGGATAACATCATCGATGTAACGAACTGCGCTACCCGTCTGCGCGTTAACGTCAAGGACAAGAGCGTCGTTGCACCCGAGGCTTCCTTCAAGGCGATCGGTACGCATGGCTTGGTGGTCCAAGGTCAGTCAATCCAGGTCATCGTCGGCCTTAGCGTCCCGCAGGTTCGCGAGAAGTTCGAGAGTCTTCTGAAGTTCGAGACTCTTCTGTAAACAATCGTCCATCGAAACAATCGGCCTTGCAGAGCCGGTATGCACCGCAAGGCCGATTCTAGAGATAAAAAACTCCACTTCTAGGTAACAATTCCAAACCGTGCAGGCCGCGTACGGGGATGGATTGAGCAAGCGGCCAGAATGAGGAGGACATCATGTCCAAGAAAAACTATGCCGTGACCATTGCCGGCGGTGGCTCTACCTTCACCCCGGGCATCGCTCTGATGCTGCTTGAGGAGCGCGACCGCTTTCCGGTCAACAAGGTGACCTTCTACGATAACAACGCCGAGCGCCAGGAGACCGTGGCCAAGGCCTGCGAGATCTACTTCCACGAGAACGCCCCCGAGGTTGAGTTTAGCTACACCACCGACCCCGAGACCGCATTCACCGGGACCGATTTCGTCCTCGCTCACATCCGCGTCGGCCTGTACGCCATGCGTGAGCTCGACGAGAAGATTCCTCTCAAGTACGGCTGCGTTGGCCAAGAGACCTGCGGTGCCGGCGGTATCGCCTACGGCATGCGCTCCATCGGTGGTGTCATCGAGATCCTCGACTACATGGAGAAGTACAGCCCCAACGCCTGGATGCTCAACTACTCCAACCCCGCGGCCATCGTCGCCGAGGCCTGCCGCGTGCTGCGCCCCAACAGCCGCATCATCAACATCTGCGACATGCCGATCGACCTTATGGATAAGATGAGCCGTATGTGCGGCATCAAGGATCGTCGCGAGCTGCAGTATAGCTACTACGGCCTCAACCACTTTGGTTGGTGGAGCAAGATCTACGACAAGGACGGCAACGACCTCATGCCGCAGATTAAGGAGCACATGGCTAAGAACGGCTACCTGGACGGCATCGAGCACGAGGCCGGTAAGGAGCAGCATGTCGAGGAGAGCTGGATTCACACCTTCGGCAAGGCCAAGGATGTCTATGCTGTCGATCCCGAGACGATTCCCAATACCTACCTCAAGTATTACCTGTACCCGGACTATGTCGTCGAGACGTCTGACCCCAACTACACTCGCGCCAATGAGGTTATGGACGGCCGCGAGAAGAAGGTCTTTGGCGCTTGCCGCGACATCATCGCCAAGGGTACTGCCAAGGACGGCGGCTTTGAGCCCGACGTACACGCCAACTACATCGTCGACCTTGCCTGCGCGCTGGCCGAGAACACGCTCGAGCGCTTCCTGCTGATTGTCCCCAACGATGGTGCTGTGCCCAACTTCGACCCGACGGCCATGGTCGAGGTGCCTTGCATCGTCGGCTCCAACGGCTTTGAGAAGATTTGCCAGGGCCCGATCCCGCAGTTCCAGAAGGGCCTGATGGAGCAGCAGGTTTCCGTCGAGAAGCTCGTTGTCCAGGCTTGGGTCGAGGGCAGCTACCAGAAGCTCTGGCAGGCGCTCACGCTCTCCAAGACCATTCCTTCGGCAAGCGTTGCTAAGCAGATCCTGGACGAGCTCATCGAGGCCAACAAGGAT
Source organism: Collinsella sp. (assembly GCA_048428865.1). Lineage (GTDB taxonomy): Bacteria > Actinomycetota > Coriobacteriia > Coriobacteriales > Coriobacteriaceae > Collinsella. Next base: position 3,379 of record DBFOPP010000002.1, read on the forward strand.
TTCTGGCCCGAGCTTAAGTAAGGACTACTGTCTAGAACTCTCACGCATCTCTGCTTCATTTGCGCCGCCGCGGTGTCCGGATTCGCCCGGATGCTGCGGCGGCGCTATACTTATACGGTTTGAAGTACCTGTACCAAAAGGAGCTGTCGTGTCCCTTTCCATCGGTATCGTGGGCCTGCCCAACGTGGGCAAGTCGACGCTGTTCACCGCGCTTACCAAAAAGACCGGCCTTGCCGCCAACTACCCGTTTGCCACGATCGACCCCAACGTGGGTATCGTCGATGTGCCCGATAGCCGCCTGCAAAAGCTTGCCGACATCGTCAACCCCGGTCGCATTGTGCCGGCGACGGTCGAGTTTGTCGACATCGCGGGCCTGGTGAAAGGCGCCAACGAGGGCGAGGGCCTGGGCAACCAGTTCTTGGCAAACATCCGCGAGACCGATGCCATCTGCGAGGTCGTGCGCTACTTTAAGGACCCCAACGTCATGCGTGAGGTGGGCCGCACGGGCGAGTTCGTCGATCCTGCCGGCGATGCCGACACCATCATGACCGAGCTCATCCTGGCCGACATGGGCACGCTCGAGAAGCAGCTGCCCAAGCTCGAGAAGGAGGCCAAGCGCGACAAGGAGCTCATGCCCAAGTTCGAGGTCGCTAAGCGCCTGCTTGCCTGGCTCAACGAGGGCAAGCGCGCCGCATCCATGGAGATGACCGATGAGGAGCGTGCCGCCGCCAAGGGCCTGTTCCTGCTCACCATGAAGCCCATCCTGTATGTGGCCAACGTGGACGAGGATATGCTCAACGACGATCTGGCGCCCATCGATGGTGTTAAGCCGCTGCCCATCTGCGCCAAGATCGAGGCCGAGCTTTCCGAGCTCGATCCCGAGGACGCTGCCGACTACCTGGAGAGCCTGGGCCTGGAGCAGCCCGGCCTGGACGTGCTCGCTCAGGCTGCCTACAAGCTGCTCGGCCTGCAGTCGTTCTTTACGGCCGGCGAGATGGAGGTCAAGGCCTGGACGGTGCGTCAGGGCGCGACCGCCCCGCAGGCCGCCGGTGTCATCCACACCGACTTTGAGCGTGGCTTTATTAAGGCCGAGGTCATTGGCTACGACGACTACATCGAGCTCGGCGGCGAGCAGGGCGCCAAGGCCGCCGGCAAGCTGCGCATTGAGGGCAAGGACTATGTCATGGCCGATGGCGACGTCGTGCACTTCCGCTTTAACGTGTAAGGGCGACGCGCATGTTCAAATACGGCAAAAAAGCTGGCTACATGGGTATCGCGCTGCTCGTGCTTGCGGTGATTCCGCTGGTGGTTGCAGCGTTTGTTATCCCCAACATTGGTCCCGAGGTGGCAACAAAGTTTAACGCAGCAGGCGAGGTGACGCGTTGGGGCAAGAGCTACGAGCTGCTGGCGCTGCCGGTGCTCAACCTGCTGCTCGGCGTGGCGACGTATTTTACCGCCGGTCGTCAAGCAAAGAACAATGATGACTCCGCCGCCATGGCGCGCATCGTGTGCGAGCGCTACCTGCGCAACGGTTGCATCACGGGTGTGTTCCTCAACGTGATCAACGTTTACTTTATGTACTCGGCGATTACCGGAACGGGCTTTGGCTTTGGTTTCTAGCTTGTCCTTCTAGGCAACGAGCCTGCACGCATATTCAATGGCTGCTGCGAGGCCGCCGCTCGACCGTGGTTGAAAGACTACATCGGCGGCGGCCTCGTTTTCGTATCCGGCGCCGCGAAGGGCGAGTGCTATGCCGGCTTCTAAAAGGAGCGGCAGGCCGCGTTGGCTGGTTGCGATTACGGCAACCTGATTGAGCGAGCAGCCGTGCGTTTGGCATTGAATGGCAAGTTCACCTTGCGCCGGGCAAGGGGCCAGAACGGCGGCGACGCGACTTGATAGCAATGTAAATGCTGTGCGCTCATCGGGCGAAAGGCATTCAGCTTCAACGACGACGAGCTTGGGCGGCGCGCTGTTTGTGCGAAGCGTGGCTCGGTACATGCGGACCGAAGAACCCGACATAGAAAACTCCTGTGTATTCGGGAAAACGTAAACTATAGTTTACGTTTATGTTCGGCTCCATTTCAAACTCGGCTGCATGGACGAACGTGCGAAACAGATTCTTGGCAGGCGGGTCGAAGAGACACGCAGGGACCTTGGTATCTCCAAGGTTGATTTTTGTGTGGCGACAGGAATCAGCCGACCCTACCTCGACCGAATCGAAGATGGGACGGCAAATTTCACGCTCAAGGTTCTATTTAAGATCGCGCCCGCACTCGGCATGACGGTGTCAGAGCTTCTCGAGGGTATCGAATAGGGCGTTCCTCGCTGCTAATTGACGCTCTTTGGGCGGGTCCCCCTGGTTTCGATGTGCAAAATCGCGAGTATTCAGCACTTGTTCAGCCGTAGATGGTAGCTCGAGCGGCTGGCTTTGCCTTTTTGACAGTAGTTAATCCACACGCTTAATAAAAATGTGGAATAAATATTTACTAGACGGCCTCTTCGCCCTAAAAGTTCGTCTAACAATCGGCCGATTCTATGTCTCCGGCGGAGAAATTGCAGAATACTCCGATTTTTGCACGGCCCGAGGGGGACCACCTGTCGTTTGAGGCTGCGATAAGTGGAATTGCCTTAGGGATTACGCCATCGGGATGCGGTCGTGGTTGACTTGGCTGTAGAACAGGCGCTGGATCTCGGCCGCATCGCGTGACTGGCCGAGTGCCCACATGGTCTTGGCCACGAGCGTCTCGGTGGTCATGTCGTCGCCGCGCAGAATGCCCGGATGATTGGCGTAAGCACGGCCGACCTCATAAATGCCCAGATCGAGGCCCTCTTCGGGGACCTGCGTGGTCATAACGACGGTGCGACCCGAATCGACCCAGCGGAAAATTGCCTCTTGGAACGACTCGCCCGACTCGCCAAACTCGGGAATACCGCCAATGCCAAAGGTCTCCAGAATCACGGCGTCGTAGCTATCGGCAAGGGCGTCGAGGATGCCCGGGTTTACGCCGGGCGTAAGCTTGAGTACAAATACGCGCGGGTCGATGCTGTCGTAGAAACGCACCGGGTTTTCGCCCTGATGAGTGCCGTGGAGCCCGTTGCGCACAATGCGGTCGTTGCGGATGTAGGCAATGGGCGGATAGTTGACGCTAATGAACGCGTTAAAGCTCATGGTGCGCTGCTTGCGGGCGCGCGTGCCGGCAATGGCGACGCCGCCAAACACGATCGACACATCGTGCGAATGCTCGTCGAGCGCATAGAGCAGGCTCTGGTACAGGTTGAGCTTGGCGTCGGTAAAGGGGTTGCCCATGGGCTTTTGCGAGCCGGTGAGCACGATGGGCTTGGGGCTGTCCTGAATCAGATAGGAAAGTGCTGCCGCGGTGTAGCTCATGGTGTCGGTGCCGTGTAGAATCACGAAGCCGTCGTGGTCGGCATAGCCCTTGACGATGACGTCGCGGATACGCATCCAGTCGCTCGGGCGCATATTGGTGCTGTCGATGTTCATGGGCTGCACGACGTCGAGCTCGCAGAGGCCCGAGATCTCGGGGACGCTCTGGGCGAGCTCCTCACCGGTCAGGGCGGGGGAGAGGCCGTTGCCGTCCTCGGTCGATGCGATGGTGCCGCCCGTGGCGATGAGAAGGATGCGCTTCATGCTGGTATTCCTATCGTATTTGCCGCCGCAAGGGCGGAGTCGTTCGGCAGTATTGTGGCACAGGGCGTCCAATGTTCAAACGTATTACATCATCTGTAACGTTTGGTAACACTTCAATTGCCGTCAAATAGGGGCCTAGGTCGTGCGTTTGCCGTGCGCTGATGGCTGCGAGGGGCGAGAAACCCCATATAACGTGTACACTATGAAGGCTATTTTCGTTCATTCACGCGGGTGGGCACCGGCTCCCCGCCAACAAGAGGGGGAACCATGGATCAAAAGGCTTCCGCAAAGGTCCTCGTACTCGACTTTGGTGCGCAGTACGGTCAGCTCATTGCCCGTCGCGTCCGCGACCTCAACGTGTATTCCGAGATTGTCCCCTGCGACATCTCGGCCGACGAGATTCGCGAGATGAACGCCTCTGCGCTCATCCTTTCCGGCGGCCCGGCTTCTGTGTATGCCGAGGACGCTCCGTCCATCGATCCTGCCATCTTTGACCTGGGCCTTCCCGTCCTGGGCTTTTGCTATGGCCATCAGATCACGGCCGTGACGCTTGGCGGCAAGGTCGGCCACTCCGAGGTGGGCGAGTACGGCCGCGCCACCATCACGCGCACGGCCGGCGCCAAGCTCTTTAACTCCACGCCCATGGAGCAGACTGTGTGGATGAGCCACCGCGACGCCGTGTCCGAGGTACCCGAGGGCTTTACCGTTACCGCCAGCACCGACGTGTGCCCGGTTGCCGCCATGGAGTGCGTCGAGCGCAAGATCTTCACCACGCAGTTTCACCCCGAGGTCAAGCACTCCGAGTACGGTCAGCAGCTGCTGAGCAACTTCCTGTTTGAGATCTGCGGCCTGGAGCCCAACTGGAGTATGGACAACCTGGTCGAGACCATGACGGCCGAGTTCCGCGAGAAGGTCGGCGACGACCGCGTGATTCTGGCCCTGTCCGGTGGCGTCGACTCCTCCGTCGTGGCTGCGCTGGGCGCTCGCGCCGTGGGCAAGCAGATGACCTGCGTGTTCATCAACCACGGTCTGCTGCGCAAGGGTGAGCCCGAGCAGGTGGAGGAGGTCTTCACCAAGCAGTTTGACGTCGACTTTATCCACGTTCACGCCGAGGACCGTTATGCCGAGCTTCTGGCCGGCGTGACCGAGCCCGAGGAGAAGCGCCGAATCATCGGTACGCAGTTCTGGAAAGAGTTCTTCGCGGTTGCTCGGCAGCTCGAGACCGATGGCAAGCCGGTCAAGTACCTGGCTCAGGGCACCATCTACCCCGACATCATCGAGTCCGGCGCTCGCAAGACGGGCGGCAAGACGGCCACCATCAAGAGCCATCACAACCTGATCCCGTTCCCCGAGGGCGTGCACTTCGACCTCATCGAGCCGCTCGACCACTTCTTTAAGGACGAGGTCCGTGCACTTGGTCTGGCGCTGGGCCTGCCGGGTCACATCGTGTTCCGCCAGCCTTTCCCGGGCCCGGGTCTTGCCATCCGCATCATCGGTGCGGTCGACAAGGAGAAGCTCGAGATTCTCAAGAACGCTGACGCCATCGTGCGCGAGGAGCTGGATGCCTACAATCAGCGTCTGTTTGAGCAGACCGGCGAGCGCAACTCCGAGCACAGCTGCTGGCAGTATTTCGCGGTCCTGCCCGACATCAAGTCCGTCGGCGTCATGGGCGACGAGCGCACCTACCAGCGCCCGATCATCCTGCGTGCCGTCGAGTCCAGCGACGCTATGACTGCCGACTGGGCCAAGCTGCCCTATGACGTGCTTGCCCGCATCTCCGGCCGTATCGTGGCCGAGGTTCCCGGCGCCAACCGCGTGTGCTACGACATCACGTCCAAGCCGCCCGCGACCATCGAGTGGGAGTAGGACGACAGGGTTCTGACCTGCGATTTTGAGTGCCGCACTATGCCGCTGAGTTTCGTTTCGTACGAGAGTCATGACAAAGCCACCAGCGACGGAGATGAGTAAAAGCGATTAAAGAGCCTCCGTTCCCTGCGTTGGGACGGAGGCTCTTTCTTTGCCGTTTTACTCCCTTGTCTCCGTTCGGGGATTATTTCTTGCTCATTTAGGGCTATTCGCGCTGAAAGATTTTGACTAGCTTGGTGTCCTTTATTTCGTAGACAATGTCTGCGACGTTCTCGACCAGCCTCTTATCGTGGGAGACGAACACTATCGTTCCGGCATAGGCGCTCATCATCTGCTCGAGGGCTTCGGCGCTCTTGATGTCCAGGTAATTTCCAGGCTCGTCCATGAGCAAGATGTTGTATCTGCCCAGCAGCATCTTCGCGAGTAGCAGCTTGATGACTTCGCCTCCCGAGAGAACGCCAACGTCCTTTGTCAGGTCGCGCGGTCCGATTCCCATAGAGGCGAGGATGCCTCGAATTTCGGTCATGCTGTACTCGCAACCATCCTGCATGAACGAGATCGCAGACTGACGGGCGTCGAACTTGTAGCCTGTTTGCTCGAAGTAACCGATCTCTGCCTTGGGAGAGATGTTGATACCGTCGGCGCGTCGAGCGATTGCCTTCAGCAGGCTGGTCTTTCCTGTACCGTTGCCACCGGTGATGGCCACTTTGGCACCGAGCGGTATCTCGAATTTCGCGTGGTCATAGAGCATGCAGTTGCCGAAGCTCAAGCTGAAATCGTCTGCCGAGATGGGAAATTTACTATGCAGTTCCAGGGCCTTGCTCTGGCGGAACCGCACGGCGCGAATGCTATCTGGGGCCTCAATCCCTTCGAGCGCTTCGAGGCGCTTCTCCATGTCCTTAGCCGCCTGGTACATCCTCTTCTGTTTGGTGCCGGTTGCTTTCTGATGCCCCAATCGACCTGCATACTCGTTGCTTTTTTTCGCAGCCTTCCGCTTGGCGTCGACCTGCCGTGCTTTTTTCCGTTGTTTTTCGATGGCGGCTTCAAGGCGCTCGCGCTCGCGCATCGCCTCTTCGTATCGAGCCGCCTGAACTTTGCGCTCTTCTTCTTTCTGTCGCAGATAGTCGGAGTAGTCACCCCAGAATTCGGAAATACCGCCGTCTTTGAGCTCCCAGATCTTGTCCACTACCTGATCGAGAAAATAACGGTCATGGCTCACAATGAGCAGGGCTCCATCAAATGCCTTGAGTTGTCCGACGAGAAGACTGATGCCGTCTTGGTCGAGGTGGCTCGTAGGCTCATCAGCAAAGATCGCGCTTGCCTGCTGGGAGAGCGCAGAGGCAATCTTGGCGCGTGTCTCCTCTCCGCCGCTCATCGTCTCCTGCGCCACTCCGGCGACGTTGAGACGGGAGAGCATCTCACCACTGCCCTGAGCCGCATCAAGGTCGAGTTCATCGAGTTGGCCGATGAGGGCAATGCTGCCGAAACGCCTGACGTCGGCGTCCGCAATGGTAAGATTGCCGCTCAGAATTTTAAGCAGGCTGGTTTTGCCTGCGCCATTGTCTCCCACCAAGCCGATGCGATCGTAGGAGTAGATTTCCAACTCTTCGATATCTAGGATATCGCGGCCGGCATATTCCAAAAAGATGTCTTTAGCTTTGACTATGAGTTCCATAGGTTGAACCGCCTTTTGTGTATTAGCGTTTTACTGGAAGCGCAGCCATGCCAAAAAAGATTGCTCACGTCGATTTTTCGCCTTTGCCCAATTGCCGGCGCGAGCGTTTTGACCTTGCGCAAGCCGGCAAATCCGAAAATGATAGTTGGCGACGAATAAGGAGCGCGATGCGGAATGTCGGTGCAATACCTCGTCGTCGCAAGGGCTTGAAGGCTGACGCTTGAACCGATGGCTGCTGCCTCTTTTTTTCGAATACTTGGGCTATTGAATCTGCCCGGTATCTCTTTTCCCCGCGTTTCGGACGCTCGGAGCAAGCAGCATAGCCATCGCAAGCAGTACCATGGTCGCTCCAGAGCCGACGAACCATAACGGAGCTCCAAGCAGATCCGCAAAAACGGAGGGGGCTGCGAGGCCCATGGGCATGGCCCACGCCATGATGGTTCCGTAGAGGCCGAAAACGCGGCCTAGGTACTCAGGAGGTATCTGCTCCTGCATAAGGGCAGTCTGGGTTCCCGCGTACAACGGGGAGCATGCGCCCATAAGAAAGCTCACCGGCAGGAAAGCAGCGAACAATGACGGGCCGAGCGATCCGGATACGATTGCGGCAATGCCGAAGCCGGCAATCGCGGCGACCATGGTGAACGACCTATTGCGGAACCCTCCCGTAACCGCCAAGATGCCGGACCCAGCCAGCATGCCTGCAGAAAAAAGGATTTCCACCAAAGCGGCATCCCCCGTGCTACCGCCAAAATGCCCCAAGGTCATTATTGGGAACAATGCCGCGAGCGGAGAGAACGCGAAAGCGAAGACGAACCCGCACCAAAGAAGGGCGAACAGCCCCCTGTACTCCCTAATCAGCTTGTAGCCGTCCGAAATCTCAGAGAAGAGCTCTCGAACCTTATTGGAAAAGGACAAGCTGCGGTCGGCTTCATCGAGGCCCCCTGCGTCTATCTGTGCGGCGAGGACGGCTAAAGAAGCGAAAAGCGCTCCCAGCACGTCGAGGACAATCATAGCGGTAATGCCCGCCACGGGATAAATCACTGCTGCAAGCGCGGCGCCAAGAATGTATCCGCCGGACTGAATCGCCTGAGTCACCCCCGATAGGCGAACGAGATGCTCTGGCGGGGCGAGATGGGGCGTGAGAGATTGGGAGGCTGGCGTGTAGAACGAAGTACCAACTGCACGGAGAAACAGGGCGATGAGAATTAGCCATGCAGGTAAGCTGCCGGCCAACGAGGCAATCGCCAAGGCGGCACCCACCGCGGCAATGAAGAGGTCGGCGCCGATGAGGACACGTTTCAAAGGCAGTCTGTCGACAACGGCGCCCGCAAGGATTCCGAACAAAGCAATCGGCAGAAAGCCTGCCAGCGATGCTAAGGAGAGGAGAGAAGACGACCCTGTCGTGAGGGCGAGATGCCAAATAAGACCCATTTGGAGAATCGAACTCGTCAATGTCGAAACGAGCTCCCCGCCCCATACGAAACAAAGCTTGAATTGCCATGAATGGCACAGCAGAACAGACCTGCCCCGAGAGGTTTCAAATATCATGGTTATGTCCAATCGTGAAATGGCGTGCAGAAAAACAGCGCGACGCCACAACAGCGCCGCTTTCTAGGCGCTCATCCACGTGCGGAAAAGACCAACCACGACACCCCTCCTTTGTTAATTCGGTCTGGCAAACCATGTAATATTAACGAGGCTTGAGTTTGCCTGTCAAGAATCGACCATCGGAAAGGGCAATCCTCTTCGATTCCTTTTGTATCTTTGGTTGCATAGGTGACCCGCCAGGGCTATTACGCGTGGAAGAGGCGCCTGCCGAGCTGGCCGATGAGGCGCTGAAGATGGCCCTGGTCAGGCGAAACGATCCCAAGGGATGCGTACATCATTCGGATAGTAAGAATGTTGCCAGCAGGTTTTGCGGCAACCGCAAAGGAGCCGTATCCTGCAGCTGGAATCACGTTGCAGCATCCTGACCCGCATTCCGATTGGCGGACGGCCCGCTTCGGCATCCTGACCAGCACAGCGATCGAGCCTTGTCATTCCTTGGATATGCCGGTTGCTCGGGGCGGTCCCGACGGAGGCCCTCGCCTCCCCGGTCCGTGACCCAAGAAGGGCAAGCATGCTGATCTGCATGGCTGGTTCCTCCTTTATGTAGACGACCATGCAAAGAAGGGACAACCGAGGAGGCAGGTTACTGATGCGGGCTCCCGCACGCCCATGACTACCCGACGGGCTGTTTTTCATCTCCGATGCCCGCATTGCAGCATGAACGAATGTGCCTCGACATCTCTGCTGGCATGGTACGACTGGGATCGCACCTCGACGCATCCTTGCGCATACTGCCTTCCAAGTTTCGAAACCGGGAAGGAAAGTGTATGTGAGCGACGATATCGGCGCCGATTCGACGCTCGAGAGGGAGATTGCGCCGATTCTATCCATCGGGGATGCATTCCCGAAGATTCTCATCACTCGCACGAGGCATGAGCCCCATACCCGGGAGGGCGTGCTCGTGCTGAATTTCGCGAGGTGGCTGCTTGGCGGGTAGGGTTCTGAACGTCGCATTGGGATATCGCGCGACAGGGCACGCAGGGCTGTTTGTGCCCGCACGGGAAACGCCGTCGCCATGCGGGCGGCCTGTCGTGTCCGATTAGCCTTTTGCTAAACAGGCTTACGCCAACTCATGGGCAAGCCACCTGAGACTATTCACTTTGCTTATCGTTGACAAAGACCTGTGGCCTGCGGTTTTGTGAACGGCTCGTAAGCCACCCGCGTCGACTCACTTACTGTTGAAGCTGGTGGTTTGCAGGCTCAAAGGCGGTTGAGTTTCAAAACGGGCGTTTTTCGGCGATATCGAGCCTCCAAAGGCGGCTCTCCGTGCCCCTTGGGACAAAAATAAAAACTCAATACTCTGAGTTTGAAAATGGTTTTTGAAGTTGTCCCAGCTTTTGTCCCCGAAGCCGATGAAACGCGACGTCGCGTCATTCAGCGGCACTCACTTCGAGATGCCGCCGAAAACTGGGTGCAACTGGAGTGACGAGACGGCAAAACTATAACCACCGAGTGGGAGTAAGCAGGGCTTTGACCTGCACTTTTGAGTGCCGCACTGTGCCGCTGAGTTTCGTTTCGGACGAGAGTTACGGCAAAGCCGCCAGCGACGGCGGTGAGTAAAAACGATTTTCTAGCCTCTGTTCCCTCGTTGGAACGGAGGCTTTTTCTTTGTCGTTTTACTCCCCTTCACCTGCGATTTCGCTATTTACTCCCCGTATTTCAAGATGGAAGCGTTTGATTGCGAGCCACGCCGGTGTGCGGGGCCTGAGTCGTCAGGCCCCGCACAGGGGGACAGCGATGGTGGCCACCGCGCCGCCCGAGGGGCTGTTGGCGAGCGAGACGGAGCCCCCGTGGGCGCTCGCGGCCTCGGAGGCGGCGTGGAGGCCGAGCCCGTAGTGGCGGCCTCCGTCGCGCGAGGAGCGGGAGGAGTCGTCT
>DBFOPP010000003.1:0-41340 GCA_048428865.1 Collinsella sp.
TCCAGTTCCGCGGCGAGTCCTACCGCGTCCGCCATGCCCTCATGCAGGAGGGCTAGCCGCTCAAAAAGCGTGCGCGCTTCCGATGCTCAGGCTGTTCAATTTCCGATGCTCTTTTTGCTCAAATCCTCTTGACGAAACACACTCAAGGCTCGGGACCCCCAAGAGCCAGGACGGGTGGGTCGACGGGGTGCGCTGCATGCTCGCGGCGCGCTCCGGGGCGGTGAAGGCGCGGACCTCGGCGATCAACACCGCAAGGTCGCTGCTCACCACCGCGCCGGAGGGGCTCAGGTCGAGGTTCCGCGGCATGGGAGGGCCGAGGCTGATGGAGGAGCTCCCCTCCGTGCGCGCCGAGGGCGCGCTGGGCGCCGCGCTCGGAGCGCTGGCGGACCTGTGGGCGGCGGCGCGCGACGCGGCGCTCGACATGGAGCGCGCGATCGAGGCGTCCCTGGAGGAGAACTGCCCCGCGCTGCTGGCGATGTACGGGTGCGGGCCCGTGAGCGCGGCCAAGCTCGCGGTCGCGGCCGGGGACAACCCGGGCAGGCTGCGCTCCGAGGCGTCGTTCGCGGCGATATGCGGCGCCTGCCCCATCCCCGCCTCGAGCGGCAACCGTGAGGGACAGGCTCAACAGGGGCGGCGACCGGCAGGCGAACAGCGCGCTGCACGAGATCGCGAGGCAGAGGGTCATGCGCGACCCCGAGACCGCCGAGTACGCCGAGAGGGCCAGGGGGCGGGGAAGGAGCGACAGGGAGGTCATGAGGTGCCTCAAGCGCTACGTGGCCAGGGAGGCGTACCGGGCGCTGATGCGCCCGCACGAGATCAGGAGGCCCGAGGACGCCTCGGGGCTCGTGGCGGCCAGGCGCGCGGCGAAGGTCAGCCAGGTGAGGGCGGCGTCCATACTGGGCACCAGCGAGAAGTACATCTCGATGCTGGAGAGGGGCCAAAGGGAGCTCAAGCCCATAAGGAGGGCCTACGAGGCATGGGTCGAGGCCGGACTTCCGCTCGATTGGGACAGGCAGGCCTTCGAGGCCGAGCGCAAAATGGATTCTAAAAAACACCTTGCCAAATAGGAGCGTCAGCAGTCGGGAACCATTCTATTCCGCCTCTACGATTTCGTCTGCATTGCCTTCGGTTTCGTTGTTCGGCTCATTTATCTCAGTGTTCTTGGCCACCGTCTCTGTGTCACCGTCTTCTGCAGGGAGGTAATACATTAAGCCAAATAGCTCATTTATCGCTCTGCGAGTATTTGCAGCTGAGACACCGATGCGCTTCAGCTGCATTGCATAGACAAGATAGCGTAGAAGCAGCAAATCAAGAATGGCAGCACCTTTGAAATCCTTGTCAATGTTTCCATGGGCAAAGTCATTTCTTTGCTCAGCCAGCCTGCTTCCAATGACTTCGTAGGAAAATTCCTCATCATTCCTTTTGTATAGACCTTCCCCAAATACCCCAATCATTTCATGAAAATCTCGACCAGCCTGTACTATCTTCGATTCCAGATTGCTAAAGCCGATGCTCTTCTTTGCATATTTCAATATCTTTTTAGCTTTTCCGGAGCTTTGGTTAATGCATTCATCCATCTGAGCTGATGCTCGTTGCTCAGCAGCCACTCGAGCTTCTGATTTGACAACTCCGCTTGGATACGCTTGGTCAAATTCCCATTCAAATGCTGCGGAAGTCAGCACGAAGTCCGATGCATCGAGCGTATGTCCCTTTTCGTATGTTTCAGGAATATGCCTTAGGTAGATTTCTCCGTCTGCAATCGCTCCAAACATTTTAATCTCATACGGGTCCAGCAAAGACAGCTGAATATATCGACCTTTTTCAAGAGGCTTGGTATCAAATGGCTCTGAGGATCTCGCTAGCTTGAATTCAGCTGTGCTGGGGTAATGCGAGTCGTCGTACATAGCCTGCAGGCTGCAATCCTCAATTAGTGTGTTTTTGCTGAATGTCAGATATTTGAGGAAGTCTTCTGCTGCATGCCACAGGCGATAGAAAAACCAGTAATCGTCCGTTTCATCAAACTCGAAAATCATGCTGGAATTAAGGGTGATGGGTGGAGTACTAATTTTCATACTGCATGTCCACCCAACTGAGAAATACGCCGCGATATCTCTGCCCTCAAAGCGAAATGCTCTCTTCACGGTCGAAGTTCTGTCGAATCCATTTGTCCTGATAGAGATGCTTCCCTTTTCTGTAAGGTCGTCAGAATCAAATACCTGCGAGAATGCCCTGTTAACCGGATGAATGTAATTCAAGGCCCTGCCGGATAGAGTCATCCTGCAAAAACCATTGGTATTCGGGCTACATTCCAGATACCCAGCAACGTTGATATACAGAGTCGAATTTCGACTTCCGACAGTCGATTCCTCCCTGGTCAAAAAGATCAATCGCTTGCTTGTCTCGTTGCAGAAGCCGTCAAGATAAGGCACATCAACAGTCAAAGGGTCGCCGGATGTATACACACCGGGGCAAATTTCTTTTTTTAGCCAACCCCACATAATGTCATTCTTGCGTTCTTTGGGCGGGATGAGAACAAGCTCAGAGCCATCGAACACAAAGACAAAATCAACATCTTTGAATTTTAGAGTTCCCGAATACGTGTTGTCTGTCATCTTATTTACCCCTCATAATGACCTTTCCAGTCCTTGTTCGCAACCTTGTCGCCGATCCTCTCGAGATCGACGCAGGCGAAATGCCAGTCTCCTAACAGCTTGTCCAAGCTGGGCTTAACGGGTTCCACATCACCTGCGTGAACCCGAAGTCGGAGTGGGGGAAGCTGATAGTGAGGTACTTTCCCGAGCTCGCGCCGCTACAGGCGATTCGGAACAACTATCCGAAGACCCCGCTCACGCTCGACCGCGTTGACGTGGGAGGTCGCGGCGGCATCAGGCAAGAGAACATCATCGACTGGATGCTGTCCGGGGCATGGCCAACAACGTCTCTTATGCCGAGTTCACAATTTAGACAGGAGAACCTGTACCCGCGAGATTAATTGCGTCTCATCCATTTCCTCGGGGGCAATCATCGAACTTAAGGTGGCGCATCGGAGCCATGGAATTAAAGAACTTATCACCGAAATAGTCGAGCAGAAACTCTGGAAAAGCCGATAGCACAAACACCGAACCGTCCTCGATCCGCATCCTTTTCTCCTCGCGGAAGATCGCATCGACCGTAACCAGCTCTCGATACGTCTCAAATGAAACCTCATCGAGACCGAGCAGGCACTTGCATCTCAATACGAAGGCAGCGATTGCATCTTTCCATTGGGGAAGCTCCATGTGCTTCCCCACGTTAACGTTTCCCTCTCCCGACTTATTTTTATATTGAGCGATTTCCGAGTTGTCAACAAAACAGCCTGAATGCGCCTGGCACTGCCCTGCGCGATAATCGTACAGTGCCTCGACCATCGGGTAGCTTATATAGAGCTTTCCGCTCTCGTGCTCGTTATCGAATGCGAGGAGCATCGCCTCCACAAGGGCATCGGACTCGCATCCAGGCGCATTGTTCTGATGAGAGTCGTAGTCAAAGAAGAGAAAGACCTCATCAACAGAATCCCTCTCCACGCCCTCTAGACATTTTGCAGCAGAAGGCACCGTTTCTCTCAGTACCTCCACAACATCCAGATCGAAGTCCTCCTCTGCAAGCCGCTCGTAAAGCATGTAGATGTTCTGCGCCGCTGGCAGACAGATCACCCTCAGGTCATCTCTCCCTTTCAGAAAAAGATCCTTCATCTTCTCCGCAAAGCGCAGGTCACGCGACTCTCCTTCAACGATGAAGAGCGTGACCGGGCTAGCCATCGAAAGCACCGGCCTTAAACATCTTCTGGAGGTTATGCGCCAATCTGAGCTCCTTGGGTGTTAGCTTTTCCAGCGAGCGAATCTCCCCCTCCTTGAGAATGAAATAGACATCGGGACGCATGAGGTCGTTCGTCAAAAGGTCCGTGTTGTGCGTCGTAATGAAAACCTGGACACCCTCAAGGTCCCGTAGCATCTCCACGATCGACCGGGACAATTCAAAGTGATAAAAGGCATCGAATTCATCGATAAAGACCAAGGAAGCCTTGCTCATCTTGATATACCAGTAGTAGTACAGAGCAAGTGACATGGTGCCTGTCGAGGCGACCGACGCAAACGGAACGGTACCGCCCTCGAACCTGCAATAAAGCTCGGGAACTCCATTCACGTCCACGGATACGAGGTTCAGGGAGATTCCCTGCTGGCGCAAGAATTCTTGGAAGTCCTCCATCTTTCCTTCGCGAATAATGCCCTGGGTAAAGATATCCGAGCCAACCGAAAGCCCCTGATATCCACGCTCATCGAGCGAGTAGAACATGAGCATGTTGTCGACAAAGGAGGTGAAGGCTCTAAACGCCCTGGCAGACGGCTCATCTCGCAGTATTGCATTGCTCTTGACATATTTGACACGCGACAGCCTGTCGGACTCAGTGGGGAGATCGGTAGAAAGCGAGAGGGACTCGGCGCCCGGCAGGTCAACATGGCCCGTTTGAGCGTCGAACCTGTAGCTCAAGACCTCCACGCCAGCAATGTACAGACTCTCGTATACAAGCGTCTGTGGGTCGGTTTTCCCGTAGCGGTATACGACATCGATATTGTCGAAGACAAAATCGTATTGAAACTCTGTAATTGAACTCTTTGAATTAAGGCACCGGTATGGCGAGTATTTTTTGAGCAGCTTTTCCTTGTCGGTCAGATGCAGAACAATGTCGAATATCGCGAGGGCGAAATTGGACTTTCCACTGCCATTCGCACCATATATGATGCCCTTTGCCTTAATGCCATCCTGAATTACCTGTTGATTGAATGAATAGTTGGCGGGATCGGATAGATCAAATGTAATTCGCTTATTGAAGCACTTGAAATTTGAAACCGAAAACTTCTTGAGCATGGCACGGCTCCTCTGCTTTCTGAGTCTATTTGAAACACAGGATAAAGTAGCTTAGCAAATTGGTCAATTTGCCCGTATTTTTAATACGGATATTCCGAAGAAAAACTACGGAAGTACGCGATATACGCCGGGCCTGTCCAACCGATCATAGTCTTCGCAGGGCAAGACTTCTTCGCGCGCGAGGGAGAATGTGATCTCGATCGTTAGGCGCACGCTGATAAAACTAGGCGGTACCGTCTCAGCGACCCCGCCTTACAAATCCGAAGGTTTTTCATCTAAATCTATTATGAACCATCTTTTATGGACTATCGGAACCATTTATCAAACAACATCATCAGAAACGTGAAGGGCGAATTCGGAAGCTGATTCTCCCTTTCACCGGCTGGCAAAACGATTTACACCTAATTGTGGACATTGCCCACGCGATTTCTCTTTGCTCCCGCATCGATCTCGCTAAACTAATAGGTGCTGCTACCAGGGCATTTTTCGGGTGCATATTCTATTGGCTCCTGCGAAGATCGGAGCGGCTATGTTTGCCGCCGAGTCCCACACCGGCCGTCATCACATCGCGATCGCTGCCATGGCCTGCCTATGCGTCTTGCTGGGCGGGCCTTCCTATGCCGCGGGCGCGGAGAGCCTGTTCATCGCGGGCGCGACGTACTGCGAGCCGGGCGTTTCGGGCCCCGGTTGGGCCTGGACCGATGCCGGCCATCTGGAGCTCGACGGCTACGCGGGCGACGCCATCGGCGCCGACGGCGACCTGGTCGTGACGCTTGTGGGGCAGAACTCGGTGGTCGAGTCGCAGGCGCCCGATGCGGACATCTCGCAGTGCGGCATGGAGGTGTGGGGCGACCTGACGCTTAGCGGCACCGGGTCCCTGGCGGCATCGGGCTCGCAGTGCGCGATCCACGTCTCGCGAGCGCTCGTTGTGGACGGCTGCACCGTCGATGCCCGGGCGGACGGGGCGAACGTCACGGGCGAGGCCGTGGCCGGCGTGATCGCCGGCGACATGGCCGTGCGCGGCGGCGGGCGCGTCGTCGCCTTCGGTGCCGCGCCCGCCGCCGGCGTGTACGCTTACGGTTTGTACCTGCAGGACGCTGGCGACGGCTCGGCCGGGTGCGGGCTTTCGGTCGACGCCTCGTGGCTCGACGCGGCCGGTGCCGATGGCGGCGTTGCTTGCACGGGTGGGTCGCTCGTGTCCGCGCGGTTCGTGACGCCCGTGGGCGGGGCCTTCGGTGCCGGCGGCGTGGTGGATGCCTCCGGGGCCATGGCGCCGCATGTGGTGATCGAGCCCCTGGGCGCCACGGCGCCGGCGGGGGAGACCGACGGGCGCGAGGTGCCCGGTGGCGCGGGCGAGCCGGCTGGTGGTGCCGGTCCTACCGATGAGCAGCCCGGTGCCGGGCCCGCGACGGATCCCGTCCTTAAGCCCGCGACCACGACGCCAAAGACAGCCACGACAACCAAGACGACCAAAACGACAGTGACCAAGACCGCGGCGTCCACACCATTCAAGGCCAAGACCGCCAGCGCTGCCACCGCCACTCTCCCCAAGACCGCCGACAGCAACTGGATCGCCGCCTCCTTGGCGCTATTCCTGCTGGGGACAGCGCTTTTAGGTGCCGCACGCCGCTGCTGAGGCACCCGTTTGGGCTGGAAGAGGGGAGAGGCAACCGACAAAAAGCGAGTTTTACGTTTCCCAAAGTAGGGGCACACCGGCTGACGCCGGCGCACCCCTACTGTTGAACGGACAGTTTTAATTGCTCAAGATATGGCAGCCATAGCGTGCCCCAGCTCGTTCGTAGCCTTTACTCGACGGTGCAGAAGCGCGTGCACGAAATCCTGGCATAACGCGCGAGCAGCCGCAACAAGCGCTGCCATTGGGCATGACCACGCTGCTGGCCGCGCCCCTTTGTCTAGTCCTGCTGCCCTTCGTTCTGCTGGATCTCTTCGTTGAAGCATTCATCGGCCTTTTCGTTGATTAGCCACTTTAACCAGACAGGGCACTTCTCCCAACTGTCTCCGAAGCCCCTTGAATATCAACTTCATCCGAACACCTCCCACATTCATCTGTGAGTGTACCGATGAATGTGGGAATCCGATGCCCTGAGGGCCGGATCAGCCGGCCCCGGGAGATTGGAGGACTCCACGTCTGAACCTCCCGCATCCCGTGCGGGCAAGATAAATGCCCGCAACGATTGCCGCTGCGAGCATTCTCCAGGCCGGTCACAAACCGGCAGGCTCCGACTATTTGACGTCACCGTGTAAGTGTAATACAATAATACATGACAGTAGGACACCATTAAGGAGGTAGACAATGGCAACCATCTCTATCCGAGTCAGTGATGACCTCAAGGCCAAACTCGAGGGATTGGCCCACGAATCGGGTGGCACCATCTCAGGAGTGGTCACCGAAGCCCTCGGATCAATGGTGGGTAGCCCCCGCACTGATTACCCCGAGGAGATGGCCCCGCTGACCATAGCGCCGGTCAACCGCCTCATCCTCCGCGACCAGGAGCTCATCCTTGCCGCCCTCTCGGAGGACGAGGAGGATGCCGCTTACCACAAGCGCAATGCACAGATATTCGAGAAGGGCTACGTGCGCGAGTACCCGGAGGCATTCGCCGTGCTTCGACCGGAGATTCCCAACTCACGCTGCGAGGAGCTGTACGACATCCTCGACATGTTCCGCGTCCTCAGGGCCTCATACGAGGACCTGCCTGAAGATGAGAAGGCCGAGGTGGACGAGCGCGACATCTCGCCTCAAGGCTTCGACTACAACGACATGGAGGAGGGGCGTCTCGCCGGCTACGTGAAGCACCTCTTTGCGGACAAGCGCTATGAGGAGCTCGCGGAGCCTCTGAGGAAGTACTCGGATGGCGGGAACTCGCATGGTCCCCGCCTCGAGATGTACCGCCGCATGCTTCACTGCTTCAAGCCCCTCTGGCGCAAGCATATGCTCGGCGACCGCTTCCTCGGCCTCGCCGAGATCGAGAAGGTCATCGCTGCGCAGCGCTACGACTCTGGCTACTAGGAGGGAGCAGCCGATGTCTGAAGACATCGGACGAATTCTGTAGTACATCAACGAATACATCAAGGGCTGGAGTGTCCACGGGACGGCCGGGAGCTGCCGGGGGGCCTACGGCGTGGAGGACGTGCCGCTCAGCGAGCTCGACCTGACGCCGGGGCTGATAGGGCGGGCGCACGCATAGAGGGGCGATGCCCCGCTGTCCTGGCCTGAAGGGGAAAATGTAATAGGCGGGCCGACCGTCCGGCTGAGTCTGGGAAGAGGTGCCGGGCGGAGGGCGGGGCATGGCCACCGGACCCATCGAAAAACATCTCCACCGTTCCTTCAACTGGGAAAATGCCGCCCCCGAGTCCCGGGAGGGGACTCGGGGGCGTTCGGCTGGCTGCGGAAACGGCCTATCCGATCAATGTGTTCGGCTGAGATCGGAAATCAACCCCTCTCCGAAGCCCACGGCTCGCCATTCCTCGTGGGGCTCGTGCCAGGCGGTGTCATCCCTTGGGATCATGGGTTTGGTGCCAAGCGTCTTGTTCCAGAGGCGGCCATGGTGGGCGCAGCAGTAGTTCCTCACGGTGTTGAGCGCCACGAGGCAGAACTCGGCCACCTTGGCGCTGACTCCGAGCGTGCCCGCTATTATCCCACGTGCTCGAGTTTGCCGACGGGTTCTTCTCGGTCTGCCATGAGGCCGCGCGAGATCAGCAGGTCCGCCTGTTCGTCGTAGGTGAGGAATGGCTTCTCGTACTTCGTCTCGGCTCCAAGGACTTAAAAAAGACCCGCCAGTGTGCATGCTAAGCAGAGGCCAGGCGGGTTTACTGACAACATCTTAACGTGTCCCCTCGGCATTGGCTATTGAAATACTAGAACGCGTGCCCCAGCTTGTCCGTTAACCAATTGCTCTTGGCTCGGCGACATCAGCATGGCGCTCAAAGGCACCTCAGATCGCTGCCAAAATGCCTATATTTCGGAAGCGCGAGGAAAAATAAGCAATCCCTGAGCACAACCCGATTTTTGTCAATAAAACCGCGGTTAGAGACTTTGCCAATCTCCCTTACGTATGGCATCTTCAGATTTTGCCGCATGCTGCCGGATACAGCCCCTCTCTAATCACCGGCCTGCGGAACGGGCGGATGGCGATTGCCTTCCATTCAATCGGTAAGTAAAATTAAGACTTGATTACTCTTGTCGACATATCCGCTGCTGTTTCTCGTGCGCTGTCTCGTTACGACGTCCGCGAGGCATACCTATCTGGCTCCTTCGCCCGTGGCGAGCAAACGCCAGATAGCGATATTGATTTGCGTCTAGTCTGCGGTGAAACAATGACGTTCGGCACGCTATTCGAACTCTCCCTTGAGCTCGAAGAAGAGCTTGTGCGAGATGTTGAGATTGTCACCAACCCTCCCGAGCATATGCGTCCTGCATTCCGCAAGAGCATTGAAAAGGATGAGGTGCGTCTCTATGAAGCGGCGTAAATGGGATGAGGAACTCATCGAGGTCATTCTTTTTGATTGCGAAGCTCGCATATTTTGATCTCGCTACACCAATAACTACTGCTGCCAGGCAATTTATTGGCGCAGTTTCCATTGGCTCTTGCGAAGGTCGGAGCGGTCATGCTTGCTGCCGCGTTCCACACCAGCCGACACTACATCCTGTTTACTGCTTTGGTCTGCCTATGCGTTTTGCTGGGCGGGTGCTTTGCCGGCGCGGCCGGCCTCATCGCGCCGGCGATGGCCTGACTCGCCAAAAAACCTCGATGCAATCGCGTTGCGCGTATCGGCGACGTGTCATACGTATAGAATCAAAGCATCCGCACGAAGGTTATCAATTGGATTGGACACCACATGGAGATCCCCAGCACCCTGTGCAGTAATATCTACGACTTTGCGTTTTGCCCCGAGCCCTGTTACGACCGCCTGGTAGACCTCGCCGATCCCTAGGACTGGGGTCCCAACAACCGTATCCTCAAAAACTACCTGTCGTTCTCGTTTAGCCGCGCGGTGTTTCTGACCGAGCGCGACGTAGACCAGACCGCGCCGTCCAACCTGCCGCTGGTGTTCGACGACGACCGTTGCCTGTTCAACACCGGCCTGTACACGCGCCGCTACGAGACCATCTACGGCTTGTTTGAGCCCAATTCCAAGCCCGACGCGCGCCAGCATTGGTTTTTGAAGGGCTTCTTTAAGGAGAGCGACCCCATGCTGGTCTCGTTTGAGTACCTGCCGTGCCGCGTGCGCTTTGCCGAGGACCCCTCCGAGCTGGTCTTTGACTACCGCTTGCCGATCCGCTCCAACATCGACCACATTCTGGGCGACGAGGAAAACCTCACGCGCATCCCCGCCAGCCTGATGGGGGAGGGCAACTCGCTGCTGCTGCGCCGTGCCTTTGAGGGCGCCGTCGTCGAGGCCGCCCGTCGCGCCGCCGCCAACTACACGCTCGCCGTGCCGCAGTTCTATGGAGGCCGAATCCAGCTGCTGCTGCCGCTGTGCCTGACCGGCGACAAGCCCGAGCTGGCGCTGACCATCCAGCGCGAGGACGGCTTCTACGCTGCGCGCACCTGTCTCACGCTCGATATGGCCTACAACAACGCACGACTCATCTGCCGCCCCGAGACCTCGTGGATCAAGCGGTAAAGGCTCGTTGAGCTGCGGGTTTGCTGTTTATTTGGACTGCGCCAGAGCAGCCAAAGCCCACGAATTTAAAATCGAGGGCAAAAAGTTCTTGGTAAACCACGCGCGGCTATGATAGTATCTCTTTTGCCAAAAGGCGACGGGCGATTGGCTCAGGGGTAGAGCATATCCTTCACACGGATGGGGTCACAAGTTCGAATCTTGTATCGCCCACCATCAAAAGCAAAGGTCAGAGGTATTAAGCCTCTGGCCTTTTTCTTTTTGACACCAAGTGTGACACTAAAAACCGACACCATGATCGAATCCATGTTGTCCGAGACGCCGTTGGACGGGGGCCGGGCGGCGCCGCGGAAAGTTTTCCAAAATTGTCCTTGCATCGCCGCCGGTGTTCCCGTATAGTACTTCTTCGCACGGGGGCGTAGCTCAGCTGGGAGAGCGCTTGACTGGCAGTCAAGAGGTCAGGGGTTCGATCCCCCTCGTCTCCACCCGAGTATTGAATGAGGCTCCAACGCTAGTTGGGGCCTTTTTTCATATTGGAACACAAGGTCTCCTATCGACCGATATTTAAGCTATATAAAAAGAAGAAGGCCAGACTTAGTGTCTGGCCTTCTGTAAATTCTGGTGGGCCCTCCGGGATTCGAACCCAGAACCCAGGGATTATGAGTCCCCTGCGCTAACCGTTGCGCCAAGAGCCCTTGAAGTTAGTGGCAACGATAGTAATGGTGGCTATCCATTTGAATTAGTTTCGCACCACGATGAAAGATACTACCATGCGCGCGTTGGTCGTTCAACGCACGATCTTGTCCGCCAGGAGGATCATGGTGCCGCCTTTGGCCCTCTTGCCTGCTTCCAGCGCCCCGGGCCGGCCGCCGGGCGCAGCCGCGGAAAGTTTTTCCAAAATTGTCCTTGCATCGCCGCCGGTGTTCCCGTATAGTACTTGTTCGCACGGGGGCGTAGCTCAGCTGGGAGAGCGCTTGACTGGCAGTCAAGAGGTCAGGGGTTCGATCCCCCTCGTCTCCACCCGAGCATTGAATGAGGCTCCAACGCAAGTTGGGGCCTTTTTTCATATAGGCACACAAGGTCAAAGGCGGCACCATGATCCTCCTGGTCGACAAGATCGAAAAAAGCTTCGGCGCGCGCGTCCTCTTTAGCGGCGCGTCATTCCAGATCAACCCCGGCGAGCGTTTTGCGCTCGTGGGCCCCAACGGCGCCGGCAAAACCACCATGCTCAAGATCATCATGGGCATCGACAGCCCAGACGCTGGCCAGGTCCAGTACGCCAAGGACTGCCAGGTAGGCTATCTAGAGCAGGAAACTAACCTGGAGCAAAAGGACACCACCATCCTTGCCGAGGTCATGGCCGCCGCCAAGGAAATCCGCCGCATGGGCGTGCGCGCTAACGAGCTGCAGGCCCAGATCACCGAGCTCTCCGAGCAGGGCAAAGACGTCGACGCCCTCCTCAACGAGTATGGCCAGGTCCAGGACCGCTTTGAGCATCTGGGCGGCTACGAACTCGAGAGCAACGCCCGCAAGATCTTGTCCGGCCTGGGTTTTAAGGTCACCGACTTTGAGCACCTGTGCTCCGAGTTCTCCGGCGGCTGGCAGATGCGCATCGCGCTGGCAAAGCTCTTCCTGCGCCACCCCGACCTGCTGCTGCTGGACGAGCCCACCAACCACCTGGACCTCGAGAGTGTCCAATGGCTGCGCGGCTTTATCGCCAACTACGATGGCGCCGTCCTCATCGTCAGCCATGACCGCGCCTTCATGGACGCCTGCGTCGACCACGTGGCCGCCCTCGAGAACCGCCGCGTGACCACCTACACCGGCAACTACAGCAGCTACCTTAAGCAGCGCGAGGACAACCTGGAGCAGATGCGCGCCAAGCGCGCTGCCCAGGAGCGCGACATCGCCCACATGCAGGTCTTCGTCGACAAGTTCCGCTACAAGCCCACCAAGGCAGCCCAGGCGCAGGAGCGCATCCGCAAGATCGAGCAGATTAAAAAGGAGCTCGTCATCCTGCCCGAGGGCCACAAGCACATCGACTTTAAGTTCCCCGATCCGCCACGCTCCGGCGACATGGTCGTGGGCCTAGAGGGCGTCTCCAAGTCCTACGGCGATAAGCACATCTACAGCGACATCGACCTTAAGCTCTACCGCGGTGAGCACGTGGCACTCGTCGGCCCCAACGGCGCTGGCAAGTCCACCCTCATGAAGATCCTCGCCGGTCTGGAGCCGCCCACCACCGGCACCCGCGACCTGGGAACCAACGTCGGCGTCGCCTACTATGCCCAGCATGCGCTCGAGGGCATGACCGAGTCCAACACCGTCCTGCAAGAGATCGACACCGTCACGCCCAAGTGGACCGTGCCGCAGCAGCGCAGCCTGCTGGGCGCCTTCCTGTTTAGCGACAACGATGCAATCGAAAAACAGGTCCGCGTCCTCTCCGGTGGCGAAAAGGCGCGTCTGGCCCTGGCAAAGATGCTCGTGGCCCCCGAGGCGCTCCTGTGCCTGGACGAGCCCACCAACCACCTGGACATCGACTCGGTGGACATGCTCGAGAATGCCCTGCAAAACTTCCCTGGTACCATCGTGCTGATCAGCCACGACGAGCACCTGGTACGCGCCGTTGCCAACCGCGTGATCGACATACGCGATGGCAAGGTCACGGTCTACGACGGCGACTACGACTACTACCTCTACAAGCGCGAGGATCTCGCAGCCCGCGCCGCCGCCGAGGCCGCAGGGGAGAGCGCGCCTGCCGCGGCCAAGTCCACCAAAGCCAGCGCCGCCCAGGCCGACACCCCCGCCGCGGCGCCTAAACCTGCCGAGGGCAAAAAGACCAAGGAGCAAAAGCGCGCCGAGGCCCAGGCCCGCGCTGCGCTCAACAAAAAGCTCAAGGGCGTGCGCAACCAGCTTAAGAAGATCGAGGCGGAGCTCGACAAAAAGCGCGCCCGCTATGACGAGCTTATGGAATTGATGGCAAGTGAAGAGCTTTATGCCGATCAGGATAAGTTCAACGCCGCGCTGGGGGAATATAACGGCCTTAAGCAAGAGCTGCCCAAGCTCGAGGACGAATGGCTCGAGCTTTCCACACAGATTGAAGAGGAGACCGCGCGTGAACTCTCGTAAGGCCGCTGCCGTGGCGATGAGCATCATCGCCATTGCGTGCCGCATCTGCGGCATCTTTATGAGCGCGATGACCGTGCTGTTGTGCTTTAGCGGCCTGACCGCCAAGCTGCAGATCGTCGGCTTTGTCGTTGAGCTTTCGCGCGCGCTGCCGAGTGCCATCGCCGGCTACGGCGTCATCACCTCGCCCTTTGGCGGCGTGTTCCGCTTAGATTACGCCATCGTGGCCGTCATCCTGTTTGTGGTCGACCACCTGCTCACGCGCGCATCGCGCCGCGTCCGCTAGGAGGTGCTATGTCCAGCAGCTACCTCATGAATCTGCTTGCCAGCGCCGTCGCTGTCATCGTTGGCATCGTGATCCACGAAAGCGCGCACGCCGCCGCGGCCTGGGCGCTCGGCGACAAGACGGCACGCTCCCGTGGCCGCGTCTCGCTCAACCCGCTCAACCACATCGACCCGTTTGGCACCGTCCTCCTGCCGCTGCTTATGCTCGCGGCCGGCGGCCCGGTATTTGCCTTCGCCAAGCCCGTGCCCGTCTATCTCAACAACCTCAAGCACCCCAAGCGCGACGAGGTCCTGGTGAGCGCGGCAGGCCCCGCATCGAATATCGCACTCGCGTGCCTGGCCGCAGCCCTCATGCACCTGGTCTATGGCAACCTCTACGCCAGCATGTCTTTTGGCGTGGCGTCGCAAATCATGAACTTCGGCGCTGCCTTTATCGTGGTTAACCTGTCGCTCGCGTTTTTTAACCTCATTCCGATTCCGCCGCTTGACGGCTCGTCTATCATCGTGCCGTTCCTCAAAGGTAAAGCGCTCACCAACTACTACCACCTGCAGCAATACGCCATGCCCATACTCATCATCGTGCTGTATCTGCTGCCCATGTGGACCGGTATCGATGTGATCGGCCGCTATTTCGACGTTACCGTGTATCCGCTGGCTGAGTGGCTGCTCAACTTCGCAATCGCCGGCATCTAAGGTAAACTTACAGGTCGACCGCGCAAAACGGTCGCAACATGCACCCAAACCGCGCCGCGAAGGCGCCGTCAAAGGAGGTCGAAGATGTCGTATCGCGTGTCGACGCAGGTCTACAGCGGACCGTTCGACCTGCTGCTGCAGCTGGTAACCCGTCAAAAAGTAGATATCGGCGCCATCTCCATTAGCGAGGTGGCCGAGCAATACCTGGCCGAAGCCGAGCGCATCGAGGCGCTGGACCTGGATGTGGCAAGCGACTTTTTGCTGGTCGCGGCTACGCTTCTGGACATCAAGGCCGCCTCGCTGGTGCCTCAGGAGGCCCCGCGCAAAGCCGATGATGATGACGAGCTCGACGATGACCTCGAGGAACTCAGCGCGCTCGACGGCGATGCCCTGCGCGAGGTCCTGATCCAGCGCCTGATCGCCTACAAGCAGTTTAAGAGCGCGGCGGCAGCCCTTGGCGCGCGCATGCAGGCCGAGAGCCGCATGCATCCGCGTGTGGCCGGCCCCGACCCGGAGTTTTTGGGCCTCATGCCCGACTACCTGGCCGGCATCACCCTGCGCGGCCTGGCCGTCATCTGTGCCGACCTGGACGGCAAGCGCCAGACCTTCCTGTTGGAGGCCGAGCACGTGGCACCGCATCGCGTGCCGCTCGACCTGACGGTGGCCTCGGTCGACCGCTTTACCACGGCGCACCAAACCTGCACCTTCCGCGAGCTGTTGGACGGCGACGCCACCACCGAGCAGCTCGTCGTCACTTTCCTGGCCATGCTGGAACTCACCAAGCGTGGCTCGCTCACCCTGAGCCAGGACGAAATCTTTGGAACCATCCGCATCAACCGCGTCGAGGGCGCCGAGGCCTACGTACCCGGCGAGGGCCCCGAGCTCACCGAATAGGAGCGGCAACCATGTCAACCCTTTCCCCGCTGGAGACAAATAGCCTCAAAGGCGCCTTGGAGGCGCTCCTGCTGGTGTCGAGCGATCCGGTGAGCGCGCCCGCGCTGGCTGGTGCGCTGGATATCGCCCCCGGCGAATGCGCATCGCTGCTCGCCGAGCTCAAAGTTGAGTACGAGGAGGCCAACCGCGGCTTTCAGCTGCGCGAGGTCGCCGGCGGCTGGCGCCTGTTTACGCATCCCGCATATCACGACGTGGTCGAGGCCTATGTGTTGAGCTGGGACACGCAAAAACTGTCGCAGGCGGCACTCGAGACCCTGGCCGTGATCGCCTATCACCAGCCCGTGACGCGCGAGGTGGTCAAGGGCATCCGCGGCGTCAACTCCGACGGTGTCATTGCGTCGCTCGTTGACAAGGGCCTGGTGCGCGAGCTCGGGCGCGACCCCCAGCGCGGTCAGGCCATCATTTACGGCACGACCAACGCCTTTTTGGAGAAGTTCGGTCTGCGCTCCACCCGCGACCTTCCCGATCTGGAGCAGTTTGCCCCCGACGAGCAGTCACGTCAATTTATCCGCGAGCGCCTGAGCGGCCGCAGCATTCAGTCCACGCTCGAGGAGCAGGCTGAGGATCTGGACGAAGAACGTGAGCTGCTCGATACCGATATTGATGATGTCGAGGCAGTCGGCGGCGAGGAAACGCTGTCCACCGACGACACTGCGGAGGATACGCATGACGAAGACTAACGAGACAGGGGAGATGCGCACCGGCGCTGCGGCGCCCAACGCGGATGTGCACAAGTCCGACGCCCAGCCCGTCTATCCGCACACCATGCGCCTGCAGCGCTTTTTGGCGCGCGCAGGCGTGGCGAGCCGCCGCGGGTCGGAGGACCTGATGACCGCCGGCCGAGTGACGGTTAACGGCGAGGTCGCGACCGAGTTGGGCACCAAGGTCGATGTCGACCGCGATCATATCGAGGTCGACGGCATGCCCGTTAAGCTCGACCAGGGCGCCGTGTACCTGATGCTCTACAAGCCGACCGGCTATCTCACCACCATGAGCGACCCGCAGGAGCGTCCCTGTGTGGCGGACCTGGTTCCCCGCGACCGATTTCCGGGCCTGTTCCCGGTGGGCCGCCTGGACCGCGACACCACGGGCCTTTTGCTCTTTACCACCGACGGCGACCTGTCGCAGGACCTGCTGCACCCGAGCAAACACGTCTACAAGACCTACCAGGCACTCGTGGACGGCGAACTGTCCGACCGCGACCTCACGCCGCTGCGTCGTGGCATCGAGCTCGACGACGGCCTATGCCAGCCGGCAATCTGCCGCGTCATCACCGCTCGCGAAGCCGAGGCCGTGGCTCCGCAGGGCGTCAAGCCCGGCACCACCGCCGTGGAGGTCATCATCCGCGAGGGTCGTAAGAACCAGGTCAAGCGCATGCTGGGCAAGATCCACCACCCGGTGATCCGCCTGCATCGCAGCAACTTTGCCGGCCTGGAGCTCAAGGATGTGGCCAAGGGCTCGTGGCGCGAGCTCACCGACCGCGAGGTGCAAATCCTCAAGGCCGGCGGCATCCCGCCTAAGCAGGCCAGCTCCAAGCGCGACAGCGGCAAGCCCCAGGGCACGCCCGCGGCACGCACGCGTCACCACGGCAGCCACGGCTCCGCGCCCAAGCGCAACACCTACCGCGAGCGCTACACCGGCTAGGCAGACCGCCAAGCCGCAGCGTCCGCGTCCCATACCAGCACGTCAACCACCGAAAGGAAGCATTGCATGATCGTCGCCATCGACGGCCCCGCCGGTTCCGGCAAGTCCACCATCGCCAAGGAGATCGCCCGCCAGCTGGGCTTTAACAAGCTCGATACGGGCGCCATGTATCGCGCCGTCACCTTCGCCGCGCTCGACCGCGGCATCGACCTGGACGACGAGGCTGCCATCGACGCCCTCGCCGAGCAGATCGAAATCCGCTTTACCAACGGCACCGGCGAGGACACACGTCTGACCATTGATGGCCAGGACGCCTCGGCTGCCATCCGCACCCCGCAGGTCGACGCCAACGTGTCCAAGGTCTCGGCCTACCCGGGCGTGCGCGCGGCCATGCTCGTCCATCAGCGCCGCGCCGCCGAGGATCGCGACATCGTGGCCGAGGGTCGCGACATCGGAACCGTCGTGTTCCCCAACGCGCAGGTCAAGGTGTTCCTGACCGCCGACCCGCGCGAGCGCGCCCGTCGCCGCGTGCTGCAGCGCCACCAAAACGACGCCCAGCCGCTCACCAGCGAGCAGCTCGAGGCCGAAGTCGACGAGACCCTCGATGCCCTCAAGCAGCGCGACAAGCTCGACAGCAGCCGCGAGGTGGCGCCGCTCGTGCCCGCCGAGGACGCCGTGCACGTCGACTCCACCGCACACACCATAGACGAGGTCGTCCACATTATCGAGGACCTCATCAACCAAAGGAGGTAGCCCATGCGCCTGTTTAAGCAGACGCCCGAGGATTACTACAACGCCCCTTATGCCGAGTTCCCCGTGCTCATCCGCGGCACCGTCTTCGTGGTCATGGCAATCCTTTGGGCCTTCTCCAAGCTCATGTGGCGCTGGAAGGTAGAGGACGCCGATCTGCTGTTTGAGCGCCAGGAAGGCCGCGGCAGCGTGGTCATCTGCAACCACACCTCGATGGCCGAGCTTTTGGCTGTAGAGACGGCGCTGTTCTTTGGCGGCCGCCGCATTCGCCCCATTTTTAAGTCCGAGTTTGCCAAGAGCAAGATCGTACGCTGGGCCTTTAGCCGCGTTGGTGGCATCCCCGTGGAGCGTGGTACTGCCGATATGAAGTGCCTGCGTGCCGCCCAGCATGCGCTGCAGCGCGGCGAGGACGTCCTGATCTTCCCCGAGGGCACGCGCATCCGCTCGCGCGAGATCAAACCCGAGGTCCACGGCGGCTTTGCGCTCATCGCCCAGATGGGCAAGGCACCCGTGAACCCGCTCGCCATCTGTGGCTGGTCCGACATCACGCCTGCGGGCAAAAAGATCATGCGCCCCAAGAAGTGCTGGATCCGCGCCGGCAAGGCCATCTCGCTTTCCGACGCGCCAGCCGGGCTTAAGCGCACGGAGCGTCTGGCCTGGTTTGAGTCCGAGGCCATGAACCGCGTCTACGCCATGCGAGACGAGCTGTGCGCCGAGCATCCGGGCAGGTTCTAGCCATGGACGAGAACGTTATGGGCACCACCGCGACCGCGTCCGACCAGGGCGGCGCGCCCACCATCGAGATCGCAGCCCATGCCGGCACCTGCTACGGCGTGCAGCGCGCGCTCGACATGGCGCTGGCCGCCGCGCCGCAGGCAGGGGAGAGCGCTCAGGTCCACACCCTGGGCCCGCTCATCCATAACCCCATCGTCGTGCGCGAGCTCGCCGAGGCCGGCATTGGCTTGGCCGAGACCCTGAACGACGCGGCATCGGGCACCGTAATCATCCGCGCCCACGGCGTGGTGCCGCAGGTGATCGAGGCGGCTCACGATCGCGGTCTTACCGTGGTCGACGCCACCTGCCCCTACGTGAAAAAGGTCCACATGGCGGCGGAACGCCTGGTACGAGAGGGCTATCACGTGGTGGTCGTGGGCGAGCCGGGCCACCCCGAAGTCGAGGGCATCCTGGGCCACGCCGGCGATGATGCGCAGGTCGTAAGCTGTGCCGCCGATGCGGACGCGCTGCCGCTCAAGGGCAAGGTGGGCCTCGTTGTACAGACTACCCAGACCGCACAGAACCTCGCCGACGTCGTAGCTGCCATCACCCCGCGTGTGCAGGAACTGCGCGTGATCAACACCATCTGCGCCGCCACGAGCGAGCGCCAGCAGGCCGCCGCCGCACTTGCCAACCGCTGCGACTGCATGGTCGTCGTGGGCGGCAAAAACTCCGGCAACACCCGCCGCCTGGCGCAGATCTGCGCAGACGCCTGCGAGCACACGCATCATATCGAGGAGGCAAGCGAGCTCGAGGCCGCATGGTTTGCCGGCGCGCGCCACATCGGTATCACCGCCGGCGCTTCCACACCGCAAGAACACATCGAACGCGCCGTCGCGCGCATCAAGGAGCTTTGCCGCTAATCATGGACCAGACCGTACCCGCATACGCCGCCGAGGTGGCCGATTACGGGCGCAGCCGCGACCCCGAGCCGGGTGAGGGCGCGCTCGTAAAGAGCGTTCGTCCCGAATCGCCCGCGTGGGATGTGGGTATCGAGCCGGGAATGCGCGTGCTCACGGTCAACGGTGAGACACTCACCGACATGATCGTGTGGCTCTGGGAGGCCGACGACGACACGGTCGACCTCGAGGTTTTCGACCCGCGCGACAACAGCGTCACCCCCGTCGAGCTCGACCGCTTCCCGGGAGAGGACTGGGGCCTTGAGTTCGATGGCCCTATCTTCGACGGCATGCGTACCTGCGTAAACGCCTGCGTGTTCTGCTTTATGACGATGCTGCCCAAGGGCGGCCGCTCCACGCTCTATATCCGCGATGACGACTACCGCCTGAGCTTTTTGCAGGGCAACTTTGTCACGCTGACCAACCTCACCGACGACGACGTGCAAAACGTCATCGAACGCAACATGAGCCCCATGAATGTGTCGGTCCACGCCGTGAGCCCCGACGTCCGTCGCCGCATGATGGGCCGCAACGCCCAGCGCGGAATGGACGTGCTCGAGGCCATCATGGCCGCCGGCATCGAGATCCACGCGCAGATCGTGCTGTGTCCCGGCATGAACGACGGTGAGGAGCTGCAAAAGACCCTACGCTTTTGCGAGGAGCACGAGCAGATCACGAGCCTGGGCATCGTACCGCTGGGCTTTACCAAGCACCAGAATCGCTTTACCTGGTCATACAGCGACAAACCTGAGCTCGCGCGCGAGACCATTGCCATGATCCGTCCCTTCCAGGATCGAGCCTACGAGCGCTTTGGCCGCCACACCTTCCAGATGAGCGATGAATTCTATCTGGACGCCGGCATCGATCCTCCCGAGGCGGACTTCTACGACGGCTACCCGCAGTACTACGACGGCATCGGCATGATCCGCTCGTATCTGGACGAGACCGACGACGTGCTTGCCGCCGACGCCGAGCGCCTGGCCCGCGTTCGCGAGGCAATTGCCGGGCGCGGCCAGCGCCTCCTGTGCCTTTCCGGCGCCAGCGCGCGCGACACCGTGGCGCGCTTTGTGGAGTCGTCACAGGGCCTCGACGGCACCGTCACGGCCATCAAAAACCATTACTTTGGCGGCAACGTGGACGTGACCGGCCTCATCGTCGCTTGCGACATTCTGGAGCAGCTGCCGCAGGACCTCTCGGGGGTTATGCTCTTTGTGCCTAAGCTCATGTTCAACGCTGACGGCATGACGCTTGACGAGTATCATCGTGACGATTTACTCGCAAGCCTTACCAGTCGCGGCGCCGAGGTTCATGTGGTGTCGACCATGCCGCATGAGCTGCTCGATACCCTGGAGCACATCCTTGGCATTGTGCCTGCCGACTCTAACACTTCCACTGACCCTACCCATTAAAGGAGTGCAGATGAAACCTATCGTCGCCGTCGTCGGACGCCCCAACGTGGGCAAGTCCACGCTCGTTAACCGCCTGGCCCAGACCTCGGACGCCATCGTCCATGAGTCCCGCGGCGTCACGCGCGACCGCTCGTACCACACGGCCGATTGGAACGGCCGCGAGTTCACCATCGTCGACACGGGCGGCATCGAGCCGCTCAAGAGCGATGACGTCTTTGCCACGTCCATCCGCGACCAGGCCCTCGCCGCCGCCGAGGAAGCCGCCGTCATCCTGTTTGTGGTCGACGGCCGCACCGGCGTCACCGAGGAGGACGAGTCGGTCGCCCGCATGCTCAAGCGCTGCGACAAGCCGGTCTTTCTGCTGGTGAACAAGCTCGACAACCCCGATCGCGAGAACGACAGCATCTGGGAGTTCTATTCGCTCGGCATCGGTGAGCCCACGCCGCTCTCGGCCCTGCATGGCCATGGCACGGGCGACCTGCTCGACGATATCGTGGCCCTGCTTCCGGAGGAAGAGGACGAGGTCGCCGATGAGTTCCCTGACGCGCTGAACGTCGCCATCATCGGCCGCCCCAATGCCGGTAAGTCGTCGCTGTTCAACCGCATCCTGGGCGCCGACCGCTCTATCGTGTCCAACATTGCCGGCACGACGCGCGACGCCATCGACACCGTCGTGGAGCGCAACGGCAAGCACTACCGCATGGTCGACACCGCGGGCATTCGCAAGAAGAGCACCGTGTACGAGAATATCGAGTACTACTCGATGGTCCGCGGCCTGCGCGCCATCGATCGCGCCGACGTGGCACTGCTCGTCGTCGACGCCTCCGTAGGCGTTACCGAGCAGGACCAGAAGGTCATGGGCCTTGCCATCGAGCGCGGCTGTGCCATCGTGGTGCTGCTCAACAAGTGGGACCTGCTCGACGACGACCGCAAGCGCGAGGCCTGCATGGAGACCGTCGACCGCCGTCTGGGCGTCATGGCTCCCTGGGCCCAGTATCTGCGCATCTCTGCGCTCACCGGCCGCAGCGTCGAGAAGATCTGGGCGATGGTCGACGCCGCCGAAAAGACGCGCTCGCAAAAGATCACCACCTCGCGCCTTAACACGTTCCTCACCGACCTGCGCGAGTTCGGCCACACCGTGGTGGACGGCAAGCGCCGCCTGCGCATGCACTACGTGACTCAGACGGGCATCAACCCGCCGACGTTTACGTTCTTCGTCAACCACAGCGATCTGGTCAACGACACCTACCAGCGCTACGTGGAGAACCGCATGCGCTCGACCTTCGACTTTGCCGGCACACCCATTCGACTCTTCTTTAGGAAGAAGGAGCAAAAGGATGCATAATCCGATTCTGCTGACCGCCATCTGCGCCGTGGTATCGTTCTTTATCGGAGCGATTCCGTTTGGCCTGATCCTGGGCCGCGTGTTCAACCATACGGATATTCGCAAGGCGGGCTCCGGCAACATCGGCACCACCAACGCACTGCGTGTGGCCGGTCCCAAGGTCGCCGCGCTCACCCTGCTGCTCGACTGCCTTAAGGGCGCCATCTGCATCCTTATCGCGCGTCCGCTCATTGCCGACTTGGGCTATGGCTTTCCGCCGAACATTATGGCGCCTGGAGCCCCCGGCGACTGGATGCTCGGCGTCATTTGCCTGGCGGCCGTGTGGGGCCACATCTTCTCGCCGTACCTCAACTTCCACGGCGGCAAGGGTATCGCAGTTGGTCTGGGTGTCATCCTCGCCTGGTACTGGCCTATTGGCCTGTCGCTGCTGGGCATGTTTATCGTGGCCGTCGCCATCACCAAGTTTGTGTCGGTGGGCTCGCTTGCCGCTGCCATCGGTCTTCCCATCGCTGCCTGCGCGGTCTTTCCGTACAGCAGCCTGGGGCTTAAGTTTTGCATGGCGATGATCGGCATCACCGTGGTGTGGGCCCATCGTGCGAACATCAAAAAGCTCATGACCGGTAAGGAGTCCAAGCTCTCGTTTACCAAGCGCGTCACCGAGCCCGACGATAAGTAGGAGAGAGTCATGAATGTTGCGCTGATTGGCTCCGGCTCCTGGGGAACCGCCGTCGCCGGCCTTGCTGCCGCGCGAGCCGAGCGCGTGACCATGTGGGCCCACAGCGAGCAAACGGCCGCCGGCATCAATGGCGAGCACCGCAACCCCCGCTACCTTGTGGGCTACGAGCTGCCCGGCAACGTCGTCGCCACCACGGATCTGACCCAGGCGCTCGACGGCGCCGAGGCCATCATCTTTGCCGTTCCTTCGACGCACCTTCGCAGCGTGTCCCACCAGGCCGCGCCCTTTATCGCCGCCAATACCCCGGTGCTCTGCCTCACCAAGGGCATTGAGCCCGAGTCCGGCCTGCTCATGAGCGAGGTCATCACCAGCGAGATCGGCAACGAGGCGCGCGTGGCGGCCCTCTCGGGCCCCAACCATGCCGAGGAGATCTGCCACGGCGGGCTTTCTGCCGCCGTCATCGCCAGCAAAGATCCACAGGTAGGAGAGACCTTTAAGGACCTGCTCCTATCCACGGCCTTCCGCATTTATCTGTCGCAAGACATGACCGGTGTCGAGGTCTGTGGCGCCATGAAAAATGTCATCGCCATCGTGTGCGGCATCTCCGCCGGCACCGGCGCGGGCGACAACACGCTCGCCCTCATCATGACGCGCGGCCTAGCCGAGATCAGCCGTCTGGTGCACGCCCGCGGCGGTCAAGCTATGACCTGCATGGGACTTGCCGGCATGGGCGACCTCATTGCCACCTGCACCTCGGAGCATTCGCGCAACCGCACCTTTGGCTACGAGTTTGCCCACGGCATTTCGCTCGACGAGTATCAGACGCGCACGCATATGGTGGTCGAGGGCGCCGTCGCCGCCCGCAGCGTGAGCGAGCTCGCCCGTTCACTGGGCGTAGACATTCCGCTCACCTTTGCCGTGGAGCAAACGCTCTACAACGGTGTTACTTTGGATAGGGCGCTCGAGATTCTTACCGACCGCGTCCCTTCTCAAGAGTTCTACGGACTCACCGACTAGCGCAGAAAGGCTTCTACCATGGGTTCCATTAAAATCGCTCCGTCTGTCCTTTCGGCCGACATGGCCAACCTCAAGGGCGAACTCGACAAGATCGCCGGTGCCGACTTTGTGCACTTCGACGTTATGGACGGTCACTTTACCGGCAACCTCACCTTTGGCGTTGACATCCTTAAGGCCGTCAAGCGCTCCACCGACGTGCCGGTCGATGCGCACCTGATGGTGTCGAACCCCGACGAGACCGTCGATTGGTACGCCGATGCCGGTGCCGACATGATTACCGTGCACTACGAGGCCTCCACGCACCTGCACCGCACGCTCACGCATCTGCAGCAGCGCGGCGTCAAGGCCGGCGTGGTGCTCAACCCCGCCACCCCCGTGTGCGTACTCGAGAGCATCATCGACGTCGTCGATATGGTGCTACTCATGAGCGTGAACCCCGGCTTTGGCGGTCAGAGCTTTATCCCCGGTACCATTGCCAAACTTCACGAGCTCAAGGCCATGTGCGAGCGCCACGGCGTGTCGCCCATGATCGAGGTCGACGGCGGCATCTCTTCCAAAAACATCGTCGAGGTCGTCAAGGCCGGCGCAAATGTCCTGGTGGCCGGTTCCGCCGTATTTAAGTCCGAAGATCCCGCTGCCGAGGTTGCGCTGCTGCAGAAGCTGGGCAACGAGGCTGCACAGGAGGCATAAACCCTTATGACCGCAGGTCAAAACCGCATACCCGTGAATCTTGACTACGCCGCCTCGACGCCCATGCGCGCCGAGGCGCGCCTTGCGCAGCGTGAGTACGACGATAGCGAGCTTGCAGGCGTCAACCCCAACTCGCTGCACTCGCTCGGCCGCAAGGCTGCCGCGCGTCTGGAAGTTGCACGTCGCGAGATCGCCCGCAGCTTTGGCGCGCGCGTCCGCCCGTCCGAGATTGTCCTGACCAACGGCGGCACCGAAGCCAACCAGCTGGCGCTGCTCGGTCTTGCCGAGGGCGCTCGTCAGCGCGATCGCAAGCGTAACCGCGTGATCGTATCTGCCATCGAGCACGATTCGATTCTAGACAACCTGCCGCTGCTGCGTGCCGCCGGTTTTACCGTCGACCTGGCGACGCCTTGCCGCGCGGGCTACATTGAGCCTGCCACGCTTATCGAGCTGCTAGGCGAAGACGTGGCACTCGTGAGCATCATGGTTGCCAACAACGAGACCGGCGTGGTGCAGCCCATCCGCGAGCTTGCCGCGGCCGCGCATACCGTGGGCGCCCTGTTCCACACCGATGCCATCCAGGGTTATCTGCATATTCCGCTCGATGCCGCCGAGCTGGGCGTCGACGCCATGTCCGTCGCCGCCCACAAAATTGGCGGTCCCGTGGCATCCGGCGCACTCTACCTTAAGAGCCGCACGCCGCTGCGTCCGCGCATCTTTGGTGGTGGACAGGAAGCCGGCCGTCGCGCCGGCACGCAGGATCTGCGCACGCAGCTGGCCTTTGCCGCTGCCGCCCGCACGCTGGCTCCCCATGTGGCCCAGGAGCGTGCGACGCTGCAGGCCTTATCCGATAAGCTCTACGCCACGCTTACGGCCCATCCTCGCATTCACGCCACCATGGGCGACTACGAGCAGGCCGATCGTCTGCCGGGTATGGTTTCGATCTACATTGACGGCATGGACTCCGAGGAGCTCATCATCAAGCTCGACGCCGCCGGCTTTGAGGTATCGGCAGGCTCGGCATGCTCGAGCGGCAGCATGGACCCCAGCCACGTTTTGAGCGCGATGGGCATCGGCCGCGAGCAGGCTCTCGGCGCCCTTCGCATCTCGTTCGATGACCGCGTGAATCCGGACGATCTGGACGAGTTTGCCCAGACGCTGCTCTCGATCGTAGGCGCCGCATGATCGTCGCCGAGCTTGAGCGCGCGCTGCTGGCACGCTATCCCAAGACTGATGCCGAGAGTTGGGACCATGTAGGACTCTCCGTCGGCGACCCTGCCGCGCAGATTACCGGCCTTGCCTGCGCGCTCGATGCGACCGAAGCTAATGTTCGCCGCGCCCAAGAAGCCGGCGCCAACGTGCTGCTGACGCATCATCCCATATACATCAAGGCGCCCGAGGCCTTTTGTCCGGCGGATGCTGCACGCCCCCAATGCAGTGCGGCGCTCTACGAGGCAGCGCGTTGCGGCGTGAGCATTATCTCGCTCCACACCAACCTGGACCGCTCGCACGAAGCCCGTGTCTGCCTGAGTGAGCTGCTGGGTGCCGCACCCGTGAGCTCACTGGAGCACGTGGACGACCCCGAAGCCACCGGCCTGGGCGCACTTGCAACGCTCAACGACCCGTGCACGCTGCGCGATCTTGCCACCCGTGCTGCCACGGCCTTCGGCAGCGACCCGCGCGTATGGGGTGAAGCCGAGCACCCGTGCCGAACCGTCGCCATTTTGGGCGGCTCCCTGGGCGACTTTGGAGAGCTCGCCATCGCCGCAGGCGCAGATGTTGTCGTGACGGGCGAGGCAGGCTACCACGTGGCGCAAGACCTTACCTTGCGCGGGCTGCCGGTGATCTTGCTCGGCCACGACCGCTCCGAGGAGCCGTTCGTTGATATATTGATGAACTCTGCAGTTGACGCCGGGGTCGACCCCCGTCATGCGATTAAAATACTGAACCCTTGCCAATGGTGGACTGTGACAAAAGGAGAGAACTTATGAGCGCCGGCGCTACGCTACTCAAGCTGCAACAGATCGATTTGGAGCTCGCCCGCAACAAGAGCGAACTTGCCAATATGCCGGAGCTCAAGGAGCTCGCTTCCAAGCGCAAGACCTATGTGAAGCTCAAGTCCGAGATGACCAAGCTCTACGCCCAGCGCAAGGATCTGGACATTGAGCTCGACGATCTCAACACCACCGAGATTCAGACCAACAACGCCATCGAGGCTGCCAAAAAGCGTCACGTCGACGGCTCCGACTACCGCGAGGTTCAGGACCTGGAGAATGAACTCGCCACCCTGGCCAAGCGTCTGGACAAGATCGAGCACACCCGCAAGGATGTTGTTATCGCCCATAAGGAAGCACTTGACCGCGAGGCTCGCGCACAGGCCATCATCGCCAAGTTCGAGGAGGGCGTGAAGGCCGATACCAAGGCCGCCCGTGCCAAGGCTGCCGACCTGCAGGCTCAGATTGACGCCGCCACAAAGGAGCGCACCGCGCTTGCTGCCACGCTGCCGGCCGACGTGCTCATCGACTACGAGCGCCTCCTCAAGCAGTTCCGTGGCCTGGCTGTCGAGACCATCCAGGGCAACATCCCCACGGTCTGCCACACCGCGCTGCAGGCATCGTCCATGAGTGACCTCAACCACGACGGCAGGTCAATTACGCACTGCCCGTACTGCCACCGCCTCCTGGTGCTCCCGAGCAAGGAAGCTTAAACGATGGCGGCACCCAACAATTCAATGCAACTTGAGGGAAAAACGATCCTGCTGGGCATTACCGGCGGGATCGCCGCCTATAAGTCGTGCAATATCGTGCGCCTGTTGCAAAAGCGCGGCGCGCGCGTCAAGGTCGTTATGAGCAAGCATGCCACGGAGTTCGTGGGGCCGCTTACCTTCCGCGCACTCACCAATGAGCCGGTCGCGGTGGGCCTATTCGACGATCCCTCCGACCCCATCCACCACATTTCGCTGGCGCAGGAGCCCGATCTGGTGGTCGTAGCGCCCGCGACGGCTAATATCATCGCCAAGATGGCCAACGGCATCGCCGATGACCTTATTTCCACCACGCTACTAGCCACACCGCGACCCATCGTGATCGCACCCGCTATGAATAACGGCATGTGGAAGGCACCGGCGACGCAGGCCAACATGGCCACGTTGCGCGAGCGCGGTGTCCATGTGGTGGGTCCGGGCAGCGGCTACCTTGCCTGCGGCGACGTGGACACGGGACGCATGAGCGAGCCGGGAGACATCGTCGAGGCTGTCTGTGAGGTGCTCAACCCCGCGCCTCAGGACCTGGCGGGCAAGCGCGTCGTGATTACCGCCGGCCCCACGCACGAGCCGATCGACCCCGTGCGATTCATCGGCAATCGCTCTTCGGGCAAGATGGGCATCGCCCTGGCGGGGGAGGCCGCACGCCGCGGTGCCGAAGTCACGCTCGTGTTGGGACCGACATCGCTCGATGTTCCCCGCGGCGTGGAGTGCGTGCGCGTGCAAACCGCCGCAGAGATGCTCCAGGCGGCACTGAGCGCCTTTCAGACGGCCGATGCGGCAATTTGTGCGGCTGCCGTCGCCGACTATACCCCGGCGGCCCCTGCCGACCATAAGCTCAAAAAGGTTAACGAGCGCCTGGATCGAATCGAGCTCGTCGAGACCGTTGACATCTTAGCCGAGCTTTCGCGTCAGAAGGGCGAGCGATGCGTGATCGGCTTTGCGGCCGAGACCGATAACGTTGTCGAGTACGCCGAGCGCAAATTGGCACGCAAAGGTTGCGATGCCATTATCGCCAACGATGTCTCACGCGCCGATTCGGGCTTTGGAACCGACACTAACAAGGCCTGGATTGTAAGCACAGCGGGCACGCAAGAACTCCCCGTGCTAACAAAACCCCAGCTCGCAAATACAATTTTGGACTTGCTTCAAAATATTTAAAAAAGTTCTTGCACAAGGGCAAAGTTTCGGGTTAATATATTCCCTGTTGCGAGCGAGAGCAGAGCAACAAACAAAAGCTTCGGGACGTGGCGCAGCTTGGTAGCGCACTTGACTGGGGGTCAAGGGGTCGCTGGTTCGAATCCAGTCGTCCCGACCAGAAGTTTGCAGGTCAGGCACCTAGTGCCTGACTTTTTTGTTTTAAGCAATTGCTTAATTTTGATTAAGCAACAGGGTGCCAAAAATCTACCTGAGCGATAATCGCCTTTTGCGGCTACTTGCGCGTTTTGCACTTGCTTGAGCCGATTTATTAACGCGATATGAATCTACATACGCGTAGCTGGCATACAGCCGAGAACGGGCTGAATTTATCGCAGCGAGTTACATAGATATAGCGACTGTAACGAACAAGCGTGTCGCTGTATTTATTCCAGTAGTTCACTTGATCGGTGGGCAAGTGGGCTGTTGCAACGAATCGCCAAGCAGGATGGGCTCTATACGAAGACGCCGCAGAGGTAATGGCGGAGGAGTGCGGCAGGCACCCTGAGAGCCGCTGTATGGTCCCATTTTTCCTCAAGCTGACCACCTTGCCATGAACCTCAAATTGTCCGAGCAATCGACAAAAGAAAAGCCCCTGCAGGGTGCAGGGGCTATATGTTAGATACGGATGAGTCTAGAAGCAAAAGGCCGACCTAGAAGCACCAAGCGGGGAACAGCCAGAGGTTGCCGGACGCGTTGGCGTCGCCACAGTCACCGTTCCACTGGACATAATGGAATGATATGGAGTAGCCCGTGCTCGCGGAGCGAGTCCAGCAACTATAGCCCGACGCGGCGCCGGAATAGTTCCGCAATGTTACGCCCTTGGAGGCGTAATACTCGTACTGGGAGCCGTCGGACTGGAGGTGGCCATTGGACCAGAAGTTTCCGTAGACTTCGGTCGCCGAAACCAGGAAGACCTTGTCGGTCGTCGCCGATGGGGTGCCGCCGCCCTTGTTATCGGTCATCTTCGTGACGGACTTCACCTTGGACTGGAGTTCGGAGGGCAAAAGCGCCCAGAGGTCTCCGGTATTGAGACGGTCGCGCAGCTCGGACTTCTCCCAGCCGCCGGCATTGGCATCGGTGGCGTTCATTCACTGCTGGTCTAGGGCATCGTTGGCCGCCTCGAACGTAAGCCCCGCCTTACCCGAGCCGTCCGCGAGGTCATCGTGGTTGATGCCGACAATGCGGTACTCCATCGTCTTACCATTGGTCAACTTGACGGAGAACTTCGTCCCTGCGTCCATCGCAACCTTAGCTTTCGCGTACGCGGGCGACGCCTCGCCCTTCGCGGCGATGTCCTCTGCCACGGCCTTCTGCTCATCGAGCGTCCAGTCCTTCGCGTCCTTGGCCACAGCCGTCTGGACGGTCGCGGAATCGGCCCCTGTGGAGCCGCCACCGGACGCGCCTCCCTCGGTGCCGCCGGTCGCCCCGCTGTTCACCGTGTTGCCTACCAGGTTGAACTGGTTGCGGATGGCGCCCGACACGCCGGGTCCGGCGAACACGATAACCAGGCCGATGACCGCGATGATCAGAACGTACTCGATGATAGATTGCCCTCGGAGAAGAGCACCTCTAGGAGATACCCCCCCCCCGAAGGTTCTGCGTCGCTGCATACATATGCGACACTCCCTTCGTATGGGGATTTATATTGCATGCAGGAGCGTACGATGAACGGTCTTGGCTTCCCTGCAATGTGCCGCAGCGGCAACGATGACAGTGGGGGAGAAAACCGAGCGTCTTGAATGCGGTTAATTGCCCTCTCGAAGTCCTCGCACGGCCGCACCTTGTCGATAGGGAGGCGATTGTGGGTGCCCCCTGTACCGCCCAATGTTTGACAATCTTGCACGAGTTTCCTGCGCCGGGTCTGGCAGCCGAACCAATAGCATAAAAACGCAAAGCTATAATGGCGCTCGTATGAGAAACAACGCGATTCGAACTGTCTATCCGCCCACGAGAAAGAATCGTCCATGAGCATATTCGACAAAGGCTTCGACCCGCTGCAGGAGATTCAGAGGGCCACTAAGACTGCCGGCGAGGCGGCGACCAAGATTGCCAAGGGGGCATCTGGGATGGCGGTTGCGGCAGGCGCTGCAATCGTGGACACGGCGACAACGGCGGGCGAGGTCTTCGCAGGGGCGGCGGGCGGCGCGAAGGCCGCCCTCGACGAAAAAGAGGCCGAAAGACTCGATGCGGAGAAGGCGGAGTACGCACCCAAGGTACAGGAAGCCCTGAGGGCGATTGAGGCCACCCGCGCACAGGAGTTACTCGGCTCATTCCAGGAGTCTCCTCTCCCGTTGACGGAAGCCAATGCCGCCAAGGTGAAGTCAGCCTTCCCGATACCGAGGGAACAGACCGTCGTCTGGGCCGACGCCGAGTTCGACCTCAGGCCCAGCGGCATCGCCATGACCGAAAAGGGCGTCTACATCAAGGCGAACGCCGACGCGTTCGCCGTCCCGGGGAAGGAAAAGAGGCAGTCCCGCCTCTTCTACTTCGAGTGGGCGTACTTCGAACCCGGCCCCTTCGCCTCCGACGGCGAAAGCAACCTTGCGCTCACCGTCGACGAAGCGTGCCGGAGCCAGTTCGTATCCCGCTGCCAGGCGCTCCGCGGCCTTGAGGAGGGCCGCGCCGCCGGTATCGACAGCGAGCTTGCCACGGCGGACGATACGGCGGTCAAAGCCGCGGCAGTCGCGGCGGCGGCAGCCATCAACAGCAACGGGGAGGTCTTCGTCGAGCAACGGGCCGCGGTCAACAACCCTGCGGGCCACGGAGAGCTTGCCGAGGAGGCGAACAGCATCATCGACAGGCTCCAGGGACACAAGGCCGAGATTCTGGGGAGGGACAACGCGAAGAACGGCCCCGACCGAAGCGTCGACGGAGTTCTGATCCAGACCAAGTACTACAAGACGGCACGCGGTTCCCTCGAGGCATGCTTCGATTCGAGCAGCC
Source organism: Collinsella sp. (assembly GCA_048428865.1). GTDB lineage: Bacteria > Actinomycetota > Coriobacteriia > Coriobacteriales > Coriobacteriaceae > Collinsella. The sequence goes on from DBFOPP010000003.1 coordinate 31,718, forward strand.
ATCAGTATCGCTACCTCGCGAAAGACGGCACGCCGATGCAGCTCGAAGTCCCGAAAGACCAGTACCAGCAGGTGCTCCGCGGTTTCGAGAAGAAGATTAGCCAAGGCAAGGTCCCCGGCGTCAGCGACCCCAAGGACGCCGAGAAGATCGTCCGCAAGGGCAAGCTCACATACGACCAGGCGGTGAACCTCGCCAAGCCGGGAACGGCGGATTCGCTGAAGTATGACGCCGCGACCGGCGCGGTCACATGCTCCTGCGCATTCGGACTGTCGTTTCTGGCGACGACGTTCATGGCGTACAGGGAGACCAGGGACATCACCGGTGCCGTCCAGGCGGGCATCGCTGCCGGCATCCAGGTGTTCGGCCTGTCCTTTGCCCAGCATATGGTCGTCTCGCAGCTCTCCAGAACGGGGCTTTCCAACGCTTTGATGGCGCCCAGCCAGGCGGTGGTCGGCGAGCTCGGATTCAAGGCGTCCGCCACAATCGTCAACGGCCTGCGCGCCCTTACGGGCAAGACCGCCATCAGCGGAGCGGCCGCCTCCAAACAGCTTGCGAAGATGCTAAGGGGCAATGCCGTCTCGGCAGCGGTGACTCTCGCCGTGTTCTCAGTCCCCGAGACCTACAAGCTCTTCCAGGGCAAGGCAAGTTGCGCCCAGTACGCCCAGAACATGGCGTGCCTAGCCACCTCGATCGCCGGGGGAATCGCCGGCGCCACCGCGGCAGGAGTCGCGGCGGCTAAGGTCGGTGCCGCGGCCGGCACGGCGGTGTCGCCCGGCGTGGGGACCATCGTCGGCCTCGCGGGCGGCATGGTCGGCGGAACGGTCGGCACAGCGGCCGCGGGCGCAGTCAGCGGGATACTGTTCGAGGGCGACAGCGCGTCTTTCGGGCGGTACTTCAACGCCATGGTGTCGTGCATGGCGGTCGAGTACCTGCTCGACGGGCATGAGATGGACGAGCTGCTTGCCGTCCTAAACGGCGTAAAGCCGGAAGAGTTCAAAGCGCTGATGGAGGAGACGCTCCCATCGCAGTTCCAAGAGGCGAAGGTCCGGGCGTTCCTTGTCCCTATGTTCGATGAAATCGTGTCGCGCAGGGAGCGCTTCGCGCTTCCCACCAGCAGTCAGATATCCGACGCCCTTGTCAAGTTCGAGCAGACGATGCATGCAGATAATCACTCGGCCCCCACCGCCATGCGCAGTACCTCTTCCATCGGGTAGTGGATGCCATCCCCGTCCAAGGCCTCGCTGTAGGCCTCGATGTCCGCCATGTCCTCAGCCTTCTCGAGCGCGGCCCTTTTCACGAACTCGGAAAAGGGCATGCCAGCGGCATCTGCACGGCTCTGAATCAAGGCCCTTTCGCCCTCATCGAACTTGATCTTGCACATCGCCATAGTCGCTCCCGTCAACTCCGTCATCGAGGTGAGTCCATCGTCCACCCACCGCATACGCCCTGAACTCGAAACGCCAAGCAGGATGGACTCTATACGAGGACGCCGCAGAGGAAATGGCGGGGGAGTGCGGAAAGCGCTCTGGGAGCCGCTGTATGACCCCATTTCTCTTCAACCGATAACCTGTGCTACGAACCTCAAACCCCTTCGTTCGGCTGCCAAAAGAAAGGCCCGCGCAGGATTGTGCGGGCCTTTATCCACATGTTGGCTTATAGGACAAAATGTCTAGAAACACCAAGCAAAATAAGTGGTAGTTGTGTTCGCGGCATAACTGTGGAAAGGCTCGCCGCTGTTGGTAACGACCATGAACTGCTCGGAATCCCACTTATACGTCGAGCGAGTCCAATAATCGCGGGACACCACCCCCACGACAGAATAGTTATCCTGAGTCACGCCTTTGGCGGCATAGAACTCATACTGAGTTCCGTCCGAGTCAAGATTGCCGTAGATTTCAGTAGTACTGAGTAGGAATACCCTGTCAGTCGTGGCTGTAGGGACACCAGCCTTTCCGCCGCCTTGATTGTCGGTCATCTTCTCAACCGGTTCAATCTTGCCCGCGAGTTCTGCAGGGAGCAAAGCCCAGAGATCGCCGGAGTTCAGGCGCTCGCGTAGTTTCGACTTCTCCCAACCGCCGACATTCGTGTGACTCGCGTTCATTGTCTGGGCATCCGTGACAATGTTGGTCGTGAGGAACGTCAGGCCGGCCTTGCCCGAACCGTCCGCGAGGGTATCGTGGTTGATGCCGACGATGCGGTACCGCATCGTCGCGCCGTTCGTAAGCTTGATTGGCCACCTTGTCCACGCGTCCATCGCAGCCTTCGCCTTGGCGTAGGCTGCGATGCCTCGCCCTTGGCGGCGATGTCCTCGGCCACAGCCTTCTGCTCGTCCAAGGTCCAGTCCTTGGCGTCCTTGGCGACAGCCGCCTGGACGGTCGCGGAATCGGCTCCAGTGGAGCCGCCGCCGGATGTTCCACCGCCCTCGGTGCCAGCGCTGGCCCCGCTATTCACCGTGTTGCCGACCAGGTTGAACTGGTTGCGGATGGCTCCGGCCACACCGGGTCCAGCGAACACGATGACCAGGCCGATGACCGCGATAATCAGGACGTACTCGATGATAGATTGGCCTCGGAGGCGGGTATTCCTAGGAGATTTCCCCCCCCCGAAGGTTCTGCGCCGCTGCATACATATGCGACACTCCCTTCGTTTAAGGGTTGATATTGCATGCATCAGCGTACGACGGGGCGCCAAAGCCGCAGTCAGTCTTGCCGTAACGGCAACGGCAAAGGAGTGCGGAAGATGCTCTGAGAGCCGCTGTACGACCCCATTTATCTTCAAAATAACCACCTGAGCCATGAACCTCAAATTATTCGAGTACTCGCCAAAAGAAGAACCCGCGCGGGGTCACGCGGGCCTTATGGCTAGATGCAAATAGGGCTAGAAACAGAAAGCGGGACAGACGTAAAACGATTCCAACGCACTGTTGCTGTCCGAAGAATCGCCATCGCGGCTGACGCAGAAGAAGAACACAGAGATGTACGGAATCACCGAACGCTCCCGCCACCAGCCGCCAATCTGCAAGCAGGCATTACCAGAATAGTTCTCCGTCACCTTGCCCTTGAACGCCTCGTACTGGGTACCCTCTGAGGAAGTCCAGGGATAGTTGGACGCCCAATAGGAGGTGGGGACGATCTCGGAATAGCTGAGCAGGAACAGCTTGTCGGAAGTTGCGGTAACTATCGCGTTCTCGTCCAAACCGCCGACGTTGTTCGAGAGCTTCCTGACCGATTTCACCTTGGACCGGAAATCGGACGGCGTGAGGTTCCAGATCTCGCCGGAGTTTATCTTCGCACGGAGTTCTGACTTCTCCCAGCCGCCGGCGTTGGTCTCTGTAGCGTTCATGCGGATTGAAATGTGCGACGAGGTGATGAGGAACGTCAGGCCCGCCTTACCCGAACCGTCCGCGAGGTCATCGTGGTTGATGCCGATGATCTATACTCGAACGTTTGACCGTCGGTGAGCATCATCGTGAACTTGGTGCCCGCACCCATGGCGGCCTTGGTCTTGGCGTATACGACCGACGACGTTCCGTTCTTGGCGATGTCGGCGGCCGCCGCCTTCAGCTCGTCCAAGGTCCAATTTTTGACCTCCTTGGCCGCAATGTTCTCCATTACTTCATAATGCGCCTTCTCATCCTCGCTCAAGAAGCTGTCGCCGCCCGTACCGGAGTCCAACGTGTTTGTGACCTGTTTGAATTTGTTTCGGATGGCTACCGACACGCCGAGCCCCGCAATCACGCTCACCAGACCGATGAAAGCGATGATCATGTCAAATTGAATATATATTTGTTCATGTTGTCGCTGTTAACATTTTGTTGTATGATACATGCGGTACTAGTACTTGTATTAAATATCTCAAAGGAGGAACTCACACATGGAAGACAGCAAGGAAGATATGCTCGAAGAGGCCTGGAAGGCCTATCTCGATGTTGAGAAAGATTGCGCAACGCGCCTCGCGTTCGCCCTGAGCGAGTGGATCGATCAGGGGACTGCGCCAGATGGCAGGAAACTCTTCGCAGAGGCATTTGCAGTCGAAGCTGCATCTACCAGGCACCGAAATCCGCGCCGTAAGCTCACCAGCCAGGGCAGGTCCTCCGTGAAGGTCCACGGAGGCGAGGACGACCAACGTGTCGACCTCAGGGCGTATATCTGGAGCACAGTATGCTATCAGGACCAACAGTCTGGCAAGAACGTACCGGTGTGCGACATTCTCTATTCCAACATGCCTCATCTTGATTCCGGCAGCGGCAACAGACATGCGGCCGCGAACCAAATATGTATTGCCCCGCCGAGGGTGGATGGATATTCGGATCCGGAGAATCTCATCAAGCCCATTGGGGCGCTCCGCTCAAAGATGGACCAGGCGACCGTCGAAAAGCTTAAGGCCGAAGTGGCGTCAGAAATCGCCGGCTTCTGTGCCAAACACCGCATCGATATCCACACCGGCGCCAAACTCCCCGCCGCTCTCGCTTCCGGCGTGGAGGCCGGCTCAGATGAGTAGCGATACGGGTGCCGATTCAGCTCGTCCCCATAATCATCCCCGACCTCGGGTGTCGGTATCTCGGCGCTCATATCGCCGCCCACGTCATCGCGGTTAGCCTCATCGTATCCTTCGGTTCCGTCGCTGATTAGGACAGGCTCATACTCCACGCTGACACGCTCCTTGAAGCGCTGGCACATGAACAGTTCGCAGCGCTCGAGGTCCGTGTGGAGCACCTCGATGTCCGAGATGGGGAAGGAGAGCGTCGCGAACGCCGAAGAGCCTGCACTGCGCCGATATGGGGTAGCGGCCATCGCTGGCCGCAATGGCCCTCACTTCGAGCGTATATCGTCGCCGCTTGTTTTAAGACGTCGGCCTCCATCCGGATCCTGCGGTTCTCGCGCTCGAGCTCCAGGATCCGGTTCTGCTCGGGTGCGCGGTTGTCCGCGGCTCGCGGAGCGCCCGGCCAACGTCCCCCTGCGCGGGGACGGGACGCACGACTTCCACGCCGCCGCGCCCGGCCTGCTCGTGGTCACCGACGTCACGGAGTTCAGGCTCGACGGGTACAGGGCGTACCTGTCGCCGGCGACCGACTGCTTTGACGGCTGGTCGATTTGCTGGAGGGTCTTGGTCCACGCCGACTCGGACCTGATGGCGGTATGCTCAGGGACCTGGTGGGGATAGTCGGCCCGACGGAGGGGCGGCCGCTCGCGGCGCACACCGCGGCGGCGCCGTCTACATGGGGCGCGAGTGGCGCGAGGCGTGCGGCCCCGGGGTGGCGCGCTCGATGTCGAGGAGGGCCCGGAGCCCCGACAACGCGCGCGCCGAGGGGTTCTTCGGCACGCTCAAGTGCGACATTTTCGAGGGCGGGGACTGGAACGGCGTACCGTTCGACGAGTTCTCCCGCCAGCTCGGCGAATATCTCGAGTGGTACAGAGAAGGCAAGCTCAAGAAGGACCTAGGATGGAAGACCATCAGGGAGTATCGCGAGGAGAGGGGCCATGCGGCATAGCGCCGGGACGTGGTCCGGAGAAACGTCCGAGGTCCCCGAGTTTGTTTGTATACCACTAGCATACCCGCGACATATCGGCTGCTCTGGGTCTCGGCACACCCGCCATCTGATGGCAGATACGGCAATCAGATGGCGCAACGGTGGATTCCTCCCACTTTTAGGCAAGCCATATGTCGGCGCCGCCCATTGTTGCGGTGGCGCCGACGACTGAGTCTAGAAGGGTTCTAGACCGGTTATATAAACGCTCTAGATACGGGCATGGCAATGGGTTCCACGCTAGAGCCAATCATCCTCGTACACATAGCCGTTCGTATAGAGCTCGTCGACGTAGCGGAGGGCCTTTTCCGTCGACCAGCCGTCCAAGGAGAGGCCCATGACTGCCGGCGCGATGCTGTCGAGCAGGTCCACGCCCCGCGTGAGGAGGATTCGCCCGGCCTCATCGGGGACCGCTCGGAACAGCTCGTACGGCATCCCCGTCATGAACGCGAGGTCCAGGTCGTCCAGGACGAGCCCGCCGACGCCCACGCAGGCAAGGTTGACGGCGTTCGCGAGCTCCAGGAACGGACCCCGCATAGATGGCGGGACGATCCTAGGCGAGGGGAAAGTGGCGACAATCATCCCCGTCTCACACAGACGGCATGAGACCTGGAGAGGAATCCGCGCATCGACGGCGAGATGCGCCTGGTCCTCCATGACCTCGACGACGTTCCCGTGCATGACGATCCCCAGCCCGCTCATGGGCCTGTACCTGCCGTCGGCCCTCACTCGGTCCCGGACGATTCTCTCCAGCAGCTCGGCATTTGAGGGCTGTCCGCCTTCGATAATCTCCATCGATAACCTCCCTTGATTGCCGCCCGCATAGCCGGAGCCGGCCGTCATGCGCACGGGGCGTCTACGCTCCCGTCCAGTATCCACCGGCTGAATCGCACGACCGCTCTGGCGAAGCCTTCATCCAGGTCCGCAACGTCGACGGCGGTTCTCCCGAAGAGCAGCCAAGCAGCGAGCTCCAGGGGTTCGGCGCTGTCGATGCCAAGCTCCTTGGCGGCCCCCAGGAGAACCGTCTGTCCGGCTCCTCGGTACCTCATGAACGCGAGTGCACGGCTCAGCTCAAGGTTATCCTCGTCGACTTCCATCCGGAACCTCCTCTTAAACGATGATGATATCGTATCACTTGTTGTCGCTGCAAACAAGTAGTATGATGCCAACATTAATAGCATTAAATATCTCAAAGGAGGAACCACCCATGAGAAAGGCAATCCGCACCGCGAACGAGAACGCGTGGCTGATTTCAGAAGCCACGTCTCGCGTGATTGCGAAGACAGGTTCTCCCGCCCCGACACCCAGCACGGTACTCGCGCATGCGCTGGACAGCCTGGACGATAAGATGACACAGGCCGCAGGCAACGGGAAGAAGCTCGATTTCGATACCATCATGTGCCCTATCGAGGAGTTCTGCGAGATGGCCAAGTTGCCTCCGGCAACGACCTCAAGCCTTAGCGGGCGGTATGTCTTCACGGTAACGGGACAGGACGTAATAACGCATCTCATGCAAGTGAACGCTAAACTCACCCTCGAGCTGCTGCCCACAGAAGTTAAGTCGTGCTGGACAATTCGCTGCGCTCTGCGCGTGTTCCTGCTAGTCGAATACGGTACCACCGTGCCCATGGTGCCGTAGGCTCCGAGGCTCATGGAAACCGCATACTACCCCACATAGCCACCCGGCCGCCTGGGGGCTTTCACCAATTCGTTCCAAAACGTATGGCGACCGGCGTCATCGAATCAGCTGGCCGGTGCTGCCGGCGGTCGAATTGACTTGAGCACCAAAAAAGGGATCTAGCCATCTTGCTGGATCCCTTTTTTAATCATAGTTAATCATAGTCGTCATCGTAGACGAAACCCTCATCTAGGATCTCGTTCATGTAGCGGATGGCCTTCTCGGCCGGCCAGCCGTTCTTGAGGCCCCAGATCGGCACGGACATGGTCTCGAAGTACCTCACACCCGTCTCCAAAAGGAGCTCCCGCGCCTCCTCGAGATCTGCGTGGAGCAACGGCGACGGCAGGAACGCCTGGTAGTAGATATCCAGGTTCTCAGCGTCCACGGCGAACAGGCCCGCCCGCACCCTCGCTACGTTCAGTGCGTTCGCGAACTCGATGAACGCCGAGCACGTCTCGCGCGTCATGACTCTAGGCGACGGGAACGTCGTGGCCATCACGCCGCCATCGAGGACCCTCATCGAGACCTGCAATGAGATCCGAGGGGCCTTCACGACGAAATGCGCCTCGTCGTCGGCCAGGACCTTGACCGGATCGCCGTCCGGGCCGGTAGCCCAGCTTCCGTAGACCCTCAGGTATCTTCTGTCGAGTCCGGCCTGATCGCGAGCGATCCTCTCCACGATATCTCGGTCCGTGACCTTGCCTCCGACTAAGACCTCCATAATGAATGCCTCCCCTGCGCCCTAGCGCCGGCCAAGCCCGGGCCCCGAGTACCTGCCGGTCTCCGAGTCGTACGCCAACACCGCGACCTCGCCGTGTTCCATGACGTTAGAGTCGACATAGTAGTGGCTCTCGCCGTCGAACCAGATCCCCCGGTACCCGGCGATACCGCTCACGGTCTCGGTGCTGACGTGGCCCGCGATGACGTCGAGGTCGAAGTGCTGACAGGCATACAACGGCTGCATCGCCGTGAAAAATTCCTCGGGAGTTCCAGGTTTCCACCAATCGACGCCCGCCTCCTCGTAGATGCCGGCATGGACGAACACCTGCCCGAACGGCGACTCCCAGTAGTACGGGAGCCTCCCGATCCACCTGATGACGTCACCGTGAGTTTTCCTCATGCGCCCCACCGTGTAGCGGTACGCCTCCTCGAAGCGCTTCAGGACGAGGAGGTGCCGCACATGCTCGAACTCATCCGGCTCGAGGAAGGACCTCGCGGTCGCCAGGTTGCTGTCAGCGAGCTTCCACGCCTGCGCGAAGACGGGGTTGTCAACATTGGACACGTACTCCAAGAGCTGCTCCTCATGGTTCCCCCGGAGCGCGACGACGCGCCCAGCGTAGTGCTCCTGGAGCCCCATGACGGTTCTGAACACCCCAAGCGAGTCGGGGCCCCTGTCGCAGTAGTCTCCGAGGAGGACCAGCCTTGAGTCCTCGGACTCAAGGTCGATCGTTTCCAGAGCCTTCAGAAATGGCTCAAGGCATCCATGGATATCCGACATGCAGTAAATGCGCATACATCTGCCTCCTCAGGATTAGCATATGGTCGCGGGCGCCCACTCTCCAAAGACGGCGTACCGCTCTGTCCAACGAAGCGCAGCCCCCAGCGTGAGCAATTTCAGTATAGACGCTCATCAGGACAGCCGAGGACACCCAGAGCGCAGGAGAGCGCCACGAGGCTCCACCACTATTCGAAGTAGCATCGCGCCCCAAAACGCATGCCGTCCGGTACGACCAACAGCCGAGTCTTGCGCCCAGTTCGAGCAGCGCCAGAACCCCGTGCCGGAACCCACGCAGCCGATGGCAGGGGAATTCAGCCGCGGCAATCGAGGAGCCGACCCAGGGACGGCGCCCCCAGTCCTCGAAAGATTTCCACCGCCCCCTACAGGCCTGGATTGATTTAACAGTTGATTTAATCCGGCTGAACAAGCCGAGCATGGGCCGGTTGACAAAATGTAAGGTAAAAAAGCAGATACGACCGTACGCCGGTGCGGGGTTCGGGTGATGTGATAGAAAGTAATACACGTATTACATCTAACCGGGAGGTGCATCATGGCAACCGCCACCGCAGCCCTGAGAACCCCCGAGGACCTCGCGAACAGGTACGACCGCCTGGCGAAGTCGACGGGCCGCACTAAAACCTTCTACATGACGGAGGCGCTTGCCGCAGAGATAGGCAGGCTCGAACACGAGTACGGCCTCATGAATTATCCGGGAAGCGTTTGGTTGCGAGGTATGCCAGTGTGAGGGCCTGATTCGTCAGGCCCCGCACAGGGGGACCGCGATGGTGGCCACCGCGCCGCCCGAGGGGCTGTTGGCGAGCGAGACGGAGCCCCCGTGGGCGCTCGCGGCCTCGGAGGCGGCGTGGAGGCCGAGCCCGTAGTGGCGGCCTCCGTCGCGCGAGGAGCGGGAGGAGTCGTCT
>DBFOPP010000004.1:0-36356 GCA_048428865.1 Collinsella sp.
CCTTTGACCGTCATTTCCCCGGACAGGACCACCTTTGCCGCCGAGACCTTGAACTGCCTGTCGTATCGCTTTCTTCTTTGGGTCATCTTGAACACCTTTCGCTCTTAACTAGGTGTCCAATTCATCATACCCACTCCACCATTGGAATCCTCCAATGCGCCTTCGCACGCTTGCATGACCTCGATACCATGCGATCGTGCGAACTTGACGAGCTCTGCGTTGCGGGCGTTTATGGTGCCGAAGGCAGCGGGGCACACGATAAGGCGCGCGCAGTGGACGAGGAGCTCTTTGGCGCGGGCTATGGTTTTATCCCCGATCGGCTCGAAGGCGCGCTCGGCCACGCATTCCGTCGCCAGGTCGCGCGCGAGCTCGCAGTCGATGTCCCCTTCGTGCAGAATGCCCGCGTAGAACGCCTTGCCCTGCCGGATGAGCTGGCGAAACACAGCTGACCCCGTACCTGCGCCGGCGATGACGAACGTGTGCGCATCGCCGTGTGGGCGCCCAATTTCCACGCTGCCGAAGTGCTCGTTGAAGGTGCCATGTTGAAGGCCGTAGAGCTCGCCAATCGTCTCGCGCGTGAATATGTCCTCGGGTGCGCCGGCGCGGAAGACCCGACCGTCCTTCACGCAAATCACCTTGTCGGCGCTTTTCTGCGCGAGCTCGAGTTCGTGGATGGACATGATGACAGCCACATTCCGCGATTTCGCAAGGTGGCGAAGTATTCGCAGCAGGTCGATCTGGTAGCGGATATCGAGATACGATGTGGGCTCGTCGAGCACGAGCACACGCGGATCCTGCGCGATGGCGCGTGCGAGCATGACGCGCTGGCGTTGCCCGTCGCTTATCTGCATGAAGTCGCGCTCGGCGAGCTCTTCCACATGTGCGGTTTTCATGGCCTCGTCGACCCGACTATGGTCGTCAGGCGAAAGTGTTCCCATTCGCCCGGTGTAGGGATGCCTTCCCGCCTCTACGATATCGCGGCAGGTGAGGAGCTCGGTCCGGGGTCGATCTGTCAGCATAACGGCAAGGTTCCTTGCGAATTCCGCCGTCTTCCATCGGGAAATCTCCCGCCCGTCGAGCTCGACCGCGCCGGCAAGCGGTGCCAGATGGCGCGTGATGGTTTTCAAGATGGTCGACTTGCCCGAGCCGTTCGGCCCGATGAGCGCCACGACGTCGCCCGCGCGAACCTCCAGATCGACGCCTTCGACTACGACCTTCTTGTCGTAGCCCGCCGACAGGTCGCTTATGCGGAAAAGCGGCGCTCCGTCAGCCTGCGTTTCGACCGGGGCTTCGAGGTTCGACTCCGCTCGGAGGAGGCGTTCCGCGTGCAGTTCCGCACGAGCCGAAAGTGCCTTCTGGCGCTTTCGTGCGAGCTTAGGACTGTCTAAGCACGGAATGTCCCTTCCGAGCGTTTTGGGCTGCGGCACGAATTTCCCCATCTACCTCACCCGCTTCTTCAACATGAGTGCGATAACCACCGGCGCGCCGAAGATGGCGGTGACGGCGCTGATGGAAAGCTCGACGGGGGAGAACAGCGTGCGCGCGATCAAATCGCAGCCCGCGCAGAAGATGGCGCCTCCCAAGAAGCACGCAGGAATCACGCGGATGGGCTTCGACGACTTCAGCGCCGACTTAACGAGATGCGGAACCGCGATGCCTACGAACGACACCGGACCAGCGAACGCGGTCACGCAGGCGGAGAGCATGCTCGCTAGAAGGACGAGCACCACGCGGAAGCGTGCGACGTTCACGCCGACGCTTTTCGCGTAGGCTTCTCCCAGCTGGAAGGCGGAAAGGGGCTTCGATATCGCGAATACGCATGCGCTCACGGTGATCACCACGACCGCGATGACCGCGATGTCGTCCCAGCTCGAACCCGAGAAGCTACCCAAAGACCAGTTGTGCAGGTTCACGATGGACTGGTCGTCGGCGAAGGCGATGAGAAAGTTCGTCGCCGCCGAGCAGATGTATCCCACCATGACGCCCGCCACGATGAGCATGGCCATGGAACTTATGCGCCGTGCGATGAGGAGCACGAAGCCGATGGTGATAAGCGATCCCAGAAACGCTGCGGCCACCATGGCCGGCGAGGACATGGCCTGGTTCGCGCCCAGAAGCACGATCATCGTAAGCGCGACGACGAACTTTGCGCCCGAGGAGACGCCCAAGATGAACGGGTCGGCGATGGGGTTGTTGAAAAACGTCTGCAGCAGGAACCCGGAGAGCGAAAGTGCCCCGCCGAGAAGCACGGCTGAAAGCACGCGCGGCAGGCGAATCTCCCAGATGACTTGGCTTTCCATGGAATTGGCCGCGCCGCCCGAAAGGATGCCGGGGATGTGGTCTGCGGGCACGAGCACGCTCCCGATGCACAGGTTGGCCCCGACGAGCACGATGAGGACAACAGCGAGCAGCGCCGTCACGACGCGACACCGTGCGACGCGCCCCGATTCGTCGTATGCCATGGAAAGTCGGCTTCTCATGGTGCTAGCCGAGCTTCCTCAGATAATGGAAGTCGCTCGCGTCATCGCCGGTGAACGCCCCGTGCAGCTCGTCGATAATGTCGGCGGTAGAAGTCATCTGCTGGTACATGTCGGCGCTTGTGACCCAGACGTTGCCGTTCTTCACGGCTTTGAACTGCGACAATAGCGCGTTTTTGCTTACGAAGTCGTTTAAGGTGGCAACCGATTCGTCGATGGTGCCGTTGTAGACGATGATGTCGGCATCCTTCGCCGTCGCGTAGAAGCGCTCCATTTCGAGCGTTACTGACGAACCTGACGTCGACGCCGTCTGCGCGTCATCGAGCGCGTAGCTGCCGCCTGCAAGCTCGATCATCTGCGCCACGTAGTCGCCCGCCCGCCGCGTGACGGCGGCCCCGTTCGAGTTAATGTAGAAATACGCCACGGTTTTACCTGACGACGCAAGCCTCGACGTTTGCTCGACGCGGGCCTTCTGCTCGTTGAACAGGTGCGCGGCCTCGTCTTCCTTGTCGAACAGGACGCCGAAAAGCTTAATCCACTCGACGCGCCCGAGTGCTTCGGGCTCGCTCGACGACTGTTCGGTGAGCACGACGAGTCCGAGCTTCTGCAGCTTTTCCTTCACATCGGGCGTGTGGTTGATCATAGTGTTCTCGATGGCGAGCGTGCAGCCCGAGGCCGATATTCGCTCGTAGTCGGGCGCGCTGTACTTGCCGCCGTAGGCGATCGCCCCACTTTCGAGCGCGCTTTTGAAGCCCGCGACCGAGCAATCGTCGGCCTTCGTGCCCGACATAATGATATTGTCGTTCGCATCGAGCGCGTCGACCAGGCACATCGTCGCCGACGACACGAGGTACACCTTGTCGGCGGGGCGCCTTATGACCGCGATGTCGGAGCTCAACCCATCAGGTACCTTTGCATTTTGCGGCACCACGAGGAAGCGCTCCCCGTTCGAAATGCAGATAAGCCGCAGGCCGCCTTCGTACTCGTCGACAGTGAAGTGCTCGGCGTATTCAAGCTGAAGCGCCCCTGTTGGCTCCCAGCCACAGCCCAAATCGGCGTTGTGGAAATCGGCTGCGGCGCTTGAAGCCGTTCCCGGAGGGGAGCCGCCGCTTGCTTCGTCGCCCGATTTCTCCTTCATGGTGGATGAGTCGAAGTGGATCGTGTAGTCGATGGTGTGCGGCGTCGACATGGCGACGGTCTCGGCCGACACGGCGATGTCCTCGTCGAGCGTGACGGGTATCTCGAACGTGGAGTTGCCGCCGTCGTTTACGGGCGCGTAGTCCACGCCGTCGACGGTCATCTTGTCGTAGTTCGAACTCGACCAGGTGATGGTCGCGGTGTAGGTGTCGCCATCCTTCACAATTGTGGTGGGTGAGGCGATGCTTGCGCGCCCTGACCCGCCGGAAAGCGAGACATTCACAGTGTATTCCTGAGAGCCCGCCGTGCCACCGGTCGTGTTCGGGCTCGCACTGCACCCCGCGAAGGAAAGCGCGAGCAGGGCGACGAGAACGCAGACGATCGCGCGCGCCGCGATGCTGCGGCGCTTCCTGTTTTTCCCCTTGGGAAGAATCGACCGCATGGCGTTACTTCAGTGCGTCGGCGCGCAGATCGACGCCGGCGGATTCGAACACAAGCGTGCGGTCGTACCACTGCTCTTTTCTAATACTCCACGCGGCACAGGCGGTGTCCTCGTCGAGCGCATCAACGGGCACGTCGTAGGTGTACTTGCCTTCCGCGTTTTCCACATAGGGGATGAAGTCGGCCTCGCTCGCGGCGGCAGCCTCGTCGCCCGTGCCCATGAAGAGCTTGCCGTAGCCCGTGCCGGAAAGCGTCATCACGCAGTGCATGGAGCCGTTTTCCACGATGAGCTGGGCGTCCACAATCCTGAACATGTTCGAGCTGGAATCTACGGTGATCGGATAGGTGCCGTCGGCCACCTTGTCGGCGGTGATGGGGGAAGCGCTTGCGCCCTCGGTCGCATCGGCCGCCTGCTCGGTCTTTTCCTGGGAATCGGTATCGCTTGCCTTTGCGCTGTCGCTTGAATTTCCGGCGCAGCCGGCGAGCGAGAACGCGAGAAGCGCCGCCGACAGGGCGAAGACGAGGGTTTTCTTCAACATGGAGGGGTTCCTTTCAATCGCTTCGACCGCCCGCGCCGTGCGGTGGGCGGGCGGGATGCGAATGCAACGGGCATGCGCCGTCGGTCGGGGAAGGCGCATGCCCGTTGCACGGGGACGCGACCGGCGCCCCCGTGCGCGGCGAGTTTACAGCTTGGCGATGGCGTCGTCCACGTGCGAGACGTAGATGTCGTCGACCGCGGCGTTCTGACCCAGACCCTGGAGCAGGCACGTCACTTCGAAGCCGGCGGCCACGAACTTCGCAGCCCAGCTGTCGGGGTCGGTCTCGTCTGCCATGTCGTTGTTCGCGTGGTCGCCCGCGACCACCATGAACGGCGCGAGCACGGCCTTCTTGTACCCCGCGGCGCTCGCGGCGGCGATAACATCCTCGCAGGTCGGTTCAGCCTCGACGGTGCCGACGAAGAACTGAGTCAAGCCCTCGTTCTTGAACACTTCCTGCATCTTTGCATAGTCGGCGTTGGAATCGGCTTCGGTGCCGTGACCCATGAGGCACAGCGCCGTCTTGCCGTCGTCGAATGACGCCATGTTCTCCTTAATGGCTGCGGCCACCTTCTTGTAGTCGTCGTCGGAGGTGAGCAGCGGGTCGCCGAGCGAGATCTTGTCGAACTTGTCGGCGTACTTGTCGAGCTCGTCTTTCACGTCGGCGTATTCCAGGCCAGCCATGAGATGCGTCGGCTGCACGACGATTTCCTTCACGCCGTCTTCCACGCAGCGGTCGAGCGCCTCGGTCATGTTGTCGATCGTGATGCCGTCGCGCTTCTTCAGCTTGTCGATGATGATCTGCGCGGTGAAGGCGCGGCGGATGTCGTAGTCCTGCCAGTACTTCTCGCGGATAGCGTCTTCGATGGCGCCGATGGTGATGTGGCGCGAGTCGTTATAGCTCGTGCCGAAGCTCGTGACGAGGATGACCGGCTTCACGGCCTTTTCCTTTTCACTCGATTTCTCGGAACTCGCGGAGGTGTTGGAGCAGCCCGCGAGCGCGACTCCGGCGAGCGCGACGGCTCCGGTTGCTGCGGCGCCCATGAAGCCGCGGCGTGACATCTGGTCGGACATGGTTTTTCCTTTCCTCGGTTTGCCGGTCCCCCGGCGACAGTTGCTTGTCGGCACAAGCGAAAGAAAAGCGCACCCCTCGGGGTTCACAAGGAGCTAACGCCACGGCGATGCCGTGAGGAAAAGGCGAAGCAGTCTGGCTTGGGGCGCGAGGCGGTTCGCCCGCGCGTCCTATACAGTAATGTCCCTTGCCCAGGATTCCCACCTGGTTCCCTCCGCAAGCCAGCGCGGGCTATGCGGGCGCCGCGCCGGTCATTTCCTTTTATCCGATTGTCATATGCTCGTTGCCGAAACTTTTACTATGATAGTGGGCACTTGTGAACGTGTCAAAGCCAGGGCGGGCGGCATTGCGCCTCCTGCCTGCGTATTTGCGCCGATTGCCGCCGCAGGCGCCGTGTTTTGCCCGCTGCGCGAATGGCGGCGTAAACGGTTGCGATGAGTAACGGGAAGGGAAGGCTCGGATGATTCATATCGTTGGCGCAGGCTCGGGCGCCGCCGACCTTATCACGCTGCGCGGGGCGCGCCTTCTGCGCGCGGCCGACGTGGTCGTTTGGGCGGGAAGCCTTGTGAATCCCGAGCTGCTCGCTGAGTGCAAGGAATCCTGCATCGTCTACGACAGCGCGCACATGACCTTGGAGGAAGTGCTCGACGTGATGTGCGCGGCAGATGCGCGGGGCGAGGAAGTGGTGCGCCTGCACACGGGCGACCCGTGCCTGTACGGCGCCATCCAGGAGCAGATGGACGCGCTCGACGCGCGCGGCGTGGACTACGAGGTGGTGCCCGGCGTGTCGAGCTTTTGCGGTGCCGCGGCGGCGCTTCGCCAGGAATACACGCTGCCGGGAATCAGCCAGTCGGTCGTGATCACGCGGCTTTCCGGACGTACCCCCATGCCCGCGGGCGAGGGCATGCGCACCATGGCGGAAAGCGGCTCGACTATGGTTATCTTCCTGAGCTCGGGTATGCTCGCCGAGCTTTCTGCCGAGCTTTTGGCCGCGGGCCGCAGCTCCGACGAGTCGGCGGCGCTCGTGTACAAGGCGACCTGGCCTGAGGAGCGCGTGGTGCGCTGCACAGTGGGCACGCTCGCAGATGCGGGCGCGCGAGAGGGCATCGACCGCACGGCGCTCGTGGTGGTGGGCCGCGTGCTCGGAGCTCGCGGCGGGCTTGCGCACGACGGCGCGCAAGCGGAGTCGTACGAGCGCAGCAAGCTTTACGACCCTTCGTTTGCCACGGGGTATCGGAAGGCGAGCAGCTAGCGTGGCCTTCGAGCACTACATATATACCGGGACGACCCGCCTGCGCTGCGGCTACACCACGGGGAGTTGCGCCGCGCTCGCGGCGAAGGCGGCCTGTGAGATGCTCTTGTCACGAAAGCCCGTCGGCCGCGTGTCGATCGTCACCCCCGGCGGGCTGCCCGTCGAGGCGAACGTGTTCGACGCATTTATCGGCGAGGGGTGCGCCCAGTGCGCTGTGCGAAAGGACGCAGGCGACGATGCCGATGTGACCGACGGCGTGCTCGTGTACGCGCGCGTGGAACATGCGGGGTCGGGCACGGGTGCTGCGGGCAGCAAGGGCGTGCCCGCGCACGAATCGGAAATTTCCGTCGATGGCGGCGTGGGCGTGGGGCGCGTGACGTTGCCCGGGCTCGAGCAGCCGGTGGGGGCGGCCGCCATCAACGCGACGCCGCGCGCGATGATCACTTCGGCGGTGCGCGAGGTGTGCGCCGCGCATGGCTTTTCTGGAAATATTGCTGTGACGATTTCGGTACCCGAGGGTGTTGCCCTTGCCGAAAAGACCTTCAACCCGCACCTGGGGATAGAGGACGGCATCTCCATCCTGGGCACGACGGGCATCGTCGAGCCGCGCAGCCTCGCTGCCTTGCGCGACAGCATCGAGCTCGAGATCCGGCAGCATGCGGCTATGGGGCGGCGCGGAGTCGTGCTCACGCCCGGCAACTACGGCGGGCAGTTCATCTCGGGGCATTTCCACCTAAACGGTGCGCCGGTGGTCTTCATCTCCAACTTCGTGGGCGATGCGATTGATTGCTGCGTTCGCGAGGGATTTACCAATGTCCTTCTTGTGGGACACATCGGCAAGCTGGTGAAGGTCGCGGGCGGCATCATGGACACCCATTCGCGTACCGCCGACTGCCGCGCGGAGATTCTGGCCGCCCACGCGGCCTTGGCCGGCGCGGGCGCGAAGACCGTGCGCGAGATCATGTCGTCGGTCACGACCACGGCGGCGCTCGAGGTAATTGAGGCCGCCGGCGTGGGGGACGCTGCGCGCGCCTCGCTCGCTGCGGCAATCGAGGACAGGTTGCGCCGCCGCGCGGCGGGCGCATGCGACATCGCTGCGGTCGTGTTCGACGCCGAGCGCCGCGAGCTTTTCCGCACGTCGGGCGCCGATGCAGTTATCGGGGAATTGGGGGCGACGTATGAGTAAAGGCGTGCTGTACGGGGTGGGTACGGGGCCTGGCGACCCCGAGCTTCTCACGATCAAGGCCGTCCGCACAATCGAATCGTGTCCGGTCATCGCCGCACCGCAGACGGCGGACGGGGTCATGGTCGCGCTCGACATCGTGCGCGGCGCCGTCGACCTTACAGGCAAGACGGTGATCCCCGTGCGATTCTCGATGACGCGCGATCTCGAGCGCCGCGCGGCCGAGCATGCCTCGCTTGTTCGCGAGCTTGTCGCGCACCTGGATGCGGCCCGCGACGTCGCGCTGCTGAACCTGGGGGACCCGAGCATCTACGCCACCTTCCAGCGCATAGCGCCCGACGTGCGCGCCCGCGGGTTCGAGGCGCGCGCCATTCCCGGCGTGCCGAGCTTCTGCGCGGTCGCCGCGGCGCTCGAGCGCGACCTCACGCCCGAGATGTCGTCGCCTCTGCACATCGTGCCCGGCGGCTACGACGACGTGCGCCGCGCAATCGGCTGGCCGGGGACGAAGGTGGTCATGAAGGCTCGCCGCTCGCTTGCGGACACGAAGCGCATCCTTCGCGAGGAGGGCGCCTTCGACGGTGCCGAGCTCGTAGAGGATTGTGGGCTTCCGGGCGAGCGCGTGTACCGCTCGCTCGACGATGTGCCCGATCGGGGTAGCTACTTCTCGACGATGGTGGTGCGCTAGATGAGGGTTTCCTGCATAGCGTTCACCGAGAGGGGATATGCGTTTGCGGAGCGCACCGCACGCGCGCTTTCCGATTGCGCGCAGACAGGTGAAGATGACCCTGGCTGGGACGTTTCCGTTTCGCGCGGGTTCGGCGAGGGGAAGGCCGACCTGCGCACATGGACGGCGCTCGCGTGGGAAGCGTCGGACGCGCTTCTGTTCGTGGGCGCGGCGGGCATCGCCGTGCGGGCGATCGCGCCGCATGTCGCCTCGAAGGCAAACGATCCCGCGGTTGTGGCGATCGACGAGGCGGGGCGCTTTGCCGTCTCGCTTTTGTCGGGGCATTTGGGCGGTGCGAACGAGCTTGCGCAAACTGTGGCACGCGCGGCAGGGGCCATCCCCGTCATCACCACGGCGACCGACGTTCGCGGCGTTTGGGCGGTGGATACGTGGGCGCGCTGTGCGGGGCTCACCGTTTCGAATCCCGAGGCTATCAAGCGAGTGTCGGCGCGGCTGCTTTCGGGCGGGCGCGTGGCGCTCTATTCCGACATGCCGATTTCGGGACAGCCGCCTGAGGGGGTTGACATTGCGTCCGACCGCGCTCGGGCCGATATCGTCGTGTCGCCGTTTGCTGGCGCGAATGCAGGTGCGTCCGTTCGCGCGGCGGAGACTACGGGCGAGGTCGTGCCCGCCGGTGAGACGGGGAAGCCGGCGGGCGTTCGGGCGCAGGCGCCTGCGCCCGAGCCGCTTCGCCTTGTCGTGCCCTGTATCGTTGCGGGCATAGGGTGCCGTCGCGGTGCGTGCGCCGAAGCGATCGGGGAGGCGTTTCTTCTCGCGTGCGGGCAGGCGGGTATCTCGCCTTCGGCCGTGCGCAAGGCGGCGACGATTGACGTGAAGGCGCACGAGGAGGGTCTGCTCGCCTTCTGCCGCGCGCGCAATATCCCGCTTGCGACGTATTCCGCAGATGAGCTGTCGCAAGTCGAAGGCAGCGTTTCGCCATCTGATTTCGTGCGCGCGACGGTGGGGGTCGACAACGTGTGCGAGCGCGCGGCGCTCGCGGACGGGGACAAACTTATCTTCCCGAAGCTCGCTCACGGCGGCGTGACCGTCGCGTTTTCCAAGGTAACTATCGAACTTTCGTTTAAGGAGCGGTGATGGGAAAGCTCTTCGTGGTGGGGATCGGCCCGGGCGGCCCCGACGGCATGACGATTGCGGCCCGGCGCGCGCTCGAGGCGGCCGACATCGTTGTGGGGTACACGAAATACGTGGAGCTCGCGCTCGCCGCCGTGCCCGACGCGGCGCATCTCGCGACGCCGATGATGCACGAGGTCGAACGGTGCCGCCTGGCGCTTTCGCGCGCGCAGAGCGGAGAAGCCGTGGCGCTCGTGTGCAGCGGTGACGCGGGCGTGTACGGCATGGCGAGCCCCGTGCTGGAGCTTGCGGAGGACTACCCCGATGTAGACGTGGAAGTTATCGCCGGGGCCACCGCGGCTCAGAGTGGGTCGGCGGTGCTCGGCGCCCCGCTTGCCCACGACTTCGCGGTCGTGTCGCTCTCCGACCTGCTCACGCCGTGGGAGGTCATCGAGCGCAGGCTCGCCGCCGTGGCGAGCGCCGACTTCTGTATCTGTTTGTACAACCCGCGCAGCAGAAAGCGCGCCGACAGGCTCTCGCGCGCGGCGAAGATTATGCTCGAATGGAAGGCCCCCGACACGCTTTGCGGCTGGGTACGCAACATCGGGCGCGAGGGGCAGCAGTCGGGCATGTGCAGGCTCTCTGAGCTGGGGGAGATCGACGCTGACATGTTCACCACCGTGTTCGTCGGCAACGCGGACACGAAGCGCGTAGGCGGCCGTATGGTCACGCCGCGCGGGTATCGGGAGATTCCATGCGAAAGGTAACGATCATCGGGGCGGGGCCCGGAAACCCCGACTTGCTCTCGCGCGCGGCGCTCGACGCGATCGACATCGCCGACGTGGTCATCGGCGCTCATCGCGCGCTTGCCGGCATCGACGTGCCGCCCGACGTGGTGAGATGCGAGCTCGTGAAGACGGCGGACATCGTCGCCGCGCTCACCGATGCGGCGTCGTGGCAGCGCGCCGTGGTCGTGATGACGGGCGATGTGGGGCTGTTCAGCGGCGCACGCCGCCTGGTGGAGGCGCTCTCCGGCGACGCGCAGGTGGACGTGCACGTCATTCCCGGCATAAGCTCAGCGTCGTATCTCGCCGCGCGCCTCGCGCGTCCATGGCAGGATTGGCGCTTCGCGAGCGCTCACGGCGTGGCGTGCGACATCGTGGCCGAGGCCGAGCGTGCAGGTGAGCTCTTCCTCGCCACGTCGGGCGGGGAAGACCCCTCGCGGCTTTCGGGCGAGCTTGTGCAGGCGGGCTTCGGGGACGCGCGCGTGACGGTGGCCGAGCGCCTGTCATACCCCGACGAGCGCATCACCTGCGCGACCGCAAGTGAAATCGCAGGTCAGACGTTCGACGACTTGAACGTGATGCTTATCGAGTTCGCAGGCTGCGCCGGGTCGCCTGCGGGCTCTAGCGCAGCCTGCGAGGCGCCGGCCGGCGCGTCTGCGCCCGCGCCGGCTTCTTTCGCGGCGGACTCTGCGGGCGCATCCCGCGCCGCGAGCTCCCGCTGGCCGTACGCTTCCTCGGGCATTCCCGACGAGCTCTTCATCCGCGGCGACGTTCCCATGACCAAGCAGGAGGTGCGCGCCGTCGCGCTCGCGAAGCTGCGCCTTACCGCGACCGACACCGTGTGGGACGTCGGCGCCGGCACGGGGAGCGTGTCGATCGAGGCGGCGCTCGTCGCGCGAGCGGGGTCGGTATGGGCGGTCGAGCGCAAGGCGGCCGGTGTGCGGCTCATCCGAGAGAACGCGGATGCATTCGGGTGCGGCAACGTGCATGCGGTCCCCGGTGTCGCCCCCGAAGCGCTCGCGAAACTGCCCGTCCCCGACGCCGTGTTCGTCGGCGGGAGCGCGGGCGAGCTTCCCTCCATCGTGGAGGCGGCGCTCGAGAAGAACTCACAGGTTCGCCTGTGCGTGCCATGCGTCACCGTTGAGACGCTCACCGAGGCTTGCGCGCTCCTCTCGGGTTCGCGCTTTAAGGGGTTCGAGGCGTGCCAGGTGTCGGCCGTCCGCGCCACGGCTGTAGGCTCGCACCATCTTATGAAGGCGCAAAACCCCGTGTTCCTCGTCAGCGCGCGTGGTGCGGGCGCAGATGCCGAGGAGCTTGCCGAAGTCGGGGCGCTTGCGGAGTCGCCTGTCGGGGAGGACCCCTCTGCCGAGGGGAACCCATCCGTTGAGGTGGCCTCGCTTGCTAACTGCAACGCCGCAGGTGGGGAAGGCGGCGCCCGGTGAGCACGTCCATCCCGCGCTTCATGGTCGCTGCGCCCTCGAGTGGGAGCGGCAAGACGGTCGTAACGTGCGCGCTCCTGCGCGCGTTCGCGCGCCGCGGCCTTGCATGCGCGGCCTTCAAATGCGGCCCCGACTACATTGACCCGCTCTTTCATCGCCGCGTCGTGGGTGCGTGCTCGGGCAACTTAGACGGCTTCTTCACCGACGCCCCGACGCTGCGCGCCCTGCTCGCACGCGGCGCCGCGGGCGCGGATGTCGCGGTGCTCGAGGGGGTCATGGGCTTCTACGACGGCATGGCGCCCGGCGTGGCCGACGCGAGCAGCTACCAGGTTGCGCACGACACGGAAACGCCGGTCGTTTTAGTGGTGAACGGGCGCGGGGCGTCTTTATCGCTCGCCGCCGTAATCCGCGGCATCGCCGAGTTCCTGCCTTGTGCGAACGTGCGCGGCGTCGTGCTGAACAAGACGAGCGCTGCTGCCTGCGCCTACGCGGCGCCTGCGATCGAGAAGCACACGGGCGTCGCGGTTTTGGGTAATATTCCCGCCGACGAGGCGTTCTCGCTCGAAAGCCGGCATCTGGGGCTTGTGACCGCCGACGAAGTCAAGCAGCTCTCCGCGCGCATCGACAAGATGGCCGAGCTGGTGGAAAAGAGCGTCAACGTCGACCGCTTGCTTGAAATAGCGGCGACGGCACCCGATATCTGCGAGGAACCTTATCGGTTGGAGCCGATCGCGGGAGCGCGGCCCATCGTCGCCGTCGCGCGTGACGAGGCGTTCTCGTTTTACTACGAGGAGAACCTGCGCGCGCTCGAGGACCTGGGTTGCGAGCTGGCCTTTTTCAGCCCCCTGTGTGATAGCGAGTTGCCCCGGGGGACAAGCGCCCTCTATCTGGGGGGCGGCTACCCGGAGCTCCATGCGCGGCAGCTCTCCGAGAATGCGCCGATGCGCGAGGCGGTGCGGCGCGCGGTGGAATTCGGCATGCCGACGGTCGCCGAATGCGGTGGGTTTCTGTACCTGCAGCGCGAAATCGCCGATGGCGAGGGGCGGCGTTGGCCTGTTGCGGGCGCCCTTGAGGGCGCAAGCGAGAACGGGGGAAGGCTGTCCCATTTCGGGTACGTGGAGCTCACTTCCCAACTCGACGGGCTCTACGGGCCGCGCGGCACACGCATTCGCGCGCACGAGTTCCACTACTGGCAGTCCACCTGCCCGGGTGGCGACTTCTGGGCGCAGAAGCCCCGGCGCGACAAGGGCTGGCCGTGCATGACGACCACCCCGTCCCTGGTGGCGGGCTTCCCGCATGTGTACTATCCTGCTAACCCCGACGTTGCGCGCGCGTTCGCGTCTGCCGCAGCGTCGTTCGCAGAGAGGAGACGGCATGGCTGAAGCAACCGAAACCGCGCTTGCCTGCATCCGCGAGGAAGTCGAGCGCGCGTTCTTGTCGGCGCCGGGCGCCGTGCTCGAAGCCGCGCTCTCCCGGATCGCGCCCGCAGACGAGTGCGCCCGCGCCGCCGCGTACGCCGCGTGGGACTCCATCGCGCACCCCTTGGGGGGATTGGGCGACTTTGAAGACGCCGTCGCGTGTATCGCCGCAGCTCAGGGGAGCGCCGTGGTGGCCGAATTCCCCCGTGCGCTCGCGGTATTCTTCTCCGACAACGGGGTCGTTGCCGAAGGCGTGTCGCAAAGCGGGCAAGACGTGACGCGAGCCGTCGCGCGCAACATGTGCGAGGGGGCCACGAGCGCCTGCCGCATGGCGGCGTTCGCGGGTGCCGAGGTCGTGCCCATCGACGTGGGTATGGCCCGGGGCTTAGAAGACGCGCGCATGGTGCGCGCGAACGTGCGGCGGGGGAGCGGCAACATCGCGCACGGCCCCGCTATGTCTCGCGATGGGGCCGTGCGTGCGATCGAGGTCGGAATCGCCGTCGCGTGCGGGCTTGCCCGCACCGGCGTGCGCCTTCTCGCCGCGGGCGAGATGGGCATCGGCAACACGACCACCTCGGCGGCGGTAGCCGCAGTGCTCATCGGGGCGGACGGGCGGAGCCTCGTCGGGCGCGGCGCGGGGCTCTCGGACGCCTCACTCGCGCGCAAGCGCGACGTGGTCGAGCGTGCTATCGACGCGAACTCGCCCGATCCCGCCGACCCGATCGACGTGCTCTCGAAGGTGGGCGGCTTCGACATCGCGGCGATGTGCGGCTTCTACCTGGGGGCCGCGGCCTCGAAGGCCCCGGCGCTCCTCGACGGGGTCATATCCTGCACGGCGGCCCTGTGCGCGGTGCGCCTGTGCCCCAACGCCTTGGGCTACCTCGTGGGCACCCACGCATCAAGCGAACCCGCAAGCCAGGAGCTCCTTCGCGAGCTCGGCATAAAGGCACCCCTCGACGCAGGTATGCACTTGGGTGAGGGCGCGGGCGCCATGGCGTATCTGCCCCTTCTGGATTCGGCGCTGCGCGTGTACCGGGATGGTAAGACGTTCACGGCGACTGGCATGGCTGCTTACGAGCATTTCGAGGCCGGGAAATGACGGTGACGCTCGTCATCGGCGCCGCCGCGAGCGGCAAGAGCGCCTACGCCGAGTCCCTGTGCCTTGGGCACGACGGCCCTCGCGTGTACCTGGCAACGATGGAGCCCTTCGGGGAAGAGGGCGCCCGCCGCATCGCGCGCCATCGGGCGCTGCGCGAGGGCAAGGGGTTTTCCACCCTCGAGCGCACGCGTGACGTGGGTTCCGCAGCGCCCGGGCTTCCGCGCGGCTGCACGCTTCTTTTGGAGGACGTGGGCAACCTGGTTGCGAACGAGCTCTTCGCGGAAGGCGGTTTGTCCCCACGTGACCCCGACGCTGCGGCGCGCGAGGTGCTCGGAGGCATTGAACGGCTCGCTCAGGCCGCTGCGTATACGGTGGTGGTCACCGTCGACGTGTTCGCCGATGGGATGCGCTACGATGAAGGGACTGAGGCATGGAGGCGCGCGCTCGCGCGCGTGAACGCGGGCGTGGCGGCGCTGGCCGACCGCGCCGTCGAAGTGGTATGCGGGATTCCCGTGTGGATGAAAGGCGAAGGACCTACAAGGTGAAGATAGTAGAGGCAATCGGCGCGGCGTTCGGAACGTTCTCGCGAATCCCCGTCCCGAAATCGGCCTGGACCGATTTCGGGTCAACCCATGCGCTTGCCGCGTTTCCCCTGGTGGGCCTTGCGGAAGGCTTCCTCATGACGGCGTGGGGACACGTGGCGAACCTGCTCGGCGTGCCCGCGACCATCGTCGCGGCCGTGTTCGTGGCGCTGCCTGTGGCGGTGACGGGAGGCATCCACCTAGACGGGCTCTGCGACACCTCCGATGCGCTTGCAAGTTGGGCCCCGCGCGAGCGAAAGCTCGAGATCATGCACGACCCGCGGGCGGGCGCCTTCGGGGTCATCGGTGTTGTTGTGTACCTTATTCTGCAGTTTTCCCTGTTCACCGCGCTGCCGCTTACGGCGGGGGTGTTCCTCGCGCTTCTGTGCTCGCTTGTGTTCTCCCGCGCGCTTTCGGGGCTTGCCGTTGAATGCTGGCCTGCCGCGCGGGCGGACGGCATGGCCGCGGGGCTCTCGCCTGCGAAGAAGCGCGCGGCGATCGTCGTGCCGCTTTGCGCTTTCGCTGCGGCTTCGGCTGCAGGGATGGTTGCGTGCGCTCGGGCCGTCGGCGCCCTTATGGCGGTGGCGGGGATTTTGGCGCTCGCGTGGTACCGCCATGTTGCCCTGTCCCGCTTCGGTGGGGTGACGGGGGATTTGGCCGGATGGTTTCTGCAATGGGCCGAGCTCGCGATGCTTGCCATGCTAGTGGCGGGGGGCATGCTCCTATGATGCTCGTGGTAGGTGGCGCACATTCGGGGAAGAGGACCTTCGTGCGCGAAAAGCTCGGGTTCGCGGCAGACGATTTCGTCGACGCGGTGCAGTTTGCGGAGGGCGGCGTGCCCGCGGCTTTTGCCGGTCGCGTCGCGTACCGTGCAGAGGAACTCGTACGAGCGCTCGACGCTGACCGGGCGCTCGAGCGGCTGATCGGCTTCGACGTAGTGATTCTGCCCTTGGTCGGTTCGGGGGTCGTTCCCATGCGTGCGGAAGACGCCCAATGGCGCGAGCGCGCGGGGCGCCTGGGATGCGCGCTCGCTGCGCGCGCCGACGTCGTCGTGCGCATGACGTGTGGGATGCCCCAAGTCATCAAAGGAAACCTTGCCGATGCGCCTCGAGGGACGCAGGGCGCGGGCGCGTCTTTGGAAGTCGTCTTCGTGCGCCATGGTGCCACGGCGGGCACGGAAGACCATCGCTACAGCGGGGCGGGCACCGACGACCCCCTGTCGAGCGCGGGCGAGCGCGCTTTGCGCGACCTCGCGTGCGATCGTGACGTGTTCCGTGTTATCACGAGCGGCATGGCCCGCACCGACCAGACGGCGCGCATCCTCTTCCCGAACGCTGAGCTTATAGCGTGCCCCGGTCTGCGCGAGATGGATTTCGGCGACTTCGAGGGGCGAAACGCCGCCGAGCTTAAAGAGGATGCGCGCTACCGCGCCTGGGTAGACTCCTGGTGCGAGACGCGCTGCCCGCATGGCGAGGGCAAGAGCGATTTCACCCGCCGTGTCGTCGCGGCGTTTCGGGAGGCGTGCGAATCGGAGCGCGCCCAGGGAAGTGGGCGCGCCGTCTTCGTCGTTCACGCTGGTACCGTGAAAGCGCTGCTCTCCGAGCTCGCTGTCCCGAAAATGGGATACTTCGACGTGTATACCGAGCCAGGCGGCGCATGGGCCGCCACCTGGGATGGACGCTGCCTTCGCGACGTTTGCCCCGCTTCGGGGGGCGATGCCCGGTGATGACGATTCTTGCCGTCGCCGCCGGGTTCGCGGCCGACCTTGCATTCGGCGACCCGCGCTGGCTTCCCCATCCCGTCGTCGCCATGGGGCGCGCGATCACGTGGGCCGAAGGCCGCCTGCGGCGCGCATTCCCGCAAACGTCCGCGGGCGCGCGCGCCGCAGGGCTTGTGCTCGCCGTGGCGCTTCCGCTTGCGTGTGGGCTTTTGACCTGGGGAATCCTGCATCTTTGCGGCATGGTTCACTCCGGCCTGCGCTTCGTGGCCGAGGCATGGGCGAGCTATCAGATTCTCGCGGCATGCGAGCTGCGCCGCCAGAGCCTGGCCGTTGCCCGCGCGTTCTCGAAGGGCGGACTTGTCGCGGCGCGCGAAGCCGTCGGGCTCATCGTGGGACGTGACACGTCTGTTCTCGACGAGCAGGGCGTCGCGCGCGCCGCCGTGGAAACGGTGGCGGAGAACGCGAGCGACGGTGTCATCGCGCCGCTTTTCTACCTTATGATCGGGGGTGCGCCTTTGGGCATGGCGTACAAGGCGGTGAACACGCTCGACAGCATGGTGGGCTACAAAAACGAGCGCTACATCGACTTCGGCTGCGCCTCGGCGCGCCTCGACGATGCGGTGAACTGGATTCCCTCGCGGTTATCGGCCCTGTTCATGATCGCCGTGTGCCCGATCGTCGGGCTCGACGCGCGCGGGGCGGCGCGCATCTGGCGCCGCGACAGGCGTCGCCATGCGAGCCCGAACGCGGCGCAGACCGAGTCGGCGTGCGCGGGTGCGCTCGGACTGCGCCTGGCAGGACCCGCGGTGTATTTCGGCAAGCTCGTTGAGAAACCGACGATAGGCGACGCGTCCCGCGAAATCGAGTGGGGCGACATCGCCCGGGCGACAAGGCTCATGCTCGCCGCGTCCGTATGCGCGCTCGTCGTCTTCGGCGCCGCGCGCGCGGCGGTCGTGCTCGCCGTGGGGGCGATGGCATGAGGAAAGACCACGCCGCGCCCCGGGCTGCCGGGGGAATCCTGCGTGCCCGCACGCATGGGGGCAGCGCGCAATCGCTCGGCATCGCTTGCGAAGGGGGTGCCTCCGACCTCATTGACTTCTCGGTGAACGTGAATCCGGCAGGCCCCTCGCCGCGCGCCGTCGCCGCAGCTTGCAAGGCGCTTTCTCGAATCGACGCCTACCCCGATAGGGAAAGCCTCGCCCTCGTTCGCGCGCTAGCGCGCGACCAGGGCATTCCCGAAGATACTATCGTCTGCGGCGCGGGCGCGTCCGACATCATCTGGCGGCTCGCCGCGGCGGTGCGCCCGAAACGCCTCGTCGTGTGCGCGCCGACGTTCTCTGAATATGCGGAGGCGGCATCGTACTACGGCGCATGCGTGCAGGAGTTCCCGCTCTCCGAAGCGGACGACTTCGACGTGCCCGCCTCCTTCGCCCGCGCGATCGAGGGGCCGGGAGACGTGGCGTACCTCTGCAATCCGAACAACCCGACGGGGCGCCTCGTCGACCCCAGCGTGATCGAGGCCGCGG
The DNA here is from genome assembly GCA_048428865.1 of Collinsella sp. Classification (GTDB taxonomy): domain Bacteria; phylum Actinomycetota; class Coriobacteriia; order Coriobacteriales; family Coriobacteriaceae; genus Collinsella. The sequence continues at coordinate 18,462 of DBFOPP010000004.1, forward strand.
CTTGCCGCTGCGAGCAGGTGGGCGCGCTGCTCGTCGTGGACGAGTGCTTCCTCGGATTTGCGCCCGACGCCCGCGAAAGGAGCGTGGCCGCACGCGCCGCGTGTTCGCGCCATGTGGCCGTGCTCTCCGCGTTCACCAAGCTCTACGGAATGGCGGGGTTGCGGTTGGGATATCTGATCAGCGGAAACGCCCAACTCATCGAGGGGATTCGCCGGGCGGGGCAGGCGTGGCCCGTCTCTTCGGTCGCCGAGGCCGCGGGTATCGCCGCCCTGGAAGACGTCGAATACGTCTCGCGCACGCGCGATGTATTGGAGGGCGAGCGAGCGTGGCTTTCCCACGAGCTCTCCTCGCTCGGGCTTTCCGTCGTGCCGTCGGATGCGAACTTCCTTTTAGTCCGCACGCCGGCGAAAGACATCCCCGAGCGCCTGTATAAACAGGGAGTTTTGGTCCGCACGTGCGACTCGTTTTCGGTACTGTCCCGTTTCTGGTGCCGCGTCGCGGTGCGCACGCGCAAGGAGAACGCCCGGCTTGCGATGGCGTTCGGCCGTGCGCTTCGGGCGGAAGGTGCATCGGGCGAAGGCGAACCCGACGAACGGGGCGGCGCTTCTTTCAGCGGCGCTATGGCGGGCGCGGATGGCCGAGGCTTGGCGAAGGAGGTCGATACCCGTGGGTAGGGCCAAGCCCATCATGATCCAGGGCACCATGTCGAACGCGGGGAAGAGCCTGCTCGCGGCGGGGCTGTGCCGCGTGCTTTCGCAGGACGGCCTGCGCGTGACTCCCTTCAAGAGCCAGAACATGGCACTCAACAGCGGCGTCACGGCCGACGGGCTCGAGATGGGGCGCGCCCAGATCATGCAGGCCGAGGCGTGCGGCATCGCGCCCGACGTGCGCATGAACCCCATCCTGCTCAAGCCCGAAAGCGGCCACCGAAGCCAGCTCATCGTGGCCGGCAAGGCGCAGGGAGCCTTCGCTGCGAGGGACTACTTCGCGCGAAAGAAGGCGCTCATGCCGCAGATTTTGGAGGCGTTCGATTCGCTCGCGGAGGAAAACGACGTCATCGTCATCGAGGGCGCCGGCAGCCCCGCCGAAATCAACCTTGCCGAAAATGACATCGTCAACATGGGGCTCGCGCGCGCCGTGTCCTCCCCCGTGCTGCTCGCGGGCGACATCGACCCAGGCGGGGTGTTTGCCCAGCTTTACGGTACGGTCGCGCTCCTTTCGCCCGAGGATCGCGCGCTTTTGCGGGGGCTTGTGGTAAACAAGTTCCGCGGCGATGTGGAAATCCTGCGCCCGGGTTTGGCCCCGCTCGAGAAGATGTGCGGGGTTCCCGTCGTGGGGGTCGTGCCGTATCTTACGCTCGACCTGGACGACGAGGACTCGCTCGCGCCGCGCCTATCTGTCCGCGAGGCGCGCGGCGTCATCGACGTCGCCGTCGTGCGTCTTCCGCATCTGTCGAACTTCACCGACTTCGACCCGCTTTCGCGCGTGCCCGGCGTGGGCGTGCGCTACGTTTCCTCGACGACCGATCTGGGCCGACCCGACCTGGTGGTGCTCCCCGGCTCGAAGACCACGCTCGACGACGCGCGCTGGCTTGCGGTTAGCGGCATCGGAGCCTGTGTACGCGCGCTTTCGGGCGAGGGCACGCCGGTGCTCGGTATATGCGGAGGCTACCAGCTTTTGGGAGACGAGCTTTCCGACCCGCACGGCAGGGAAGGCGCTGGCACCGCGCGCGGGCTCGGGCTTATCCCTGCAAGTACGGTGTTCAAGGAGGAAAAGCGCCTCGCTCGGTCGGAACTGCGCATCACGGGCGCCCAAGGCGCGTTCTCGGTGTGGAACGGCATGACGGCGCGCGGGTACGAGATTCACGACGGCGAAACGATCGTCTCCTGCGCCCCTGCGGGCACGATTGGCGGCAAACCAGAAGGCGCGGCCTGCGGAAACGTGTTTGGAACCTATCTCCACGGCCTGTTCGACGAACCGGGGGTTGCGCTCGCCCTCGCGCGCTCGCTCGCGCGCATGCGCGGCCTGCCCGAGAGCGTCGTGGGTGCTGCGGGCGCGGCGTCCGCGGCCGATCACCGTGCGCGCGAGTTTGACCGCCTGGCCGACGTCGTGCGCGGGGCGCTCGACATGGAGTATGTCTACCGCATTATCGAGGAGGGCGTATGATCCACGTGTATCATGGCGACGGCAAAGGCAAGACCACGGCGGCGATGGGCCTCGCCCTTCGCATGCTCGCTGCAGGCCGCCGCGTCGTCGTCGTGCAGTTCCTGAAAGACGGCGAAAGCGGAGAGGCGCGCCTGCTCGCCGAGCATTTCGGCGTGCCCGTGTTCGCGGGGAAGGTGTCGGACAAGTTTACCTGGTCAATGACGTCGGAAGAACTTGCCGCGACGTGCGAGCTGCACGATGGGAACCTCGCTTCCGCGCTCGCCGAGCTCGAGGGCGCTCAGGAGGGGCTGCTCGTGCTCGACGAGGCGCTCGACGCGCTTTCGAAGGGGCTTGTCGACGAGGCGCTCGTGGACCGCGCGCTCGATATGTCCGCGCGCGGCGTCGAAGTAGCGCTCACCGGGCGCGCGCCTTCCCGCAAGATCGTGGAGAAGGCCGACTACATAACCGAGATGCGGTGCGAGAAACACCCCTACGCTCAGGGGATATGTGCAAGGGAAGGAGTGGAGTACTAGATGGATTCCAAGGAGATGGCGCCCGGCGACATCGAGCGGCGCAGCTTCGAGATCATCGCCGAAGAGCTCGGCGGCCGCACGTTCCCGCCGCTCGAAGAGCCCGTCGTGAAGCGCGTCATCCACACCACTGCCGACTTCTCGTACGCCGATTCCCTCGTGTTCACGCATGACGCCGCGCACTGTGCGCTCGACGCACTGCGCGCAGGGGCCACGGTACTCACCGACACGAACATGGCGCTCGCAGGCATAAGCAAGCCCGCGCTCGCGAAGCTCGGCTGCAAGGCCGTGTGCTACATGGCCGACCCTGATGTCGCCGCGGCTGCGCGCGCCGCGGGCACGACTCGCGCCGTTGCGAGCATGGACAAAGCTTGCGGCATCGAGGGTCCGCTCATCGTGGCCGTCGGCAACGCTCCCACAGCACTTCTGCGCCTCGCCGAGCTCATGGACGCGGGGAAGATCGCGCCCGTGCTCGTCGTTGGGGTGCCGGTCGGGTTTGTGAACGTGGTCGAGGCGAAAGAGGAGCTACTCGCACGACGCGTGCCAGCCATCGTCGCGAGGGGTCGCAAGGGCGGCTCGACCGTGGCGGCTGCCATTATGAACGCGCTGCTCTACCAGATCACGCGCCCAGGCGGCCCGAAGTGACGGCGCCCGCATCCGCGCCGGCGCTGCGCATCTTCGCCGGCACCACCGAGGGCCGCCTTCTGTGCGAATGGGCGAGCAGGGCGGGCATCCCCGCCCGTGCCTACGCGGCAACCGAGTACGGAGGCGAGCTTTTGGGCGAGCTTCCGGGCATCGAGGTGCATGCGGGCAGGCTCGACGATGCCGACATGGAGCGCGAGCTTTCCGGCGCGTGCATCGTTGTCGACGCCACGCACCCCTTCGCTACGCTCGCAAGCGGCAACATCCGGGCCGCTTCGCTCGCCGTGGGTGCACGATGCCTGCGCCTTGCGCGCCCGGTCGAGGCGCTGCCCAAAGGCGTCGTGCCGGTCGCGTCGATCGCCTGCGCGGCGCGCTTTCTCTCCGAGAACCCGGGTCGCGCTCTTCTCACGACGGGGAGCAAGGAGCTTGCTCCCTACACGAGCGTCGCCGATTTCGCGGAGCGCTTCTTCGTGCGTGTGCTCCCGCTGCCCGGTGCTTTAACGAAGTGCATCGACGCGGGGTTTTCGCCGTCGCACGTCATCGGCATGCAGGGGCCCTTCACCCGCGAGCTCAACGAGGCGATGCTTCGGCAGGTGGGCGCCCAGTGGCTTGTGACTAAGGACTCGGGAACCGTAGGCGGCACGGCCGAGAAGCTCGCCGCCGCGCGCGACGTGGGAGCGCGCTGTATCGTGGTCACCCGTCCCGCCGAGGGAAGCGGGGCCCTTTCGCTTCGGGAAGTGGAAGACGCGCTCTTACGGGAGTTCGCGCGCTAGGCGCTTGCCGCGCCTGCGCGCCCTCCCGCCCGCGAGGAGGAGCGTCCCGACCAAGCTCGACCCGTACAAGCCCGTCATCCATCAATAGCTCGAGGACGACGCCCAGAACTGGCGCAAACAGCCCTTCAATAAGTTGCGGTGAAATAGTGTCTGTTTTTGCTGCTAGATAGCATATTCAGTCCCTAATTCACCGCAACTTGTTGGTGGTGGCTTACTGGTAGCTGGTGGTGGCTTACTGGTAGCGTAGGCACTCCACCGGGTTGAGCTTTGCCGCGCGGCGAGCGGGGTAGAAGCCAAAGATTACGCCGATGCCGACGGAGACGCCGAAGGCCAGCAGCACCGTGGCGATTGAAAAGCTCGGTGTGATCTCCCCACTGGCACCGAGCTCGTTGAGAACCCCTGATCCTGCGGCAAACATCGCGAGGCCCCAGGCCAGCAGATAGCCAATCAGGACACCCAGCAGGCCACCGGTGACGCACAGCGCCGAGGACTCGGCCAAAAACTGCGCGGTGATATCGCGGCGACTGGCGCCCAAGGCACGGCGAATACCGATCTCGCGGATGCGCTCAGTCACGTTGGTAAGCATCATATTCATAATGCCGATACCGCCGACAAGCAGCGAGATGCTGGCGACAGCACCCATGATGAGCGAGAACGCGCCCATAAATGAGTTGAGGGCGTCGATGGCGCTTTTCATCGAGGTCGCCGATACGCTGTCGTACTCGTCATCCTCCGAGATGCCCTTCATTGCGCGCACTTTGGACTCAATCGTCTTGCAGAGTTCGTCTATGTCCGTGCCCTCGACGGCGAGCGCTGTCACGCTGGGGAATGAGGGGTTCTCGTCGCCAAATAGTCCGGCAATGGTCTCGCGGGGCATATACAGTGTGAGCGAACCCATGGAGTCGCTGCCGCCGTCAATTACGCCAACGATCTGCACCTCGCCGCTCGAAACTTTGATGGTCTTACCGAGTGCGTCTTGCTCGTTGCCGTACAGCTGGTCGGCACCGCCGCGGCTGATGAGCGCCACGCGCGCGCCTGATTGGGACTCGGCCTGGGTATAGGTGCGCCCCGCGACGAGCTTGCTGGCGCCTACGGCGTCGAGCATATCGCTATCGACACCCTGCGCCATGACGGTATAGCTTTTGTCGCCGGCCTTGTACTCGGTATAGGCGCTGTCAACGATGCCGATCTGCTCAATCTGCGGCACCATCTTGCGGAGCTTCTCGACGTCCGACTCGGTGAGCTCCTGCGATGAATAAATCTGCACCATGCGCGCCGCATTGAGGCCCAGACTGTTGACCAGGCTGTTTTGGATGCCGCCGATGAGTGAGGTCATGGCGATGACTGAGGCGATGCCGATGACGATGCCCAGGATGGTGAGTAGACTGCGCCCCTTGTTGGCCTCGAGCGAGTGAAGGGCTTCTTGGATAAGGTCGCGTGTGCTCATGCCTTCACTCCTTTCGTCGGGTTGGCGGATCCGGAAATCGTGGGCAGGCTATCGACGGCTCCGCGTAGGGTCTGCGGCGCATGTGCGATGTACGCACCTTCGTGAATCCGGCCGTCGCGGATGGTCACGGCACGGTCGGCCTCGGCAGCGATGCCGGGGTCGTGCGTAATGAGCACGATGGTCTTGCCGCGCTCCTGGAGCTTGTGGAAGGTTTCCATGACGAGTGCCCCGGTTGTCGAGTCTAGATTTCCCGTTGGCTCGTCGGCCAAAATGATGGGCGGGTCGTTGACGAGGGCGCGCGCGATGGCGACGCGCTGCATCTGTCCGCCCGAGAGTTCCGATATGCGGTGGTCCCAATGGTCGACCGGCAGTGTGACGGCTTGTAGCGCGTGCACGGCGCGCATCTCGCGCTGGCTACGCGGCACATTGGTGTAGGATAGCGGCAGCATGACGTTTTCGATCACCGTCAGACGCGGCAGCAAGTTAAAACTCTGAAAGACAAAGCCGATGCTCAGCGCGCGCACCTCGGTGAGCTCATCATCGTCGAGCTCGGCGACGTTGAGCCCTTGCAGGAAGTAATCGCCCGCCGTCGGTTTGTCCAGGCAGCCCAGGATGTTCATGAGTGTCGACTTGCCCGAGCCCGAGGGGCCGGTGATAGCGACGAATTCGCCGGGATTTACCGCCAGGCTCACGTTGTGCAGGATGTGGGCGCACCCCGCCTCGCTCTCAAAGATGCGGTGCACGTTGCGGATGTCGATGACGGGACGCATTACTTGCCCTCGTCGGCAGGCATGTTGTCGCCGCCGTCTGCCGTCATGCCTGTGCCGGTATCCGTCACGATGGTGTCGCCGTCGCGTAACTTGGTAACCGGGACGTCTGGGTTGATCTCGTTGCCCTGGTCGTCGCGCTTGACCTGCGTCTTACCGACTACAGCCTCGTTGTCGTTTTGCGTCACGACGGTCACCTTCACGCGGCGCGTCTTCTTGCCTTCCGAATCGGTGGCCAGATTGACGTAATAGTGCTCGCCATCTTCGGTCATCAGCGCCATGGTCGGCACCATAACCACGTCGTCGAGCTTCTCGGTCACTACCGAGACCTCGGCAGTCATACCCGGCTTAAGGCGACTGTCGGGTGCTTCGATGAGGATGTCGACGTTAAAGGTCACGCTGCCGCCGCTACCGGAGCCGGAGTCAGAGTTTGCCACCGAGGCGATAGCCGTGACGGTGCCCTGGCTCACGATATCGGGAAACGCGGGATAGGTCACGTTGGCGCTTTGGCCCACGGCAATTTTGGCGATATCCTTTTCGCCCACCTGAACCGTCACCTTCATCTTGGACAGGTCGGCGATTTGCATGCACTGCTTGCCGCCGCTCGTGTCGCTTTCACCCATGATCATGCCGCCTGTTACCGTAGCGCCCACCTTGGCGTTGAGCTCCACGATGCTGCCCGAGCTCGGGGCCGTGACCGTACGGCTGGCGGCCTTGGCGTTCGCCTGATCGAGGTTTGCCTGGGCCGATGCGAGGCTGCGCTGCGCGGCCGATACAGCGTTCGTGTCCGCTGATGCGGCGGAGATGCCAGCCGCTGCGGAAGCTCCATCGACGTCCGTCGTTGGGGTGGCCTGCGCGGCAGCTGCGGCTTTCTGCGCGTTGGCGAGGTCTTCCTGAGCGGCTGCTACTGCACGCTGCGCCTCGGCAACGTTGCGATCGAGCTCGTCGTTTTTAATGGTCATGAGCACGTCGCCCTCGTTGACGGATTGGCCTGCCTGCACGTTGATCGAATCGACCGTGCCGTCGACAGAAGGGGAGACCACTGAGGACGAAATGGGTTTGAGCTGGCCTTTCGCCTCGACCGTTGTGGTATACGTGCCCTCAGTCACCTTATCGGTCACAGGCCCGCTGGCGCCCTGCGGCTGCGCATTGATAATCAGGGTTGCGACAATGGCAATGAGCGCGATGGCACCCACGACGCCGGCGGCAATACCGCGTCGAATCAGCTTTTTGCGTCGACGTTCGGCACGTTTTGCCTTGAGCTTGGCATATGCCTCTTCATCGGAAATCTCGGCCGTATCGTTCGTGCGTCCGTTCTGCTTGTCGGCATGTACGTTTGTAATCAGAGGAAGCGTTTCGGCGGCATCTTCGGGCGTGCGCTCGGTATCATCCGGGCCCGGGGTGATCGTGGGGACATTCGGCATAGCGTCTCCTTTATAGAAAGTACCTTGATAAGTATATGCGCCCACCGGTTGGGGTGGGCGCATGGGACGGTTTCTTTCGGAACTGTTAGATTGGTCGCAGCAGTTCCACGTTGTAGGAATGCGCGCGTTGCACTACGAGTGGACAACCACGCACAGGCCGACTTTGATGCAGTCGTGAAGTGCCTTGGCGTCGGCCAGTCGCAGGTTGATGCAACCGTGGCTGCCGCACCACTTGTACGACTCGGCGTTATCGAAGCTCTTGTCGTTTTGCCAGGTGGCATCGTGGAAGCCGATCATGTTGCCCTCAAACGGCATCCAGTAGCTCACCGGACTCTCGTATTTGGGCTTACCGGTCTCGGGGTCCTTGGCTCCGATCAGGGTGCTGCCGCCGTCGTTGCTGTTGATCTGCCACACGCCCTCGGGGGTGGCGTCTTCGCCCGGTTTGCCGGAAATAAAGTTGGCCTCCCAGACGATATTACCGTTCTCGTCATAGTAGCGCGCGTGCTGCTCGGACAGGTCGACGTCGATGTATGCCTTCCAGTCGGGCTCTCCCTTTGCGGTAAAGGTGTCGGCCTTCTGGGAGTACTTGATCTCGATCTCGCCGGTCTGCTTGTTGTTAATAGCGTCTTCGACCTGCTTGGCGAGCGAGCTGCTGTCGATGGACCAACCAAAGTCACCGCCTTCGACGGCGCACTGCTTGCCATCGGCGCGCGTCCACCAGCGAGTGGAGCCCACGGTATTAAAGCCGTTGGCGAGCTCGGCTGCCCAGCTACTGATCTGCGACGTATCGAGCGTGGGGTTGGCCGGATCGGCAAAGCTGATCCACTGCAACACGGAGCTGCCATCAACCTTTCCGGCATCCTCGCCGTTGAGCTTAAGGGTCACGTTGACGCCCAGGAAGTTGTTGGCGGCATCACATGCAGCCTGAATCTGATCATCGGTCAGCGTTCCATTGAGCGGCTCATAGGCATCGTTGCCGAGCTTGGAAAGATCTACGGCCTCGGCCAGCGAGGCAAGCTCGAGCTCGGCATACTTAATGACATGCTCGCGGTTGAGTTTTTCGTTGGAGCGCGCCTTCTCGACGGTAAACTTGCCGGCCTGCTCGTCATAGGAGCTATTGGCCTCGAACGTGCCCGAACGTCCTTCGTTAAACTCGTCGATGGCGGCGCCCAGATCCTTCTCAAACTTCTTTTGGTCAAAGGTATCGGAGAGCATGGACAGGTCGACGTCTTGATCAAGATCGACTTCGTTGGTGGTAGCGGTTGTTTTGGTCTTGCCGCTTAAGGATTCCACAAGGCGGACCGGCCATACAAAGGCTTCGTTGTGGCTGATGATCTCTTTTGCTGCAGCTTCGCCATCGACGATGGGTTCATCGGACTCGGGCTGATAGGTCCAGCTAAAGTCATCTCCTGTCACGGTGAGCTTATAGTGCTTCCATGCCGAGTTGACCTTGGTGGCGGCAGACGAAGCGTTGGAGAACGAGACGTCGACGCCGGCGATGGTGGTGTTGGGGTAGGCTACCTGCGAAAACGCTACGACGCCTACGATATAGACAATGACGATTAGACCCAAGACGACAAAGAGCGTCGTCTTTTTGCCCGACTTATTGTTGCCGGCGGACTTGCGCGCGGGGCCGCGATCGCCTCGAGCGTGCGTGGGGGGCAGCTTGGGCGCGTTGCCGTTTGCCTGGCGTTGCTGACGTTGTTGACGCTGCTGGTTCGGGCGTTGGGAAGCGTTTGTCGCACCACGCTGCTGACCGTGGCTCGGCGCGATAGGACGCGGCGACTGAACGCCGCCGGTGTGCCTGCTCGGCTGCTGCGGATCGGGAATCAGTTGAGTTCGATCGTTTTGCGACATCGTATGCATATCCTTCGATTTTCGCCTTGCGGTTCATCGTGTTTTTACTGGGCTTGCATTATAGCGATTGCCCTGCTGTTTGTGGTACGGAAACGGTGGCATTCAAAAGAGGTGGGACATTAGTCCCACCTTTGAGTCGTTCTTTGCCGCTATCCGCACACACCGCATTTTGCACAGGCCGAAAGTGCGGCCGGAGCCTGCGCGATGCCGCCCTTTGCCGTCTCGCGCAGCGTGGCCGGCAACGCGTGGCCCACCGAGAGCATGACATGTGCCATCTGGTCAAACGGCACCAAGCTCTTAATGCCTGCGAGGGCGAGTTGTGCCGAGCTAAAGGCCGCTGCCACGCCAATGGCGTTGCGGTTTTGGCAGGGCACCTCCACGAGGCCACCGACGGGGTCACAAACGAGGCCCAGCAGGTTACTCAGCGCGATGGAACTGGCGTCGAGCGCCTGCTCGGGCGTGCCGCCGAGCATCTGCACCAGCGCGGCGGCTGCCATGGCGGCGGCGCTTCCCACCTCGGCTTGACAGCCACCCTCGGCGCCGGCGACGCAGGCGCTCGTGGTGAGGTTGAGGCCGATGGCGGCTGCGCAGTAGAGCGCGTCCATGACTTGCTCGTCGTCGAGCTGCAGGCGATCGGCGAGCGCCAGCACGCAGCCGGGCACAACACCCGCGGACCCTGCCGTGGGGGCGGCGACAATCACGCCCATGGTAGCGGAGCGCTCGAGCACGGCCATGGCGCGGGCAACGGCGTCGGTCTGGACGGCGCCCATCAGGCTTGCACTCAAATCGTTGCAGCGGGTTGCTTCGACGAGCTTGGCCTCGCCGCCGATAAGCCCGCCGAGCGAGCGTTGCGGATTGGCGATGGGGGCCGTGGTCTCCTCGCGCATGACGTCGAGCACGCGGCGCATGGCGGCGACGGCGTGGGCCTCGCCGGTCAGACGCGCCTCGCGAACGGCCATGACGGCGCCGATGCTGAGCCCCAGTTCCTCGCACGCATCGAGCAGCTGCTCGCCGTCGTCGAAGATTTCCTTGGCCGAGACGCCGGGGGAGATCGACGAGGCAGAACCGGGGAGCTCGATAAACGTTGCGTAATCGACATTGTCGAGCTTGCGCAGCATGGGGACGACGGTGTCGTCGGGCGCGCCGTCGGTCTCAAAGACGGAGTAGGCCTGGCCGCCCACTTCGGTGCGGTAGGTGCGGCAGAAGGCGATGTTTACATGGGCGTAGGCGAGCAGGTTGGTGAGCGCGGCGAGTACACCGGGGACGTCCTTGTGCGCCACGAAGAGCGTGGAATACATGCCCGAGATGTCGACGCCGACGCCGTTAATGCGGCTGATGCGCATCTTGCCGCCGCCCAGGCTCTCGCCGCGGACCTGTGCCGTGGCGCCCGTGTCGTCGACCATGTCGATGTCGACGGTGTTGGGGTGGATGGACGCGTCGTCGCCCTTGATGTCAAAGTGATATTCGAGGCCCTGCTCGCGTGCGAGGTCGAAGGCCTGCTTGATGTTCTCGTCATCGGTGTCGAGGCCCAGTATGCCCGCGACGAGCGCACGGTCGGTGCCGTGGCCGCGGTAAGTGTGGGCGAAGGAGTTCCACAGGCCAAAGGTGACTTTGGTGATGCGGCCTTCCAGCAGGCTGGCGGCAACTTGGGCGCAGCGCAGGGCGCCGGCGGTGTGCGATGAGCTGGGGCCGACCATGACGGGGCCCAAGATCTCGAATGCCGAGGTCGTAGCTAGTGTTTGCGGCTTGCCTGCCATGGGTGCTCCTTCTCTATCCCGTCGTTCCGAGGGCTTTGGTATTTGGTCGCCTGCTCTACAGTCCTGGCTCGCACGGAGGCCACATTAAGTGGCCTCCGGCTCGTGCGGAACTCGCGATCGACCAAATACCAAAGCCCTCGGAACTTAGGATACATGGTAGAGGCGCTCATGCTGCAAAATCCATCAGCTGGAGACCTATTCTGTGCTCCATGTCGACTCATCTTCACCACCGATTAAATAAAAAAGAGGTACCGGTTGTTTCGGTACCTCTTTTTGGTGCGTTTCTATTTGGCTGTAGCTTTAGCCGCGTGCTTACAGGCCGCAGGCTGCTTTGAGTTCTTCGACTCGGTCGGTTTTCTCCCAGGTGAAGTCGGCGTCTTCGCGGCCGAAGTGACCGTAGGCTGCCGTCTTTTCGTAAATCGGGCGACGCAGGTCTAGGTCGCGGATGATTGCGCCCGGGCGCAGGTCGAAGGTCTTCTCTACGGCCTCGACGATCTTGTCCTCGGCAACATGTGCGGTACCGAAGGTGTCGACCATGATTGAGAGGGGCTTGGAAACGCCGATGGCGTAGGCAAGCTCGACTTCGCAGCGGTCGGCCAGACCGGCGGCGACTACGTTCTTGGCGACCCAGCGCGCGGCATACGCGGCGGAGCGGTCGACCTTGGTGCAGTCCTTGCCGCTAAAGGCGCCGCCGCCGTGACGGCCATAACCGCCGTAGGTGTCGACGATGATCTTGCGGCCGGTGAGGCCCGTGTCGCCCATGGGGCCGCCCACGACAAAGCGACCGGTGGGGTTCACGTAGATGTCCGCGTTGTCCCACGGCATGTTCTCAGCGGCCATGACCGGGGTGATGACGTGCTCGATGAGGTCGGCCTTGATCTTGCCCATGTCCTCGATCTCGGCGGCGTGCTGCGTGGAGATGACGATGGTCGTGACCTCGACAGGCTTGCCTTCCTCGTAGCGCACGGTGACCTGGGTCTTGCCGTCGGGACGCAGATAGGCGAGGGTACCGTCGTGACGCACGGCGGCCAGGCGCTCGGCCAGGCGGCTTGCCAGGTAGTGCGGCATGGGCATGAGGGTCTTGGTCTCGTTGGAGGCATAACCGAACATCATGCCCTGGTCGCCGGCACCGATCAGATCGATCGGGTCGGTGGTAGCGCCGGTCTGGGTCTCGAAGGACTCGTCGACGCCCTGGGCGATATCGGGCGACTGCTCGTGGATAAGGCTCATAACGCCGCAGGTGTCGCAGTCAAAACCGAACTTGGCACGGTTGTAGCCAATGCGGCGGATGACGCCACGGGCGATTTCCTGTACGTCGACATAGGCCTGGGTGCGAATCTCGCCGGCGACGATGACGGTGCCGGTGGTCACGAGGGTCTCGCAGGCGCAGCGGACGTTCTCCACGTTGGCGGGCACGCCGTTGGGGGCGATGTAGCCCTGCTCCTGGAGCTCTATTTCTTTGGAGAGGATTGCGTCGAGGACGGCGTCGCTGATCTGGTCAGCGATCTTATCTGGATGACCTTCGGTCACCGACTCCGACGTAAAAACAAAGGACCCGTGTTGGGGCGGGATGGAACGAAGTTCTTCTGACATGATTGTCCTTTCAAAAACGTGTCCCGGCGACCGTTACCATTCCGCCGGGCTCTCTATGCAAGGGCACATCATAGCGCGTAAATCAAACATTCACACCCTTTCCGCACCTACTCATTGGGGACAGACTTAAATTACTCATTGGGGACAGACTTAAATGATCAGCCTTGCCTAAGTGCCGACAGGTTGCCCAAAGACTGGTCATTTAAGTCTGTCCCCAATGAGTAGGTCGGTGCCCTTTGTGCGGAGGTTGCTTTGATGCTTTATACTGATGCGGTTAGACATCCATCCTGCAATCGAGGAGATTTCCATGGCATCAGACGTTCGCGTCCGCTTTGCACCCTCACCGACGGGCAAGCTGCACATCGGCGGCGCCCGCACCGCTATCTATAACTGGGCTTTCGCCCGTGCAAACGGCGGCACGTTCATCCTGCGCATCGACGACACCGACCCCACCCGCTCTACCGACGAGAACACGCAGATCATCCTGCGCGCCATGCGTTGGCTGGGCCTGGACTGGGACGAGGGTCCCGAGGTGGGCGGCGATTTTGGCCCCTACGCCCAGACCGAGCGCCTGGACCTGTACAAGCAGGCCGCCCAGAAGCTTTGGGACGAGGGCAAGGCCTATCCCTGCTTCTGCACCAAGGAGCAGCTCGACGCCGACCGCAAGGCCGCGCAGGAGCGCAAGGACCCCTTCCAGGGCTATCAGCGCCGTTGCCGCAATCTTGATCCCGAGAAGGCCCGCCGTCGCATCGAGGCCGGCGAGTCCTACGTCCTTCGCATCAAGGTGCCCGAGGACCGCGGCGACGTCGTTATCCACGATGCCGTCCACGGCGAGGTGACCTTCGATGCCAAGGAGCTCGACGACTTTGTCATCTTCCGCTCCGATGGCACGCCCACGTACAACTTCGCGACTGTCGTCGACGACGCCATGATGAAGATCACCCATGTCATCCGCGGCGACGACCACCTGTCCAACACCCCGCGTCAGGTCATGGTCTACGAGGCCCTCGGCGCGCCCGTGCCCACGTTCGCCCACATCTCCATGATCTTGGGTGCCGACGGCAAAAAGCTCTCCAAGCGCCACGGCGCCACCTCGGTGGAGGAGTACCGCGACGCCGGTTACCTGTCCGACGCCTTCGTCAACTATCTGGCGCTGCTCGGCTGGTCGCTCGACGGCGAGACCACGATCATCCCGCGCGATGTCCTGGCCAGCAAGTTCTCGCTCGACCGCATCTCCAAGAACCCGGCGACCTTCGACCCCAAGAAGCTTGATTGGGTTAATGCCGAGTACATCAATGGCATGTCCGATGCTCAGTTTGCCGATGAGATCATGGTCCCCGAGCTGCACGAGGCGGGTCTTATCGAGGGTAATGTCGAGTACGGCGAGGATTGGATCGATGCGCTTGCTGCCATCGTTAAGCCGCGCACCAAGATGCCGGCCGACGCCGTGACCGTCGCCGCTCCCATCTTCGCTACGGCCGAGACGCTCGAGTATGACGAGAAGTCTGTCAACAAGGGTCTGGCCAAGGAAGGCATGGGTGCCATTCTGGATGCCGCTAAGTCCGCGCTTGAGGGCGTGGACGAGTGGACCGCAGAGGCCATCGACGCCGCGCTTGAGCCGCTGCCCGAGCAGATGGACCTCAAGAAGCGCGTGGTGTTCCAGGCCGTGCGCGTCTCCGTCTGCGGCAACATGGTGAGCCCTCCGCTGGGCGAGACCATGGCGCTCATCGGCCGCGACGACTGCCTGGCGCGCATCGACCGCGCCCGCACGATGGCGCTGTAATCGCTGCGCAAACGTATGTATCCGAGCCCCGTTCACTCAGAGCGGGGCTCTTGTTTCTGTAGACGTATGGGATAGGAGGTGCTGGGGCCATGGCCGAGCAACTTTCGCTGTTTGGTTCGCCGGAACCGGAGGAGGCTCCGGTGAAGCCCGTGCCTGCTGCTGCCCCGACCAAGCTCGAACCAGCGCCCGAGCCCATCACCGCCTACGCGAGCGTGGTCCTCGACATCCCGACGCGTGCGCTGTCCGAGCCGTTTGCCTATGGCATTCCCCAATCCCTTGCCAACGAGGCGCAGATCGGATCCACGGTCCTGGTTAACTTTGGTAACCGTGCCGCCGCGGGCTATGTCGTCGACATCGCGCCTGAGCTGGGCGACCTGCAGGGCAACAACGCCCTCGACCCTGCGCGCATTAAGCCCATCGAGGCCATCCTCAGCAAACCGCTCTTTACCGCCGAAGCCGCCCGTATCGCACGCTGGATGAGCCGCGAGTACGTCGCGACGCTTTCCGAGTGCCTGCGCCTGTTTTTGCCCCCGGGCGGCAGCCCGCGTGTGGTCAAGGGTGACGACGACGTGTGGACGGTTGAACGTCCCGCCGTCAAGCCAATCCAAAATCGCTGGGTCATGCTCACGCCCGAGGGCTTCGGCTATACGCCTCCCAAAACGGCGGTCCGCCAGCGTCAGCTTATCGAGGCGCTCCAGTGCGGCCCGGTCACGACGCGCGACCTCAACCTTCTCTATAACAGCATGTCGGCGACCATCAAGGCGCTCGAAAAGCGCGGCGTCGTGGTGGTAGAGGAGCGCCGTGCTTGGCGTGGCTGCAGCGAGCAGACCACGCTGTCCTCGGCAAGTGGTAAGGCGCCGGTCGCACTTACCAACGGCCAGCAACAGACACTCGCGCAGATTGAGCGCGCCCGTCTGGACGCTCATGGCGACGTGGTGTTGGTTGACGGCGTCACCGGCTCCGGCAAAACCGAGGTGTACCTCTCCGCCATCGAGCGCGTGCTGGCGGCCGGCCGTTCGGCCTGCGTGCTCGTGCCCGAGATCTCACTGACGGCCCAGACCGTCGGCCGCTTCCGCTCGCGCTTTGGCGAGACGGTAGCCGTGTTCCATTCGCGTCTTTCTGCTGGCGAGCGCCTGGACCAGTGGGATATGGTTGCCAGCGGTGCGGCCCGCGTGGTCGTCGGCGCCCGCTCGGCGCTCTTTTGCCCGCTCAGCGACTTGGGCCTCATCATCATCGACGAGGAGCACGAGACCAGCTACAAGCAGGGCTCCAGTCCGCGCTACCACGCGCGCGAGGTGGCGGCCGAGATGGCGCGGCGCTACCGCTGCCCGCTCGTGTTGGGCTCTGCCACGCCTTCTGCCGAGGCCCTCGATCGCTGCCGCCGCGGCACGTACAACGGTGTTACCTGGACGCGTGTGGAGATGCCCGAGCGCCCGGGACACGCCGTGCTGCCCACGGTCCGCATTGCCGACCTGCGCCGCGAGTTCGCGCACGGCAGCCGCTCCATGTTCTCAAAACCGCTGATGGAAGGCCTGGAGCGTGTGGTCGAGCGCCGCGAAAAAGCCGTGCTGTTGCACAACCGCCGTGGTTTTGCGCCATTCCTGATGTGCCGCGAGTGCGGCTGCGTCCCCACCTGCAATCACTGCTCCACCGCGCTTACGTATCACGAGCGCACGCACACACTGCAATGTCACACATGCGGTTCGTCTTGGCGCGTGCAGCCGTATCCCGCGCCCACGAGCCGTTGCCCCAAGTGCGGCAGCCGCTATCTGGCAAAAATGGGTCTGGGCACTCAGCAGATTGAGGACGCACTGCACCAGATGCTTCCCGAGGATGTCGCCATTATTCGCATGGATGCCGATTCCACGCGCGGCAAGGATGCGCACAAAAAACTGCTCGAGCAGTTCGATGCGGCCGATTGCGCCGTGTTACTGGGCACCCAGATGATCGCCAAGGGCCTCGACTTTCCAGAGGTCACGCTCGTGGGCGTGGTCAATGCCGACTTCGCCCTCAAGCTGCCGGACTTCCGCGCAGGAGAGCGCGCCTACGACTTGCTTGAGCAGGTTGCGGGCCGCGCCGGTCGCGGCGATCGTCCCGGCGAGGTGATCATCCAGACCTACTTGCCCGAGGATCCGGTCATTCGCGCCGTCGCCGAGCACGACCGCTCGATCTTTACCGACTACGACCTGGACCAGCGCCGCGACGCCCTGTATCCGCCGTTTGTTCGCCTGGTCAACATTTTGGTGTGGTCGGCGAACCGAGACGACGCGCAGGACTACATCGGGCGCATTGCAAAGCTTCTAAAGCGCGGCTGGCATGCTGCCGCGCCCGACTTTTTGCGGGCGGGCAGCGCGGTGCCGCAGGTGCTGGGCCCAGCTTCGTGTGTAATCGAGAGAGCCAAGGACCGTTACCGCTTCCATCTGCTTGTGAAGTCGCCCGTGGGGTACCATGTCTCTGATGATATCGACGCCTGCCTTAAAGAGGTGGGCTCTGCGCGCGGCGTGAGCGTGAGCGTTGACGTCGATGCCTATGATTTGATGTAACAACCCGAAAGGATGGCCATGGAAGCCAACGGAATCGTACTGTCGCCCGACCCTCGCCTGCGTCAGGAGTGCGCCGTGATCGAGGAGATCACCCCGGCGATCGAGGCGCTTGCCGAGAAGATGAAGAAGATGATGTTCGACAACGGCGGCTGCGGCCTGGCTGCTCCGCAGATCGGCGAGCTTATTCAGCTCGTCACCATCGACTGCGACTACAGCGACAAGAACGACTACGACCCCTACGTGCTCATCAACCCTGTCATTGTTGAGCAGAGTGACCATCTGGTGCCCTTTAGCGAGGGCTGCCTTTCCATCCCTGGCATTAGCTGCGAGATCGAGCGTCCCGACCATGTCGTCGTCGATGCGTATGATCTGGACGCCAACTTGATTCGCTATGAGGCATCGGGCGATCTGTTCTGCGTGTGCCTGCAGCACGAGATCGACCACCTGCACGGCAAAACTATGTTCGAGCGACTGAAGCCGATGCAGAGGATCAAGGCCGTCAAGGAGTACCAGGACGCCTTGGCCCGCGGCGCTCGACCGGGCGAGACGGAGTAAGTCCCACCGTCCCCTTCCGCCGCAGGGCTTAGGTTTTGCTCCATGCTCAAACAGTCCTGCTCGCACGAAGAGCACATTA
>DBFOPP010000005.1:0-16013 GCA_048428865.1 Collinsella sp.
ACGGACGACAACCTCTCGTTCTAACCATCCCGACCAAATATAATTGCCTTGGTCTGTGAGAAAGGAACCAACCATGTGCGATTGCATCTTCTGCAAAATTGCCAACCACGAGATCCCTTCGACCGTTGTCTATGAGGACGATCAGGTCATCGCCTTCGACGACCTCAACCCCCAGGCGCCGGTCCACACGCTCGTAATCCCCAAGAAGCACTACAGCGACATCGCCGACAACGTGCCTGCCGAGACCATGGGCGCCATGGCCCACGCCATCCAGGAGGTCGCTAAGGCCAAGGGCCTGGAGGACGGTTTCCGCGTCATCTCCAACAAGGGCGTCAATGCCGGCCAGACCGTCATGCACTTCCACATGCACGTCCTCGGCGGCAAGAACCTGGGCGAGAACCTCATCTGAGGGCGCTTTTTCCTTGCAATGAAACGGAAGCTCAAGCACCGATAACTTATATATCAACGCAATAAACCCGAGCGCGAGGGCGTTTGGGTTTATTATTGAAACGTATGTAACCTGGCGGCGCCACACCGCCTGTTAGTAGGGAGACACATGAACGTTCTGGTCGTCAACGCAGGATCTTCGACGCTTAAGTATCAGGTCATCGATACCAAGTCCCACAAGGTGTCCGCAAAGGGCTCCTGCGAGCGCGTCTGCTTTACCGGCGGTACCTTCACCCACGCTGCCAACGGTTCCAAGAAGGTGACCGAGAACATCGAGTTCCCCGACCACAAGGTCGCCATCGAGGTCGTTCTGAAGGACCTCGAGGCCAACGGCGTCAAGATCGAGGGCATTGGCCACCGTATCGTTCAGGGCGGTTGGTACTTCGGCGATTCCTCCCTCGTCGACGAGGACGTCCTCGCCAAGATCCGCGAGGTCGCTCCGCTCGCCCCGCTGCACAACAACCCCGAGGCCAACGTTATCGAGTACTGCCTCGAGCAGTATCCCGATCTGCCCAACGTCACGGTCTACGACACCGCTTTCCACTTCAACATGCCCGAGGTCGCCAAGACTTACGCCCTGCCCAAGGACGTCTGCGACAAACTGCACATCCGTAAGTACGGCGCCCACGGCACCAGCTACCGTTACATCTCCAAGAAGGTCGCAGAGATGACCAACGGCGAGGCCCGCAAGGTCGTCGTATGCCATATCGGCTCCGGCGCTTCCCTGTGCGCCATCGAGGACGGCAAGTGCATGGATACCACCATGGGCCTCACCCCGCTCGACGGCGTCATGATGGGCACCCGCTGCGGCTCCATTGACCCGGCTACCGTGTGCTACCTGCAGCGCGAGGGTGGCTACACCTTCGACGAGGTCGACGAGATGATGAACAAGAAGTCCGGTCTTTTGGCTGTGACCGGTGGCAAGACCAACGACTGCCGCAACGTCGAGGAGCTCGCCGCCGCTGGCGACCCCGAGGCTCAGCTCGCCTTCGACATGTTCGTCTACAAGATTGCCGCCAAGGCTGCCGAGATGGCCACTTCCATGTGCGGCATGGACACGCTGGTCTTCACCGCCGGCATCGGTGAGCACGCTCCGGCCGTTCGCGCCGGCGTTGCCGACCGTCTGGCCTTTATGGGCGTCAAGATGGACCATGCCCGTAACGCCCTGCGTGGCGACGGCGCTTGGTGCCTGTCTGCCAAGGATTCCAAGGTCAAGATCTTTGTCATCCCCACGGACGAGGAGTTCATGATCGCTTCCGACGTCGAGCGCATCGTCAACGGCAAGTAATTGCAAGAGGGGAGGGGCTGGACGACCAAGTGCCGTTCAGCCCCTCTTTTGCGCTCGTTGGGCGATATGCCTGATAGTTATTTATTAAGTTGTGATAACTTCTTATTAACATGCGGCCGCCTTAAGGGGTCTGCGTCGACCGCATTGCACTGCAAAGGAGTCTCATGAACGTACTTGTTGTCAACGCCGGCAGCTCAAGCCTTAAATATCAGCTTTTGGATACCGATACCCGCGAGGTTTTCGCCAAGGGCAACTGCGAACGTATCGGTTCGGACATGGGCATCTTTGGCCACTCCGAGAACGGTGGCGCCAAGCAGACCGAGGAGGTCCCTTTCCCCGATCATCGCTCTGCTATCGCTCGCGTGCTCGAGGAGCTCGAGAAGACCGACTTTACGATTGATGGCATTGGCCATCGTATCGTTCAGGGCGGCTGGCACTTCGATGATTCCGCGGTCGTCGACGATGAGGTCATGGCTAAGATCCTTGAGGTGGCCCCGCTCGCTCCGCTGCACAATTACGGCGAGGCCGCGGCAATCGAATATTGCCGCGAGAAGTATCCTGAGCTGCCCAACGTGGCCGTCTTCGACACCTCGTTCCACATGACCATGCCCGAGGTCGCCTACACCTACGCGCTGCCCAAGGACGTGTGCGACAAGTACCACGTGCGCAAGTACGGCGCACACGGTACGAGCCACCGCTACGAGTGGATGATGGCCAAGGAGATTCTGGGCTCGCGCTGCCACCGTCTGCTTTCGTGCCATCTGGGCAACGGTGCTTCGCTTGCCGCCATTGAGGACGGCGTGTGCCGCGATACCACGATGGGCCTCACGCCGCTTGACGGCCTGATGATGGGCACCCGTTGTGGTTCCATCGACCCGGCCACCGTGTGCTACCTGCAGCGCGAGGGCGGCTACAGCTACCAGGAAGTCGATGACATGATGAACAAGCAGTCTGGTCTGCTTGCCATCTCGGGCATCTCCAACGACGCCCGCGACATCCGCACGCGCGCCTCCGAGGGCGACGAGCGCTGCCTGCTCGCCTTCGATATGTTCGCCTATAAGGCCATGCAGCAGGCCGGTTCCATGATCGCTTCCATGGCGGGCGTGGACACCATTACCTTTACCGCCGGCATCGGCGAGAACGACTGGTCGATCCGCAAGGCCTTCTGCGACTGCTTTGAGTGGCTGGGCGTGCGCATCGACAACAACAAGAACCGCGAGGCCGTGGGCAACGGCCCACAGGTCATCAGCGCCGCCGGCTCTTCCGTCACGGTTATGGTCATCCCCACCGACGAGGAATACATGATCGCCCACGACGTCGAGCGCCTGACCAAGAACAACTAACGCGCGCATTTGCAAGTAAACGAAAGGCCTCCAGAGCAACAGCTCCGGAGGCCTTTTTGCTAGCAGGTGGAAATTCCTGTCCCGAGGGGATATGTCCGCTACTCAGCCATCTGAGCCTGGACGGCGGTGATGGCCACGACACCCACGATGTCGTCAGCAGAGCAGCCGCGCGACAGATCGTTGACCGGCTTGGCGATGCCCTGCAGGATGGGGCCGTAGGCGTCGGCGCCGGCGAAGCGCTGGACCAGCTTGTAGCCGATGTTGCCGGCCTCGAGGTCGGGGAACACGAGCACGTTGGCCTTGCCGGCAACGGAGGAGCCGGGAGCCTTGAGCTGGGCGACGGTGGGGACAATAGCGGCATCGAGCTGCAGGTCGCCGTCGATGGCGAGCTCGGGAGCCTTCTCCTTGCAGAACTTCACAGCCTCCTGGACCTTCTTGGCGACCTCGCCGCCAGCGGAGCCCATGGTGGAGTAGGAGAGCATGGCCACGTGCGGCTCAACGTTGCCCATGAAGGTGGACCAGGAGTGAGCGGAGGCGATGGCGATCTCGGAGAGCTCGTCGGAGGACGGGTTGATGTTGAGGCCGCAGTCGGCGAAGATCAGCGTGCCGTCAGTGCCGAACTGCGGGGTGTCGGTGCACATCACGAAGAAGGCCGAGACCAGCTTGGTGCCCGGGGCGGTCTTGAGGATCTGAAGCGCGGGGCGCAGGGTGTCGGCGGTGGAGTGGCAGGCGCCGGAGACCAGGCCGTCGGCATCGCCCATCTTGACCATCATGGTGCCAAAGTAGGTGGCGTCCATCACCTGGGCGCGAGCCTGCTCGATGGTAACGCCCTTCTTGGCGCGGAGCTCGGCAAACTTCTGCGCGTACTCCTCATGCTTCTCGGCATTGCGCGGGTCGATGACGGTAGCGCCGGGAACGTTGATCTCGTCGGGGTTGCCCAGGATGACGATCTTTGCCAGGCCCTCCTCGATGATTTTGGTGGCCGCGACGATAGTGCGCGGATCCTCGCCCTCGGGCAGGACGATCGTCTTAAGGTCGGCCTTGGCGGCAGACTTCATACGGTTTAGGAAATCGCTCATGTTACTCCTTACAAGCGTTTCGCTAAGCTCCAGGCACCCGGCTGTTCACGAATAAACCCGCTGCTAGCGGGTTTACCTTTCAATTATGTACGCCGCGGTGCTTGAGCTTTCCTTGTGTGGCAAGCTCATTATAGGACGCATTAGCGCTATAATCGCTCTGATAAATATGTCTCGAAGAATGTTCGAGAAAAGCCCAGCTAACGAGCCCGTGGCTTTTGACAAGGAGTATCGATGCAGATTACCTCAGGCCTGCCTGAAGGCTTTAACGCCGGCGCGTACGACATGATTGTCGTCGGTGCTGGATATGCCGGTGCCGTTTGCGCCCGCCGTCTTGCCGAGACCATCGGCTATCGTGTTGCCGTTTTGGAGCGCCGTAGCCACATTGCGGGCAATGCCTATGACTGCACTGACGAGGCCGGAATCCTGATTCACGAGTACGGTCCGCATATCTATCACACCTTTAACGAGCGCGTGCACAATTTCCTGTCGCGCTTTACCAAGTGGACGGATTATCAGCACAAGGTGCTCGCCAACATCAACGGTACCCTTATGCCCGTGCCCTTCAACCATGCGAGTCTCAAGCTCGCCTTTGGTGACGAGCGCGGCGAGGAGCTGTATCAGAAGCTCATGGAGACCTTTGGCAAGGATGTCAAGGTGCCCATTATGGAGCTGCGTAAGAAGAACGACCCGGATCTTGCCGAGGTCGCCGATTACGTCTACGAGAACGTCTTTTTACATTACACCATGAAGCAGTGGGGCCAGACGCCCGATCAGATCGACCCCTCGATCACCGGCCGCGTTCCCGTCTTTGTGGGCGATGATGACCGCTACTTCCCGCAAGCTCCCTTCCAGGGCATGCCGCAGGAGGGCTACACGGCGCTCTTTGAGCACATGCTCGACCACGACCTGATCGACGTGTTCTGCGACGTGGACGCCCGTGACCTCTTTGAAATCGACGACACCACCGTCAAGATCGACGGCAAGGTCTATGGTGGCGAGATCGTCTACACCGGTCCACTCGACGAGCTGTTCAACCTCGACTTGGGTGCGTTGCCGTACCGCACGCTCGATATGAAGTTCGAGACGCTCGATATGGACCAGTTCCAGCCCGTGGGCACTGTCAACTACACCACGAGCGAGGACTACACGCGCATCACCGAGTTCAAGAACATGACCGGTCAGGTCCTGCCCGGCAAGACCACCATCATGAAGGAGTACTCCAAGGCCTATACGCCCGGCTCGGGCGAGACGCCGTACTACGCCATTCTTGAGCCCGAGAACCGTGAGCTCTATGAGCGCTATCTTGAGCGCGTCCAGAACCTGACGAACTTCCACCCGGTGGGTCGTCTGGCCGAGTATCGTTACTACGATATGGACGCCGTGACCAATTCTGCCCTCGATCTTTCGGATGAGATTATCGCCTGCCATGCATAAAGTCATAACATTCGGTATTCCCTCGTATAACGCCGCCAAGGACATGGACCATTGCATCACCTCCATCTTGGAGGGGAGCAATTACGCTACCGATATCGAGATTATCGTGGTGGACGACGGCTCCAAGGACGAGACGGCCGATAAGGCCGATGAGTGGGAGGCACGTTATCCTGGAATCATCCGCGCGGTGCACCAGGAGAATGGCGGTCACGGTATTGCCGTCCTTTCGGGTCTGCGCGAGGCGCAGGGCACCTACTACAAGGTTGTCGACTCGGACGACTGGCTTGACGGCGCTGCCCTTTCGACCATGCTGTCGATTCTGCGTGGCTTTGAGGAGCGCGACCAGCGCGTTGACCTGTTTATCTCGAACTACGTGTACGAGAAGGTTTACGAGGGCACGCATACCGCTATTGGCTACAAATTTGCCCTGCCGCGCAAAAAGATCTTTTCCTGGGATCAGATCGGTCATTTCCGCCTGGACCAGAACCTTCTCATGCACAGCCTGTGCTATCGCACGGATGTGCTGCGCGAGTCCAACCTTCCCATGCCGCCGCACACGTTCTATGTGGACAACATCTACGCCTACGTGCCGCTGCCGCGTTGCAAGACCATGTACTACGCCGACATCGACCTCTACCGCTACTTTATCGGTCGCGAGGGCCAGAGCGTCAACGAGGCAACGATGGTCAAGCGTCTGGACCAGCAGTTCCGTGTTACGCGTATCATGATGGAGTCGTACCACTTGTACAGCGATGTTGGGTCGTCGCGCCTGCGTTCGTACATGATGGGCTACTTCACCATGATGATGGCGATCTGCTCGGTGCTTACCAAGCTTTCCGAGGAAGATTGCGCCGACGAGCGCCTAAAGACGCTGTGGAATGATTTGAAGGCCTATGACGAGCGCATGTATCGTCGTGCCCGCTACGGCGTGGTCGGGTTCTTCACCAATCTGCGCGGACGGGCCGGAGACAAAACCACACTCGGCCTATACCGTCTTGCCTCAAAGATCTTCAAATTCAACTAGCTGCCGAGTAATCGCTGCTGATAGGTTGACTGGGCCCCTTGGCCTTTAGTTTGCTACTGCGAACAGTCCTGCTCGCACGGAAAGCACATTAAGTGCTTTCCGGCTCGTGCGGAACTTGTATCAAACTAAAGGCCAAGGGGCCTCTGCTATAAGAATCGATTGTCAGGTTATTTGAATTTGAAGATCTTCGACGCGCGGTACACAGGGGCCTGGGCTGAAAAAATATTAGTTGGTAGTCGGTCGGAGGCGGGCGGGCATTACGTTTGTCGCGAGTTCCGCATGCAAAGAAGGCCACTTAATGTGGCCTTCGTCTTGCATAGGACTGTAGAGCAGCAAACGTAATGCCCGCCCGCCTCCGACCGACGGTCGAGTGAGATTACTTCGCAGCACCTGGGATTCCGTGGGAGGTTTTGGCGGTTTTGGCTCCGTTTACGATGGCGGTTTCCAGGGCCCTTACGGCGAGCATGCCCAGCAGGTCTAGGGGAACGGCGGCGCTTGCCTGGGCGCCCAGTTTGCCGCTGGCGAGGGTGTAGATGGTGTCGCCGTCGTTGGTGGTGTGTGTGGGGCGGATGGCGTGTGCGTAGGCGTCTGCGGCCATCTGGGAGACCTTGGTGGCTTGTGCCTTAGTGAGTTCCACGTTGGTGACGATGCAGCTGATGGTGGTGTTGGTGCGGTCGAGCGGCATCTGCATGGATCCGGCGGCGGCAAAGGCTGCGAGTTCCATGTCGACGATCTGGTCGCTATCGGCTGCGGCGCGCATGCCGGCGACCCACTCGCCGGTGAAGGGGTCGACAACGTTGCCGCAGGCGTTGACCGAGACCACGGCGCCCACCTTGATGGGGCCGAGTGCCACGGCGGCAGCTCCAAGGCCGGCCTTCATGCAGGTGGCAGGCCCCATGAGCTTACCCACGGTAGCGCCCGTGCCGGCGCCTACGTTGCCCTGTTCGAGCTTGGTGGGGGTGTGGTCGAGTGCTTCGCGCACGGCGGCGATGCCGGCCTCAATGTCGGGGCGCACGGTGGGGTTACCAAAGGCGAGGTCGAAGATACAGCTGGAGCACACGATAGGCACCTGCGTGGGGCCGACGGGAAGGCCGATGCCGCGGCTCTCAAGCTCGCGAGCGACGCCGCTTGCAGCCTCGAGGCCAAAGGCCGATCCACCCGAAAGGCAGACGGCGTGGACCTTGTCGACGGTGTTCTCGGGTCGCAGCAGGTCGGTTTCGCGCGATGCTGGAGCACCGCCGCGAACGTCAACGCCGCCGGTGGCGCCCTCGGGTGCCACGATTACGGTGCAACCGGTGCCGGCCTCCTCGTCCGTATAGTTGCCATAGCAAAAGCCATCGACATCGCAGACGTCAATGGCCTCGAGCAGTGTATCCATGTTTAACTCCTATCGGTTTTCCGCCGCGCCTTGTGCCCGGTCGGGATCCGTACGGTACGCCAAAATTGTAGGCGCCGGGGGATACCCAGCGCCAGATGCAATTACGAGAGTTTTTGAATCGCGCGCGCGACGCGGGCGATGGGTAGGCCCACCACGTTATAGAAGTCGCCCGAAATATCGTGCACGAGCATGCGTCCTCCTGTGCCCTGAATGCCGTAGGCGCCGGCCTTGTCCATGGGCTCACCCGAGGCGACGTAGTGCTCGATCTGCTCGTCGGTGAGCTCGTAGAACGTCACGTCGGTCACATCGACAAAGGACAGGCTTTCGGCGGCATGCGGGGCGGCCGTATCGCCTGCCTTAACGATGCAGACGCCGGTTGCGACCTGGTGCGTGCGGCCCGAAAGCTCACGGAGCATAGTGCGCGCCTCGTCCTCGGTTGCCGGCTTGCCCAGAATCTTGCCGTCAAAGGTGACGATGGTGTCGGCCGCGACCGTCAGCTCATTGGGCTCGGCATACTCGGCAGCAACGGCAGCCGCCTTGGCGCGTGCCAAGCGCTCGACAAGCGTGAGCGGGGCCTCGCCATCAAAGGGCGTTTCGTCGATATCCGCGGGAATCACGCGAATGTTGTAGCCTGCCTCGCGCATCAGCTCTATGCGGCGCGGCGATTGCGAAGCCAAAATCATAGTTGGATGCCCTCGGCGACCTTCTCGACGGCCTTGTCGCCGGCGAGCGTGCGCAGCAGCTCCAATGCAAAGGGGAGGGACTGTGCCATGCCGCTGGCAGTGATGATGTTGCCGTCTTGCGTGACCTTCTCGCCGGTATAGGCGCCTTCGGGGAAGCTTTTCTCAAAGCCAGGGAAGCACGTGGCATGGCGCCCCTCGAGCAGGTCGAGCTCGCCCAGGATAAACGGGGCGGCGCAGATGGCGGCGACGTGCTTGGTTGCGGCGAACTCGCAGACCACGTCGCAGACGCGCTGATCTGCGCGCAGGTTGGTGGCACCGGGCAGGCCGCCGGGCAGCACGACGCAGTCGTACTCGTCAAAGTTGATCTCATCAAAGAGCGCATCGCAGGTCACGGGGATCTGCAGCGAGCTTACGACCTCGCGCGTGGGCATGATCGAGACGAGCGTGGCACGCACGCCGCCGCGACGCATAACATCGACCATGGTCAAGCATTCAATAGTTTCAAAGCCATCGGCGGCGAGAACGGCAACGCTGGGCATGAGGGTTCCTTTCATAGGCGGCATACAATTAGCCGTCTTATACCCCGAAGACCTCCGCTTGCCATGCTCGATTTCCCAATGTTTAAAATAGCCCCGTCCGAATTAGCTACCCTCACCCATCCTCAACAATCTCAATCTGTAACATCTAGACCCACTTTTGACCCCTAACTGTTACAGATCAAGACAAACGGAAACTGCCCCGACAAAACGTCTAAATCTGTAACATCTACGGACCAAAACCGGGTCTTACTGTTACAGAGCGAGACAGTCCCCAACAGCACCGCCCCGTTCGGGGAACGACCGCCACAGGTACGGCGGGCAGAGGCTCACTTTTTCCTCGGTTTTTTTCTTGACGGAATCTCACCTGTTGTAGTACTTTGTCCCAGTCTAAAAACGCGTGGACTTTTCTGGGCGCTAGCCACCTTTTTGCCACGCAACCGAGCAGTCGGTTGCGTGGCTTTTTTCGTCTTGGCAGCAGGTACCACATGCACCGCCAGAAGACCGCACGAGCCCGCCTTCCGACTGCAGGGAACAGACGCACGAGACGTGCATCTGCAAGACAGCAGACGGAAGGGAGCCTAATGGCAGGAACAAACACAATCAAACAACAGACCGCCGAGGCGGGAGCCACGGGCACAGGACAGGCCAAGGCGGCGCTCCAGGTCTTTGCGGGCGGCGCCTGTTACGGCGCGATGGCCACGACCTACAAGCTCGCCTACGCCGCGGGCTTCACCTCGGCGCAGGTGGTGGCGAGCCAGGCGTGGTTCGGCTGCCTCTTCTTCGCCCTCGCCACACTCGCGGGCCACGCACTCGGGCACCGCTGGCAGCGCGTGGGCTGGAAGCTCGCCCTTAAGCTCATGGGCCTGGGAGCCCTCACCTGCCTCACCTCAATCCTCTACTGCTACGCCATGAGCGTGCTGCCCGCCCCGGTGGCGCTCACGCTCCTCTTCCAGTTCACGTGGCTGGGACTCCTGTGGCAGACCGTCATGACGCGCCGACCGCCGAGGGTCCTCCAAGTGGTCTCCGCCCTGGTCATCGTCTTCGGAACGGTGTTCGCCAGCGGCGTCTACAAGACCGGCATCACCGGGTACGACCCCGTGGCCCTGCTCTGCGCGCTGGGGGCGGCCGTGTCTTGCTCCCTCTTTGTCACCCTCTCCGGCAAGGTCGAGGCCCCCTGCTCGTCCGAGCAGCGTGGCGTCATCGTATGCGCGGGTTCCGTGGTCATGTCGCTCACGGTGTGCCCGGACTACGTCGTCTCGGGCGTCCTCGCCCAGGGCATCCTGCCCTTTGCCGTCATCGCCGGCTTCTTTGGCATGCTCTGCCCGGTCCTGCTCTTCGGCATGGGCTCTCCGCACCTGCCCGCGGGCCTCTCCACTGTCATGGCCGCCGCGGAACTCCCCGCCGGCCTGTTCATCGCCATGATCGTCCTCGGCGAGCCGCTCGGCGTCGTCGAGTGGCTGGGCGTCGCCATCATCCTCGCCGGCGTGTGCCTGGCACAAGTCCCCTCCCTGCTTGGAGGCCGGGAGGCACGTCGCGCCGCCGCAGGACAAGCCGTCAGCTAGTCACCCCTTCACAGGCGGCCCGCGCGCATCAGGGAAAGGGCCACGGGCCCGGCGCGCGAGGCCGCAAGGACGTTATAAAGCGTCCCCCGCAGAGATGGGGGCGCCAGAGAGAAGGAGGCACCATGCCATTTCCAAAAGGGTTCCTTTGGGGAGGAGCCACCGCCGCCAACCAATGCGAGGGAGGTTATGACGAGGGCGGCCGCGGCCTTGCCAACGTCGACGTCATCCCACACGGGCCGGAGCGCAACGACGTAAGCCGCGGCCTGAGGCGCATGCTCGACTTTGAGCCCGGGTACTACTACCCGGCCCAGACGGGCATCGACTTCTACCACCACTACCGCGAGGACATAGCCCTCTTCGCGGAGATGGGCTTTAAGGTCTTTCGCCTCTCCATCGCCTGGAGCCGCATCTTTCCCAATGGCGACGAGGAGGAGCCCAACGAGGCCGGGCTCGCCTTCTACGAGGACGTGTTCCGCTGCTGCCGCGAGCACGGGATCGAGCCCCTCGTGACCATCACGCACTTCGACTGCCCCATCCACCTCGTCAAGAAGTACGGCGCCTGGCGAAACCGCACCCTTATCGAGCTCTACAAGCGGCTTGTGACGGTGCTCTTCAACCGCTACCGCGGCCTCGTGCGCTGGTGGATCACGTTCAACGAGATGAACATGATCTTGCACCGTCCCTTCATGGGTGCCGGCATCGTCCTCGAGCCCGGGGAGAATGCCCGCGAGGCCGAGTACCGCGCCGCGCACAACGAGCTCGTGGCGAGCGCCTGGGCCACCAAGATCGCCCACGAGGTCGATCCGGAGAACAGGGTGGGCTGCATGCTCGCCGCGGGAAGCTACTACCCCTACTCCTGTCGTCCCGAGGACGTTCGCGCGGCGCAGGTCAAGAACCAGGAGGACCTCTTCTTCGTGGACGTGCAGGCGCGCGGTCGCTACCCCGGCTACGCGCTCAAGATGCTCGAGCGCGAGGGCATCGACGTGGGCATGACCGCCGAGGACGAGCGCATCCTTGCGGAGAACACCGTCGACTTCATCTCGTTTAGCTACTACTCCTCGCGCTGCACCGCGGGCGACCCCGACTCCGTGGGCGGCGTCGCCGAGGGCAACGCCTTCGCCGGCGTGGAGAACCCCTACGTGCGCACGAGCGACTGGGGCTGGGTCATCGACCCGCTGGGATTCCGCATCACGATCAACGACCTCTGGGACCGCTACCAGAAGCCGCTCTTTGTGGTGGAGAACGGCCTCGGCGCCTATGACGAGGTGCTTCCCGACGGCACGATCGAGGACGACTACCGCATCGCCTACCTGCGCGAGCACATCGAGGCCATGCGCGACGCCATCGAGCAGGACGGCGTCGAGATGCTCGGCTACACCACCTGGGGGCCGATCGACCTCGTGAGCGCGGGCTCCGGCGAGATGGAGAAGCGCTACGGCTTCATCTACGTGGACCGCGACAACCTGGGCAACGGCACGCTCGAGCGCAGGCGCAAGAAGAGCTTCTACTGGTATCAACAGGCCATCGCCACCAACGGAGGCGACCTGGGCTAGCCGCCCGGGCAATATCACTAAGGAGATAATAATGGCAGAAAAATACGACGACCTGGCCAGATCCATACTCGAGAACGTAGGCGGCGCCGAGAACGTCGCCAGCGTCGCGCACTGCATCACGCGCGTGCGCTTCAAGCTCAAGGACGAGTCCCGCGCCAACACGGCCAAGATTGAGACCCTCAAGGGCGTCATCCAGGTCATCCAGGCCAACGGCCAGTACCAGGTGGTCGTGGGTAACATCGTCGAAGACGTCTACGACGCGGTCATGGAGGCCGGCAACTTCTCGGGCGGCGCAAGCGCCGACGACGAGCCCCAGGGCGATAAGACCGTTGCCTCCGTCATCATCGACCTCATCTCTGGCATCTTCCAGCCCATCCTGGGACCGCTTGCCGCCGCAGGCATCATGAAGGGACTGCTTGCCCTCATCACCTACTTCGTCCCGGCCTTTGCAAACGACGGCCTCTACACGCTGCTCTACACCGTGGCTGACGGCTTCTTCTACTTCCTTCCCGTCGCCCTGGCGTTCAGTGCCGCGCGCAAGTTCCGCATGAACGAGTTCACTGGCGTGGCAATCGGCGTGGCGCTCCTCTACCCGACGATGGTCGCCCTGACCTCGGGCGAGGCGCTCGGCAGCATCGACCTCGGCGTGGCCGGCACGTTCTCGTGGTACGCCACCGCCCTCGGGGTCCCCATCATCATGCCCGTGTCCGGCTACGTGAGCTCGGTGATCCCCGTCCTTCTCATGGTGTGGTTCGGCTCTATCCTTGAGCGCTGGCTCAAGAGTTGGATGCCGACTGCGCTCAAGATGTTCCTCGTACCGCTCGCCACGATGACGGTCTCCATCGTCTTGGGCTACCTCGTCATCGGCCCGGTGGCAACCCTCATCACCAACCTGCTGAGCGCGGCGTTCTCGTTCATCTTCCAGCTTCCCGTGGTTGGTTCCGTCCTGGGCAGCGCCCTGGTCGGCGGACTGTGGATGTGCCTCGTCATCTTTGGCTTCCACTGGAGCCTCATCCCCATCTCCATCATGAACCTAAACACCCTCGGCCACGACAGCGTGCTCGCCGCCACCATCGGCCACGGGTTCGCGCTCGGAGCGGTCATCTTTGCCATGTACCTCAGAAACAAGGACGAGCGCTTCCGCGGCATCGCCCTTCCCGCGATGATCTCCGCCTTCTTCTTCGGCGTCACCGAGCCGGGCATCTACGGCATCGCCCTGCCCAACAAGCGCGCATTCGTCGTGGCATGCCTGAGTTCCGCCGTTGGCGGCGCCATCGTGGGAATGACGGGCGCCCTCATGTACATCTCGGGCGGCCTCGGCGTCTTCAACCTGCTCAACTTCATCGACGGGACCCCTGGTGGCGCCGGGATCTCTCACATGATCTTCGCGATCATCGCCTCGCTCGTCTCTGCCGTCCTGGCCTTTGTTATCGAGTTCATCACCTACCGGCCCAACGACGAAGAGGAAGGCGCCCGCTAGCTTGCGCCTCTTCTCGACCAGCTCCATGTAATTGAGGAGCAGTTGAGGTGGGTGAGGGCCGAGGGCGATCAAGGTGGCCGCCCTCGGCCCGGGACAACCTGCCAGAAGGCGTTTAGCTTTCTCGGGCGGCGCTGAAATGAACTGCGCCCCGATACTTGGACGGGTCAATTAGCGGCCTATGCCGCACATGGGGACTGATTCCGGAACTCCTCCGGGGTCAGCCCCTTTTGCTTAGCCCGCCTCCTCCTCTTGTTCCAGTGAACGGTATAGGCTTCGAGGTCCCGCTTGAACTCCTCGAAGCTCCGCCACGTCCGGTTCCTGTAGAATTCGTCCTTCAGGCGCCCCGGCAGCAGCTCCGTCGCATGAGCTTGCTCTCGCACGCCGCCGGCCCCGGCCGGGTACGGGCACCCTTCGGCGCGCCCGTACCCCCTGTCGCAAAGCTCTGCTGCAAGAGTCCTCAGCGTGGCGTCGTGCCTGACTCTCCCGTCCATAAAGAAGCCCCCATTTTTAATGTTCAAGAAATGAGGGGGCGGTTCAATTTCGGGACGGGGATTAAATAATCATTCGGTGCAAATTGATTATTTAATCCCCGTCCCAGAAAAATCATCGGGCGTGGCCTTGGGCAAACAGTCTAGTTGCGCTTGAGGTGGACGACGGTTTCGCAGTGGAAGGTTTGCGGGAACAGATCGACCGGTGTGATCTTGACGGGGGAGAAGGTGCCTTCCTCGACAAAGCGCTTGAGATCGCGCGCCAGGGTGGCAGGGTCGCAGCTCACATAGGCGACATCGCGCGCACTCGTGCTGGCGATGAGGTCGATGGCCTCGGGCGCCAAGCCCGCGCGTGGTGGGTCGACCACCAGGACATCGGCGTCCTGGTCGGGGAACTCGCGCACGGCATCGCCGCCGATGACGTCGACGTTATCGAGCTTGTTGATCTCCAGGTTGCGACGCAGGTCGCGCACGGCCGGGCCGTAGGCCTCGACGGCGGCGACAAAGTCGCAGCGGCGGGCGAGCGGCAAGGTAAAGGTGCCGGCACCGCAGTACAGGTCCACGGCAAGCTCGTCTTCCTGCGGATCGAGCGCCTCCATAACGAGCTCGATCAAAATCTCGGCGCCCTTGGTGTTGACCTGGAAAAAAGACGGGGCAGACAAGCGCATCTGACCCTCGGCGATATTCTCGGTCCATGAGCCCTCTCCGGCGAGCATTTCGACCTTGGAGACACGGCGGGCCTTCTTTTCGCCCTTGCTCATCACGCGCACGACGCTCGTGGGATGAGCGGCGTCCGCCAGCACGCGGGAGACCTGCGAGCGCGGAAAAGAGCCTGTCGGCGTCCAGAGTGCGACCTCGAGTGCCTTGGTGCGGCGCGATGCGCGAATGCCCACGCGTTCGAGCCCCAAGTCATGGCTGCCGCTTAGATAGTTAAGTGCGCCGACGACCGATTTGAGTGCCTTCGGGAAGCGCTTATCGAACAGCGGACACATATCGACGGTCACGATTTTGCTGGGGTCGACACCGTGCATGCCAAGGCGCACGCGACCGTTGACGACGGTCGGTTCGAGCTCGATTTTATTGCGGTAGCCCCAGTCGTCCTTGGTGTGGCAGATGGGCTGTACCAACTCATCGACCTGCTCAGGAGCGAACTTGCCGATGCGCTCGAGCGTGGAGCGCAGGTTTTGCTCCTTGGCGGCGAGCTGTGCCGTGCGTGAGAGATTGCCCCACGAACAACCACCGCAGATGCCCACGAAGGGGCAGGGGGGCTGAATGCGATCGGGGCTCGGCTCCAGAATCTCGGTCGTGCGGGCGCGCATAAACGACTTGCCGTCCTGCACGACCTCGGCTTCGACGGTGTCGCCTGCCACGGCGCCCTGCACAAAGACGGCCTTGCCGTTGTCGGCATGTGCCAGACCGTCGGTGCCGTACGTCATCGATTCTATGGTGAGCTTCATATTCCTGCCTGCCATTCGCGGTTTTGTTCGCAACCATGGTAGCAGGGAAAAGCGCCCCGTATCTGGGGCATTCCTCAAATACGGGGCGCTTTTACAAACGACTATTTCGTCTTGCCTGTAATGAGCGTCTTAAGACCCAGGCCGATCAGACCCAGGCCCATGCGCACGCGGCCGGGGCGATGGC
Organism: Collinsella sp.; assembly: GCA_048428865.1. GTDB lineage: Bacteria > Actinomycetota > Coriobacteriia > Coriobacteriales > Coriobacteriaceae > Collinsella. The sequence continues at coordinate 15,940 of DBFOPP010000005.1, forward strand.
GCTCGATGGCCTTGGTCTTGCCGGCGGGCTTATCGCGACGGGCGCTCGTCTCGGGTGCGGGCTTGATGACCTGC
>DBFOPP010000006.1:0-6265 GCA_048428865.1 Collinsella sp.
GGTGAGCACCAGGCGGCCGAGCATGGCGAAGCCCATGGCAGGCAGGATGTTGGCTGCAACGCCAAAGCCAGCAAGGACAAAGGGCGGGATGAAGTCGAGCATGCCCTGGATGGCGTCAGCACCCAGATAGAACGACAGCGAGCACAGCAGGAACGCCATGATGATAGCGGTCAAACCGATCAGGAAGTGCATCGCATAGACACCCTTAAGGTTGCCCTGGCCGGAGAAGACATCAGCGCGGTCAACCAGAATCGGCAGGGCGGCGTTGAGGATGTTCTTGATGGCAAGGCACAGCGTGGCGATGGGCATAGCGAGCGCGATGGCTGCCTCGGTGCTCTGGCCCAGCTGGATAGCGAAGGCGCAGGCGAGCACGCCGCCGATCGTCTCATCAGGCGGCACGTAGGCGCCGATGGAGATCGAGCCCATGAACAGAAGCTCCAGGCTGGCGCCGATCGCGAGGCCGGACTGCAGGTCCCCCAGCACCAGGCCCACGAGCGGGCACAGGACAATGGGGCGGAACGCATAGAGCGTACCGAGCTGGAAGTCGAACTTACCAAATGCGGCGATAAGTCCGATGAGGATTGCTTGGGTAAGCATATATCCCCCTTTCCTAATAGGACACTACGAAGAGCTCAGACTCTTCGAAATTGAACGCCTAGAGCACGCTGGCGCAGTCAACCTTGGGGTCATCGGCCAGGGGTCGAATCTCGACCTCAACGCCACGATCCAGCATCTCGCGCACATCGGCTTCCTCGGCCGCGGTCAGGAAGATCTGACGAGAGACCTGACGAGCATCGGGACGCTTCTCGTCCTTGGGCTTGGTGTTGCCCAGGTTGACCGACTTGATCTGCGGGCAGCCCTCAACAAGCTGCTTTGCCTCAGCAATAGTGGCGACACAGATGATCATCTTGTACTTGTCGGTCACGCCCGAGTTGATGGCTTCGATTGCATGCTCCATATCTTTGATGACGAGCTTGCAGCCGGCAGGCTTGCCCATCTTAAGCGTCGTCTTCCACACCGGGTCGTTAGCGACCTTATCGCCCACGCAGAAGATGCAGTTGGAGCCAAGGACCTGAACCCAGGAAACTGCGACCTGGCCATGAAGCAGGCGATGGTCAACGCGAAGTAGCTGAATCATAATGTGACCCCCCAAAGGTCTTGTGCCGTCTTACGGCGTGTCAGTAGGTGCTGCGGATTAGAACTCTTCTTCCTCGTCGTCATCGACCAAAAGATCGTTGACAAACTTCACGCGCGTATCGTCCGCAGCGACGATGGCGCGAATCGTCTCCTCAACCGGCGCCGACTCGTCAGAGAACAGCAGCTGGATGAGGAGAGGAAGGTTCATGTTGGTAACGAGGTACGTGCGGGGACGCGTCTGGACGATCTTGGTGAACTCGTTGTTGACGCTGCCGCCAAAGAGGTCGGTGCAGACAACGACATCATCGTCAGCAGACATGCCTGCCAGCAGTTTTTGGGCCTCCTCGGCCACGTCCATGCGGCCATCGACGAACATCGAAAGATCGTGGACGTTGTCGCGAGCGCCCGAGAGCAGTTCGACGCTCTCCTTGATGCCGGTAGCGAAGTGCGCATGGCTGGCGATGATGTACTGTCTCATTCTGTGTTCCTCTCAATAGCCCGGCACGTTCCCGCACCCGTTTTCTTTAGTAGTCGAACTGGTGATAGTAACGACGATACTTGAGGTTGTGCTTGGTGACCGTCTCGTAGTAGCGAGCCAGGCGGTCGGTCACAAGCACCGTCAAAATCCACGGGGAGACGATGACGCGGAACTCGTCGTCAAGGCCGGGGATCGCGAACTCGGCGGTGTCGATGTTGTTGATGTCGGTGTCGCCGGTCACGCCGCGGGTCAGGAAGGCGCGGACGCGCTCGTCGAGCTTGCGGTTCTCGTCCTCGCCCATGAACAGGAACACGGGGACGCCGGGCTCCACGAGCTCGAGCGTGCCGTGGAAGAAGTCGGCCGAGGTGATGTAGCGGGTGCGCTTCCACTGCATCTCCTCCAGGATGCACATCGAGAACAGGATCGTCTCGCCCCACAGGGCGCCGGAGCCGATGAACATGGTGTAGGGGGCCAGGGCGTACTTCTTGGCGAGCTCCTCGGCGCGCGGCTCGAAGCGCTTGCGGATGTCGAGCATGTCCTTCCAGATGTCCTTGGTCTGCTCGATAAACAGATCAAACTTGGGGAAGCAGCCACGGCGGTTGAGCAGGCGCAGGCCGAAGCAGTCGGCGAGGTAGTAGCCCTTCTCGCAGCCGCCCGAACCATGGTCAGAAGCCATGGCGACGCAGTTCTCGGCACCCACAGCCTGGCCGATGGGGCCCTCGGGCTTGGTCATGGCGTAGACGCGCACGCCCATGTCCTTCATCTTCTTGACGGCCTCGAGGACCTCGGGGGTGGTGCCGGACTCGGAGGCGGTGAGCACGACGGACTTCTCGGTCATGCGCTTGTGGCCCATGGCGTTCCACTCGGCGGCGTGGATCAGGTAGACCTCGAGGTCGCGGTCGCCGAACTTGTTCATGAGGTACTCGAGCTGCATGAGCTCGTCCCAGGTGCCGCCGACGCCCATCAGGAACACGGCGTCGTAGCCCTCGTCGGCGACCTTGTCGGCGAGCGCGGTCATCTTCTTGCCGGTCTCGTAGAGCGCCTTACCGTCCTCGAGATAGCCCTCCTGGTCGAAATGCATGATCTCGATCTTCTCGGTTTCCTTCATTTGTCTCTCCTTTCTGGGGTTGTTTCCACATCCCCCATGCCAACGGGCATCAAAACCCGCTTACATTCCGTAACACTCGGCCGCTTTGGCCTTAAGCGCATTGACTGACTCTTCGTAGCCCTCTGCCTTGACCTCCATTTGCTTGGAGACGGCATCAAGATACGGGTGCACGTCCCATGACTTCAGACGCTCGGCGATCATTGCCGCAATCGTCTGGAAGAACACAAGATTGGGAATTGCGCTGAGCAGCGGAGCCACCTGAGGCACCACAACCTCGTGAGCCCTACCCTTGGGATGGGCCGTGAGCAGCACCGTTTTTGCCGTAACGTTCGATAGCGCATCGGCGATATTCGCAAGACGCTCCGACCCCTGCGGATCGTCGACAATAAACACCAGGTAGCCCGGAACAATCTGCATCTCGGGACCGTGGACGAACTCCTCGCCCTCGTGATGCATGGCAGGAATCTTGATGGTCTCGCTCAGTTTGAGCGCCGCCTCCTCGGCAACACCGTAGTTGGGGCCGTTGCCGACGACCATAGCGGGCGTGTGCTCAGAAAGCTCGAGCATGTGGTCTTGGACATATGCCTCGGCGGTCTTGCACATCACGGCATTAGCCTGGATAGCCTCGCGCAGGTCATCAAGACGCTGAGCAACGCCCTTGGCGTCAATCGTTCCGCGCGCCTGACCGCCGTAAATACCAAAGAGCACCAGGTACTCAACGAGAACCTCGACGCCCAGAGTCACAAAGTCCACCGACTCGACACCCACACCGTAGTCAAGAACGATGTCGGCGTGTTCCTTGATGGGTGCCTCGACGTTTGCCGTGAGCGCAACTGCAGCCATATCGTGTGCACGCATGTAATCGAGCGCCGCAATCGTATTGGTCGAATAGCCGCTCTGCGAGACGGCGATGTTGAGCGCATGCTGTGGATAGGTGTGTTCAAAATCGACGAGGGCCTCGGGCGTCACAACGGACACCTGCATCTGCAGCGCATCTTGCAGGTAATCGCGGGCGCAATCGGCGGCATGGCGCGACGAACCCGAAGCAACGATGCGTAGCGCGTCAAAAGAACCGGACTGGAAAATATCAACGAGCTGCGCTACCAGCTCAGACGAACGCTCGAGGTTCTCTCCCATACGCACATGGGCAAACTGAACGTAATCGAGCATCTTCATCGTCTCACCTCGTAACAAATCATTAGTATTTGATACCAATCACGATTACAGGTTACAGCTTTTTGATACCTCTTTGTCGATTAATTTATCCCCATCGGCGAACGGTCGATTTTGAGCCATGTAAGGTTGTATATACAGTCGGTCAAATTGCCCAAACAGACCGGCTGTTACCGCGCGTGATGCAAAGCCCCAGCTAGTACGTATAGGTGTAGCCGCCCGCATCGCCACGATTGAAGGACTTTACATACTCGATAGCCTGACCGCTCGCGTCATAGCTCACGCATTCCAAAAGCAAAACAAGATCCCCTTGTTCCAAGCCAAGCAAGCCCGCGTCGCGTGCACCCACCGCCTCGATATCGAGCTTCTCCTGCGCCATGACCGGCTTTCGGCCCAGCATCTCATAGGTCTCGTACAAACTGAAGACCGACACGTCAATATTTTCGATTGTGGGAAACAGCAGGCACGGGATGAACGCCATCTCAATCGATACGGGATCGCCGTTGACGCAGTTCAAACGACGAATCGAATACAGCAAATCGTCCTCGGCAATGCCAAACAGGTTGGCATAATAAGGGCCCGCATAACGCTTGGAACGCGCGAGGATGCGGACGGACGGCTCGCCGCCCGAAGCACGAACCGACTCGCGAAAGCCTCCTGTTCGCTCGTGGGCAACGGGCACTTTCTGTGCCACAAACGCGCCCTTTCCGCGGACGCGACGAATCTGCCCGCGCCGAACCAACTCATCGACAGCACTCCGGATGGTCAAGCGTGTCGTACCAAATTCCTCGGCGAGGTCTTTTTCGGACGGAATCATGGAACCCGTGGGATATATACCGCGTTCGATACGCTCTTCAATGCGACGTCGTATGCGCATATAAACCGGGGTGGCATCTACTGTTTCAGCCATTGTTCACCTGCCACGCTCCTCATGCCGTTCTTTTCACCGTTATCGGCAAAGCGGAACTTTGTGGGCAAAATCACCGATTTGCAATGCTCCACAAAACGCATGTCCTTATCAAATTCGATCGTGCTCTCATAGAACACCGGCGTTCCCTCTTCTTGCTGGAGCAGCTCGGCCTCTTCGACGTTCAAACGCGAGATGGAGATATGCTCACGTCCATGCTCAACACGCACGCCACCTTCTTTGAGCAAGACATCGTAAAGGCTCTCACACTCAAAATCGTGCTCGGAAAGCGATGGGCACAGGGACAGGTTAACGTGAGCGGTCTCGATTGACGCCGGCTCGCCCTCGATAAGTCGAACGCGCTGCATGCGGAGCAAAGGAGCGCCTACAGCCACCCCAAGCTTGCCGGCAAGCGCCTCATCCGCCTCGATGGTCCCGATGGAAACCAGACGAGAAGAGGGGTGCAGGCCGGCAGTCCGCACAGCATCGGAAAAGTTATACGTTTCCTGGAAGATGTTCAACGGCTTGGGAGGACACACATACGTACCCGATCCGCGACGGCTCTCGAGCGTTCCACACGAGATGAGCTGCGTGATACCAGCGCGCAACGCCGTACGCGAAACGCCAATCTCTTCGCACAGCACGCGCTCGGCCGGCAGGCAATCGCCGCTGGCAAGCTGATGGTGCTGGATATACCAAAGAATTCCCTCAACAGCACGATCTTTGGGGGGAATTGCATAAGATTCGCCTGCCATTGCACAGACTCCTCATTCAGAAACGTATGCCGCCAAAATTAGGCCAGCCCTCCCATGGCATCAAATTCGGCCTTGATCTTCTCGGCGACATTCCGATACGACTTATATAGGCTTGAATCGCGTTTGACTTCGTCGGTCATAACGGGAATCTCTAATTTGGAAACCTCGTCTTTTCCCGTCTGAACCGCCACAACAACGCCCATACCAAGACACATATTACGCTTGGCAGCATTTATTTTTGCTGCCTTGGCAGGATTTGCCAGGATACGCTGGGCAAATTCCTGTTTTGAAGCCACTTCCTCGGCCTCCGGATCGCCCGCCTCGGCCACTTCGCACTGCAGCACGTCCGCATAGTCAAAAATCTTCGGCTCGCCGCCGCGCTGATGTACGGCCCATTTGCGATGCGTGGCATCCTGGTAGATAGCCGGCAAAAACGTAAACCGCGGCGGGTCCAAAATCGTATCCGTGATGGTAAACACATCGGGATCAAAGGCATCCTGCGGGTTTTTCTTCTTGAACAGCCCCATATCAGCCTCCCGTACTAGCATTAAATAACTCAACCTGAATATAGCACCAATTTCAAGCCGCCGCCTTACCCTATCGGTGCGCGGCGTCTATAGCTCGCCCAGCGGAAGAGTTCACGGACGAGGGCCGGGGTGCCTGCCTTGTTTTGAGAAGTTCGCGGAGCCCACTTCTCAAAACAAGGC
>DBFOPP010000007.1:0-42487 GCA_048428865.1 Collinsella sp.
CCTTTGACCGTCATTTCCCCGGACAGGACCACCTTTGCCGCCGAGACCTTGAACTGCCTGTCGTATCGCTTTCTTCTTTGGGTCATCTTGAACACCTTTCGCTCTTAACTAGGTGTCCAATTCATCATACCCACTCCACCAATGCGTCTAACTGGCGGTCCAAGTTCTGATCCGCAGATGAGACGCGCGCATACCCAAAGATTCGATTGTCCATAATGCCCCTATCGGCCGCCTCCTGGCAGCATCGGCTCAAACGAGAGCCCACTCACTATAGGGCGTGCAAATTTTGCGAATGGGCTAAGGTCATTTTGGCCCTCAGGCACAAGCTATTCAAGCGCCGTGCCGACAACGCGCTCGTTTTTAACTGTAATTAACTGCTTTTAACCAGAATTAACCGAAACAGAAAACCGTGATGCCGACAGTCTTTGCCGGAATGTGACAAAGGGACAGCCCCTTTGTCACATTCGGTTATAGGTAGCGGCCGGTGATACTTGCGGAGCAGGCCGCGATGTCGCCCGGCGTGCCAGCGCAGACGATTTGCCCGCCGGCGTCGCCACCGCCCGGGCCCATGTCGATCACGTAATCGGCGTTACGGATAAGGTCGAGATCGTGTTCGATCACGATAACCGTGGCGCCCTTGGCAACAAGGCCGTCGAACACACTCAGCAACACCTGAACATCGAGCGGATGTAGGCCGATCGTGGGCTCGTCAAACACAAACACGGCATCGTCCTGCACGCGGCCCATCTCGCTCGCAAGCTTAAGGCGTTGTGCCTCGCCACCCGAGAGCGCCGGCGTGGGCTCACCGAGCGTGAGATAGCCCAAGCCCAAGTCGTGCAAGGTCTGCAAGCGCACCTGAACTTTCTTGAGCCCCACCGTGGCGTCGAGAGCCTCGTCCACACTCATGTCCATGAGCTGCGGCAACGTAAGCAGACTGCCATCCTTGCCCTCGCGATGGATATGCGAAGCCGCGTCTGCATAACGTGAGCCGCGACATGCCGGGCAGACGATTTCGACATCGGGTAAAAACTGCACGTCGAGCGATATCGAGCCCGTGCCATCGCACGTGGGGCAGCGCAAGGCACCGGTGTTGTAGCTAAAGGCACCTGCCTTGTAGCCGGCTGCCTTGGCCTCGGACGTACGGGCGAAGGCGCGGCGCAACTCATCATGGATGTCGGCATAGGTCGCTACCGTCGAGCGCACATTGGCGCCGATGGGCGTGGCGTCAATCAGGTTGGCGCGTGCGATGCCCTCGGCGTCGACCCAGCGCACATGGCTTGGCAGGCGCTCGCCAGCTGCCTGCGCCTTAAGCGCCGGGATGAGCGTCTCGAGCACCAACGTCGTCTTGCCCGAACCCGAAACGCCCGTAACCGCGACGAGACGGCCGCGTGGAATATCGACTTCAAGCGGCTTGACGGTATGGATGGTATCGGTCGCCATGCGGATATGGCCCTGATCGAACATTTCCTCGTCAGTCACCTGCGGACGCGAGCGCTTGGGCTCGGCGCGCAAAAACGGCGCGATACGGCTGCCCTGCGATTGCTCCACCTCGTCTACCCTACCAGCAGCGATCACATTGCCGCCGCCTGCTCCGGCAACGGGACCCATCTCGACCAGATAGTCGGCTTCCGCCAGTACGCGCGTATCGTGGTCAACAACAACCACGGTGTTGCCGTCGCCCACCAGGTCGCGCATCACACCCACCAAGCCGTCGACATTGGCAGGATGCAAGCCGATCGAAGGCTCATCCAGCACATAGAGCACGCCCGTCGATCGGTTGCGCACCACGCGAGCAAGCTGCACGCGCTGGCGCTCACCCGTGGAGAGCGTGGCGCCGGCGCGATCGAGTGAAAGGTAATCGAGACCCAGGTCGACCAGACGACGGGCCACGCTCAAAAACGAATCGCAGATATCCGCTGCCATGGGCTGCATCTCGGCTGGCAAGGACGTAGGCACCCCGCGCACCCACTCAATCGCCTCACCCAGCGTCATGGCCGCCGCTTGCGCCAGATTGATACCGCGCACCTGGGGCTGGCGCGCAGCCTCGGAGAGACGCGTGCCGCCGCAATCGCGGCATGCTCCCTCGCGCAAAAAGCGCGCAACGCGTTTTAAGCCCTTATCGTCCTTGACCTTGGCGAGCGCATTCTCGACGGTATAGACGGCGTTGTAATAGGTGAAGTCGAGCGGCGTGGCGCCCTCGCCGTTTTTGGGAACGTAGAGAATATGCTTTTTAACCGCCGGGCCGCGGAACACGATGTCGCGCTCTTGAGGCGTGAGCTGGTTAAACGGTACGTCGGTGCGCACGCCCATCTCGCCGGCGACCTGCTTCATCAGATCCCACATGAGCGTGCCCCAGGGAAGCACCGCGCCCTCGTTGATAGTCTTTGACTCGTCGGGCACCAGGCTCGCTTCGTCCACCTCGCGCATGACACCGGTGCCGCCGCAGGTGGGGCATGCACCGCCGCTGTTGAAAGCCAAATCCTCGGCGCTCGGCGCGTAGAACTCGCGGCCGCATGTCGGACACGTGAGCGACAGGCCTGCGGCCACGTTAAGGCTCGGCTCCACGCGCGCCCCGCAGTGCGGGCACACGTGATGGGCGCAACGGCTAAAGAGCAGACGCAGGCTATTGTTAAGCTCGGTCATGGTGCCAAAGGTCGAGCGCACGCCCGGTACGCTGGGGCGCTGGTGCAATGCGAGCGCCGCCGGCACGTGCAGCACCTCGTCCACCTGGGCATGCTCGGCCTGCGTCAGACGACGGCGGGTATAGGTGCTGAGCGCCTCCAGATAGCGGCGCGAGCCCTCGGCATAAAGAACTCCCAGCGCCAGCGAACTCTTGCCCGAACCCGACACGCCGGCAATACCCACGAGCTTTCCCAGCGGAATATCGATATCGATGTCCTTGAGGTTGTGTACACGTGCGCCACGTACCTCGATAGCCTGCGGGCTCATCTTCTGTTCCGTCACCTTTATCACCCTACTCATGCCATAAAACGCGGTCGCGGATGTACTCGCCCAGCATGGGCACAGTAAACCGGACGAGACCGTATCCGGCAGCCTCGATGACGCGCTCGCGAATCAGGCTTGCGCGATATTTACTCGCCCAGCTCTGAGTGCGATCGCAGCGCTCAATGATGTCCGCCATTCGCGTCGGTTTACCCTCGTCAGCCGCCATGGCCTCGATAAAGAGGCGCTGCGGACTGCGCAACCCGTAATACAAGGGAGCGTCGACCGCTTCATAGAACTCGGAGACGGCATCGGCGTAGCCAGCCTCGACATCGCGCCTTTCAATGACTTGCGAGTTGCGCCGGACAGCAGACCGCCACATGTAATAGCCCACCAGCTGAACCATATAGGGATGCCCCATGCTTTTGCGCGCCGCAAGGTCCGCCGTCTCCGCGTCAACGTAAAGACCAGCGTCTTTGACCGTCTGGATATACGAATCGCGCACCTTGGGCAAAGATATCGCCCCCAGCGTACGCTGCTGGGCACGCCGCAAAAACGTCACGCTCGGCTCTTCGAGCAGATCGTCAACCATACTGGGTAAGCCGGCAAAAACAAGCGCAAGGCCGCGCTGGTCGCTATCGGACAAGCCCGTGGCATCCTGGTCTCCGAGCACCTGCTGATAGAGAACGGCAAGAGCCGCCAGCTCCTCGATAGACGCAGATTGAGCCTCGTCAATCGCAAACAGTATGCCCTTGCCTGGACCGAGCTTCTTGAGGCGCTCGTTGACCAGCCCTCGCAACGTCTCGCCCTTTGCTCGCGCCGCCTCGACTGACATCCGCCCAAACGACGGACCGAACTCCATTGACGTTACAACGGGTTTATTCGAGCGAAGCGCGTCGGCCAAGCGGTCGCATAAGCCAAGCGAAGCGGAATCGGAGACAACCGCCCATCCGCGCTCGCTGGCCAGACGTTGCAGCTCCCGCAGGAGAACTGTCTTGCCGCAGCCGCGGTTTCCCGTAATGAGCATGAGCCTGCCCGGCGCTCCGGCGCCGTTATCGAGCCCTTCCGCAAAATCTTCGATGACCGACTCGCGACCGATGAGTATCGGAGGCCGCTTGCCAGCCGTGGGCTTAAAGGGATTTGGATTCATGTCGGTCTCCTCGGATTGGCAAACCCTGGTAATAGTTATACCAACTTATACCGAGTTATACCAATAACATGTGACAAAGAAACTGTCCCTTTGTCACATGTGGCCGAAAAACTCGGCGTCTGCTGCTCGCCAGGGGCGGAAGGTGGCGGGATCGATCTTTACGTGCGCCGCGGCGGGCACGTCGTACCATTTGACCGTGTAACCGGCGCCGTGAGAGCAAAAGACCGAGTCGGGCGTGTTGGGCAGATCGGCCTCGGGCTCATAAGCGGCAGTCTCGATTACGCGCTCGGCATCATGGCAAGCCGCATAGCCGGCAAACTCCAGGTACAGATGTCCGCGACCGCTCGTGTAGGCAGCCACCTCCAGCGCGTAATCCTGCACCTCGGATGCCGGCACGCGACCCATAAGCTTCGCCCGGTCTCCCGCCATCGTCGGCGGCTCGTACTCGGCACCCATGCGCGTGGCATCCGAGAGCGCCCGGCCCACGCACTCCCCCGGCACCTCGAGCTCAAAGCGATACCACGGCTCCAACAGCACCGCCGCGCCGGCCTCACTCGCTTGCATGAGCCCCTGGCGAATCGCGCGATACGTGGCCTGGCGAAAATCACCGCCCTCGGTGTGCTTGGCATGCGCGCGGCCGCCCGTGAGTGTAATGCGCACATCGGTGATGGGCGAGCCCGTCAGCACGCCCAGGTGGTCGCGCTCCATGGCGTTGGTGAGCGCCAAACGCTGCCAGTTAAGATCGAGCTCGTCGGTCGAGGTCACGGTGCCAAACTGCACGCCCGAACCCGCTGCCAACGGCTCCAGGCGCAGATGCACCTCGGCATAGTGGTGCAGCGGCTCAAAGTGGCCCACGCCCTCGACCGGCTGCGAAATAGTCTCCTTATAGAGAATGCCGCCAGACTCAAACGCAACCGAAAGGCCAAAACGATCGGTCAACACCCGCTGCACGACCTCGAGTTGCACAGCGCCCATCAACTGCAAATGAATCTGCTCTAGATGCGTATTCCAGCTTACGCCGAGCATGGGATCTTCGTCCGCCAGCTCAGTCAACGCTTTGAACACCGCATGGACATCGTGTTCGCCCGGAAGCACCGTATAGGTGAGAACCGGCGCAATGACGGGCGCATCGCCCGCGGGCTCCGCGCCCAGGGCGTCCCCTGGGCGAACATGCGCAAGACCCGTCACAGCACAAATACCGCCAGCAGCAACTTCTTGGGCAAGCTCATACTTTTCGCCGTTATAGATGCGTACCTGATCGACCTTCTGCTCCCATGCCTCGGCGCCGGAACGTCCGTCAATCATCTGCTTGGCATGCAGCGTGCCGCCGGTCACTTTAACCCAAGCCAAGTGCTCGCCGCGATCCCCGCGGCTGACACGATAGACGCGCGCGGCAAACTCCGGAAGCCATGCCTGTTCACGCATCAGCGCGCATATGCCGTCCAGCAGCTCGTCCACGCCTTGGTCCTTGAGCGCCGACCCGGCAAAGCAGGGAAAGAGTTTGCGCTCGGCAACCATGCGCGACAGCGTTGCGACAGAAAGCTCGCCCGCCTCAAGAAACTCCTCGAGCGCTTCTTCGTCTAACGCGGCAGCGTCCTCCTGAACGGCCCCGCCCGCCAGCAGTTCGCTGGCATCCAAGCAGCCCTCGGAGAGACGTTGCCCAAGTTGTGCCAGCAAAACATCGCGGCCGGGATTCTCCAAATCGATTTTATTGATATAGATGAACGTCGGGATGTCATAGCGCGCAAGCAGGCGCCACAGGGTTTCGGTGTGCCCCTGCACGCCGTCGTTGGCGCCCACAACTAAAATCGCGTAGTCCAGCGCGCGCAATGTGCGCTCCGCCTCGGCCGAAAAATCGACATGCCCCGGTGCATCCACGAGCATGACGTGGGTATCGCCATGGTCGAGCACGGCCTGCGACGAGAAGATCGTAATGCCACGCTCACGCTCGATCGCGTTCGTGTCCAGATGCGAATCGCCATCGTCCACGCGGCCGCGCTTGCGAATGCGACCCGCGTTGAACAACATGGCCTCGGCCAGCGTGGTCTTGCCGGCATCGACATGCGCCAAGATTCCAACGACCGCTTGCTTCGACATGGCTCTCCTCTTATTGCAAGCCCATCGCACGCGGCAACGGGCATCCTCGTTCCAAACTGGATGATACAATGTACGGGCCGGCGGGCGAAGCGAGCCCTATCCCCCGACCGAGCTCATCGCCCCGCGTTGCCGCGCAGCGATTTTCGTAGGTTCGCGCCTTGCGAAAGCCGGCACCTCCCCTTTTTGTCTGCCCGGGCTCATCTGGGGCGATAACAACGCGAGCCCCACAACAACGCGTTTTACCAAAAATGGCCCCACTCGGGGCCATTTTTGGTAAAACGCTGGTATGTGGCTCGGCCTTTATGCCTCGCGCAGCCAATCAAACGCGACGCGCGGCGTACCGTCCGACACATATACGATACCGGCGCGCTTAAACCCGGCCTTGGCGATGGCTCCCTGCATGGGTAGGTTGTCCTGATGCGTGTCGATGCGCAGGTGATCGGCGCGTTCCTTGGCAAAGGCAAACATCGCAGCCGCGATACCGTGCGCGGTGCCATCGGACGCCACACGGTGCAGCACAGCATACGGGGCGTCGCTGCGCCACTGGCCGCCCTCGATCACATCGTAGGAACTGTCCGGCCCCGGCAGAATGGCAAACGTCGCCACCACGCGTCCGTCTTCCTCGCACACATAGCTGCCACCGGCGGCGATATCGGCAGCCAGCTGCTCGCCCGAAGGCGTGCCCTCGGGCCACTGCGTCGTGTTGCCATGTGCGCGCATAAAGGCGCGGGCCGCGTCATAGATGGCCATGACGGCGGGAATGTCGGTATCGAGGGTTTTTCTGATCATCACGCGGCGACCTCACGTTTATTGGTATCACTTTGATTGAGCAATGATACCAACGTTTGGAGAAGGGCGCGAAGCAGATGGGAAGCAAAAAGCGAGCCGCCTGGTCAAAGGCCAAAAGCGAGTTTTTGAGCGCTGCTACCGGCGGCGATATGAGCGACCTGTTTGCACGCGATGACGAGCGCCGCGACGCCCTGGACGCCGAGCGCGATGAAGCCTGGCGCTACAAATCGTGCGAGCGCAAAAACCGTTACGACACGCGCGCCGAGGCCGAGGCAGTTATGGCCGACTGCGAAAACCGCGGACGCCGCGGGCTGGCCTGCTACAAATGCGAATACTGCGGCGGCTGGCACTTGACGTCGCACCCTTGGAAATAGGCGCCGCATCGGCACGGCATTGACGGAGCGCCAGCCATCGCACGCAAGCTACGGGCGCGGCGGCACCAACACATCGTAGCGAACGGCCTTGCCCGCAAGTTGATAGCTCGGCTTAACGCCGGCAAGCAGCGGCCCCTTCACCGGCCGCTTGATAACGACCTTGCGCGGGCGCGCCGCAAGCGCAGCTTCGACCAGCGTCTCCTCATCGGCGCACGGCTGCTCCAGATGGTGCAAGAGTTGGAACTTCTTTTTCACCGCCGCGCTCTTGGTGCGCTCGGGAAACATGGGATCCAGATATACCACGTCGGGGGCGGCAAGCTCGCCCCGCCCGATCAGCTCAGCCGTATGGCGAAGGCCGGCAATGCTGTCCTCGCCCGCATGTAAGCGCATGCGCGACACGGCAGCCGCAAGCGCCGGATCATCTGCCGCGCGATCCAGGGCATCCTTGAGGAGCGCCGCGATCACGCAATCCTGCTCATACAGATCGACGGTAAAGCCCGCGGCCGCCAACAGCAGCGAATCCTCGCCAAAGCCTGCCGTGGCATCAATCGCCCATGGGCACTCGATGCCTTTTGCGCGCGCAGCCTTTACCAACAGCTCTTGCTGCAGACGGCCCTGCTTGAGCCGCGGAAGCATGCGGTCAAAATCGGCACGCAGCTCCATCGTGCCGTCGGTGAGCGTGAGGCCCTCGGACTTCCCGATCAGCTCAAGCCCCGCGGCCCGAGCAACAGAAAAGGGATCGACGACGCCCATGGGCACTCCTTAGCAAGCAAAACGAATACGCGAGTGCCGTTTATGCCAGCACCCAACCGTCCGCTATTGTCCCACATGCGACATGGTCCACAGCATCGCAATGCAAAGCACCGCCATCAATCCCGTGCACACGGCAGCGATCACAGAATCACCCATGCGCCTTCCCAACGACTGCGGCTCACGCACTTGCCCTGCTCCGTACATCATGACTCCTCCTTGAGACCAGCTCCTTGTTACGGCCTCATCATCGCAGCGCCGCACATGGGCTGCCATCGATTTGGCTTACGTCCAGCTTTCCTTTTTGAAAGGTTGGACCGTACAGGCAAGAGACGCTTTCAAACGCATGCATCGCCCCGTTGAACTACAATGTGCTTCACGATATGTGCCGCAACCTGGGTGCGACAGATTCTCCGCGCCCGCATCGAAAGGACCAGCTATGAGCGCCGCTCGCAAGACACTCAAAATCCTTGCCCTGATTTATTTTGTTCTGGGCATCGCCAGTCTCGTCATTGGAATCGCCGGCATCGCGACCGGCAACCTCGATTCCACGTACGGGTCGAACGCCATGCTCGCCGCGGTCGTGCTGGTCGCCAAGGGCCTCATCGATCTCGCCGCAGGTGTTGCGGGCATCAAGGGCGCCAACAAGCCTTCGCAGGTGGATGCTGCGTTTAAGCTCGGCATCGTTGCCGCAATCGCCACGATTGCGCAGGCCGCGCTCACGCTTCCCGCGCTCGGCGGCAGCGCCGTCAATATCGTCGCCTTTGTCATCGTGGTGTACGACCTGTTCTTTGTTCAGCAGGCACACGCCGTTAAGGCCGAGAACAAGGACCGCCTGTAAGCGCTCGCTTCTCATAACCTCTGCAGCCAAGCAACTAAAAAGGGCCGATCGCGCATCTCCGCGGTCGGCCCTTTGCGTTTGCCCAGATAAAACCTGCCAAAATAAACCTGTCCCTTTTTGGTAGGTTAGCAGTGGCGGTACTCGGCGATGATGAAGTCGATATCGGTCTGGAGCGTGTCCAAATTTGCCAGGCGCTCTTTGTCGGCAGGGCGTGTGCGGTAGAAGTACGGCGTCATCTGGAACACCGCCTCGATGTCGGCCTGGGTCTGGAGCGTAATATTCGCAGATACCCGCTGCGTTCCGACCAACTCGAGCTCGGTAGTCTTCGGCAGCTTCTCGTCGTTAAGGTACGGCGTATCGTAGAGCACTTCCTTAAGCCCAAACAGATGACGGGCACCCGGCACCACGGTGTAGAGCGAGCCCTCCGGCGCCAGCACGCGGGCAAACTCGCGCTCGTTAAAGGGAGCAAAGAGCTCGGTCACCATATCGAAGGCGCCATCGGCCACGGGGATGTCCTTCATGTTGGCCACGAAGTAGGTCGCATCGCCGCGCTTGGCGGCAAGGCGCACCATCTCTTTGCCCAGGTCAAAGCCGTAAGCATCCACGCCCGGCACCGCGCCCATGGCGCTGGTGTAGTAGCCCTCGCCGCAGCAAATATCGAGCAAGGTCAGTTGCTTGCCCGTATACGCCCCGTGCTCTGCCGCCCGCTCGTGCACCAGCTCGACCATCGCATCGCGCAACGGCGCATAGTAACCGCGGTTCAGAAAGTCGCGACGGCTGCGTGCCTGCGACTTGGGATCGCCCATGGAGTCGCCGCTCTTGGACGAGCGCAGGAGATATAGATAGCCCTCGCGCGCACGGTCAAACCGGTGCCCACCCGCGCATGCAGCACCGCGTTCGTCATCCACCAGCGGCTCATGGCAAACGGGACACAACAACATGGCAACTCCTTAGCGCGAACAACACAACGCCCACCATTGTCGCACGCCTTCCCCGCCTAGTCATTGGGGACGTTCTTGAATGAGTAATCGTTTTAGAACGTCCCCAATGACTAGGCGATTAGGAGTATCATCGTCTGCGCAAATAAGCACAAAAGAGCATGTTAGAGATTGAGAGCGTATGGCTGACACCGTATCTAAGCACATTGACATGACCACCGGATCGCTGTGGCGCAATGTTCCCCTGTTCGCCTTCCCTGTGGCCGCCACGAGCATCTTGGAGCAACTGTCGAACCTCATCGCCACGGTCATCATCGGTAACTTCTCGGGCGACCAGGGAACCCTCGCCATGGCGGCGGTCGGCTCCAATGTTCCGCTTACCAGTCTTATGCTCAACCTGTTTATTGGCATGTCGCTTGGCTCCAACGTGGTCATCGCCAACGCTATCGGCCGCAACGATCAGAACATGGTCAAACGCGCCGTCCATACCTCGATTCTTATGGCACTTGTGGGCTTTGTCGTCATCGCACTGGGCGAGATCTTTGCCGAGCCCATGCTCGCCGCGCTCAACGTTCCCGCCGAAACCATGCCGCTCGCTTCGCTCTACCTACGCGTCTTTTTGCTCAGCATGCCCTCGATCTTGCTTTACAACTTTGAGGCCGCGATCTTCCGCTCCGTCGGCATCACCCGCATGCCGCTGCAGGCGCTTGCCGTGTCCACCGTCCTCAACATTGGCCTGGACCTCATCTTTGTCCCCGTACTCCACTGGGGCGTCGCGGGCGTCGCCATCGCCACCGCCATCGCCTACACCGTCAGCGCCGCTACGCTCTTTATCCGCCTGCTCAAGACCGACTCCGTCGTCCGCGTCACCCCGCGCGACCTGGCTATCGACCCCGTCGCCCTCAAGCGCATCGTCAAGATCGGCCTGCCCGCCGGCATCCAGAGCGCCGTCTTTGCCGTCGCCAACATCATCATCCAGTCTGCTATCAACAGCCTGGGCACCGAGGTCATGGCGGCATCGAGCGCCGCTATGAGCTTGGAGTACGTATGCTACAACCTGCTCAACAGCTTTAGCCAGGCTTGCACCACCTTTGTGGGACAAAACCACGGTGCCCGCCAGATCGACCGCTGCACCAAAACGCTCAAGGTCTGCCTGGTCGAAGGCGGTATCGTTGCACTCACCACGATTGTCGTCATTGTCGGCCTGGGGCGCGAGATCTTGTCGCTGTTCAACAGCGATCCCAACATCGTCTCGATCGGCTATATCCGCGTGTGTTCGATCTTCCCGGCGTACGCCTTTAGCATGTTCTACGAAAACATGTCCGGCTACCTACGCGGCTTTGGTATCTCGCTCACGCCCGCCCTCATCACCATGATCTGCGTCTGCGGCATCCGCTTCTATTGGGTGTTCTGCGTGTTCCCGCACTTCCGCACCTTTGCGAACATCATGATGGTCTACCCCATCAGCCTGGGCACCACGGCGTTCTTTATGGTCGTGGCGGTACTACTTTGCCACCCGGCACGCACCTATCGCGCCACCCAAGCCAAAGCGACAGCCCGCTAGACACCGCACTCAACGCCACGCCAGTCATTAATTGACAATATGCGAGCTCATATAGTCGATAAAGCGCCTCGTGGCGATAGGCATGGTATCCCAGCTGCGCCAAGCTGCCACTACGTCGCGCGAGGGAGCATGCACGATGGGTCGCACACGAATATCGGCTCGCATGCCCTCCACAGTACGACGGTAGAGCATGCTCACGCCTAGGCCCTCCTCCACCATCGCCATGATGGTGTAGTCGTCAGTCACCTCACTCGTCACGTGCGGCGACAGCCCATGTGTCGCAAATGCATCGAGCACCAGGCTCTGTTCGCCCTCATCCAGCAGCACAAAGGGCTCGGACGCCAGGTCGGCGAGCGTCACCTTTTCCTTTGCCGCCAGCGGATGCGCAGCCGGCAGCAGCGCCACCAACTCGTCGTGATAGACCACACGCTTCTCGAGGCCTGCGGTAAACCCGCGCGCCGTAAAGCAAAAATCCACCACGCCGTCGTGCACCCACTGAGCGTTGCGCGTGTAATCGCCCTGCTTGAGGGTAAAGCGTACGCCCGGGTGCAGCGTACCAAAGTCGCGGATCACACGCGGCAGCACGGTACGGCTCACGTTGGTAAACGTCGCGATGCGAATATCGGTCGACGAAAGCCCCAGCAGCTCCTGGCGCTTGCCCTCGAGCTCGGCCTCGGCGGTCACAATCTGGCGCAGGTACGGCAGATACTGCTTGCCATCGCGCGTAAGCGAAACGCCCTGCTTTCCGCGCTCGATAAGCGTGGTGCCCAGCTCGCGCTCGAGCGCCTTGACGGCCTGGCTCACCGCACTTTGCGTATAGCCCAACTCGTCCGCTGCACGTTTCAGACTGCCGCGATCGACCACCATACAAACAATCTGATACCGCGATGCCATCGTGCCTCCACATCAATGCAGCCGTAAAACGTTTTGCCAGCGCTTTTCGCACATACTTTAGCATTTCTTAATCATACTGAAGATACATTCGCTTTACTACATCCACATCTGAGAGCAGAATCCTTTGTGCGAAACCGTTCTGTAACAAAAGGAGTCCCATGGATCGCAAAAAAGCAATCGCGCTCTCATTTTCCGTTCCCGTCGCATGGGGCTTTTCGTATCCCCTCATGAAGATCGGCATGGACAGCATGAACGCCACGAGCATCGTTGCGCTGCGCTGCATCATCGCCTTTGCGGCCTGTCTGCTGCTCTTCCACAAGCACGCGTTGCGCATCAACCGCGACCTTATGGTTCGCGCCGCCATCATCGGTGCCATCATGGCATCCGAGCTCACGTGCATGTGCCTGGGCTCCAGCCTCACCTCCGCCTCCACCGCCGGCTTTTTGCAGAGCCTGACAGTCGTAATCGTGCCGTTTGCCAACGCAGCCCTGCTGCGTCGCGCCCCCGAGCGCAAGGTGCTCGTCGGCACCGCCATCGTCACCTGCGGCATGCTGCTGCTCTCGGGCGCCGACTTTACCAGCCTGAATCCCGGCGCAATCATCATGCTGCTCTCGGCTTTTATCTATGCCAGCCACATTATCGTGGCCAAGCGCTTTGTCGAGGAAGTCGATCCGCTTGCTCTGGGCGTTTGGCAGCTGGGCTTCGGCGGCTTATTCTCGGGTATCGCCGCATTCACCTTTGGCGGTTTCACGCTTCCCGGCACGCCTAGCGAGATTGTCGTTGTCGTCGCGCTCGCACTCATCTGCTCTGCCTATGGCTTTATCACCCAAACGCTCGTGCAGCCCCACGTGCCTGCCGAGACCACCGGCTTCGCCTTCTCGCTCGAGCCGGTATGCTCCGCCGTCTTCTCGTTCTTCCTGGTCGGCGAGGTCCTCAGCCCCATCGCCTTCTTTGGCGCCGCCCTCATCCTCACCGGCGTCATGGTGGCAACCGTCGAACTTCCGCACCTTCGCGCACATGGACAGGCTCGCATGGCAGGAGCGCCCGAGCACGTCTCGTAGACCCCACTCCTCATACAGCCGTGGCATAAAGGCAACCGGTGCGCCTTTACAATAGATGTCAACAGAGCATCTGACGTAAAGGAGCCCCATGGACGCCGCGACCCGCGACCGCAACATAGCAACTTGGTTGGGCGATGCACCGCAGCCGGTACGTGACACTACGAACCAGCTGCTCGAGCGCATCGCCCTTTTGCGTGCCGAGCAAACCATCTACCCGGCACAAGACGACATCCTCAATGCCCTCGCCTACACGCCGGCCGACCAGGTCAAGGTTGTCATCTTGGGTCAAGATCCTTATCACGGACCCAACCAGGCCATGGGGCTGTCGTTTTCGGTCCCCACGACGCAAACCAAGTTGCCGCCGAGCCTGCGCAACATTTATAAGGAACTCAAAGCCGATCTGGGTTGCCCCATTCCCGCCACGGGAGACCTAACCCCATGGGCACAACAGGGCGTCCTGCTCCTCAACACTACGCTCACCGTGCGCGAGCATGCCGCGAACTCGCACGCCAAACTGGGCTGGAGCACGCTCACCGACTACGTTATCGAACGCTGTTGTCAGCTGCCCCAGCCGGTAGTCTTTTTGGCATGGGGTCGCTTTGCCCAGCAGATGGTCGAAGGCAAGCTCGTCGCAACTGGTGCGGGAAAGGCAGCCGGCAAGTTCTGCCTGGCCTCCACGCACCCCTCGCCGCTTTCGGCCAACCGTGCCACGGCAGAACTCCCCGCCTTTATGGGGTCGCGTCCCTTCTCCGCTGCTAATCGGCTACTCGAACAGCACGGCTCGACCCCCGTCAACTGGACTTGTCTCGGCTAATAATCGATATATCAAAAGCGCGCCCGACAGCTTTCCATCGGACGCGTTTCCTATTCGGGCCAAATAAATTGTGTGCGGCCGGCCTCGCCGCCATCGATCAGCAGGCTCTGCCCGGTCATAAACCGGTTGGTCAGGCCCACAAAGTAGATCCACTCGGCGATCTCCTGGGCGGTGGCCCAGCGTTTAAGCGGCGTGAGCTCCATAATCTGGCTCCACAGGTGTTCGTCTTCCATCACGCAACGGTTGAGCGGCGTGATAACGCCGCCCGGGTCCACACTGTTGGCGATGGCCTGCGGCGCCAGACGGTTTGCAAGGTTCTTGGTGTAGGCGATAACGCCGCCCTTGCTGGCGGCATAGGCGGGAAACTCCGATCCCGTATGGCCGCTCGCCGAGCCCACATTGACCACGGAGCGAATTGTCGGCGCCGGCTTGGCGGCAAGCCCCTCCCCCACAAAGGCATAGCGCTCGGTCACGTTGATGGTGCCACACAGGTTGGCGGCGATATCGTCGGCCGAATCCTGCGTACCGGCAACGTTTACGATTACCTGTGGTTCAAGGTCGTCTGGAAACGAGTCCGGTTCGCGGACATCAACGATCAGATGGCGGTAGCGCTCGTGTTCGATTGCCGCCGGCAGCAGATCAAAGCCCGCGACCTCGTGGCCCTCGTCCAAAAAGCGCTGCACGCATGCGGCTCCGATACCGCCCGAAGCACCCGTGATCAAAACCCGCATACTTGCTCCTTAGGCGGTTGCGTGGCGCTCGAGGTACTCGGAGCCCACATTCTCACGCTCCCAGCCGCGCACGACCTTGTAGCCCACGGGGCTCAGGAAGACCTCGCACAGTAGCTCGGCAACAGCGCCGGTCAGCGAGCACATAAGAACCTGCACCCAGGTCCAACCAAAGAACGTGTGGCTCACTACAATGGCAAAGACCAGGTTGTCGATAAACTGGCCAACACCCGTGGACACATAGGAACGGAAGGCGAAGCTCGCAAAGTTATTCTTCTTGAGCATGCGGCCGAGCGACTGGTTAAGCGTGGAGTTAACCACGGCAGAAACGAGCATTGCCAGCGAAGAGCCCAGCACCACGTACCAGGTGCCGCCGATGGTGGCGTTAAGGGCAGTGTTGACCTCGATCATGCCGGTGTCGTAGTAGGCGCCCCACATACCGGGCGTGAGCGAGCATGCCCAAAAGCACAGGCTCACGGCCAGGTTGACCAACAGCGCGAGGATAGAGATTTTGATGGATGCCTTGGCGCCAAAGCGCTTGCAGATCATGTCCTGGCACAAAAACGAAACCCAGCTCACCACAAAGCCGCAATCGAGTGCCAGATACGGCAGGCTGATGAGCTCTTTGTTGGCCAGCAGGTTCATCATGATGACGCTCACGAAAAACAGCGAAACCGTTGCCGCGGGAATGCTCCGCAACAGGACCTTGTAGTCCTCCATGACCTTCTTGATCATTATGTACTCCTTTGGTTTTAGGTTTAACGAGCAGGATATCGGACCCGAACTGCTCGGACGTCCCGGTCTTGAGACGACGGTGGGTATGATAGCCGCTCACACGGCATCAGGCAAGCAAACAGCGCGGCAGCCCCGCAGGGCCACCGCGCCGATGCGTTAAAACGCTACGTTGCCAAACTCCGACAGGATAAGGTCGGGGTTGTGATCGGTTGCCCAATCCACGTTCCACGGGCTCGTGAACAGCAGCAGCTTACCGCCGCGCATGTCCTCGACGCGCAGCGTGTCGCGCGTGAGCGAAAGGCCCGGGATATCGATGGTGTCGGGGTCGTTCTGGATCCAGCGAATGTCCGTATAGGGCAGCGGCTGGCGACGGACCTCAACACGGTACTCGGCCTTGAGGCGGCGCTCGAGTACCTCAAACTGCAGTACGCCGACCACGCCCACAATGACGCTCTCCATGCCGGCACCCAGCTCGCGGAAGATCTGGATGGCGCCCTCCTGGGCAAGCTCCTCCATGCCCTTGACGAACTGCTTGCGCTTGAGCGTGTCGACCTGCGTAATGCGAGCGAACATCTCGGGGGCAAACGTCGGGATCTGCGGATACTGCACGTGGCGCTTGCCGGAGCACACGGTGTCGCCGATGCTAAAGATACCCGGATCGAACAGGCCCACGATATCGCCCGCGTACGCCTCGTCCACGATGGCGCGGTCATCGGCCATCATCGACGTGCCCGTGGCAAGCTTGAGCTTGCGGTTGCCCTGCACGTGGAAGGCATCCATGCCGCGCTCGAACTTGCCCGAGCAGATGCGCACAAAAGCGATGCGGTCGCGGTGGTTCTTGTCCATGTTGGCCTGGATCTTAAACACAAAGCCGCTAAAGTCGTCGCGGCAGGGATCGACCGGCTCATTGGTGAGCGTATCGGTATAGGCGCGCGGTGTCGGGGCAAGACGCAGGAATTCCTTGAGGAAGGGCTCCACGCCAAAGTTGGTAAGCGCCGAGCCAAAGAACGCCGGGCTCAGCTTGCCGCAGGCCACGGCATCCAAGTCGAGCTCGTCGCCAGCGCCATCGAGCAGCTCGATGTCGTCCATCAGGTTCTTATGGTTCTCCTCACCGATGAGCTCGTCCATGGAAGGATCGCCCAGCTCGGCCTCGACCTCGGCGACCTTCTTGGTGGCGTTGGCGTGACCGTCGCCCTCAAAGGCGATAACGCGACGGGTCTGACGGTCGAACACGCCGCGGAAGTTGCGGCCGCTGCCGATCGGCCAGTTCATGGGATACGTATTGATGCCCAGGACGTTCTCGATCTCTTCCATGAGCTCAAACGGATCGCGAGCCTCGTGGTCGAGCTTGTTCACAAAGGTGAAGATGGGAATGTGGCGCAGCGTACAGACCTTAAAGAGCTTTTTGGTCTGGGCCTCGACGCCCTTGGCGCCGTCGATGACCATGACCGCGGCGTCGGCGGCCATAAGGGTACGGTAGGTATCCTCCGAGAAGTCCTGGTGGCCGGGGGTATCGAGGATGTTGACGCAGGCACCGTTGTAGGTGAACTGCAGCACCGAGGAGGTAACGGAAATACCGCGCTCCTTCTCGATGTCCATCCAGTCCGAGACGGCATGCTTGGCCGAGCTCTTGCCCTTGACCGAGCCGGCGGTCTGGATGCTGCCGGTATAGAGCAGCAGCTTCTCGGTAAGCGTGGTCTTACCGGCGTCCGGGTGGCTGATGATCGCGAATGTGCGACGCGACGAAATTTCATCCGACAGGCTTGCCATGCGGATCCTTTCTTGCATTGAGTGCATTACGTCGTTGTAACCGTACTATTGTAGCCGCGAAATCTCGCTCTAGGGCGCCTATCAGGACAAATTCATCAGTTGGGGCCTGGGCAACCGGCCCAATCCGCATTTGCCTCTTGCAGAACTGTGCATAGTGTATATATACTGTGCTTACCGGTTATATACACGTGTAGCCCATCAGCTAAGGAGCCGCTGTGGACATCATCCTATCCAATTCGAGCGACAAGCCCATCTACGAGCAGATAACCTCGCAGGTCAAAGCCCAGATCCTTTCGGGCACGCTCGCTGCGGGAGCCAAACTCCCCAGCATCCGTGCACTCGCGAGCGATCTTGGCGTGAGCGTCATCACCACCAAGCGCGCCTACGCCGACCTGGAACAGCTCGGGTTTATCTGCACCGTGCAGGGCAAGGGCTGTTTTGTCGCCGAGGGCAACCAGGAACTCTTGCGCGAAAACCAGCTCTGCCATATCGAAGAGCTGCTTGCGAAAGCGGCAAGCCAAGCCGAAGCCTTGGGCGTCACGCGCGACAAACTGCACGAGATGCTCGACCTGGTAGCCCCCGAAACCATGCAGTAGCCATCTGCAAGAAAGGCTATACCATGCAAAACTTGCTTGAACTCAAAGGCATCTCACGCACTGTAAGCGACCGCTTTTCGCTGCGCGACGTCACGCTTGCCGTGGAGCCTGGCCAGATCGTCGGCTTTGTTGGTGCCAACGGTGCTGGCAAAACAACGGCGATTCGAGCTGCTCTCGGGCTTATAAAGCTCGATGCCGGCGAAGTGCACCTGTTTGGGCAGCGCTGTGGCGCCGACGCGCCCGATGAGTCGCAACGCCATCTACGCTCCCGCGTCGGTCTTGTCCTGGACACGTGCCCCTTCCCCTCCACGCTCAAGGTGGGCCAGATCGAGGCGCTCGTAGGCCCGGCGTACCCCACGTGGGACCGCGAAACGTTCGCCGGATTCATCAACCGATTTGGCCTCGATCCCAAGGCAAAGGTCAAGGACCTCTCCCGCGGTATGGGCATGAAGCTGCAACTTGTCTGCGCACTCAGTCACAAGGCTGAACTGCTCGTTTTGGACGAAGCCACCGCGGGCCTCGATCCCATGGCACGCGAGGAACTGCTTGATGAGCTGCTTGCCTTTGTTTCCGACGGTCAGCGCAGCGTGCTGCTCTCGAGCCACATTACGTCCGACCTCGATCGCGCCGCCGACCGCGTCATCTGCATTGATAACGGCTCGATTGTGTTTGACCTGCCGCGCGAGGACATTACCGACCGCGCTGGCATCGCCCACTGCACCCAAGCGCAGGCCGCCGAGCTTATGGCTTGCGTCGAAGGCGCCCGTGCCGTCCACCACGCCTATAGCGTGGACGTGCTCGTGCCCAACCGTCGCGAAACGCTCGAGGCCTTTCCCGAGATTCCCTGCGATCGGGCAACCATTGATGACTATCTGCGCCTCATGCTGAAAGGGGCTTCGAAATGAAACGCGCCTTTATGTCCGAGCTCGCCATCGTTCGCACGCTCATCCCGAGCATCGCGGGCGTCGGCCTGTTCATCTTTGTCGTGCTGACCCTTGCCAACGCGTCAGATGGCGATTCCGGCATGAGCGCCGGCGCCTGTGCGGTCAGCGCAATGTCGCCCATCATAATCATGAACTCGCTAGCTGGCTACGATAACCAAAACGGCTGGGAGCGTTATCGAGCAACGTTGCCCTTCTCGCGCAAAGACATTATTTGCGCACGCTACCTGTGCATCGTTGTCTTCTCGGTCGTCATGGCATGCGCGGCTACGCTTCTGAACATCCTCGCCCTTCCGCTCTTCGACCCCATGGGCATCCCTTCGACATGCCAGACGATCTTTGAAATCGCAACCGCCTCGGCGGCATCGATGCTCATCTCCCTCATGATGGTGTTTTTGGCACAGCCGCTGTTCTTTCGATTTGGACACATGGAGGCGCTGCGCCTATCCGTTGGCCTGTTTGCCATGCTCGGATGCCTTGCCATGGCCACGCTGAGCTCCTCCAACCCCATCAGCAACTGGCTCATGTCGATTGCCGGAGCGAATCCCGACCCTGCCGTTCTGGGCTGTCTGTGTGCAGGCATCGCCGCACTTGCCCTCGCGCTATGTGCAATCAGCTGCGCCGTCAGCACCAAGGTCTATCGGGCACGCGACCTGTAATCGACAGCCAAAGGGCTTGGGCTGCACGCCACCTCATTTACTAGATAAGACGAAGCAGCAACAACGTCGCTACCGCCCTTCACGGCATGCCGTTTAGCTCTTGGCAACCAAAGAAAGACCGACGGCATATTGAAGGTGAATGGTTTTCCGCGAAGTGAACGAGTAAAATCAGCGCCCCGTATCATCGACATTTTTAAGGACTTAATTCCTGCGGTTTTTGCCTAAAAATCCTGCGGTTTTATTCGAAAAAAGTGTGCATGCTCCAGGGGTCCATATTTACTCGTTCACTTCTCGGAAAAACATTCACCTTCAATTCGAGCCTTAACCAAATGGTTCCCCGGAACATGGCCCCCGTCTCGCCGCGGCCATATCAAACCTTCATGGTGGGGCGGTATCCTCATGTCCATAAAACTCGCAGGATAAACCCATTATCCAAGGAGGTACCGCACCCGTGTCGTGGGTTGTCGCAGCATTTGCGTCAGCATTCTTTGCCGGCATCACATCCATCTTGGCCAAATGCGGCATCAAGCAGACCGACTCCGATGTCGCGACGACCATTCGCACCTGCGTGGTGCTCGTTTTCGCCTGGGCAATGGCGGGCATTTCTGAATCCATTGGAACCATCGGCAGCATCGAACCCAGATCCTGGCTCTTTCTCGTCCTCTCGGGACTCGCTACCGGTGCTTCGTGGATCTGTTACTTTAAGGCGTTGAGCATCGGAAATGTCAATAAGGTCGTACCGGTCGACAAGATGAGCACCGTGCTCGCCGCACTGGTCGCCATCGCGCTTTTTGACGAGACGAGCAACCTTGCGGTTAAGCTCGTGGGAACCGCTGTCATCACCCTCGGCACGTTTTTAATGATCGAGAAGAAGCAGTCCGCCGAACCCGAGCAGCAGCAAGACCGAACCTGGCTCGCTTACGCCCTCGGCGCCGCCGTGTTCGCGGCACTCACCTCCGTCCTCGCCAAGATCGGCATCGAAGGCGTTGAGTCAAACCTGGCCACGGCAATCCGCACCTGCGTGGTACTGGTTATGGCATGCGCAATCGTGGCAGCCAAGGGAAAACTGGAGCAGGTCGCGCACGTTGACCGGCGCGAACTCACATTTCTCGCAACATCGGGCATCGCGACTGGAGCATCGTGGCTGCTCTATTACTATGCCATCGCTGCAGGCCAGGTGAGTGTCGTGGTGCAGATCGACAAACTATCGATTGTCGTATCGATGCTATTTGCGCGCCTGGCATTCAACGAAAAACTCTCCCGCCGCAGCGCCATCGGTCTCGCCCTCATCGTACTGGGCACCGCCGCGCTTGCAATTTGGAAGTAGCGCCGATACCGAACGAAATCCAGTCCACCCGCAAATCCGTGACACAGCGCCCGCACCGGACTTGAGATGTTTGTACTGACCGCGCGCTGCCGTGCTACTTGCGCAGCGGCTTGGGCAGCGGAATGCCGGCGGCGATGGCTGCGGCAATGATCATGCAGACGATGCCCTTGAGCGGGAAGCACATGAGCAGCAGGCCCACGACCATGACGGGCTGGCGCATGACGGCGCCCATCGTCGATGCCGTGCAGACGGCGACGCAAAAGACCGGATCTGCGCCGGTGAGGATGGCAAGGCCATAGCCCAGGCTTACGCCCGAGAAGATAACCGGGAAGAAGTGGCCGCCGCGCCAGCCAAGGCTGATGAGGGCGGGCGTCAGCATGGCCTTAACAAGACCGGTCGCGATAAGCACGCCGGCAGGAATGGTCAGATAGGTTTCCATGAGCACGTCGGCCTGGGTCTCGCCAGCAAACATGGTGTAGGGCAGGACCGTGCCGCAGATAGCAAGCGCCAAACCGGCTAGCATGGCCTTGACGACAGGACGCTCCCCTATTGCATGTGACAGTGCCTCGCTCGCATGCTCGGAGACAAAGTACAGCCAACCGCATACGGTGCCGACCAACGCCAGCGGAATGAGCCAGACAAGTTCCAGATTGCCCACCTCGGCGGACTCGAACCTGGGCATGCCCATGCCGCCGCCCACAAGCTGGCCAAGCAGCAGGTAGGTGCCCAGACCGCCGGCAATCGCGATGCCGTAGACCACCGTCTTTTGCGCCTTGGGCAACTTGATGGTGATCTCGCCGGACGCGGACTCATCGTCGGCGTCTTCGCCCTGGCCATCGGCGCTACCGGCAAGCGGTGCCACAAAGCCAAAGACGGGCGCGGTAAAGAGCGCCGTCAGGGCAGCCTGGGTACCCAGCAGCGTAAGCTCCCTAAACTCGGCGCCAAAGCGACGCATGCGGTCGCCGACCCAGCTGCACAGACCAGCGATAACGCCGGTCAGGCCGGCCTCCGGTCCAATGCTTCCGCCAAACAGCAGCGGCAGCAATGCCGCGAGCGAAAGCTTGCCCAGTTTGTCGTACGGGTAGCGCCCGTCTTGCTTAACCTTAGCCATCACCTGGTTGAGGTCATCGGTCTTGGTGCCTGTCATCTTTTCGTACAGACCGATTAACAGGCCGCCCAGCAGGCAGACGAAAAACGGGTACGGCAAAAAGCCAAACGGGCCGCTGGCGAGTTCGGGCGACGCCGCGCCCAGCATGTGGGGGATCTCGGTCCACAGATAGTCGATACCGTGCTCCATCGCAAAAAAGAACAGCCAGACCGCGGCACCTGCGAACGCACCGGTCACGGCAACGCTAACTAAAAACAGCGCGCGGTTTGTGGGTTTGGCAAGGTTGTCCATCGGGTCCTCCCGCGGTCAAAGTCGACATAATTACGTTTTATTGTAGAGCGAGCGTTACCCAGACAAGCCAACCATCTGCGCCACAAACGGCACCATTGGGAGTCATAGTGGGGCAGGCTCAAGACTTATCCGTTGATAATCGAGACAATCTCGCGCAAATCGTCGGCAAAGTAGATGCCTTGCTGGCGCCTCGGGCTCGAAAGCCCCTTATCAATCATGTGCCCGAGCAGCGCCTTGAGGTCGTTGTAGTAACCGTCAAGGTTATACAGGATGCACGGAGCACTCAGGTGCCCCAACGACACCGCGGACATGACCTCGGCAATCTCCTCGAGCGTGCCCGTGCCGCCCGGAAATGCGATGAACGCATCACCGAGCTCGATCATCTTGTCCTTACGCTCGGCCATATCGCTCGTCACGATGAGGTCATCGATGCCGTCGTGCTGAAACTCGGCCTCTATAAAAAAGCTCGGCTCAACACCCGTCACGTGTCCACCTGCCTCGAGTACGCTATCGGCGAGCGCGCCCATCAGGCCCGATTTGGACCCGCCGTATACCAGCGCGTGCCCGTTGGAGCCAATCCAGTTGCCCAGCTCTTGCACCGCAGGCAGAAATGCTGGGTCGTTACCAACGCTGGCGCCCAGGTATACCGTGATATTCATATTCAGTCCCCCTCGTCATGACGCGCAGCGCCCGTTCTAGCGCTGGCGTCGACGATACTCGCGCACACGACGCGAAAGATCGGCGAGCTCGTCGCGATCGAGCTCTTCCAAATGCTCCAGATCGTCCATAAAGCGCGCCATGGTGTCCTTTTGGCGCATCTTGATGAGCGTATTGCAGTAGTTCACCGCCACGCCCGTGAGCATGGCAATGTAGAAGATGCTGATAACGCTCAGGACAACGGTAATCGCGCGGGCGACCGGCGTTTCGGCCGGGATATCGCCAAAGCCGATGGTCGAGACCGTCTCAAAGCTAAACCAGAGACCATCGCCAAACGTAAGGGTCGTGGGCTCGGACAACCAGACGGCCGTCGAGCACAGCAGATAGAAGATGAGGAACAGGCCCGTGATACGCACGAAACCGGCCTGGCGCAAAACATCAGCAAGCGTCCTGAGCTTTTTCATCGCGACCCCTTTTCTCAGACGTCCAATCACATTCGCTCGGTATTGTCCCACGCCTCTCCCGCAAACGAAACTAGTCATTGGGGACGTTCTTAAATGACTAGTCAAACAAGAACGTCCCCAATGACTAGTCGTTTAAGAACGTCCCCAATGACTACCAGCTGCCGCCTGGGCAGGCTGGGCTGGTATCCTTATGCGGTAATGTCTCGATTCGTTAGGATTGCATGTGAGAGCTGCCACTGTCCTTCGTTCAGTTATATGTCGCGCCCTGGCCATTGTGCTCGCCGCGCTTGCCGTGCTGAGTTCTATCGCGCCTGTCCAGGCTTTTGCCGCTGACTCTAGCCAGCCAGTCAAGACGGTCCGCGTTGGTTGGCTCGTCAACAACGAGGGCTTCCAGGACGGCACCCCCGGCGAGCGTCTATCGGGATGGGGTTACGAGTACCTCCAGACCCTGTCGTACTACACGCCCGGCTGGCGGTACGAATACGTCTCCGGCACCTTCACCGAGCTTATGGACATGCTCGAGGCAGGCGAAATCGACCTCATGCCCAACATCTCCTACTCCGAGGAACGCACCCAAAAGCTGCTCTTTTCCTCGAACCCCGAGGGCACCGAGCGCTACTACATCTACGCCAAGCCCGATCGCGACGACCTGGCCAAGGGTGACCTCCAAGCGCTCCAGGGCCTTACCATCGGTTGCAACTCCGGTGTTATGCAAACCTTCGTTGGCCAGCAGTGGCTCGCCAACGAAGGAATCACCTGCACATACAGGGAGTATGACGGAGGCTCCATGCTCTTTGACGCACTCGCAAACGACGAAGTCGACGCCGTCATCATGAACGACACCATCTCGTCACCCGATGCGTCGCCCATGTTCTACGTTGGCTCGAGTGACTACTATTTTGCCGTCCCCAAAAGCCGCCCCGACCTGATGAACGATATCAATGCCGCCATGACGGCAATCGCCCGCGTCAACCCACGTTATAACGACGAGGTCAAGGCGAATTACTCGGCCCAAAACAGCGGCTCATCATCGCTCACCGGCCCCGAGCGCTCCTGGCTCAAAGCAAACGACAACACCATCACGATCGGCTATCTTAAAAACAAACTCCCCTACTGCACGCAAAATGACGACGGCGAAATGGAAGGGTCGCTCGCCTCGCTTGCAACGACGTTGCACGACAAGTTTGGCATTACGGTTGCAACAGTAGCGTTCTCGAACAACGAGCAAATGACCAAAGCCCTTTCCACAGGGACCATCGATGTCGCCCTACCGTTGTTTCGCGACTACTGGCTTGCCGAGCAGGCAGGGGTCATCCTGTCAAACCCGATGGGAACGGTTTCCCTAGCCGCCATTCACAGCAGCAGCAACCTGAACAGTGACCTTAAGAACATCGCTTGCACAGCAGACGCGATCGTCAACCGTTTTGAGCTCGAAAACCTATTCCCCGACGCAAAGGTAACCGAGCATCCGAATGACAACGAGGCACGCGAAGCCCTCAATAAGGGGGAGGCAAGTTGCATCATTGTCCCCAGCACGCGCTTGAAAACCATCCGCGACACCTACGATATCGAGGATTTCCAAACACAGGAGCTCACCGACACGGCACAGCTATCGTGTTTGATTTCGCGCGGCAAGCCCGTGCTGTTGG
Source organism: Collinsella sp. (assembly GCA_048428865.1). GTDB lineage: Bacteria > Actinomycetota > Coriobacteriia > Coriobacteriales > Coriobacteriaceae > Collinsella. The sequence continues at coordinate 25,141 of DBFOPP010000007.1, forward strand.
GAATCATTAATAAGGGCATCGTCAATGCTGGCGAATCGCTCTCTGCAAGCAGTTATTCCCCCACATCGTACTCGGCGCAAGAATCGGATGCGTTTCGACTTCTCTACCGCAACCGCATCGTCATTGCGGCAGTCGTCATCTGCATTTTGCTCACCGGCATCGTCATCCTTGTCTGGTCGCTTCACCGCGCGCAGAAAGAACAGCAGAAAGCCGATGCTGCCAACGCCGCTAAGACGGCATTCCTCACGCGCATGAGCCACGACATCCGAACGCCGCTCAACGGTATCCTGGGCCTTATCGAGATCGAGGAATTGAAGGAAGGCGATATCCAGGTCGCCCGCGAGAGCCGTGCCAAGGCGCGCGTTGCCGCCAATCACCTGCTCTCGCTGATCAACGACATCCTCGAGATGGGCAAAATCGAAGACCGCAAGCTAACACTGGAGCATACGCCTTTTAACCTCAAAGAGCTCTGTGATAATACGCTGGTGCTGTGCAAGCTCCGCGCGTCCAGTAACGGCATCACCATGCAGGACAATAGTCTGCCGTACGCCACGGGGCCATACATGATCGGCAGTCCCACCCATATCCGACAGATCATGATCAACCTATTAGACAACAGCATTAAGTACAACAAGCACGGCGGCTCCGTCACCTTTAGCTCAAAGACCAAGCCACTCGATAACGGGCGCGCGCTCTTTTGCTTTAGCGTTTCGGATACCGGCATTGGCATGACTCCCAAGTTTTTAAAGCATATCTATGAGCCGTTTGCCCAAGAAGGTGACGATGCGCGCAGCAAGTTCCAAGGAACCGGCATGGGCATGCCAATCGTCAAGTCGCTTATTGAACTGATGGGCGGTACGATTGAGATTTCGAGTGAGGTTGGCGTGGGGAGTACGTTCAACGTCCAGATTCCGCTCGATATCGACAAGAACCCTCAGGCACGGGCAGATACGGTCGAGAGGGTGCTCGACTGCTCGCTCGCCGACATGAACGTGTTGCTCGCCGAAGACAACGAATTGAATGCCGAGATTGCCCAGACGCTGCTAGAATCCGAGGGCGTCGTGGTCACCTGCGCCGCCAATGGCAACGAAGTCGTCGATCTGTACCTGTCACATCCCGCCGGCAGCTTCGATGCGATTCTGATGGACATCATGATGCCGGGCATGGACGGCTATGAGGCAACCCGCGCGATTCGTCTGAGCGAGAAGGTCGATGCAGCCGATATCCCCATCATCGCGCTCACCGCCAACGCCTTTGCCGAGGACGCCAAGGCGGCACACGATGCCGGCATGAACGCCCATCTGTCCAAACCGCTCGACTTTAACAAGCTCAAAAACATACTCGCCCGCATCAAGAAAAACGGATCCGTTTCGCTATAGTTTGTGCTCAACCACCACGCACGACCAGAAAGGAAACCAACGATGTTTAGGCCCTTACGTCGAAAGAAACGCGCCATCACTGACGAGGAAGCGCGCGAACTGCTCGCTACCTGCAAGCGCGGCGTCTTTGCCGTCAACGGCGACGATGGCTACCCGTACGCCATTCCCGTCAACTACTTCTTTGACGCCGAGCACGACAAGATTTATTTCCATGGCGCCAAGGCTGGCCACAAGGTCGACGCACTCAAGCGCGATGACAAGGTCTGCTTTACCGTTTACGGCAACGAGTGGTACAAGGACGGTGACTGGGCTCCCTACGTTATGAGTACCGTAGTCTTTGGCCGTTGTCGCCTGGTTGAAGAGGCGCCCGCATTCATCGAGGACAAAGTCCGCCAGCTCGCGCTTAAGTACTACCCTTCTGCCGAAGAAGTCGAAGAGGAAATCGCCAAGGACATCAAGGGCGTCCAGCTCTACGAGATTACGATTGAGCATCTCTGCGGTAAGCAGATTCAGGAAAAGTAAGCCCCTCAGCAGGTCTCATCAATAGTAATATGGCCCGGTTCCAGCCCACCTTGGAACCGGGCCATATGCTTATGAAGCGTCGGCGGCGATGTGCGCTAGCGCCTCGACGAGCTCTTGCGAGCTCACAGGTTTGCTCAGGTGCGCGTTCATGCCCGCCTCACGCGAAAGCCTACGGTCGTCGGCAAAGGCGTTGGCACTCACGGCGATAATCGGCGTGGTCGCGGCATCCTCGCGATCGAGTGCTCGAATCTGACGCGTGGCCTCAAGGCCATCGATGCCAGGCATCATGATGTCCATCAACACCACGTCGTACTCGTGCGGTGCGCTCGCGGTAAACATCTCGACGGCAGACTCACCATCCTTAGCATGCGTCACGATGGCACCGGCACGGCTGAGCGTAAACTGCGCGATCTCGGCATTCAGATCGTTATCCTCTACGAGCAAAACGCGCAAGCCCTGGAGCGCATCGCCGTCTCCCGCATCCGCGGGAGCTGCCTGAGGAATCTCGGAGCGGTCGCACTTCTCGAACGGCAGGCGAATGGTAAACGTCGTCCCCTGCCCCAAGACACTCGTAAAGCTCATGGTTCCGCCCATAAGCTCGACCAGCTGTTTTGCGATAGGCGCGCCCAGGCCAGTTCCCGACGAAGCGCCTTCCACCTGCTGCTCCTCGCGGCAAAACGGCTCGTAGAGGTGCTTTTGGAACTCCTCGCTCATGCCAATACCGTTGTCGGCGATCGTGTATTCATAGACGGGGACGCCATCCGCTGGCTCCACCTCGCGGCACACCAGGCGGACATAGCCGCCCTGGCGGTTGTACTTGACGGCATTGCCGGCAATATTGAGCAACAAACGCTTGAGGTGCGTCACGCTCACCCGCGCATAGGGATGATTAAGCGTCTGCTGGTCGGAGATAATTGTCACCAGACGCTCCTCGGCCTGGCGCTCCAGAATATCGCGCACTTCACAGTTGAGGGCCACCAAATTTATGGGCACGAGGTTCAGGTCGACCTGCCCGCTCTCCAGGCGACTCATATCGAGCGCCTCGTTGGCAAGGTCGAGCAGCAGTCCCGATGCCGTCCAGATTTTTGAGCGGCACTCAGTCTGCTTTTGCAGATCGTCCGCATTGGCATCGCCAACCTCGACCATGCCGCGAATGCCGTTGATGGGCGTGCGCAGATCGTGGCTCATGCGACACAGAAACTCCGTCTTTGCCGAGTTGGCAGACGAGGCCTCACGCGCCGCCTTTGCCAGCTTGTCGCCATAGTCGCGCTCCTGCTGCAGCAAGTCCGTCAAACGCCGACGATCAGCGCGGCGACGCACCATCACAACAACGGCTACAACACCGCTGTAGAGCGCCAGCACGCCGGCAGCAACAGCCGCGACGACCTCAAAGTAGCGCCGCGCCGGAGCATAGATGTACACATAGAATTTGTGCGCTTTTCCAAATGTGCCCAAATACCACTCGCCGTCGGCGTTAATCAATTTGACCTTACCGGCCAGGCATCGATCCTTAATACCGTCGACAATGAAGACGTCCGTCGCAGGCAGATCGAATACGCCCAATACAGTGGGTTCAACGGCATTGGTCGCAACGACCTTGCCGTCGCTTTCGATCACGATATTGCCGCTATCGATGGTTTCATAGCCTTCGAGCAAACTCTGCAGTTTGAGTGTATTGCTTGCAACCGCCTTCGCGCTCTGATGCCTTACCGCGATAACGATGCCCTCGCCATCCTGCCGAGTCACGCAGCCAATGTCTGCGGCCGAATCATCCGCAAGCGTGATGCGGGCGGTATAGGACTTAAGCGGATGAGTTGCCACCTCCAGCACGGGTGCTTCCTTGAGATACGTAGCAAGCGACTCGTAGCCCACGCCATCCGTCGAGGACTCAGACACCAAATTGCCCGATGCGTCCGTCACGATCAGTGCGCTCACGTTGAACTGGTCGGCATATAGCTCCAGCCTTGTGTTATCCACCGAACCGTCGCGCTCCATATCGCGCGCTGCCTCTCCGGCAATCTCCATAACGCGTATCAGGTTTTTGGTCGTATAGGCGCTATTGAACGCGTCGTGGGAAAGGCTCTGCGTCGCCACGTAATCGACAACGTCGGCAAAGCGCTGCTCGGCTTGGGCCGTCGTGTAACCGTAGCTCATCATGCCGGCAACAACCGAGAGCGCTATCCCCAGCAGAGCGACAAGGAGCCATGCCCCTGCCGAACGATTGCCCCGCTCCTGAGCAGCGTGGTCGGGCGCATCGATCATGACAGGCCCTCCATATTCAAAAATGGCGAAGGGTCATCGAAGTACTTTGACACCAGGCGTTCCATGGTGCCATCGGCAAGCATTTCTTGGTAGGCATGAGTGAGCTTGACGTCGATGCCACGCGTATCGTTGATATCGAAAGCGGTGCCCAAACCGACCTCTAGCAGCGACTCATCCAAAATGCGATATGTCACACCATAGTCTTTTTCGTAGGTGAGGAACGAGGACTCATGCGCGGCGATAGCGTCGACCAGGCCCTCGACGAGCGCCGGGTTCAGGTATGAACCGTCCGAAAAGCTGTAGAGTTCCTTGGTCTGCGGAACGTTTTCATTTATGCGATTGAGCAAAATGTCCTCGGGCTTGGTGGTGGACTGAACCGCCACGATCTTATCCTCAAGATCGGCAAGCGTGTAGATATCGCTCTGGGGATCGACCGCGACCACCTGGCGGCTCGCAAGGTACGGGCCGGCCCAACGATATTCGTTTTCGCGACCCGTCATACTAAAGCTGCCCATGACACAATCGAGTTCGCCGCTCGCCAGCAGCTCCTTCTTCTTTTCCCAGTCGATCAGCTGGTATTTTGGCTTGTAACCAATGCGAGCCAAAGCCTCGGTCAATATCTCGACATCCAGGCCAACGATATCGCCGTACTCGTCGGTATACACAAACGGTGGATAGAGGTCGCTTCCGACGTTGAGCGTCTTAAGGTCGTCGTCTTTGACTTGCGAGGCGTCCAGACCTTCTAATGCAGACGTCGAGGCTCCGTCATTCGACCCGGAGCAGCCAGCTATCGCTACGACAAGGGCGCTCGCTACTGCAAGCACAACAAGCAACGATATGGCAACCGAGCGGCGAGGTCTTTTCATCGAGCTCCATACGATCCTGTTTACAGACTGAAATGGCTAAAGATAATAGCAAACAAAACCACACGAGCACCCAATTGTTACAGATGCTTTACTATGCGGGGCCTTCCAGCCAACTTGGCAGAAGGCCCCGCATGCAGTGCTCACTTACCGTGCATTAAAAACGTAGCGGTCCAGGCGGTCGCACGCTTCCTTTACGCGCGAAAGCGGCAGCGCCAGATTCACGCGAATGTGGCAGGGCCCGTGGAACGGGCGGCCGTCCTGATATCCCACGCCCACGCGCGCCCCCTCGTCGAGCAGCCACTGAATATCGCGGCCATGCTCGCGACACCACTCGGTGCAGTCCAGAAACACCATGTACGTGCCCTGCGGACGCGAATAGGACACGCCCTCAAAATGCCCGTCCACGTAATCGCAGAAGCACTCGATATTGCCGGCAAGCACCTGGTTGAGCTCGTCCACCCACTCATAGCCCTGCGGCTGGTAGGCACCGATAAGCGCATGCATGGAGAGGACATTCATCTCGTTGTAGTGGGTCTTGTTGGACACGGCGCAGATGCGGTCACGCAGCGTCTCGTTGTAGACAATGTGGTAGCTGCCGACAAGGCCCGCCAGGTTAAACGTCTTGCTCGGCGCATAGAGGGCAACCGTGCGCATGCGGGCATCCTCGCTCACCGACTGCGTCGGGATGTGCTTGTGCCCCGGCAGGATGATATCGGACCAAATCTCGTCCGAAATCACCACGCAATCGTGCTGGCGATAGATGTCCATGGCGCGCTCGATTTCGTCGCGCTCCCATACGCGGCCGCAGGGATTGTGCGGCGAGCAGAACACCGCGGCATGGATGTGGTTTTGGGCGAGTTTGCACTCCATGTCCTCAAAGTCCATACGCCACACGCCCTGGTCGTCGAGTTTAAGCGGGCTGTGGACAATGCGATAGCCCGCGGCTTCGATAGACTTGGTAAAGCCAATGTAGGTGGGGCTGTGGACCAGCACCGCATCGCCCGGCTGGACATACGCGCGCAACGTCGACACGACGCCGCCCAGCACGCCGTTTTCGTAGCCGATATGCTCAGGTGCCAGGCCCTCGACGCCATTACGGCGGCTCTGCCATTCGATGATGCGGTCGAAGTACTCGGGGCGCGGGTTAAAGTAGCCAAACATGGGATGCTGAGCGCGCTGAATGATGTGCTCCTGGACCGTGGGCACCGTGGCAAAATTCATGTCGGCCACCCACATGGGAATGCGGTCGAAGCCCTCGTCGGGTGCGTTCGGAGCCATGCCGGGGATCTCGCCCCAGGAGTCAACGGCGATGGAGTCCATGCCGTGGCGGTCGATAAGCGAGCTAAAGTCGTATTTCATGCTGAGCTCCCGTGCAAAGTAGACTGTTTCGATAGGCGTTATTGTCCACCAGCGTGGGCGGTTTTGGCGCGGGGTTTGGCGCTTAATTTGACGGGTGCGGACGAATGGCTGCTTAGTCTTGCGCGTCGTTGACGGCGATTACGGTTAGCTGGGTTTCGTCGACCGAAAACGATATGTCAAGCCCGGCGTAAGCCAGGTGATAGACGCGGTTTGGCTCGTGCTTGCTGCCCGCGCGGCGCGGATCTTGGCGTAGAACCTCGACCAAGCCAGAAATCTTTGCGGGCGGGACCATATCCTGCAGAGCTTGCGGAAACTCAACATCGAGCTCTTGCCACGGAGCATCCTCAATCCAGCCGCCGGTCGCATCCGGGTGGCAGTCCGCAAACGGGATGTAGGGCTTGATATCGTAGATGGGCGTGCCGTCACGGAGGTCGGCCCCCAGCACATGGATGATGGGGCCGTCGGCGGTGAGCTCAACGTGATCGAGCCTTACGCAGGTAAGTCCGATGGGATTGGGGCGAAACGGGCTGCGCGTGGCAAAGACGCCCACGCGCTCGGCTCCGCCCAGACGCGGCGGGCGCACAGTTTTCGACCACTTGGCATTGGTGCCGGACCTGTCCTGCGTCTTGGCATCGGCAGCTATGTCCTTAGCCGTGCCGCCGGGCGTTCCGTTTTCGAAGCGCCACAACAGCCATAGGTGAGAGAAGGAGTCCAGGCCCTCAACCGCTGCGTTGGAGGCAAATTCCGGCTCAAAGACGATGCGTCCCTGCAGATGAGGCGCCAAAAAGCTGTTGCGCGGAATGCCGAACTTCTGCGGCAGGTCGGTATGTATGTGTGCGATAGGTTCCATGCCGGTCATTGTACGGCATGGAGGCGTGGGGCGTTGCGCGCAATTCTTCGCCGCGGTCCTCCGTCGTGCAACCAACGGTTGCTTGGAAGGGCACCTGCTGCCGCGTATGCTTAAGCCATCAACCAGCAGAAAGGAGCCGCTATGGCCTTTGCAGAAAAGCTCATCGCCGTCCGTCGCGCCCATCACCTTACCCAGGAGCAGCTCGCCGCCAAGCTCTTCGTCACACGCCAAGCCGTCAGCCGTTGGGAGCGTGGCGAGGTCACACCGGGCATCGACATGATGAAGCTCATTGCAGCCGTAACCGGAGAACCCCTGTCTCACCTGCTCGAAATGCCCGAGCACTATTGCCAGAGCTGCGGCATGACACTCACGCCCGACGACTGCGGCACCGATGCTGCGGGCACCGCGACCGACCATTACTGCAAGTGGTGCTACGACCACGGCAAGTACACCTACGAGACCACGATGGAGGCGATGATCGAGGACTGTGCCCCACGGCTGGCGCAAAACACCGGCATGTCGCTCGACGAAGCCGTCTCGCTCATGGGCGCCGTCCTGCCGCAACTGGAGCGCTGGCGCACCGTGCAGGAAAACGAGGAGCGCTACGGCGCCGAAGCCCGGAAGCGCTACGGCGACGAGGCGATCGACGCAGCAAACGAAGCACTGCTGGACATGGACCCTCAGACATGGAGCGACATGAAAGAACTTGAACGCGCTATTCTGGGTCAGCTCTCGATTGCCATGGGCGATGGCGATGCGAATGGAAGCGAGGCTCGCAAGCTCGTCGCGATGCATCGTCGTTGGATTGGTCTCAACTGGGGACACGAGCCCCAAGACGAAGCATACCTGGGCCTCGCCCACGGCTATCTTGCCGACCAGCGCTTTGTTGACTACTACGACAAGCCCTGCGGCACCGGAGCCACGGCGTTTCTGGTACAGGCCATTGAGTCGTCGTTGACGCGTGCATAGACCGCGGCGGCTTTGGGTATTTCAATCAAAACCGCAACCGATTGGAGACCTATGACTACTGATCACGAGCTCGTGCTCTACGTTATGACCGGCTGCCCGTATTGCATAAAGGTCAAGCGCTTTCTGGCCGATAACGGCGTGACCATTCCCGAGCGCAACATCTCAACCGACTCCGATGCCGAGCAGACACTCATCGCCGTCGGCGGAAAACGCCAGGTTCCCTGCCTGTTCATCGACGGCAAACCACTCTACGAGTCGAGCGACATCATCGCGTGGGCGCAAGAGAACCTGCTCTAGTACGCGCATCCCGTCCGTCCAAGGCCCCACCCCATACGGCCTAAACATGTACACCAGCATCCAAAGTCGACATTTTTCGACATCTTTGGATGCTGGTGTACAGTTTTTGCGGGTAGTCATCGGGGACGTTCATAAATGACTAGTCGTTAAAGAACGTCCCCAACGACTAACTAGCCGTAGAAGCGGGCTATGGGTGCGAGTGGCTGCTCGCGAAAGACGCGCTCGACGGCAGCGCGGTATTCGTCGACCTTTTTGGTCTTGCGTACGATCTTGTGGACGGTAGCGGGATCAGCGAAAGCGCACTTGGCGTAGAACCACCACTCCTTCATGCGGAAAACCGCATTGCCGCCAATCTCTTCCGCATATGCCGCAAACAGCGTGTCGTGGAAGCGCTGCAGCTCAGCAGCCGTTGCAGCAGGGCCGCCCTTGACCATGCGAGCCAGAGCGGGGTTCGCGAGCAGGCCACGCCCCAACATCACATGGCGCGTGCCGGGATAGGCCTCCACCAGCGCGTCCATATCCTCAAGATCAAAAATGTCACCGTTATAGGCCACGGGGAACGGCACACGCTCCAGCGTCTCGCCATAAAACTCTTTGCGCGGCGAACCCGTATAGCGGTCCTTTTGCACGCGCGGATGCACAATGAGCTCTGCCAACGGCATGCGGCAATACAGATCGAGCACGCGCTCGTATTCGTCGTCATTCTCCAGCCCCAGCCTGGTCTTTACCGACACCGGCAACGGCGACCGCTCGCACACATCGCTTAAGAACGCCTCGAGCTCGTCGAGATTGCGCAAGAAACCCGAGCCCTTGCCCTTAGCGACAACCGTTCCCGAAGGGCAACCCAGGTTGAGATTAACCTCGCGGTAGCCCATGTCGGCGAGCACCTGTGCCGCCCACACAAACTCGTCCGCGTTCTTGGACATGAGCTGGGGCACCACGTTGAGCCCTTGGTTGTTAGCCGGATCGACTTCCTTAAACGCCTTGCCGCCAAAGCGGTTTCCCACCCGCGGCGGCGGCAAAAACGGCGTGTAATAGCAATCGAGCGCACCGAAGCACTCCGCATGCACACGACGGAACACATGCCCGGTAATCCCCTCCATGGGGGCAAGCGAAAGAATCATCTACTCTTCTCTCATATCAACGAACGTGACAAAGGAACCGCCCTTTTGTCACATTATTCGGAGCGCAGGGCTTCCACGGGATCCTTTTTGGATGCGCTGCGGGCCGGCAGCAAGCCGGCAACGACCGTCAGCAACACAGAAATTGCAATGAGCACCAGCGCATCCTGCACGGGCAGGCTCATCAGATTGGGGACCTGTTTGGCAGCAAGCGCCCAGGCATTAACCGGAAAGCTCACGGCCACCACGACGACAACAGCAAAGACGCCGGCAATGAGGCCCTCGATAAAGGTCTCGGCATTGAATACGTTGGCCACATTACGCTTCGACGCGCCGATCGCACGCAGGATGCCAATCTCCTTTTTGCGTTCCAGCACGCTGATGTAGGTGATGATGCCGATCATGATGGAGCTCACCACCAGGCTGATACTCACGAATGCGATGAGCACCAAGCTGATGGTGTTCACGATGTCGGTCACCGAACCCATGATGATGCCCATGTAGTCGGTGTATGAGATTGCCTGTTCATCGTGGCCAGAGGCTTTGACCTGCTTGTTGTACGCGTCGATGTGATCGAGTACGCGCTCCTTGGCCTCAAAGTCGCGCGGGAAAATCTTGACCGAGATGGGGTCCGCCTCGTCCGCATAACCCAACGTGGTCAGATTGTTGTCGTAGGTGAGCTTCGAAGCCTTGGCATAGCTCATCATGAGCGAACTCAGGTCCTCGGCGTCCATGTTGAAATGGATGGCACGAGCAAAGGCGCTCGCATCCACGTGCATGGCGCTCGCCAGGTTGGCAAAACTCGAAGACATCTGCGTCGCCATCTGGTCCATGAGCCCCGCCGCGGCCGCCTTGAGCTGGGACGATACCGTCGACGCTATCTGCTCGCTGATTGCCTTCATCACCTGATCCATAGCCTGCTGCAGATACGGAGCCAGCTGCTTTTGCACATAGTCGCTCATTGCCTGCTGCAGACGCTCGGCCAGGGCATCGCCGCCGAGCGCTTTGAGCTGGGCCAGGCATTGCTGGGCTGCGGCATCATTCTCAAGATACGTCGAGAATGCGGCAGAGAGCTTTGACGCGTCCTTAAGGTCTTCGGGTGACAGCGCCTTAAACTGATCAGACTGCAAAAAGCCCTCAAACAGTTGGTTGGCAAGTATTCCCACCTGCTGCATTTGCTCGGGCGTGAGCTCCAGACCGTCAAAGATGCCCGAGAAATCTGGAGCCGGTGCTTGTGCCATGATGTCGCTGAAGTCGATGTCCTTGCCAACGTCCGAGAGGTCAATGTCCAACCCGGATAAGTCGATACCAGAAAGGTCCATACCGCCGGCCGCACCCGAGAGCACAGACGTATCGAACGAGAACGCGCTCTTGAGCGCCGCCTCGTCCACACTGAACATGCTGCCCAGATCCACGCCTTGCTTGGCCTCGCCTTGCAGTTCGTCGAAGGTTTTGCCCGTAAAGACATCCGTCTCGGGGTGGTCGAGTTGCTCCTGCACAATCTGCGAATCGGCGGCGCGCTCCATAAGCTGGCGAGTCAGCGCATGCGTATAGGCAATGCCCGGAGACAACGCACTCGCATTGGCCGTCTCGTTAGGTCGCACCACGCCCACAATGTGCACGTCAATACCGTCGGCAACCTTGGCAGCCATAAAGTCGGCGTCGTCAGACATGTCGGTCCACATGCCGGTCTCTTCGTTTTTGCGATAGGCATCGGCCGGCGACAGCACCTTAAACGTCGTGGACAACGCATCATCGTAGGTAAAGTCGGCGCCGGTCTCGGGCGTCTCGATCTTACCGTCGGCCGTCATGGCACTGTTTACCAGATCGTTGAGCTCATCGATATCCAGCGCACCGATGCTATAGAGCGTGTAGTCGCCCACCGTACCGCGGCTCGAAAGCACCATCACGGCTTCGTTGGCTGACGTGGGCCAATGACCGGCGATGACATCGTACTGGCTGTCGAGCAGACCCTGGTCGTCAATCATCTCGTTAAAGACCGAGGTTCCCATGGATTCCATGCTCACCGTTGCCGCCGAACTCGCACCTCCGCTCATGGCCTCGGTCATGGCGTTGGGCACCAGCCGGACAGGCTTCTCATCGCCCTTGCCGGCACGATAGACAACCGGCGATACACCGTAGCCGTACTGGATGGCGTTGACTTCTTTATCGATGCCGTCGCCACCGGCATCGAGCCACGCCTTAAAGCTCGTCATGTCGTTGGACTTAACGCTTGCAAACATGTCCTTTACGGCCGTGACCACGGAAATCTTATCGGTTCCCTTAGCTTTGCCGCCGGCGCTGTCGTCGGACGAATCCACGTTTTCAGGCGAGCCATCGTCCACAGCCCCCTGCCCACCCATCATGGACGACAGGTCGTAGTCCTGCTTGGAGATCGTAAGCGGGTAACTCGAGAGCGTATCCTCCTCGACCTTTTTGATGTAATTGTTCACGCCATTGGACAGCGCCAGAATCGCCGCGATACCGATAATGCCAATCGAGCCCGCAAAGGCAGTCATGGCCGTACGGCCCTTTTTGGTCATAAGGTTGCGGGCAGAAAGCCCCAGCGCCGTCACAAAGCTCATCGAGGTTTTGCGCGTAGGCTTGGCCTCGCGGCGCGTGGCGTCAGCGACATCGAAAGAATCGGAATCGTCGGTGATCTTGCCGTCCGCCAGGTTGACGATGCGCGTGGCGTATTGGTACGCCAGCTCGGGATTGTGCGTGACCATAATAACCAGACGGTCGCGCGCGACTTCCTTGAGCAAGTCCATAACCTGCACGGACGTTGTGGAATCCAAGGCGCCGGTCGGCTCGTCTGCCAGCACAATCTCGGGATCGTTGATCAGGGCGCGGGCGATGGCCACGCGCTGCATCTGCCCGCCCGATAGCTGACTCGGGCGCTTGTTAACGTGCTCGCCCAGGCCGACTTTCTCCAACGCCTCGCGCGCACGCTGGCGGCGCTCGGCATGCCCCACGCCCGTGAGCGTGAGCGCCAGCTCCACGTTTTCCAAAATGGTCTGATGCGGAATGAGGTTATAGCTTTGGAACACAAAGCCGATGCGGTTGTTGCGGTAGGCATCCCAATCGCGATCGTGAAAGTCCTTGGTCGAGATGCCGTCGATCAGCAGGTCGCCAGAATCGAAATGATCCAGTCCGCCGATAACGTTGAGCATCGTAGTCTTGCCCGAGCCCGAAGGGCCCAGAATGGCCACGAACTCGTTATCGCGAAAAGACAGGCTTACGCTGTCGAGTGCCACCTGCGTAAACGACTGCGTGACGTACCTTTTGCAAATACCTTTGAGCTCCAGCATGGACGGCAACCTCTCCCGCGCGGGCACGTTCACCCGCTCTCCCCCGCCGTTCGTATTCGACGCGTTTGTCCTACTCTATCCCCAATTTTTGCCGGCGCCAGTGAGGAATGTAGGGAACCGCGCCAAAAAACGAACGGGACGGCGCCCAAAAGAAGAGGTCCCGAGCGGGACCTCTATATGGTGGAGCTTATCTTGAAAGGTAGCGGACTACTTCGCACAGCGACACACGATCCTCGCGATGCTTTACGCGTTTTTTACTGCTCGCTATTCGCAATCGCCTGGTCGATAAGCTTGTCGAGTGCTGCGCGCTGCTCGGCGGAGCTGATGGCTCCCACGATTGGATCCCCTACGATGTTGCCATTCTGATCGATGACATACGTTGTCGGGAACGAGAACAAATTTGACGTAAACTTACCGGCCTCGCTATCCGACTTGAACCAGATGTTCTTATACGTCACGCCCTTCTTGCTCAGCACGTCCTTGGCATCTGCAATCTCGCCCTTGTTGCCATCGAGCGTAAAGGAATTGACACCCACGACCTGGCCGCCCTTCTTGGCAAGCTCCTTATTCAGGTCCTCAAGGTCGCCCAACTCGCCCACGCACGGCTTGCAAGTAGTGAACCAGAAGTTCATGACGGTGACCTTGTTCTTAGAGAACAGCTCGTCGCTGCTCACGTCGTTGCCATCCAGGTCCTTGCCCGTAAAGCTGGGGAACTTCGTCGCCTCGCTCGAAGCATTGGCACCAGCCGTCATGCCAGCGGTCGAAGCGTCGACGCTCTCGCCTGCGCTCGGCGTGCTTCCACAGCCGGGGAACTCCTTCTCCAAGCTCTCGAGCTTGTCCTCGATCTCCTTGATCTGCTGTGCACCGGTCTTGAGCGTCTTAAGCTCATCCGCCGTGAACTCATCCTTGGCACCGTCGATGGTCTTGAGCAGAAAATCGCCGTAATTGCTGCCGTCCTCAATCATTGCCGAGTCTTTATTTGCCGCATTGAATACCTTTTCCCACAGCGCGTTATCACTCGAAAAGATCTCGTTCTCCTTCTGCATGAGCTTCGCATACAGCTCGGCGGCCTCGTCGGCATTGGCCGGCTTCTGCGCAGTGAGTTCTGCGATCTTAGGGTCGGAGCTCGCAGATTCGCTCGCATTGCCACCGGGCGCCGAACATGCCACAAGGCATAAGGCCAATACCGGCACCATAAACAGGGCCGCAATCTTAGAAAGCTTCATAGTCATTCCTCCGTTTTGTCGAAGCTTGTTTACTTTTTATCGGCGGGCAAGGGAAGCTTTTCCGCCGACATATCCAGGCCATAGCGATAGCTGATGGCATCGACGGGACAGGCCCCGATGCACTTTCCGCACCGGATACATTCGGCATGATTGGGCGCGCGGACCACATCAACGTCCATCTGACAAACCCTTGAACACTTGCCGCACGAGACACATTTGCATGCGTCAACCCGAATCCCCAGTAGGGACACCCTATTCATGAGCGCATAGAATGCGCCAAGTGGACAAATCCATTTGCAGAAGGGGCGATAGAACAAAACGCTCAGCACTACCACGGCAATGAGAACGGCAAGTTTCCAGGTAAAGAGCTGCCCCAGCGCAGATCGAATGCCGGCGTTGGCAATGGCCAGCGGAATGGCGCCCTCGAGCACACCCTGTGGACAGATGTACTTACAAAAGAACGGGTCGCCCATGCCCACGTCGTTAACCACCAAGACGGGCAGCAGCACCACGGCAAACAGCAGCACGACGTACTTGATGTACGTGAGCGGCTTGAGCTTTTTCGTGGAGAACTTTTTGCCGGGAATCTTATGAAGCAGCTCCTGCAGCCAGCCAAACGGGCACAGAAAGCCGCATACAAAGCGTCCCAGCAGCACGCCGAGCAAAATGAGCGTACCGGTAACATAGTAAGAAAAGTTGAACTTGGATGAACCTACCACCGACTGGAACGACCCGATGGGGCACGCACCCGATGCCGCGGGGCACGAATAGCAATTAAGTCCAGGTACGCAGACTGTTTTTCCCGCGCCCTGATAGATGCCGCCTTTGGCAAAGTTTGGCAGGTGAATGTTGGTGACCAGCGTCGTCGCCGCCTGAATGAATCCGCGAAATCGGGCCAAAACATGCGACGCAGTGTTTTCTCTTTTATCCAATTCCGATACACTCCAAGCACAGCCTAATCGCTTTGGCCAGCACGGCATCCGCCTCGCCACGCATAACACCAAAGCACACCATGGCAATTCCGACGATCAACAAAGCGACCTGTACCACGGGCTTTACCGCTTTGAACAACCTGACCACTCCTTTCGTTACGCGACCATTGGACCATATCGACTATAAAATCCGTGTTAAGCGCGATTTGGAATGTGCAAGGAGACTGTTATGCGTATTTTGATCGTCGAAGACGAGCGAGCGCTGTGCGATGCAATCGCGCGCAGCTTGCGAAACTTGGCGTACAGCGTCGACTGCTGCCACGACGGACAGGAGGCGCTCGACCTGCTGGGCGTCGAAGTCTTTGACCTCGTGGTACTCGACCTCAACCTTCCCCGTATCGATGGCATGACCGTGCTCAGGGAACTTAGGAAAACCGACTGCGAGACCAAGGTACTGATTCTGTCCGCACGCGGCGAGGTCGCCGACAAGGTCGCCGGACTCGATGCCGGCGCCAACGATTACCTTACCAAGCCGTTTCATCTTGACGAGCTTGCGGCAAGGATCCGCAGCCTTACCCTCAGGCGCTTTGCACAAAGCGACATAGTATTAACCTGCGGAAAGCTCCGCTTTGACACCAAGGCGCGCATCGCTTCCGTGGACAGCGAGGCTTTATCTCTTACGCGCAAGGAAACGGGAATCTTGGAATACCTGATGCTTAATCAGGGGCGTCCGGTAAGTCAAGAGGAGCTTATCGAGCACGTTTGGGATAGCAGCGTGAACAGCTTTAGCAACGCAATCCGCGTTCACATCTCGTCACTCCGCAAAAAGCTACGCATCGCTTTGGGGTACGACCCGATTCGCAATCGGATTGGAGAGGGCTACGTTATGGAGGATAGCGAATGAAAAGGTTTTCGCTGCAATGGCGCATAACGATTATGACGGCACTGCTCACGTGTGCAGCATGCGTGCTGACAAACTGCCTGGTCGGCTATACGGGCATGCGCTACATGGATGCCATCGGCAGTGACATCTCGGCCCTTAACGCGACCGGCGAAGATTCGCCCCAGGCGTTCGACCCAACGAAAGCGACCCCCGATGACAAGGTCACGATCGTCGTAAACGACGCACAGGAGTCTTTTGGCACGACAACCTGGTACATCACGGCTGGAGTCACACTCCTTGGCGGCGCGCTGGCATACTTTGTGAGCGGCCGTGCACTCAAACCGCTACGGGCTTTTGCCGCCCAGGTAGAGCGCGTGCAGCCTGACAACCTAAGCGAAATCAGACTCAGTGAAGATGTGCCCACCGAGCTACAGCGATGCAGCGCCTCTTTCAACGACATGATCGCCCGTCTTGGCGAAGGGTTCTCTGCGCAGCGTCAGTTTACCGGCAACGCCGCACACGAGCTGCGCACCCCGCTCGCCCTTATGCAAGCACAGATTGAACTATTCATCTCTGAGCACTCCGGTTTGCAACCCGAAACAGCCGAGCTGCTCGGCCTGCTACAAGAACAAACCGAGCGCATGTCTCGAATGACCAAGGTATTACTCGAGATGAGTGAGCTCCGCAGCGTTCCTTGCGAGGACGATGTTGAACTCGGTCCCTTGTCCGAAGAGGTCCTCACCGACCTTGCGCCACTTGCCGAAAATAAGGGCATAGCCCTCAATTGTGCTGGAGACGCTTTAGTAATCGGGAACGATGCGCTCCTCTATCGGCTGGTGTTCAACCTGGTCGAAAACGCCATCCGCTATAGCCGCGCCGACTCGAGCGTTACCGTCTCCATCTGCGACAACGACAGCCACGTGTTCCTGCGAGTCGAGGACCAGGGCCCGGGAATACCCAAGCAGTACCGTGAGAGCATCTTCCAACCGTTCTTTCGCCTGGATAAATCCCGCAGCAGGGCATACGGCGGCGCAGGACTCGGGCTAGCGCTTGTTTGGGAGATTGCAGCGCTTCACGGTGGCACGGTAGAGGTCGAAGCAAATTCCGAGAACGGAACCGTGATGCTCGTGACCCTCTCAAAGGGGGCCACCACGTGATCCGACTGTCCAGGAGTCCCACTCGACATTGTGAAACGCGTCCCAAAACTTGGACATGAGAAATAGGAGACAGTGGAGTGGGAAGGATAAACTGGACTTTCTTTTAAGGATCCTCAAGCGTATTGCCGCTCGTATTCCACTGGAGACATGTAGCCCAGGGTGGAATGCATGCGCACCCTATTGTAATAGAGCTCTATGTACTTGAAGATGTCC
>DBFOPP010000008.1:0-54825 GCA_048428865.1 Collinsella sp.
CTAGGCACGGGAGCCTCCCAACCTCGTTGCGGCGCGGCTGCGCCTCTGGCACTTCAACAACATTGTCGCAGCCCCGACCCGCGGTCACGAGCGGGGGCTCCTGTCGTTTCCGTGCCCCTGGATTGGGTCATAGTGTCTGACTCTGCCATAACATCGGCGTTTCTTTGGTTGTCGATGTAGTCATTGGGGACGTTCTTGTTCGACTAGTCGTTTAAGAACGTCCCCAATGACTACCTTGCATCAATCTAATAAGTTGCGGTGAGATAGTTCTTGAACTGGCCTTTTTTGAGGCTAAACAGGAACTATCTCACCGCAACTGCGTTGAGCGTTTTTTGGCAGCCGGTTTACTTGCTTGCGAACAGCCAGACTAGGATGATCACTAGGATTGCGGCGACGATGCAGACGATGGCGCCGGTGAATTTGATGCGTGAGTCGCGGGTACGCTCGCGCACCGCGTCCTCGGTGGCCTCGAGCTGGGCGACTTCTCGCTCGGTCTCGGCGTGTTCGGCTTTGTCTCGGGCCAAGGACCCTGCAAGCGACTCAGTGATCTCTGGGTGGTCGTGTACCTCGGTCGCCTGTTCGATAATCGACTGCGCATGCGCGGCATCTGCTTGGGCGTTGGCGATGCTCTGCTCTTGGTCGCGGCGTACCTTGTCCTCGGCAGCGATCTTCTCGCGCAGTTCGCGCTGGCGCGTCGCGGCGGCAGTCTTCGCCGTCTGCAGCTCGTCGCGCGCGGCATCAGCCTCAGTCGTCACGGCTTGGTGCGCGCGTTTGGCTTCGGCAATGGGGGCTTGAGCCTGCTCGACGGCCTGCTCGGCTGCGGCAAGCGAGTGCTCAAGGTCGGCGGTGATGCGCGGGACATCTTCTTCGGCTTTACGCAGGGCATCTGCCGTGTCGGAGATCTGCATCGAGAGCTCGCTGGTGCGCACCGTATAGTTGGCGGGATTTGCCGAGGGATTGCGTTGCAGCTCGGCATACTCATGACGCAGCGTCTCGAGCTGGGCGCGCGTGGCGTCGACGGTTTGTTGTGCGGCGGCAATGCCGGCGTCTCGCTCGGCCTTCACCTTGTCGCGGATGCGCTTGGAATCCTCAAGACGTCGAATGAGGCGGTTGCCGGTCTCGCGCGAGCTCGCCTCGCGGGCCTCCACGGCATCGAGCGCGGCCTTCAGCCGGAGCTCAGTCGCGTCATCCTCTGTCTTCATTTGTTCGAACTGACTCTTGAGCTCTGTCGCTTTGGCGGCGTGGGCATCACGGTCAATCTCGGCGGCCGCTGCAGTCTTTTGGGCCGTAGCAATCGCCTGGCGCTGGTCGGCGACGATCTGGTCGTAGCGGCCTGCGATATCCTGGCGCGTCTCGAGTTCCTCGGCCTGATCGGCAATGCGCTGCTCAAGTTCGGTCAGATGGGCGCGGGCATCGGCAAGTGCCTTTTTCGCGGCGTTCATCTCGCGCATGGCCGAGGCACCCTGGGCGATAAAGGTGCCCACGGCGTTCGCAGTGTTCGAGACAGCGGTCCCCAGATCGCGGCTCGCGGCGGGGGAGTGCGGGGCGGTCGGGCGAGCGGTGTCGGCAGCGTCCGCATCGGCAGCCTGCGGCGCGGCGATATTGCCGGTACCGCCCTCGACCACAGAAAAGCCTGCTGCGTGCGGATCGACCGCATCGGCGCCAATCGTGGGGTGCTCGAGCTGCAGAAACGAGGGCATGGTGCTGCCCTGGTCGGCAACCGGAGTCTCGCCGGGCACAAAGGTCGAGGCCGCCTCGGCGGCCTCCTCTTCCTCGGCATCGATATCGGCATCGGCGACGGCGTCTTTCATCGCTTTGACAGCATCCATCATGGAGTCCATGACGGCATCGAGCTCTTCTTCCGAAGACACCTCGATGGGGCCCGCTGCTTGCGGGGCGTCGTCCTGAGCGGGCGCATCGTCGTTTTGCTCATCGGCGTTTTCTGTTTCGGGGGTTTCCGCCGTAGCGCTTTCGTCCAAGATGGGGTCGTCGATGTCGATACTATCGCAGGTCACAGCGTCAGTATCTGCGGTGACGTCTGCGGAATCATCAATATGCTGTTGAGTCTGGGGGTCCAGCTCGTCTGTCATAGGCATGTGCTCCTCATCGTTGTTTGTCACCCTATGATAAAGTCTCGCGCCGATATCCCGCGCGCCGCAGCAAAGTTTCAAAACGTGTTCGATGGCTCGTTTGGCTGACAAAAATTCGGCCTCTTTATCCAGTTCGTGCTTGACATTCCCTTCGCCGAATGACGTTGTGCCGTTCGCCTGTTGCGGTCTTTATTTTTCACTTGAACCCGCTAAAGTTGCATTTCAGCTTTTGGCGCGTGAAGTTGGATGCGCGCAGTCGGCGGGTGGGCCCGTCGCGATTTGAAAGGACTTTGTATGGGACTTTTCACTGGTAAGACCGTGATCGTCACCGGCGGCGGCAAGGCCACGCTTAAGGACGGTTCCGCTGGCTCCATCGGCTACGGCATCGATATCGCTTTTGCCAAGGAGGGCGCGAACCTCGTCATCACCGGCCGCAACGTCGCTAAGCTCGAGGCCGCCAAGGAGTCTCTCGAGGCCGAGTACGGTGTCAAGGTTCTGCCTGTTCAGGCCGATGTTTCAGCCGGTCAGGACAACGAAGCCGTCGTCCAGAACGTCATCGACAAGGCCATTGAGGAGTTTGGCCGCATCGACGCCGTCGTCAACAATGCTCAGGCTAGCGCCTCGGGCGTGACCATCGCCGATCACACCATGGACCAGTTTAACCTGGCCATTTACTCCGGTCTGTATGCTACCTATCTGTACATGCAGAAGGCCTATCCGCACCTGAAGGAGACTAAGGGCTCCGTGGTCAACTTTGCCTCGGGCGCCGGCCTGTTTGGCAACTATGGCCAGTGCAGCTATGCTGCCGCCAAGGAGGGCATCCGCGGCCTGACCCGCGTTGCCGCCAACGAGTGGGGCAAGGACGGCATCAACGTCAATATCGTTTGCCCGCTTGCTTGGACCGCTGCGCTCGAGAACTTCCAGGATGCTTACCCCGAGGCTTTCAAGGCCAACGTCCACATGCCGCCGGCAGGCCACTACGGCGACGTCGAGAAGGAGATCGGCCGCGTGGTCGTTCAGCTCTGCGGTCCCGACTTTAAGTACATGAACGGCGAGACCGTCACCCTCGAGGGTGGCATGGGCCAGCGGCCGTAGGGTTACGCGGTTTTTCCAAACCGCGTAACGGCTCGACGCTGCGCGGTCACCAGGGCGACAACTTGTCATTCAAAGAGGGCGGCATGACCAGAAGGTCTATGCCGCCCTCTTTTCATGCCAATTTGTTCGCCCTGGCGACCGCTCGCTGACGTCGCCAGAGCATCGGCGTTGCCTTGGCTGTTGGAGATGATCTCGTAGTCGTTGGGGACGTTCTTAAATGACTAGTCATAAGGGACACTCTTGCCGGCACTTGGGGACAGTCCCTAAGTGCCGGCAGATTGGGACACTCCTTTGCAAGATGGCGCTGAAGATTGTCCTCGACGACTAGTCGTTTAATGCATCAGTTTCTGTCGAGTCGGTGCGGTTTGCTGGTTGCCCGTATAATGGTTTGCGTATGAACCGCAACCAAGGAGTTCCAGTTTATGGACCAGAGCCTTTTTAAATTCGACCTGATCGCCGAGGACCCGACGACGCATGCGCGTGCCGGCGTGCTGCACACCCCGCACGGCGACATCGAGACGCCAATCTTTATGCCCGTGGGCACCAAGGCAAACGTCAAGGGTATTCCTACCGAGACCGTCAAGCAGCTCGGCGCCCAGATCGTGCTTGCCAATACCTATCACCTGTCCATGCGTCCCGGCGAGGATACCATCGCCGAGCTGGGCGGCCTGCACAAGTTTATGAACTGGCACGGCCCCATCCTCACCGACTCGGGCGGTTTCCAGGTGTTCAGCCACAACGACGCGGTCAAGCTCACCGATGAGGGCGTGCGCTTTATTGTCAACGATTACGACGGCCGCCACGTGTTCTGGACGCCCGAGGACAACATGGAAATCGCCATGAAACTCGGCTCCGACATCTGCATGCAGCTGGACCAGTGCCCGGGCTATCCCGCCACGCGCGCCTACGTTGAGCGCGCCGTTGAGCTGTCGAGTATGTGGGCCGAGCGCTGCTATAAGGCGCATACCCGCGACGACCAGGCGCTCTTTGGCATTGTTCAGGGCGGCATGCACCTAGATCTGCGCCTGCGCTCGCTGCGCCATTTGGAGGAGTGCGGCGACTTCCCCGGTTACGGCATCGGCGGCTACTCGGTGGGCGAGGACCACGAAACCATGTTCGAGACCCTGGCACCGCTCGTAAGCGAGTACATGCCCAAGCACAAGCCACGCTACCTGATGGGCGTCGGCAACCCCACCACCCTCGTGCGCGGTGTGGGCGTGGGCATCGACATGTTCGACTGCGTGCTGCCGACGCGCACCGGCCGCATGGGCACGGCGTTCTCCAGCGAGGGTCGCCTCAACTTCCGCAACGCGCGTTTTGCGCACGACGACGGCCCCATCGATCCCACCTGCACCTGCCCGGTGTGCACGGGCGGCTACAGCCGCGCGCTCATCCGCCACATGGTCACGCAGAAGGAGATGCTCGGCGGCATTCTGCTGTCGATGCACAACATCTACTACCTGCTCAACCTTATGCAGCGTGCCCGCCAGGCCATTATCGAGGGCCGCTACGGTGCGTTCGTGAGCGACTGGATGAACAGCCCTGCGGCGGTGGATTACTAAGGGCGACAGACACGCTTGCAGAGCGTGGGCAATGGCAAAGGCTGAGCGGCAACCGCTCGTCACATTTGCTGACACCGGCTGCGCGACCGCTGACCGATAGCTTGCAAGCACTTGATGCATCGTGGGTACCATACCGAATAGTTGATGTTCGGGCGGGTGTTTGGCGCATGGCGTCGACCCCGCCCGCTTTTCTTTTTCTCGATAGGAGTACCCATGATTAAGAATGAGAACGTCGAGGGCGAGCCTGCCTACGACGAGACGTACCGCCGCGGCCCCGTGGTCATGCGCGGCCCCATGATTCCTAAGGACAACACCTACGCCAACCTGCTGGCGCCCGAGGAGTCGACCGACTGGCTGCATGCCGATCCGTGGCGCGTGCTGCGCATCCAGGCCGAGTTTGTCGATGGTTTTGGCGCGCTGGCCGAGCTCGGACCCGCAGTGACCATCTTCGGCAGCGCCCGCACGCCCAAGACGGACCCGGCCTACAAGGCGGCGCGCACCGTCGGCCGTAAGATTGCTCAGCGCGGCGTGGCGGTTATCACCGGTGGCGGCCCCGGCATCATGGAAGCGGCCAACAGGGGAGCGGCGAGTGTCAACGGCAAGTCAGTTGGCCTGGGCATTGAATTGCCGCACGAGCAGGGGCTCAACAAATATGTGAACCTCGGTATGGACTTCCGCTACTTCTTTGTGCGCAAGACCATGTTCGTCAAATACAGCTCGGGTGCCATTGTGTTTCCCGGTGGTTTTGGTACGTTCGACGAGATGTTCGAGGTGCTCACGCTGGTGCAAACGCACAAGGTCAAGCGCATGCCGCTTGTGCTGGTAGGCAGCGAGTACTGGCAGGGCCTATTCGACTGGCTTAACGGTCCGGTGCTGGACGCCGGTATGATCAGCCCGCTCGATCCCGAGCTCGTGCACATCACCGACGACCTCAACGAGGCCGTCGACATTGCCCTGAGCGGGCTGATGTAGATCAATCGTGCTCACGCGACATGAATACGCATGGCAATCTGATGTTATCTAACATCAGATTGCCATTTATATTGGGTATACTGGTGTAAAAGACGAGGGCGAGGAGGTCGCGTATGTCTACTGCAACGGTTAAGCCTACGACGGTTCGCATCGAAGAGGGGCTCAAGGAACAGGCGACTGAGTTCTTGGATTCGGTCGGCCTCAGCCTCAATTCCTATCTCAATCTTGCCGTTCGGCAGCTGGTAAATCAACGAAAGATTCCTTTTGAGATTGTAGGAAGGGCGGAGGTGCCCAACGAGGCGACGAGGCGTGCCATGGTGATCGCCGAGGCTCATGAGTTGGGGATTTTGCCGGACGATAGCCCGTCATTCAATAACGCTGATGAGCTTATGTCATTCCTCGATGAGGAATAGCGATGTTCGAGATTAAAGTCGAGGCTCAATTTAAGGTGGACTACAAACGAACGATGCGTATGCATCCGCAGCTAAAAAGTGAGTTTAAAGCGGCGGTTGCAGAGCTTGTGGCTCATGGGTCACTTCCGGCGGAGTATGGCGCCCACGAGCTCTCAAACCCGGGCGGAAACTACAACGGCCACATCGATTTCCACCTATCCGATGGCTTGGTCGATGTGGTCGTTCTTTATCTTCCCCATAAGACTAACCCAATGATTAGGCTGGTGAGAATGGGCACTCATCAGGAGCTGTTTCAGGGTCCGCTGGGCTGATCGCCGATTTCCAAGTTGTGGTGGAATAGGGATTGATTGGCGGCTAATAAGCCAAAAACAGTCCCTATTCCACCGCAACTGATGTGGGCGTCCCTAGTGAGTTGGCTGGTAGCGGGGGCAGTAGCTGATGGCGATGGCGTCGACGCCTACATGGGTGGCGATGGTGCAGCCGATGGGGCCGGTGCCGGCGTCTACATAGTCTTGGCCTGCGAGTGCTTGGCTGACGAGCTCCTGCTCCTCGGCGGCGCCGGTCGTGAGCACGCGCACGCTTGAGCCCGGGTGCTCGTCCAAAAACGCGAGGCAATCTGCCATGGTGTTGGCGACGATGCGCTTGGCGCCGCGGCCCTTTTTGATTGCCTTGATCTCGCCCGATTTCCACTCCGGCGAAACGGCCAGGCGAATGTTGAGCATCTGCGTCAGCTGGCCGGCGAGCTTGGGCGCGCGGCCGTTCTTAACGAGATTCTCGGGCGTTCGGGGAATCAGCAGCAGGTGGGCGTCGGGCAGCGTCGCGCGGATCTGCGCCTCGGTCTCGTCCAGGCTGCGGCCATCTTCGCGCATGGCCCGCGCGTACTCCACCAGCAGGCCCTCGGCGCCCGAGCCGGTGCGCGAGTCGATGCAGCGCACGTCGAGCTCGTGCGTCTCGGCCGTCAGGCTGGCGTTGGCATAGCAGGCGGACCACTCGCTGCACAGCGAGATAAAGATGGCGCTATCGTGGCCGTCGGCGTGCACGCGGTCAAAGAGCTCCTTGAACTCGCCGGCACTCGGCTGCGAGGTGTGCGGCAACTGCTCGGAGCCGGCCATGCGGGCGACGTACTCCTGGGCGGTAATCTGCACCTGGTCGAGCAGGTCCTCGCCCTCGATAATCACATGCAGCGGAATCACGTAAATGCCGAGCTCTTGGGCGCGGGCGGGGGAGATGTCCGACGTGGAGTCGGTTATGATGGCAAAAGACATAATTGCACCTTTCGTTGGGGCGCTTGCGCGCCGCCTTCTGAGAGCAAAGTGCGACAAGTATAGTGGAGTTGCTCTACATTGCTAGGTTCAATTGTTGAATAGTCAACAGTTTGAAGTGACGGTGTGGAAATCATCAACTGGGGAAGAGGGATGCCGATGGCGGCATTACAGCTATGCGAGCGGCCGATTGTGCTGTTTGATTTTGACGGCACGGTGGCAGATACGGGTCGGGCGGTGATGACCTCGACGCGCAAGACGCTTGCCGCGCGCGGGTTTTCGGAGGCGCAGATGGGTGACCTGCGTCGCATGATCGGGCCGCCCCTGTGGAAGAGTTTTCACGACTTTTATGGCTTCTCCCGCGAGGAGTCGCTTGTGGTGGCTGACGAGTACCGTGCCTTTTTTGATGAGCTGGGACCGGAAGAGTATCCCGTGTTCGATGGGATCCCCGCGCTGCTGGATGGGTTGGCCGCTCAGGGCAAGCGTATGGCCGTGGCGACGTCGCGCATGGAGGCGAAGTGCGTCGATATGGTGCGTGAGCTCGGGCTTTCTCAGTTTGAGGCGGTGGTTGGCATGAATCCGCCGCAGGGACGCGAGACCAAGGCCGATTCGGTCCGCGATGCCCTGGCGGCGCTCGGCGCGACGGCCGACGATGCCGTGATGATCGGCGATCGCTTTAACGATGTGGAGGGCGCGCACGCGATGGACGTGCCGTGCATCGGCATCTATTCGGGCGCGGCAGCGCCGGGGGAGCACGAGGCCGCGGGCGCCGATGCGGTGGTGCACTCGGTGGCCGAGCTTGCTAAACTTTTCGCTATCTAATAGACATAATGTGAGGGGCGGGCGTACCCGTCGCTCATTGGTAAGGAGGTCGTCCATGAATCAGGTGGAGCAGAGCGTCGCTGAGTATGTCGACGAGGTCTGGGAGGATGTCGTCGCTGATATCGAGCAGCTGGTGAGCTATCCGTCCGTGGCCGTTGCTGCCGATGCGGAGCCCGGCGCGCCGTTTGGCCGCCCGGTCCGTGACGTGCTCGATTGCGCGCTCGGCATCGCGCAGAAGCTCGGCTATCAAACGAGCGACGACGATGGGTTTGTGGGCATTGCCGATATCCCGGGCCGCGGCGATAAGCAGCTTGCGACTATCTGCCATGTTGACGTGGTACCCGCTGGCCCCGGCTGGAACACCGACCCGTTTGCGATGGAGCGTCGCGAGGGCTGGCTGCTCGGCCGCGGCGTGATTGACGACAAGGGTCCGGCCGTGCTGTCGCTCTACGCCGGCGCCTACCTGCTCAAGCACGGCATCGTTCCGCGCTACACCTTCCGCGCGCTGCTGGGCTGCGATGAGGAAGTGGGCATGTCCGACGTTCACCATTATCTGGAGAACTACGCGAATCCCGACTTTCTGTTTACGCCCGATGCCGAGTTCCCGGTCTGCAATGCCGAGAAGGGCCAGTTTGGGGCGACGTTCGTGAGCCCCAAGATCGACGGCGGGCGCATCGTGTCGTGGAGCGGCTCCGAGGCGAGCAATGCCATTCCGTCGCAGTCCATCTGCGAGCTTGCGATTGCCGCCGATGAGCTGCCGGCGCCCGTTGAGAACGTCGACCGCCTGGAGATCACGACACTCGATAACGGGCATGCGCAGATTTTTGCCCACGGCATTGGCGGTCATGCCTCGATGCCCGAGGGAACGATTAACGCCGTCGGCCTGATCGTGGCGTATCTGCGCGAGGCCGAGGACGCGTTTGGTGCACGCGACGAGCGCCTGCTGACGCCTGCCGAGCACGAGTTTGTCAAGTTCCTGGCCTTTGTGCATGCGGACGCCTATGGCCGCGGCCTGGGTATCGACGCGACGAGCCCGGCGTTTGGCCCGCTCACCTGCAACCCCGGCGTCATCCGTGTGGTGGATGGCCACATCGAGCAGGTCATCGACGTGCGCTTCCCCGATAGCACCAGTGCTGATACCATCCGCGAGCAGCTCGAGCCGCTTGTCGGCCGCTTTGGTGTGACGTGCCAGCTGGGTCGCGCGAAGGTGCCGTTCTCGGTCTCTGCCGACGATCCGGCCGTGAAGGCGCTTATCGATACCTATAACGAGTTCACCGGCAAGCATGCCGAACCCTTTGCCATGGGCGGCGGCACGTACGCGCGCAACTTTGCCCGCGCCGTCTCGTTTGGCCCCGAAGAGACCGGCCTGGAGCTGCCCGCGTGGGGCGGCCAGATGCACGGTCCCAACGAGTGCGCCAACGAGGAACAGCTCAAGCAGGCGCTCAAGATCTATATTGTTGCGATCCTTCGTTTGAATGAATTAGAGCTTTAAGGTTTCGCGGTTTCCCAATCTAAGTTGCGGTGGAATAGTTCCTAGAATGGGCCATTTGATGGCCAAGCAGGAACTATTTCACCGCAACTTTGTTTTTATTGGTGTAAAAGGCTGGCCATGTTTGGCGCTGGATTGTTATTCGTTTGTAAAGGCCGTGCTGCGCTTGCGGTAAGGGTCTATCAAATGCCCGTAAGAAACCGCAGTTGGCGCGGGCGCTACCCGATCGGGGTCGTATCTTTCCAAACAGCAAAGCGGGCAGGGTGCCCGCGAGTCGCATGTATGAAAGGAAGATCATGCTCGATCAGGCTTATTCTCGTCGTCAGTTCCTCGGCCTCGCTGGTGGTCTTGCCAGCATCGTCGGTCTCGGTCTCGTTGGTTGCGGCGGCTCCGGCGCATCCGATGCCGCCGACAAGGGTAGCGCCGCTGCTGCCGAGTCCGTCTCCGGCGAGGTGACCTACGACGGTGCCTCTTCGTTCCAGGCTCTCGTCGAGGCCGCTGCCGAGAAGTTCATGGACGCCAACCCCGATGTCTCCGTCTCCGGCTCGGGCAACGGTTCGGGCAAGGGCCTGACCGCTGTCGCCGCCGGCACCGTTACCATCGGTAACTCCGACGTCTTCGCCGAGACCAAGCTCGAGGCCGACCAGGTCAAGAACCTCGTCGACCACGAGGTTGCCGTCGTGGGCATGGGTCCTGTTGTCTCCAAGAACGTCAAGGTCGACGATCTGTCCCTCGAGCAGCTCAAGGGCATCTTCTCCGGCCAGATCACCAACTGGAAGGAGGTCGGCGGCGACGACGCCACCATCGTCGTCCTCAACCGCAAGGCCGGCTCCGGCACTCGCGCTACCTTTGAGGCTGCCGTCTTTGGCGACGAGGCCGTCGACTTTAAGGGCGACGCCGAGCTCGACAAGTCCGGCGATGTCCAGACTCAGATGGCCAGCACCGATAACGCCATCTCCTACCTCGACTTCTCGCACTTCGACGACTCCAAGTTCAACGCCATCAAGGTCGAGGGCATCGAGCCCAAGAGTAAGAACGTCACCGATGACTCCTTCAAGATCTGGGCTACCGAGCACATGTACTGCTCCAAGGACGCCGACGAGGCCACCAAGGCATTCCTGGAGTTCATGCTTTCCGACGACGTCCAGGGCAAGCTCGTCGAGGAGCAGGGCTTTATCCCCGTTTCTGCCATGAAGGTCGTAAAGGACGCCAGCGGCAAGGTCTCTGCTAAATAAGTAATCGCCCCGGAAAGGTTTGCAATGGCAAAACAGCTGCCAAAGCGCGACCTTGAGAATGTGGGCCTGGGCGTCACGGGTGCGTGCGTAGCGCTCGTGACGCTTGTCGTTGCCGCACTCATCTTTATGGTCGCCCAAAAGGGCCTCTCGGCTTTCGTTAAGGACGGCGTCTCGGTCGTCGAGTTCTTTACCGGCACCAAGTGGGACCTGGCCAACACGGCCGAAAACGGCCTGCCCTACACCGGCGCCCTGCCCCTGATCGTCACCTCGTTTGCAGTCATGGTGCTCTCCACGCTTATCGCGCTGCCCATCGCTATCGGCTCTGCCATCTTTGCGGTCGAGATCCAGTCTAAGTTTGGTTCCAAGGTCTTTCAGCCGCTTATTGAGCTTTTGACTGGTATTCCCTCGGTCGTCTTTGGCCTGATCGGTTTTCACGTGGTCGTCGGCCTTATGAAGAGCGTTTTCCACGTGAGCACAGGCCTGGGTATCCTGCCCGGTGCCATTGTGCTGGCCGTCATGATCCTGCCGACGATGACCACGCTTTCGGTCGATGGCCTGCGCGCCGTGCCCGATAGCTACCGTCAGGGTTCGCTCGCGCTGGGCTATACCCGCTGGCAGACCATCTGGCACGTGGTGCTCAAGAGCGCCATGCCGTCGCTCATGACCGCGGTCATCCTTGGCATGACCCGCGCCTTTGGCGAGACGCTCGCCGTGCGCATGGTCATCGGCGGTATCGAGGCCATGCCGACGTCGCTGCTGTCGCCGGCGTCCACCATCACCACCACGCTCACCACGTCTATGGCGGTCTATGCCGAGGGCTCGGCCCAGGACGATGTTCTGTGGGCGCTCGGTCTGCTGCTGATGGGCATGAGTCTCATCTTCATCCTGATCATCCACCTTATCGGCCGCAAGGGGGCGAAGGCTCGTGGCTAGCACGCGTATCCACATCGACGAGGCGAGGCTCGGGCGTGTCCAAAAGCAGGACCGCTTCGCCACGGGCGTGTTGACGGCGATCGTCGCCATCGTCATGCTCATCGTCGTCTCCATGGTGGCCTATATCCTGTTCGAGGGCATCTCGACGCTGTTCCAGCCGGGCTTTCTCACGGAGCCGTCGCGCGCCAACGGAACGCAGGGCGGCGTGCTCTATCAGCTGTTCGACTCGTTCTACCTGCTGCTGATCACCCTGATCATCTCGGTGCCCATCAGCCTGGGCGGAGCGGTCTTTTTGGTTGAGTACGCGCCGGACGGACCCATCCGCGACATCGCCTCCACCGCCATCGAGACGTTGTCCTCGCTGCCTTCCATCGTCGTCGGCATGTTCGGTTTTCTGGTGTTCTCGGTGCAGCTGGGCTGGAAGTACTCCATCATCTCCGGCGCCGTCGCGCTCACCATGTTCAACATCCCCATCCTGGTGCGCGTGATCCAGCAGGCGCTCGAGGACGTGCCGCAGGCCCAGCGCGATGCATGCCTGGCCATGGGCCTCACTCGCTGGGAGGCCACGCTGCACATCCTGATCCCCGAGGCCATGCCTGCCATCGTGACGGGCATCGTGCTTTCGGCCGGTCGCGTGTTTGGCGAGGCCGCAGCACTGCTTTTTACCTCGGGTATGAGCTCGCCGGTTCGCCTGAACTTCTTGAGCTTTAACCTGTCGAGCCCCACCTGCGCTTGGAACGTGTTCCGTCCCGGCGAGTCGCTCGCCGTGCACATCTACAAGATCTATGGCGAGGGCAGCCCCGAGGCCCAGCAGATCGTCTGGGGCACCGCTGCACTGCTGATGATTTGCGTGCTGCTGTTTAACGTAATCGCCCGCATTGTGGGCAAGCAACTGGCAAGGAAGATGACGGCCGAATGAGCGAGATGAATGTAACGCCCGCAACCGAAGCGGCATCGTCCGACACCCGGGACTTCCTGTCGAGCGTGGGGGAGAGCGAGAAGCGCGTGCGCGTGAGCGGCAAGGCCGTGAGCGACGAGGTTGTGCTCTCCACCAAGGACGTCAACGTGTACTATGGCGACCACCATGCACTGCACAATACGTCGCTCGACTTCCACAAGGGCGAGATCACGGCGCTCATTGGGCCTTCGGGCTGCGGTAAGTCGACCTTCTTGCGTAGCCTCAACCTCATGAATCGCGAGATTCGCGGCTGCCGCGTGGAGGGCGAGATCAACTATCGCGGGCGCAACGTGAACACCAAGACCGAAAACACCTACGAGCTGCGCCGTTCCATTGGCATGGTGTTCCAGCAGCCCAACCCGTTCCGCAAGTCCATTCGCGACAACATCACGTTTGCGCCCAAGCGCCACGGCATCACCGACCGTGACGAGCTCGACCGCATGGTCGAGGAAAGCTTACGCGGCGCGGCGCTGTGGGACGAGGTCAAAGACAAGCTCGATAAGAGCGCCTATGCGCTTTCGGGCGGTCAGCAGCAGCGTCTGTGCATCGCGCGCACGCTGGCGCTCAACCCCGACGTGATTCTGTTCGACGAGCCCTGCTCGGCGCTCGACCCCATCTCGACGCTGGCGATCGAGGACCTCATGTCATCGATCGTGGCCGACCGCGCCATCGTTATCGTGACGCACAACATGGAGCAGGCGTCGCGCGTGTCCAACCGCACGGCGTTCTTCTACATGGGCGATATGGTCGAGTACGACGAGACTGACGAGATTTTCCAACGGCCCAAGGATAAGCGGCTGAATGATTACCTCACCGGCATGTTCTCCTAGTCCGGGACATGCTTGAGGCCTGCAGCGGCCACGGTTGCCGCAGGACTGATTGGAGAGGCGGGTCATCTCTTGCGGGAGATGGCCCGCCTTTTGCTCTGCGACCGAAACGACCACCACAAAGGGGACAGGCGCCTTCGTGGTGGTTTGGGGTGGGGCTCGCTGCTATCATGGACAACGTTGAATTTCTACGAAGGAGCAGGGCATATGGCGATTCTTTTGGGATGCGATTCCGTCAGCCTAGAGTTTCCCACCAAGCATATTTTCGATAGCGTGACGCTCGGCGTGGGCGAGGGCGACCGCATTGGTATTGTCGGCAAAAACGGCGACGGCAAGTCGACGCTGCTGAGCGTGCTCGCCGGCACGCTGGAGCCCGACGACGGCCGCGTGACGCACCGTCGCGGCACCACGATTGGTCTGCTCGGCCAAAAGGACCAGCTTGTCGACACCGATACCGTGCATCATGCCGTTGTGGGCGACACGCCCGAGTATGAGTGGGCCTCGAGCCCGCGCACGCGTCAGATCCTGGCCGGCCTTATTAGCGATGTGCCCTGGGAGGGCACGGTGGGCGAGCTTTCGGGCGGCCAGCGCCGTCGCGTGGACCTCGCGCGCCTGCTAATCGGCGATTACGACGTGCTTATGCTCGACGAGCCTACCAACCACCTGGACATGCGCACCATCAACTGGCTCGCGCGTCACCTAAAGGCCCGCTGGCAGCGCGGCCAGGGCGCCATGCTCGTGGTCACGCACGACCGCTGGTTCTTGGACGAGGTCTGCACCAGCATGTGGGAGGTCCACGACGGCCAGGTCGATCCCTTCGAGGGCGGCTATTCGGCCTACATCCTGCAGCGCGTAGAGCGCGACCGCATGGCCGCGGTTACCGAGGAGCGCCGTCGCAACATGGCGCGCAAGGAGCTCGCGTGGCTGAGCCGCGGTGCCCAGGCTCGTTCCACCAAGCCCAAGTTTCGCGTGGATGCCGCTCGTGAGCTGATCGCCGACGTGCCGCCCGTGCGTGACGAGCTGGAGCTCAAGCGCTTGGCCGTGAGCCGCTTGGGCAAGCAGGTTATCGATGTGGTCGACGTGGATGCCGGCTATGCCGATACCGACGGCGCGCCCAAGCAGGTGCTCACCGATGTGACCTGGCTCATTGGTGCGGGCGACCGCTATGGCCTTTTGGGCGAGAACGGCGCCGGTAAGTCGACGCTGCTCGACGTGATCCAGGGCAAGATTGAACCCACGCGCGGCCGCGTGAAGATTGGCCAGACAGTGCGCTTTGGCGTGCTGTCGCAGCAGCTCGAGGAGCTCAAGCCCTACATGGGCGACACGATCCGCGAGGTGCTCGGCAACTATAAGAAGTACTACGTCATCGACGGCAAGGAGACTTCGCCCGAGAAGCTCTGCGAGCGTCTGGGCTTTACGACGCAGCAGCTCTGGAGCCGCATCGGCGATCTTTCGGGCGGCCAGCGCCGTCGCCTGTCGCTGTTGCTGACGATTCTGGACGAGCCCAACGTGCTCATCCTGGACGAGCCGGGCAACGACCTGGATACCGACATGCTCGCGATTGTCGAGGACCTGCTGGACGGCTGGCCCGGCACGCTGATCCTGGTGACGCACGACCGCTTTTTGATGGAGCGCGTGACCGACCAGCAGTGGGCGCTGCTCGACGGCCACCTGACGCATATGCCCGGTGGCGTGGACCAGTACCTGCGCCTGTGCAACGCTACCGCCGAGGGCGAGCCCGTGGGCGCGCCGAGCGCCAAGACCGGCACGTTCGACACCGGTGCCGCGGCAGCTGCGGCCGAAAAGCCCAAGTCGAGCGGTCAGCCCAACGGCCTGTCCAACGCCGAGCGCCAGAAGCTCCGCCGCGAGGTGAGTTCGCTCGAGCGCAAGATGGAGACGCAGCGCACCCGCGTTGAGGAGGCCGAGGCAGCAATGGCCCAAGTCGATCCCACCAACTACACGGCGCTCGGCGAGCAGCAGGCAAAGATCGACGAGGCTCACGCTGCCATGGACGAGCTGGAGATGGCGTGGCTCGAGGCGAGCGAAAAGCTCGAGGGCGAGGAGTAGGCGAGAATGATCAAAGCCGCGTTTTTCGATATCGACGGCACGCTGCTGAGCTTTAAGACCCACCGGATTCCGGCGTCGGCGCAGCAGGTGCTCGACAGCTTTCACGAGCAGGGGATTGCGTGCGTGATCGCCACGGGCCGTCCGACCTACCAGATGCCGGACTGGCTGTTCGACCTGGGCTGGGATGCGTACATTACGCTTTCGGGCCAGCACTGCTTTGATGCCGAGGGGGTTTACCGCAGCTGCCCGATCGATTCGGACGACGTCGCGGTGATTGTGGACCAGGTGGCGCAGGGGCGCTACGACTCGCTGTGCATGCAGGGCGAGAACTCGTTTGTGAACCGCCTGTCCGAGCGCGTGGTGACGGCTGGCAGCAACGCGGGAATCGTCTACCACGAGGAGCCGTTTGAGCACGCCTTTGACGCACCGGTCTACCAGTTTTGCGCCTTTGTGGACCCGGTCGACGAGCATATCGTGACCGACGCCGTGTCGCATTCGCTCACCACGCGCTGGTGCGACCTGTTCTGCGACATTATTCCCGCTAACGGCGGCAAGGACCTGGGCGTGGCGGCGACGCTGGAGCGCCTGGGCATCGACGCGAGCGAGGCGATTGCCTTTGGCGACGGCGAGAACGACCTGTCGATGTTTGCCGCCGTGGGCACGAGCGTGGCCATGGGCAACGCGCAGGACACGGTGAAGGCTGCGGCGACCTATGTGACGACCGCCGTGGACGACGACGGCATCTACAACGCCGCGAAGTACTTTGGACTGCTATAGCTGCGGCTCGGCACTTGGGGACACTCCTTGCGGGGCGTGTTCCCATTTTGTTTTCGTCCCGCACGTTTTGTGAAACACGGCTAACTTTTAGGCAAAGTAGTAAGACATGGGCAACTTTTGCGGTAAAGTAAGCTGTGAAAAGTATCCAAAGGCTAACTAGCAATCATCGCGAAAGGCGGCCCATGGCCCTACGTGAATCCGGAGAAGACTATCTCGAATCGATCTACGTTCTGTCGGAACGTCAGGGCATCGTGCGCTCGATCGACGTTGCGGAGTACCTCGGCGTAACCAAGGCGAGCGTTTCCAAGGCCATGGCGACGCTGGAAAGCAACGGCTATGTCGAAATGGGCAAACGAGATGTTCATCTGACAGAGCGCGGTCTGGAGGTCGCGCGCCAAATGTGGGAGCGCCACTGCTTTTTCGTGGGGCTTTTGGAGGATGCAGGCGTATCGGCCGAGGTGGCGTCGCAAGAGGGCTGCCACATGGAGCACTGCCTGAGCGAGGAGAGCTTTGAGAAGCTGAGGGCGATGCTGGGACGGGACGGTGCTTCGGCGCCAATAATGACCGACTAGCACTCCCGCAGCGGCGCGGGACAGCGACCGGGATCAGTAGCACCACCAACTAAGTCCAATTCAGACAAGGAACCCCGTCAGTAAGCGATGCCCAAGAACCACCAGCTGTGTCAACGCAGGTCGGGGCCGGGCTTGGTTTTGAAAACACTCCGCAGCGCGAGGCCCGTCTTTCCGTTGCTCCGCAGGAGCAGGAAAGACGGGCCTCATGCGCGAGGACGTTTTCAAAACCAAGCCCGGTCCCGACCGGACAGCCCACGAACGCTACAGGTTCTTGACACCCATCGCGCGCATGGCGTTCAGGATGGCGATGATCGCCACGCCTACGTCGCCGAACACAGCAAGCCACATGTTGGCAATGCCGAGTGCTGCCAGCACTAGAATCAGCAGCTTAATGCCCAGCGCAAAGATGATGTTCTGCCAAACAATCGCCATGGTCTTGCGCGCCACGCGGATCGCGCGGGAAATGTTGGACGGCTTGTCATCCATGAGCACCACGTCGGCGGCCTCAATCGCGGCGTCGGAACCCATAGCGCCCAT
Source organism: Collinsella sp. (assembly GCA_048428865.1). Taxonomy (GTDB): domain Bacteria; phylum Actinomycetota; class Coriobacteriia; order Coriobacteriales; family Coriobacteriaceae; genus Collinsella. The sequence continues at coordinate 17,612 of DBFOPP010000008.1, forward strand.
GGCAATGCCCACATCGGCGCGCGTAAGCACAGGTGCGTCGTTGATACCGTCGCCGACAAAGGCGAGCTTGCCCTTGCCGCTTTCGGCCGCGAGCAACGCCTCAACACGCTCGACCTTATCGCCCGGCAGCAGCTGCGCGTGGAACTCGTCGAGACTGAGTTGCTTGGCCACAGACGCCGCAACCTCCTCGCGGTCGCCCGTGAGCATGACGGTGCGCTTGACGCCGGCGGCGTGCAGGTCGCTGATCGTCTGCTCGGCATCGGCCTTGACGGTGTCGGCAATTACAATGTGGCCGGCATAGATGCCATCGACCAGCACGTGAAGGATCGTACCGACGACCTCGCAATCGGGCGCTTCGACTCCGGTCGCGGCGAGCATTTTTGCGTTGCCAACGACGACGTGCTTGCCGTCGATGGTTGCCGTCACGCCGTGGCCCGCGTCGTTGGCGGAGTTGCTAACGCGCTTGGGGTCGACCTCGCCCTGGTAGGCGACACGCACGGACTGCGCGATGGGGTGATCGGAGAACGACTCCGCAAGAGCTGCGACTTCAAGCAGCGACTGCTCGGTGTAGCCAGCCTCGGGGTGTACCGCCACGACCGAAAACGTGCCGTTGGTGAGCGTGCCGGTCTTGTCAAAGACGACGGTGTCCACATCGGCGAGCGTCTCGAGGTAGTTGGAGCCCTTGATGAGGACGCCCAGCTTGGATGCGCCGCCAATGCCGCCAAAGAAGCTGAGCGGGACGCTAATCACGAGCGCGCACGGGCAGCTGACGACCAGGAAGGTCAGGCCGCGCAGGATCCAGTCGGACCAGGCGCCGGTGACCAAGCCGCCGCCGAGCGCGAGTACCGCGGCAGCGCCGGTGACGGCGGGCGTGTAGACGCGGGCGAAGCGCGTGATAAAGTTCTCAGTGCGCGCCTTCTTTTCGCTGGCATTTTCCACGAGCTCCAGGACGCGTGCGACGGTGGACTCGCCAAAGGGCTTGGTGGTGCGCACGTGGATGAGCCCCGTCATGTTGATGCAGCCGCTGATGATATCGTCTCCGGTTTTGGCCGGGCGGGGGACCGACTCACCGGTAAGGGCGGCGGTGTCGAGCTGGGTTTCGCCCTCGACGATGACGCCGTCGATAGGCACGCGCTCGCCGGGCTTGACCACGATCACGGTGCCGACCGAGATGTCATCGGGGAAGACCTGCTCGAGTGTGCCGTCGGGCTGCTCGACGTTAGCGTAGTCGGGCGCGATGTCCATCATGGCACTGATCGACTTGCGGCTCTTGCCCACGGCGTACGCCTGAAACAGCTCGCCGACCTGGTAGAACAGCATGACGGCGGCGCCTTCGGCCATGTGCGGGTCGGTATCGGGGAAGAGCACCATGGCAAACGCGCCGATGGTCGCGACGGCCATGAGGAAGCTCTCGTCGAAGGCCTTGCCGCGGCGGATGTTATTGAATGCCTTTTGCAGTACGTCGTAGCCGGCAATCAAAAACGGCACGAGGAACAGCACAAAGCTGGCGTAGATGTCGCCCGGGGTGCCGAATGCGGCGGTAAGGGTGCTGAACTCATCGAGGGCGTACACCACGGCAAAAATGCCCAGCGCTACCAGGATGCGGTTGCGCTTATGCTCGAGGGATTCTTTTTTCGTGCGCTTCTTGTTGTTCTTTTTCTTTTTGGGGTCGGCGGTGGCCATGACTCGTATCCTCCCATTTGAAGGTATGAACACTCGCTCATATAATTTCGCGAGCAAAGGCAGCGGCAATCGCGGCCTTGCAGGTTGGCGTAAACCTGGGCTAGAGAATGATCTCGCAGTCCGGCTCGGCGTCGGCCGTAAACTCTACAACGCGGTTGAGCACCTCGTCGAACTCAGCATCATCAGCCTCGAGCGTCAGCTTCTGGGTCATAAAGTTGACGGACACGGATTTGACGCCCTCGAGCTTGGCCAGCTCGTCCTGAAGCTCACGCGCGCAGTTGGCGCAGTCGATCTCGTCGAGTTTAAACTGCTTTTTCATGGTGGGTTCCTTTCTCTGTATTTGCGGCTTGGGTGCAGGCCGCGCTGGTACCGTGGTTGGTCGCTATTCGCAGATGTGGCTCATGCCTTGGTTGAGCATGGTGTAGACGTGGTCGTCGGCGAGCGAGTAGAGGATATTGCGCCCGTCGCGCCGGAATTTAACCAGGTGCGACTGCTTGAGTGTGCGCAGCTGGTGCGACACCGCGGACTGCGAGGTTTCGGTCGCTTCGGCGATGTCTGCCACGCAGAGCTCGCGGCCCATGAGGGCATAGAGGATCTTGATGCGCGTGGTGTCGCTGAAGACCTTGAACAGGTCGGCGAGGTCGTAGAGAAGCTCCTCGTCGGGAAGGTCCTCGGGCGAGCAGGTGGTCGGGATCGCGGGTTCGGTGGCCTCGATGTCGAGTTTCGTTTCATCAACGCGGATGCTCATTGCAATATCCTTTCATATGAACATGCGCTCATATAACTTGCTTTCGATTATATGAGTGTATGTTCATATGTCAATACAATTTGCGTTAATTTCGATGACTGCTTGCCGCCTCTGCGATTTTCTGTGGGTTGGGAGACATCGACGCAATGCTCGCCAACATATTTCGAGATGTTCGGCTAGCATGCTAAGAAAGCCACCTTGAGAAGCATTAGAACTGTTCATATTTGTACTTTATCGTGTCAAATACCGCGAGAATCAGTTCTTCCTCTACGGGAGTTTCTGCAGAATCAGTTTTATCTAAAGTTATATTGAGCATTGCTGCAGCCAATCTGGCACATCGGTGGCCGAATAAGTCGAAAAATGTAGGTGGACATCCGCAGAGATCGCCTTTAGAAGAGCGAATTCTCAATTAGATCAATAATCGTGTCGTCTTCCGTGCGGTTTTCATCGATTTTTGCGAACATGTCGCATTCCCAAGCCCCATTGATTTCCTCAGCAAGGGCCCCGACGTGTTGCATGTCGTCGGGTTCGGGCACATCGTTGATGCTCGGGTCATCAGCTTGCGGATATTGGCTTGCAATTTCGCGCTTGGCGGCCTCTTCTTCTTTGAGTGTCTCCAGGACGCGGCGACCGTATTCGAAGTAGCGCCGCAAGACAAATTGACGAAGAGTTTCTTGCAGGATGGCGAAGTTATCCGGGAGTCGACCGGGCCATATCTTCTCGCGAATGCGAATCGCTTCCATGACCCGTTTAAAAGCGGACTGCTTGAAAAACGAATGACGATTAACTGTGATAACGGCATATCCCATGTTTCGCAGCGTGTTTCGGCGCTCCTCGTCAATTGATTGCTGCTCGGGTTCGTCGTGGTAAAAGCCGTTGTATTCGATATCGGTCATCGAATTTTCGAGCAGCGCGTCGAGGTAGAAAACCGTCCGTCGCGTTAGGGCGGCGTATCTTTTGGGGACTGGGATCGGATAATCCGTTTTGATAGCGCGTATGGCTAAGCCACCCATTGACTTGGGCATTGTCAGCATCATGACAAACGCCGTTTCGAGTGGGGAGCGACAGCCTTCGTGTACATAAGAAAGTGCCTTAAGTGCTTTATTAGATCCACGATACCCCGGTGCCTCTGAAAAGAAGGCTCTGAGCTCTTCAACGCTGGTTAGGGCTGGGCGCTCGCGATATTGAGTTTCGTCGGACGTTCCAAGCGCGTAGGAGCCGCAGATTTCAAAGTAATACTCAACGAGCTCCGAAAGGTTGAGGTCGGCTGTTGCTTCTAACGCGCACAGCTTGATATCGACGATGTAGACGTTCGGCTCGAGTTCTAGGTAGCTTTCTGCATCAAACGTATAGCGCGTGCAGTGGCAGATGCAGCCCTTGCGGTGCCTTTTGGCATTATTGGGAAACGTCAGCACATGGATACGTTCAGAATCGACATTCTTTCTGTTGAGCCATGCTCGTGCCGCTTCCAGGTCGGACGTGGTCGGCGCAGACACCCTGATCTTTTCCATAGGTATGGGACCGGTCGCGTAGCTTGCGAGCGAGTTGGCTGTTTGGTATACAGCGCGTGCCGTGGTATGTGACAGAATGATTCCCATACGCGCATGATGGCATAGCGGACGCCGCATACGCCCGAAACTTCGGGCAACGGTATTGGGGCGCGGCTTATCTTCTGCGAACGGTGGGTTTTTGAGCTGTCGTATTGAGGGAGCAGCTTTGGCTGGGGAGGTTTCTGCCGGCTGCCCCTTTTTGATGAACTTTAGTTGCGGATTCGTAGCTTCTAAGCGTTTTTGCCGACCGCTCAGATGCCTCACCAACATAATTTGAGTTATTCGGCCTTATCCTATACAAATGGTGCGATCGCAACGTCCTATTCGAATTGATTCAGGTAGATTTATGGGGCTTGGTTGCGAAATTAAGGCGATTTTAGCTTCGATTGCGGTTCAAGGGGCCTTGACTAGTGGTTCAGCTGGCCGAACAACTCGAAAAATGTAGGTGGGCCAACCTGCCGACTATGTGAAGCACGCGTATTTGCTCGTTTTGATGAAAACTAGGGTGCAGCCATAAGGCTGCGCCCTAGTTTACTGCGTGTCGGTGTGCCCAGACGGATTGCGCTGTGCCTGGCAGGCGCTCCCGCAGATGGATCGGTTATTTCGCGAATAGGTTCTTGAGGTTGAACTCGGCTTGGACGGTGCGGAGCATGAGGTCGGTGTCGTCCAGACCCAGATGCTGCTCGTTGGCATCGGCGGCGAGGGTGCCACGGCGGCGCGCCCAGTTCTCGAGCGCGGCGGGCGCGGACTCGCGGGGGAGCGAGCGCACGTCGGCGTCCAAGCTGCGGCAGATCTGGCGCGAGTCGATGACGATAATCTTGCCGGCGCGGCGTGCCTCGGCGTAACCGTCCAGATGAATTTTGAACCAGCTGTCCTCGAACGCGGCGTTATGCGCCATGTACGGGTACTTCTTCATAAGCTTGAGCAGCTGCTTCTGCAATTCCTTGTTCTCGCGGAAGGGTGTTTTGCCGTCGATGTCGTCCCAGGTGATGTGGTGGATATTCGACAACGGCACATCCTCGCCGCGGTAGATATCGGGCAGGCCGCAGTAGTGTGCCTCGGCGTCATGCGGCACGGCGTCGCTGGTGAGGTCCATGATTTCCCAGCCCACGTTGATGATATAGCCGCGCTCGGGTGCACGGCCGGTGGTCTCGATGTCGATACCGAGCACGGTGCCCTGGATGGGCTTGCGGGCGTAGGCCACGCCGAGGGCGTCGCGGTCGCCGCGGATCTCGCGCATGACCGACGCGGCGGTGCGCTTTTGCATCTTACCGATGGCGGCGCAGGTGTCGGCATCGGACAGGCCGCGCGAAAGCGTCGCGGGCGTCACGTTGCGCAGGCGCGCCTCGCCAATCTGGTCGCACAGGTCGCGGTTGCGGTCAGCCAGGTCGCGCACGGTGGCAAAGTCGAAGCTGGGGTCGCCCTCGGCGGTAAAGTACTCGGTTTCGAGCACCTTAAGGGCCTCCTCGCCCTTCTGGCGCTCGGATTCCATGGCGCCGTGATCGCCATAGATAAACATGGGAATAAACGGCTGGCGCTCGTATTCGAGTGCTTGTGAAACGTTCATACAACTGCTCCTTGGATGGGCCGCGTCGTGCGGCTCAGTGTCATTAAGATGTGGCGAGATGATAGTTTACCATGGGCAACTATTGGCATCGCGCCTAGGACAACTACAATACCCTAGTTGACCGCTAGGACTTTTACAATGCTGCCGAAAGACACGAAAGGTTCCATCCGTCATGGATTTGCTGATTGATATTCTGCTCGACGCCGGCAAGGACACGCTCTCGCTGGTACCGTTCTTATTGGTGACATATTTGGCCCTCGAGACCCTGGAGCACGTCGCGGGCGACAGCGTTAACGGCGCCATCAAGCGCGCCGGCGCCGCGGGTCCCGTGGTTGGCTCGTTGCTGGGCATGGTGCCGCAGTGCGGCTTTTCGGCAATGGCGGCAACGCTGTACGCCGGTCGTGTCGTGACCTTGGGCACGTTGGTGGCGGTGTTCCTTTCGACCTCCGATGAGATGCTGCCGCTGTTGCTCGCCGAGCAAGTTCCCGTGCAGACCATGGCGATGTTGCTCGCCTCGAAGGCGCTGATCGCGCTGGTCACGGGCTTTATCGTGGATGCGGCTATCCGCGGCCTTCGTCGTAATGCCCGCGCGCATGCGGCGATTCGCCGTACCGTGCTGGGGACCGCTGCCAATCCGGCTCATGTGAACTGCGCGCACGACGACCATACCGGGGGCGACATCATTGATGAAGTGGCCGAGGCGGGCGTAAGTGCTGATCACATCCACGAGCTGTGCGAACGCGATCATTGCGGCTGTGACGAGGATGAGGACGAGCACGGGCACGACCACAGCCACGATCATGGTCACGCGGACGAGCACGAGCGCCACCACGACCACAGCCACTCCTACGAGGGCGCGCCCATCGTGTCGATCATCCGCAGCGCGATCTCGCATACCGTGCAGGTGTCGGTATTCATTTTCCTGGTGACGCTGATTCTGGTCGCCGTGCTCGAGACCTTTGGCGAGTCGGCGATCGAGCAGTTCCTGCGCGGCAACGAGACGCTTGCGGTCCTGGGCTCGGCGCTTGTCGGCCTGATTCCCAACTGCTCGGCCAGCGTCGTCATCACGCAACTGTACCTGGAAGGCGCGCTGCAGCTGGCCCCGATGCTCGCCGGCACGCTCATTTCTGCCGGCGTGGGCTACCTGGTGCTGTTCCGCACCAACCGCAGCGCCCGCGAAAACGTCGTGTTCCTGGTCATGATGTACGTCATCGGCGCCGGCTGGGGCCTTATCCTATCCGCCGTTGGCCTTTAAGTAGATTATTGGGACATGTCTTACGATCTACCCCTGTGACCAGGGCATTCCCCGCTGCCAAAACAAAAAGGTAGATTTTTAGGCATGTCCCAAAAATCTACCTTGGTTAGCGCAGCAGCTCGGTGAGGTTGCGCTTAAAGCGGGCCCGGTCTTCGCTGGTAAATGCCGCCGGACCGCGAGTGCGACCGCCGGCGCGGCGCACCTTCTTTTCCTCGTGGCGAATAAACAGTTGCATGTCGATGGTCGCCTTATCGTAGACGCGCCCGCGCACGCCGACGGCGGCGGCATCGCGCCCGAGCACCATGCTCGCCAAGCCAATGTCCTGCGTCACGACTACGTCGCCCGCCTGCAGGCGTTCGACAATGGCAAAGTCGGCGCTGTCGGCGCCAACGCTCACATCGAGCGTCGTGACCCAAAATCCGCGTCGCGCGTGCTCAGCATCGCGCGGGTCGTCGCGGCGAATGTGCCGTTCTAGGTTTTGCGTGCTGTTGCCGGCGATAACAACGGCGACGCCCGCCCGCCGCGCGCAGTCAATCGACTCGCGCGTGACCGGGCAGGCGTCTGCATCAATAAAGAGCGTTCGTGGCATCTAGTGCACCAGTTTGCCAAATTGAGTAGCACGAACAATCAGCGTTACGCCAAACACCAGCAGTGCGGCGCCGCTAAAGATGACGAGCATCTTGGCCGACCACAGCGGATAGATAAACACGAACATGCCGGCGATGATGGAGAGTGCGCCGCTCAGGATGGCGAGGGCGCGGTTGGACGAAAGCTCGGACTCCAGAATGGACATGACACCTTCGACAATCCAGCCAAAGCCGGCCACGATAACCACCATCGTGGTGAGCGTCGCGGTCGAGAAGGCCTGGTTGCGCAGGATTATGGCGCCGCCCAAGATAATGAGTAGGTTGGAGATGATGCTCGTCACGCGCCAGCCGGTGGGCAGCAGCGGCTCAAAAATGGCAGTGAACAGCCTGATGGCAGCAGTGATTACAAAGTAAAAACCCAGGACAGTCGTCAAAAAGACGAGGGACTTGGCGGGTGCAAAAAGCAGCGCGATACCAGCAATGAGCGCTAAGACGCCCGTGATGGCGTAAATCCAGCGCACGGCCTTGACGGCTTTGCCCGCCATGCTTTTCTCGTCAAATCCAAACTGGCTCGATTTTTGGTCATCGTTCTTAAAGATGCCCATAATGTCTCCTTTCCGTGCGGCGTAAGCCTTGATCGTTACAACCAGTATCGCCTAAAGGCGCTGGCGTATGGGTCGGAGAGGGCGAAACGTAACCCAAAGGCCCCGAATTGTTTCCGTTGTTCCCCACGTTGCGATTTTCTATTCAACAGGTGTAGAACATTGCAGCCCTGTTCGTTATTGCCTACGTTTTAGGTTAGATTTTCCTAAGGACAATTGGCTTGTATTGGGGGTCCCTATGAACGAAGCAGTTCCCGAGGCGCCGTCGAGTGTCGAATCGATGGCAGAGCAGGGTTGCGAAAAGCTCGGCTTGGAAGCGTTTGATGCGCTGGTCCGTCGTGCCCGTACGTGCCGCCGTTTTGACGAGTCCATGCGCGTGCCGCGTGAGTTTTTGCTCGAGCTGGCAGAGCTGGCTCACCTGACTCCCTGTGGTGCCAATGCTCAGCGTCTTCGTTTTCATGTGGTGAGCGATGCCGAGGATTGCGCGCGCGTATTTGATGAGCTCGCGTGGGCCGGTGCGCTTAAGGATTGGCCGGGTCCTGCCGAGGGTGAGCGCCCGACCGGCTACATCGCGATTTTGGCCGAGCGCGCCGTTCCGGGCAAGCCCGCCGCTCCCATTACCGAGGTCGACACGGGCATTGCCGCGCAGACGATGATGCTCGCCGCCCGCAGCGCCACGCCCGAGGTGGCAGCCTGCATGTTCAAGGCCTTTACGCCCCACGCGATCGATGCCATGGGGCTCGATAACGACAAGTATGAGCTCAAGCTGATCATGGCGTTTGGCGTTCCGGCCGAGACACAGGTGATCGATGCGATCGATTCCAACCCCGACGGCTCCATCAATTATTGGCGCGACGAGGCGCAGGTGCACCACGTACCCAAGCGTCCGCTTGCCGACGTGCTGCTGTAGTTGTGCGTCGTTGCGGTGCAATCCGGCGGCAAAATCACCACAAAGGCTCCTGTCCCCTTTGTGGTGGTACGAGGGGAGGGTGTGTGGCAGATCTGTATTTGGTGCGGCATGGGCAGACTGAGCTCAATGTGCAGAGCATTTTGCAGGGCTGGCACGATTCGCCGCTTACGGCGCGCGGACGCGAGCAGGCGCTGGCGACGCGCGCGGCGTTTGAGGCGCGCGGCGTGGCCTTTGACCATGTGTATTCCTCGCCGTTGGGCCGGGCGCGGCATACGGCCGAGCTTATCGTTGGCGAGGGCCGTTCCATTGAGCTGGTCGATGACCTGCGTGAGTGGCATTTTGGCTCGCTGGAGGGCACATCAAATCGCGAGATGCCGCCGCAGCCCTGGGGCGATTATCCGGTGGCCTTTGGCGGCGAGTCGGAAGTGCAGCTTCAGTCGCGCATGGTCGCGGCGCTGTCCCGCATCATGGCCAGGCCGCAGCACGACTGCGTGCTGGCGGTTTCCCATGGCTCAGCCTGCCAGGAGTTTCTTGAGTATGTGACTGGCGAGGGGGAGCTACCCGACAACGGTGCCGTGCTTCATTTTGGCTATTGCGACGGGGCGTTTTCGCTCTTGGGTTGGTAACGAACGAAAGGACCCCTATGAATAAAGATCTGTATCTGGTCCGTCATGGACAGACGATATTCAACCTTAAGCGTATCATTCAGGGGTGGAGTGACTCGCCGCTTACGCAGTTGGGTTGCGACCAGGCGGCGCGCGCCGGCATGTTTTTACGTGCGCGTGGCATTGAGCCCGATCATGCCTACACCTCCACGCTTCATCGCACCGAGCAGACTATCGCCAACTTGTGGCCGGGCTTGGCGTACGAGCGCCTGGACGGTCTGCGCGAGTGGTTCTTTGGCGACTTTGAGGCCGAGCGCGTGATGCTTATGCCCGAGCGCCCGTGGCGCGACTTCTATTGCCAGTTTGGCGGCGAGGGCCAGATGCAAGTGCGCGAGCGCATGGTGGCGACGCTGATCGAGCTTATGCAGCGTCCGGACCATACGTGCGTGCTCGCGGTAAGCCATGGCTCGGCCATCAAGGAGTTTATGGATCACGTGAAGGGTGCGGCGGCCGACGAGCGCGATCGCGTGCCGGGCAACTGCGCGGTGCTGCACTTTGCGTTTGACGACGAATCCGACACGTTTGAGCTGATTGAGATTTTTACGCAGGAGGATTACGCACGCGAGCTGGGGCTTGAACCGCTCGTGGCGGCAGCAGGCCCGCAGCGGGGATAACGTGAGCGTGGCGGCACGGGTCGCCGGCATAACTTCTCGACGCAAAAGGGGCGGAGATGCATGTACCTGCTGCATCTCCGCCCCCTGTTTGTTGAGCTGCCGATTTTTGTGCTGGACGGTCTGGTCTTGCTAGAACCGCGCGACTTGGTGCGTGAGCAGACCCGTCGGAACCTGCGGCGCGCCGCCGCTGACCTGCGCGGCGGGGAAGAGCGCAGCTACGGCAAAGTTGAACGGCTCCTTGCCGGTGTACGTTCCGGCGGCACGGGCCTCATCGGCCAGCAGCTGCGACGCCCCGGCCAGCGCGGCAGCGTAGGCGGGGTCGTCGGCCAGTGCCGGCTCTGGTACTTGGTCGAGCATGGCACGGATGGCGGCAACAGCGTCCTCGCGCTTGACCTCCCACACGCGGTGCGTAATGCCCGCGGGGTCGGTGACGGCGTAGAGCGAGGCGCCCTCTTTGGCAGCGCCCAGGATGATGTCCATGACGGGCGACGCCTCGTAGGCGAGCGACACGGGGCGCGGCTGAACTTTGAGTTCGGCGATCGCGCGCGCGGCGGCGGCCACGTCGGCGCTGGCATCGCCCTTGCCGCCCGCAAGTACACTCGTCGGGCAGATCGCCACGACACCCGTCACACGTCCCGGCTCGCCCGAGCATTCGTACACGTAATACGCCGCACCCGGGTCCTTGAGCATCAGACCATCGGCAATGGCTCCGCGCAGGGCATCGTTGCCGCTTAGGATGCTGCCCATTGCAGGCAGCGCCTCGAGCACGCGGTCCTGAGCCGGGCGGATGCAGGGAAACGGAAGTGCTTTCATGGGCGGTCCTAACGCGCGAGTCGGTTTGTTCGCGGCTTATTATGCCCCAACTTGGCCGCTCGCGTCCCAGAGCACGTTATCGGCGAGCGCGATTAGCACCTGCTGACAACGAACGATATCGGCGTGGGGCACATATTCGTTGGGCTTGTGCGCGAGCGCGAGCGACCCGGGACCGTAGCTCATGCAATTGCGGTTACCTGTCTTGCCGGCAATGACGGCGGTGTCGGTGTAGCCGGTAAAGAAGCCAACGGTCGTGTCCGCGTCCGTCACGTCATCGGCGGCACGCTTGAGCGCTGCTAGAAGGGGAGAGTTTGGGTCGCGCTCGATGGCGGGGCGGTCGCCCGTCACGACGTAGCTGCCGTGGCAACCGGGAATGGCGGCTTCGGCGACGGCGATGGCCTGCTCTACCATGCGCGTTACGGCGGCCGTATCGGTCGGCGGGGTCAGGCGCATGTCGACCCAGACTTTGGCGCGGTCGGGTACGACGTAGGGGCGATATCCGCCCTCGATTTGGCCGAACGTGATGGTCGAAGGCCCCAGCTCATCGTGCGCGGGCAGCGCCACAAACGCGCGACAGAGCGAACACACGACCTCGGCCATGGCGGCGACGGCATCCGCGCCCTTCCAGGGCCGGCTTGCATGCGCCGTCACGCCATCCATTTCAATCTCGAACCACGTACGCCCCTTGTGCGCCACCTGGATCTGTCCGTCGGTGGGCTCGGTGTCCAGCACCCATTCGCGCGAACCGACCCAGCCGGCATCGATGGCTGCCTCGGAGCCTCGCATAAAGTCTTCCTCGTCGACCGAGCAGATGAGCGAAAAGCCGCGGCGGGGCAGCGCGCCATCCGCCGCCACGCGCTCGAGCGTATGGACCAGTGCGGCAATGGCACAGGCCAGGCCACCCTTCATATCGCAGGCGCCGCGGCCGTAGAGCTTGCCGTCGCGCACGACCGCCCCGAGCGGCGTAATGTCCGCGTCCCAGCCGTCGCCCAAGGTGACTGTATCCATGTGGCAGATGTAGACGAGCCGTGGCTCGTCGCTCAAACCGGGCACGGTGACCATGAGATTGCGGCGTCCGGTCAGCACCTCGAGTTCCTCAACCTGCACGGCATGGAGCACCGGATGACTCAACCGCTCCAATTGAGCCTCAACCAACACTTTGATATAGCGTTCAATCTCGCCCTCATACGCACCTGGGTCGGAACTGTCGATCCGCACGAGCCCTTGCGTAAGCCGCCAAGCAAAATCTGTATCAACCATAGGCACCTCACAGATAGTTAGGTCAACATACAAATTGTATGTCAAGAAGCGGCTCGGTGCATTTAATGGAGCGCTCACAAAAACGGGGGCGCCTCTCGTGCGAAAGGCGCCCCCGCGGGCATTCAATGTCAGTAACGGGCAGGCCACATGGGGAACTGCCCGTCAGATCAGCCGGCGCTATTTGATCACGCGCACGCGATACATCGACGGAATCTGCTTGAGCGCCTCGATGGTGCTGCTGTCCAGGTGCTCGTCGGTGTCGAACATGGTGTAGGCGTTCTCGCCGGCAGACTCGTTGGTCATACGCTGCACGTTGGCATTGTCCTTGGCCAGGATTGCCGTGATCTGACCGATCATGTTGGGCACGTTGGCGTGCAGGCAGGCGATGCGGCTTGCGGCGCGCGCCTTGCCCATGCTGCAGGTGGGGTAGTTGACGCTGTGCGCGATGTTGCCGTTCTCCAGGTAATCCTTAAGCTCGCTGATGGCCATGTCGGCGCAGTTGGCCTCGGCCTCGCCAGTGCCGGCGCCCGAGTGCGTGGTGATAAACGTGTTGGGCATCTTGACGGTCTTGGGCGTGGCAAAATCGCAGCTAAACCAGCTCAGCTTGCCCTCGCGCAGGGCGGCGTCAACGGCGTCCTCGTCAATGATGGTCTCGCGTGCGTAGTTGATGAGCACGGCGTCCGGGGCCAGCAGGTTGATCTGCTCGGTGCTAATCATGCCGATGGTGTCGGCCTTGCTGGGCACGTGCACCGTGAGGTAATCACAGCCGCGGCAGAGATCTTCGAGCGTGCCCACGCGCTGCACCTCGCGGCTCAGCACCCACGCGTGCTCAACGGAAATGAACGGATCGTAGCCGTAGACGTCCATGCCCAGATTGACGCAGGCGTTGGCGACCTTGGAGCCTACGTTGCCCAGACCGATGACGCCGATGCGCTTGCCCTTGAGCTCGCGGCCCACAAAGGCCTTCTTGGCCTTCTCGGCGTCGACCTGGATCTCGGGGTCGTCGGCGTTGTCGCGCACCCAGTTCATCGATTGCACCACGCCGCGGCTCGAGAGCACCAGCATGCCTAGGACGAGCTCCTTAACGGCGTTGCTGTTGGCACCGGGGGAGTTAAAGACGACGACGCCCTTCTTGGCGTACTCCTCGACGGGGATGTTGTTGACGCCGGCGCCGCAGCGGGCGATGGCGCGGATGCCCTCGGGCAGCTCGTAGCCGTGCAGGTCAGTCGAGCGCATCAGGATGGCGTCGGCCTCCTCGGCGGTGCTCACAAATTCGTAGCCCTCGCCAAACTCGACTTTGCCGTCCTTGGTGATGTCGTCGATGGTCTTAATCTTGCGCATGAAAAACTCCTTAGCAGGTTTGGTTTAAACAGGTGGTTTGAAGTGGCTGGTCGGCCCGCGCGTTGCGGGCTAGTTAGATCGCGGGCTCAAACTACGCTGCGTTTCGAAGTCCTTCATGTACGAGGCCAGTGCCTGCACGTCTTCCATGGTTACGGCGTTGTAGACGCTGGCGCGCATGCCGCCTACCAGACGATGGCCCTTGACGTTTTGAATCTGGTGCTCGGCCGCGCCTGCGACAAAGGCCGCGTCGAGTTCGGCGTCGCCGGTGCGGAAGGTGACGTTGGCGATGGAGCGGCTGTCGGCCTGCGTGGTGCCATGGAACAGCACACTGTGCTCGAGCAGGTCATAGAGCAGGTTGGCCTTGGCCCAGTTGCGCTCGGCCATGGCGGCAAGTCCGCCGGTCTCCTCGACCCACCGGAACACCTTGCCGCACACGTAGATGCCAAAGGTGTTGGGCGTGTTGAGCATGGAGCCCTTGGCGGCCTGGGTCTTAAGGTCCATGTACTGCGGCGCCCGCGCAAAGGCGGGGCCGTCGGCGATGAGGTCGTCGCGCACGATAACCACGGTCACGCCCGCGGCGCCGGCGTTTTTCTGCGCGCCGGCGTAGATGAGCCCGTAGCGCTCAACATCGAGCGGCTGCGACAGAAAGCAGCTCGAGACATCTGCGATCAGCGGTACGTCGCCGCAAGCGGGCAGCTCGTGGTACATGGTGCCAAAGATGGTGTTGTTCTGGCAGATGTAAACGTAGTCGAGCCCGTCGCTCGCGGCCTCGGCGGCAATGCGCGCGTTGATGTCGGCCATGTCGGGGATGCGGTCGAAGTTGGTGTCCTCGGAGCTCGCGAGCAGCACGGCCTCGCCGTACTTGGCGGCCTCCTTGTATGCCTTGTTGGCAAAGTTGCCGGTCACGATGTAGCCGGCGCGGCCGCGGCGCATGAGGTTCATGGGGATGCCCGCAAACTGCAGCGTGGCGCCGCCCTGCAAAAACAGGACACGGTAGTTGTCGGGGATGCTCAGCAGGCGACGCAGGGTTGCCTCGGCGTCGTCGATGATCTGCTGGTACATGCTAGATCGATGGCTCATCTCGAGCACGGACATGCCGCAACCGCGGTAGTCCATCATCTCGTCGGCGATCTCGGCGAGCACGCTTGTGGGCAGCGCTGCCGGGCCAGCTGAGAAGTTGTGCACACGTGCCATCTTCTAGTTCCCCCTTGTAGTCGTTTGGACGTTCGGGTTACTTTAGCACAGTGGAGCGCCAGGCGCGACCGCATCACGGTAAAACTCGAGTGCGTCGCTATGATTTACAGGATGGTTACATGGGGGAGGGGTGCTTTACTCCTCAGGCAAATCCAAATCTGCGAGCGAAGACATGAGGTTCCTAGGCGCTTGATCTCTTCGTCCTAAAGTAGCTACCTCCTAGTCACTACGATGCTAGCGTGGCGATGACGGCTTCGTCGCCGGCGTATATTAGGGTGTTGCCGTCGGGGATGATCGTTTGGCCTTCGCGCTTGAGCATCACCACAATAAACGGATGTTTGCCTTGCGGCACATCGCACAGGCGCTGGCCGGCCAGGCGACCGTGGGGAGTCACGGTGACCTCGCGCAGCGTAACTTCGGTACGCTCTTCAAACGTCGGCGCGGCCATCACCAGCAGATCGCCTTCCTGGATCACGGTGTCGCCATTGGGCAGTACCGGGTGCGCCCCGTCGCGCAGCACCAGGACCACGAGCATATTTGTGGCGCTGCCAATGTCCGCGAGCGAGCGTCCGGCAAACGGATGTCCAGCGCACACCTTGAGCTTTACAAACGACATGCCGTCCTCGTCGCGGTAGTCGTTAAAGGTGCGGCGCACGTCGCCGGTCGCATCGATCATATCGAGCTTCTTCGCCACCGCCGGCAGCAGCGAGCCCTGCACCACAATGCTCGACACGGCAATCACAAACACCAGGTCAAATAGGTCGTGTCCGCCGGGAACGCCGGCCACCACGGCAAAGAGACTAAAGACGACCGAAGCTGCTCCGCGCAGGCCCGCCCAGGTTACGAGCGCGACCTGGCGGGGGTTTGTCTTAAAGGGCGCCAACAGCAGACCGACAGCGATGGGGCGGCTCGCAAAGAGCATAAACGCCATGAGCGCCAGGCCCGGCAGCAGCATCTGCGGCAGGCGCGCGGGCGTTACGAGCAGGCCGAGCAAGAAGAAGATGGTCATCTCTGCCATCTCGGTGAGGGTGTCAAAGAAGTGCGCCATCTCGACCTTGCCGGTGATGTCGCTCGCACCCAGCACAATGCCTGCCAGGTACACGGCTAAAAAGCCGTTGCCGCCCAGGTAACTCGGCAGCGCGTAGGCGACGATGGCCACGGCGAACAAGAAGATGGTCTGCGCTCCCTCGGCTGTTGCATGCGCGCGCTCAATCAGACGGCCCGCCGCCCAGCCGATGACGAGGCCCAGGCCCACGCCCAGGATAATCTGCTTGGTCAGCAGTGCGGGAATGTTGATGTCGCCGCCGGCCGCGAGTGTGGCGAGCACGGCGGTGAGCATGTAGGCGACGGGGTCGTTGGAGCCCGATTCGACCTCGAGCAGCGAGTCGGTGCCGCCCCTCAGCGACAGGCTGTGCTCGCGCAGAACGCTAAAGACGCTGGCCGCGTCGGTGGATGCCACGACTGATCCCAGCAGCAGGCCGCCGATCCAGTCGAAGCCCAGCACAAAGTGGGCGAACACGCCGGTGATGCCTGCGGTGATGACGACGCCGAGCGTGCTCAGCAACACCGCGGGCACGGCGACGGGCTTGGCGCGGTCGATGTTGGTGTTAAAGCCGCCGTAGAACATGATGAACAGCAGCGCCGTGCTGCAGACGGTTTCGGTGAGCGCGTAGTCGCTAAAGTCGATGTGCGCCGGGCCGTTGACGCCCAACAGCATGCCCAGCGCGATAAAGATGAGCAGGGTGGGGAAGGGGAGTTTTTTGCCGACGGGTTTGATGGTCAGGCACAAAATGATGACGAGGCCGATAAAGAGAAGGATCTGGTTCATGGATAGTGTCCGCTCCTGGGTGGTTGGCGTGGCACGGTCAGTTGTCTGTGGTTATTTGTACCCAAAGATGGTGGGTTTATGGGGTTGGATTGCGGGCGTGCGCGATATCGTCATAGACGGCTGCCGTCTTTGCCTCTGCTCGGAAACCCTTTCCAGCTTTATTGCAACGGAGTACAATGGGTAACGTTTAAGTTCAACTTGAAGTTTTAGTTGCGGCACCGGGCTTCGGCCGCAATGCAAGGAGAGGCGTACCATGGCGATCTATGTGACATCTGATGCTCACGGGCACGTGCGTGCGCTTGACGAGGCCCTGTCTAAGATCTCGTTGACGTCCGACGACACGCTGTACGTGCTGGGCGACATGATCGATCGCGGGCCCGATCCGGTCGGCGTTATTAAGCTCGTGCGCTCGCTGCCCAACGCCCGCGTGCTCAAGGGCAATCACGAGCAGATCATGCTCGATGCCATCATTGGCCAGGATCCGCTCGATGCCGAGACCTGGGATATCAACGGTGGCTGGACGACGCGCGAGCAGCTCAACGACATGGAATTTGAGGCATACGAGGAGCTCGTGCGATGGATGGCCGCGCTGCCGCTCTACGCGGTGGTCGAGACTGCCGAGCGGCCGTACCTGCTGGTGCACGCCGGCATTCAGACCGAGGCGGCGCGTGCGTTTTTGCTTGAGCATGGTGTCGATTGCGGCGGCGGCGTCGGAGCGGTGGGTGCCGATCGCGAGCTGCTGCAGCAGATGCTCGCGGTGCAGTCGTCCGATGACCTGCTATGGATTCGTCACGGCTATTGGGATGTGCCGACCGGGCTGCTTTCTGCCGAGGGCAAGGGCCCGGTCGTGGTGAGCGGCCACACGCCCACGGTATCGCTTGGGCGCTATTGCGAGGTCGGTGGTCTGGCGGGGCTCGATGAGGAATCGGGACGCGGGCAGATCGTGCGCTTGGGCGGCGAGGACACTGCCGGTGTGCCCGATCGTATCGATATCGACTGCGCCGCCGCCACCGGCTCCGAGTTCGGTCGCGTGGGCATCCTGCGGCTCGATGATGGGGCGGAGTTCTACGCGAACATCAACCCGGGCGAATAACCTTGTTCCGCCGATCTACCGTAGCTAATTTGGGACGGGGCTTTTTTGACTACTTTCGGAGAGTAGCGCCTTCTTGCTCGGTAAGCGCTAGAAATGAGGAGCGTCTGCGTCCTCGACAGCGCGAAAATGCTCGAAAAACCGTCGCAACGGAGTCAAACGACGTCGCGGCGGTTCTTTTTTGGCTGCCCTCTGGCTAAGTGAGTAGACTTTTTTGGAAATGCCGAGCACCCAACATATTTGCCTCAATAAAACCGCAGGTCAAAGACTTGTGCTCTGTCGGTGTGGTCGGGGATTCGGTAAAAGTCTACTCACTTAGTTTTGCGTGATGCATATTGTTCGCAATGTGACCCCAGCCGGGGTGATTCCATCGCAAATTCCGGTGACCGTGGGCAGCTAATTAGGCGCCGTAGGGGTTGCGGTCGCGCTCAATGCGTTGGCGGATGTGGGCGTACTCGATAATCAGTAGCACCAGGAGTAGGACCATGATGGCTAGGTAGCTCACCACAGCGCCCATCATACCCAGCAGCTTAATCAGGATCACCGGGAGCACCACGCTCACGGCAAAGCAGATCAGGTAGATCTTGGTGACGTCTCCAGCGTGGCGCAGCACTGTGATGATGGCGTAGATAAAGTCGATGGCCGCGGTGATGCCGCCGGCGACGACCATCAGCAGCGCCAATGTGCGGTAGCGCTCAAAGTTGAGGCCGTACATATAGCTCATGAGGGGAATGCCGGGACCGGCCATAAATGCGGCGCACACGCCGGTGATGACCACGATCAGCGCCATAACAGCAACAATAATCAGGTCAAAGCGACGACGCTTGCGAGGATTAGCCCAAATGCTCGACAAGCGCAGGAGCTGCGGTTTATAGACAAATCCAATGCTCAACAGAATAGCCTGAGCTGGAAAAAACAGGGCATTAAAGTACAGCTGGTATTTGTAGGCCAGTGTTCCTTCCATCACAAACTTGGGCATGCTCTCGATAAGGTTGAACAGGAATAGCGCGCCAAAGAGTGGGGCGCAATGGACAAACAGGTGGCCGACCTCGCGCAGGCTCACGCGGCGGGATTTTTCGGTCTCGAGCAGGGCGAGCGGCGCGGTGACCAGCACGAGCGAGGCGATCGCGGCAATGCCCATGGCCATGGCCGCGATGGACATGCTGCGCGTGAGGAACAGTGCCACGCTAAAGACCGCGATGACGCCGACGGAGCGTAGCGTTTGGCTCATGCCAGCCAGGTAGAGCTTGTCGGCCTGCTGCAGGCGGCCTTCGTACACGTCGGCGACGCCGTCGATGACCTTATACAGGTAGACGCCCAGGCCGATCGTCGCCATCTGCGTGTCATAGCCGCGGGCGCTGCTGTACATGAGGCCGCAGCCTAGGGCGAGCGCTCCGCAAAGCCAGCGGTTGAGCTGGTAGGAGGCAAAGGACGTCTTTTCGTCGATGTCCGAGACCTGGAAATTGCGCACGCCGTAGTTGCACGCGATCATGATGAGCGTGCCGGTGACAAAGGCGATGGAGAATTTGCCTGCTTCTTCGGCGCCCACGAGTTGCGTAGACACGATGGTGAGCAGCGGAAACGCCAAACCCCACACGGCGGTGCCGAGGGTGTTCCAAAGATAGTCGCGACTGGTGGCGTGCTCCTCGTATTCCGCCTCCTGCATGGAGAGGCCGCCGCCGTAGACGGCGCCGAGCAGACGGTTCCACCAAGCGTTGACCATGCGGCGGACGGGGCCGGGCTCCCGATCGCGTTCGCGCCGGCGACGTGTGGCTTGGCTGCTATCGGGCCCGCCGGCGTTGCGCTGACTCAGCTCTTTGATGCGTGCGAGTTCCTCGGCAGTGTGCGAGGCAGGGAAGAGGCCGTTCTCGATGCGGCCGCCCTGGGCCTTCGCGGCGCCGTCTCTCGATGCAGCGGGGTTGGAGACGCCGTTGCGGCGAGCGATGGCGCGGCGAATGCTATCGAGGGGCGTGATGCTCAAAGCGGAGTCCTTTCTATTGCTGCGCTTTAGTATAGACGCGACGGTGTTCGTTCGTGTTTTTGAACGGATTGTTCAATAATTTCGGCGGGCGGCTGTAATTTGTCGGTAAACGTGCGGTATCCTGTTGAAGTTTTGTGACACCCCCGATGCCGCCCACGCGGTACCAAGGAGCTTCTACCTATGGACGTCGCCGCATTCTTACTGGCTCTTGTGCCGATTATTTGGCTGGTCGTGATGCTGCTGTGCTTTAAATGGCCAGCTTGGAAGGCCGCTATCGGATCGTTTGTCCTTTCGTGCTTGCTTGCCTTCGCATGGTGGCACCTGCCGGCAGCGCAGATCGCGACCGCCTCGCTCGAAGGTTTTTTGATGGCTCTGTGGCCCATCGTCCTGGTGATCATCGCCGCGGTGTTCACGTATAACCTGTGCGTTCGTACGGGCGCCATGGACGTGATCGGCAGCATGATCACCTCCATCAGCAGCGACCGCCGTCTGCTGGCGCTGCTCGTGGCTTGGTGCTTCGGTGGCTTTATGGAGGGCATGGCCGGCTTCGGTACCGCTGTCGCCATTCCCGCCGGCATGCTCGCGGGCCTGGGCTTTGAGGCCGTGCCTGCCGTGCTCATCTGCCTGCTGGCCAACGGCGTGCCCACGCCCTACGGCTCCATCGGCATCCCCACGGTGTCCGTTGCCGACCTGGTGGGTTTGGATTCCCTTCACCTAGCGACCGTTCAGCTGGTGCAGCTCGCACCGTTCTTTGTGGTGATGCCGCTATTTATTGTGCTGGTTGCGGGCCGTGTTGCCGATGACCAGGGCAATGCCGCGAGTGTGGGCGAGCGTCTGCACGGTGTTGCCGGCGTGGCGTTGCTCTCCGGCGTGTCGTTTGTCGGCGCGGCTCTGGTCGTTGCCATGTTTGTGGGCCCCGAGCTGGCCGTGGTCGTAGGATCCATCGTTTCGCTCGCGCTGACAGCTGCACTTGCCATGCGTGCCGAGAAGTCGGGGCATCTGGACGCACGCTTTCACATGAATATCGAGGCGGGGGAGAAGCTCACCGTTAAGTCGGCGCTTTCGGCCTGGTCGTGCTTCATCCTGATCTTTGTGTTGCTGCTGGGCACGTCTAATCTGGTGCCCGCTGTACATGCTGCGCTCGCGCCGTTTGCGAGCCATGTGCAGGTGTATTGCGGTGAGAATCCCGGTATGCTTACGTTTTCGTGGATCAACACGCCAGGCGTCTGGATTTTCCTGGCGGCGTTTGTCGGCGGTGCCATTCAGGGCGCTTCGCCGCGCATGATGGGCGAGGTGCTGGCCGCGACTGTGAAGCAGATGACGCCGACGGTGATCACGATGCTTTCGGTACTGGGCTGCGCCAAGGTGATGGGCTATGCCGGCATGATTTCGTCGATCAGTGCGTTTTGCATTGCGGTCGCCGGCGGTCTCTACCCGATTCTGGCTCCGTGGATCGGCGCAGTCGGTGCGTTCGTGACCGGCTCGGGCACGTCCTCGGGCATGCTGTTTGGTCCCATTCAGAGCCAGGCCGCCACTGCGCTGAGTGTGAGCGACTACTGGATGGTCGCATTGAACGCCCTGGGCGTCGCCGCTGGTAAGATGATCTCGCCGCAGACCCTCGCCATTGGTCTTGCCGCCGTGCACGTGCGCGGTAAGGATGCCGAACTCCTGGGCGCGGTGCTGCCCTACGCTGCCGGCATGCTGGTCCTGATGAGCGCCATAGCCATGCTCGGCCAAGGCCTGCCGCTGTAGTCGGCACTTAGGGACGTTCCTTATGTGCCGGCACTTTGGGAACGTCCCTAAGTGCCGGCATCCGGGGACATTCCTTGAATGTTGCCTGTTCAAGAGTGTCCCCAATGACTAGTTGTTTAAAAACGTCCCCAATGACTAGGCCGCTTGCCTGAGATTTTTGACCGTTGGGCGGGCTTGCCACCCTTGCCGCAAAAACGTTTTTGCATATCGGGTACAACGGGCTTTACGTGAGTAAAGTGCGCGCCGCGTCCACGTGTCGCGTTTTTAAAGGAGGCCCCATGCCTGGTGTTACCCCTGCAGAAGTTTTGTCCAACTTTGGTATTACGCTCGTTGAAGACCCCGCCGAGAATCAGCCCCGTCTGCTGGTCGATCTACCCGCCGCGGAGCTCGTCGAGCACGCTATCCGCCGCGAAGAAGGCCGCATGGCATCCAACGGCGCGCTGGTGATTGAGACGGGGGAGCGCACTGGTCGTTCTCCCAACGATCGCTTTATCGTTGACACCCCCGATGTTCACGACAAGATTGCCTGGGGCGCCGTCAATCGCCCGCTGTCCGTCGAGAGCTATGAGGCCATCAAGGCCGGCATCGTCGACTATCTCAACGAGCGCGACGTGTTCGTCACCCGCGGCATGGCAGGCGCCGACCGCAACCACACGCGTCGACTGCTCGTTGCCTGCGAGCGTGCCAGCCAGGCGCTCTTTATTAAGCAGATGCTCGCCCGCCCGCTTGCCCGCGAAATCGCGCGCACCGGCGAGCCGGACTTTTGCGTGCTCGCCGCACCTGGCTACCAGTGCGACCCCGCCATCAAGGGCCTCAACTCTAGCGCCGCCGTGGTCATCAACTTCCAGGAACGCGTGATTCTGGTCGCCGGCACCGGCTACTCCGGCGAGATTAAAAAGTCGATCTTTAGCGTCATGAACTACCTGCTGCCCGTCGAGGACGACGTGCTGCCCATGCACTGCTCGGCCAGCATGGACCCCGTCACGCACGAGACCGCCGTGTTCTTTGGCCTGTCCGGTACCGGCAAGACCACGCTTTCGGCCAACCCCACGCGCCTACTGATCGGCGACGACGAGCACGGTTGGTCCGACATGGGCATCTTCAATATCGAGGGTGGCTGCTACGCCAAATGCGAGGGCCTGGACGCCTTCCACGAGCCCGAGATCTTCAACGCTGTCCGCTTTGGCGCGATCTGCGAAAACGTGGTGCTCGACGAGAACCGCAAGCCCAACTACGATGACATCTCGATCACGCACAACACGCGCGTGGCCTATCCCGTGGAGCACATTCCTAACGCGTGGACTAAGGGCATGGGCACCACTCCGAGTGTCGTGCTGTTCCTGACTTGCGACGCTTTTGGCGTGCTGCCGCCCATCTCGCGTCTGACGGCCGATGCCGCCATGTACCACTTTGTGACGGGCTTTACGGCTAAGATTCCCGGCACCGAGGTCGGCGTCACCGAGCCCACGCCCACGTTCTCTTCGCTGTTCGGCGAGCCGTTTATGCCGCTCGACCCCATGGTTTACGCCAAGATGCTTGGCGAGCGCATTGCCGACGGCCGCACGCGCGTGTACCTGGTCAACACCGGCTGGGTTGGCGGCGGCTACGGCGTGGGTCATCGCATCGAGCTTGCCTACACGCGCGCCCTGGTGGCCCGCGCCCTCGACGGTACCATCGAGGACAGCGAGTTCGTGCACGACGACATCTTTAACGTCGACATTCCCACCACGTGCCACGGCGTACCCGACGGCATCCTGGTGCCGCGCCAGTATTGGCAGAGCACCGCTCGCTACGACGAGGCCGCGCACAACTTGGCCGTGATGTTCGAGGAGAACTTCGAGAAGAAGTACTCGCACCTGCCCGAGTCCGTCAAAGCCGCCGGCCCGCACGCCCAGGTGTCCGCCGAGGCCCGTCATCACGGCCGCGGCCTGCTGGGACTCCGCCACTAGCTTCGCCGTGAGTCCATATCCACCACAAAGGGGACAGGCACCTTTGTGGTGGTTTTGCTCGTGTGGATGACTCGGGTTACAATACGCCTGACATATCGTCCCCTTCTCCGGATGGGGACAGCGCAAGCGTTCTTGTGACGGCACCGTAGGACTTTGAAGGTGGCCGTTGTAAGGGCGCTTTTTGTTTAGGCGCCCTCACTCGGGCGCGCACAATGAAGGGAGAGCGTATGAAGAGCTTTATTGCCGAGGATTCATTCTGGGAGCTGTTTCCGCAGGCAGCGGTCGGTGTTGTGGTCGTGGAGGGCATGAAGCCCACGGCTCAGATTCCTCAAGAGGACGTGGATGCGATTGCGGCGTTGCTCGACCGCGCCAATATCGATGCGGAGCGTCATCTGACCAGCGACACTATCAGCGAGAACGCACCGGTCAGGGCATGGCGCGAGGCCTATCGTCTGTTCAAGACCAAGAAAGGCGCGCGCTGCTCGATCGAGAACTTGCTCAAACGCGTGCTCAAAGGCAAGCCGGTGGGCCACATTACGCCCGCGGTGGATATTTACAACACGGTGTCGCTGACCTACGCGCTGCCCGTGGGAGGCGAGGATCTGCATGCGATCGAGGGGGACCTTCGCCTGAAGGTGACCGACGGTGGCGATGCGTTCTTGCCGCTTGGCGAGGAGACGGATGATCCGACGCTGCCCGGCGAGCTCGCCTACATCGATGATGCGGGCGCTGTGTGCCGCTGCTGGAACTGGCGCGACGGCGTTCGCACGGCGCTGTCCGATGATTCGGCCGATGCGTTCCTAGCGATTGAGTGCGTGGAGCCCGAGCGGATGGGGGATTGCCAGGCTGCGATCGATCGCTTAGCCGAGCTGCTTGAGCGCTATCTGGGAGCGACGGTTGTCATTAAGACGCTTGTGACCCGCGACAATCCTTGCGTGGAGCTGTAGCGGCGCCTAGAACCTATTGATGCCCCAAACCACCACAAAGGTGCCTGTCCCCTTTGTGGTGGTTTTTATGTTGATGGGTTAACAAATGGGGTATTTGGGTACGGGTTTCGCCTTATGCGACTAAGATGTTTACCCGTTAGCATTATGCAAGCGAAAGGCGGTCGTCTCCCATGCAGCAGAGCGACGAGACACGTTTCGAGGACTTTGTCGGACTGATCAGCGGACTCTACAAGGAGATCCAGCGCATTAAGACGTCTGAGGGCGCAAGGCTGGGTCTCAAGGGCTCCGACGTTATGTGCCTGTACTATCTTGAGCGCAGCAAGGACGGCCTGACTGGCGCCGACCTGGCTCGCATGGCAGGCGTGACCCGCGCCGCCGTCTCGCGTACGCTCGCGCATCTGGAGGAGGGTGGCTACGTCGAGGTCGATGATTCGGGCGATGCCGCCGTTAAGTATCGTGCTCCGGTGCGCCTGACCGCTCTGGGCGGCGAGAGCATGAGCGAGGCGGACCGCATCATTCGCGAGGTGCTCGATACCACCGGTAAGGCTATGGGTGTGGAGCAGCGCGAGCAGATGTATGCGTCGCTGCGCACGATTCTCAACACCCTGCGCGAGATCTAAGGCCGCCAAGGCATTTGCTTCCAATTAACAACTGCATAGTCCCGTTTGAGCGCGTATACCGTGCCGGGGCATTGCTGTCAAAATTCCCCGCGCGAGGTCCGCGCAAGAAAGGATTCGCTATGTCCATTCGTATTATTACCGATTCCGCGAGCGATATGTCGCCGGCTGAGCACCCCGCTCTGCGTGTTCTGCCGCTGTCCGTCACCTTTGGCACCGATGTGTACATGGATGGCGTCGACATCGATCACCAGCGCTTTTACGAGATGCTCGTGGAGCGCGATGAGCTGCCCAAGACCGGCCAGGTCAACCCGTACGCGTTTTCGCAGGCGATTGCCGAGGCGCGTGAGGCCGGCGACGAGGCAGTGATTATTACCGTTGGCGCCAAGCTTTCGGGCACCAATCAGAGTGCCCGTACCGCACTTGCCGAGGCGCCGGGCGGCGACGTGTTCGTGGTAGATAGCAACAACGTCACCCTGGGCGAGCGCGTGCTGGTCGAGTATGCGCTGCGCTTGGTGGACGAGGGCCGTAGCGCGGCCCAGATCGCGGCGGCCGTCGAGGCCGTGCGCGACCGTGTGGTCGTCATCGGCCTGCTCGAGACGCTGGAGTACTTGGTGCGTGGCGGTCGCCTGTCTGCTGCTGCGGGCGCTGTGGGCACGCTGCTCAACGTTAAGCCCGTGGTGGCCGCCGAGGACGGCCTGATCGTGCAGCTGGGCAAGGCGCGCGGTTCCAAGAACGGCCGTAACCTGCTCAACCAGAAGGTCGAAAAAGCGGGCGGCGTCGACTTTTCCATGCCGCTGGCGCTGGGCTATACGGGCCTTTCGGACGCCGTGCTCAAGAAGTATATCGAGGACAGCGCGGCACTGTGGGCTGGACACACCGAGAACGAGCTGCCCATCCACACCATTGGCGCCACCATCGGCACCCACGTGGGCCCCGGCGCCGTAGCCGTAGCTTTCTTCCGCCCCGCCAACTAGCTTTCCGGTCAAAACCACCACAAAGGGGACAGGCACCTTTTTGGTGGTTTATGCTTGTTTCGGTTGAAAGGAGCATGCGATGGCGTCTGAGGGCTTTTTTGAGCGGGTGTATGAGGTGGTCGAGCAGATTCCCGAGGGGATGGTTGCCACCTACGGTCAGGTGGCGCTGCTTGCCGGTCGTCCGCGGAGCGCGCGCTATGTGGGCTATGCGCTGCACAGCAACCCGCGCCCCGGCCAAATTCCCTGTCATCGCGTGGTGTTTGCCGACGGCCGTATCTGTGAGGGCTTTGCCTTTGGCGGCCCCGATGCCCAGCGTGAGCTCTTAATGGGGGAGGGCGTGACGTTTACCGATCCCATGCACGTCGACTTGGCCGCCTGTCGCTGGCCTGCCGGACTCTAACAGCTCTGCCGTGGCCAAAACCACCACAAAGGTGCCTGTCCCCTTTGTGGTGGTTTTACGCTGTAGGTTTACCAGAGCTAACTTATGGAGAAGGTGTGGTGGCGTACTTTGCCGTCAGAAAGTAAACCACGGTGAACTATATTGGTTTCAGCAACGGAGCAGGCAATAGGCGATGAAAAAGCCTGCCCTGTTGAGTTTGATTCGCATTCCTCCCCTCTGTGCGATTCAACGGTGTACTTCGGGAACAGGCCCGCTGGCAACTAGCTACCGGCGGGCCTGTTCCTGTTTGTCGAGGGGGTGCGATGGACGGAGCCGAAGCGGTCCGGCTCCAAAAAAGGCGGACGCCGTAGCGCCCGCCCTAAAGCAATCGAAAGCTCAAGCCAGCAGATCGGCCTAGTACACCATACCCATGGCGTCCTGAACCTCGGCCAGGGTCTGCTCGGCGATCTCGTTGGCGCGACGGTTGCCCTCATGCAGGACGTCCTTCACATAGTCCAGATCGTTCTCGTAGCGCTGGCGACGCTCGCGGATAGGTGCGAAGTACTCGTTGACGGCCTCGGTCACGTACTTCTTGAGCTGGCCGGAGCCGCCCATGCCAATCTCCTCGGCAATCTCGACCTCGGAGCGACCGGTGCAGATGGCAGCCGTCGAAAGCAGGCCGGACACACCGGGGCGGTTCTCGGGGTCGAACGTGATCATGCGCTCGGAGTCGGTCTGGCTCTTCTTGATGCGCTTGGCCGTTTCCTCGGCGGTCATCGAAATATTGATGGCGTTGCCGTAGCTCTTGCTCATCTTGCGACCGTCAAGGCCGGGCAGCAGCGGGGTCTCGGACAGCAGCGCCTCGACCTCGGGAAATACCTTGCCGTAGCGGTTGTTAAAGCGGCGGGCGATGGTACGGGTGAGCTCGATGTGCGGCAGCTGGTCGCGGCCGACGGGCACCACATTGCCCTTGCAGAACAGGATGTCGCAGGCCTGGTGCACCGGGTAGGTGAGCAGAAGGCCGGTGAGCTCGTGGCCCGAGGCCTCCATCTCGGCCTTGACCGTGGGGTTGCGCGCCAGCTCGGCCTCGGACACCAGCGACAGGAACGGCAGCATGAGCTGGTTGGCGGCGGGCACGGCGGAGTGCGCGTAGATCATGGTCTTGTCGGGGTCGATACCGCAGGCAAGGTAGTCCATGACCATGTTGTACACGTTGTCCTGGATGTGCTCGGTGGTGTCGCGGTCGGTGATGACCTGGTAGTCGGCGATGAGTACGTTGGTCCTGGCGCCCATGTTCTGCAGCTCCACGCGGCCCTTGAGGGTGCCAAAGTAGTGACCCAGGTGCAGACGGCCGGTGGGGCGGTCGCCGGTAAGCATGGTGAACTTCTCGGGCGTCTTGGCCAGGCCCTCGCGAATGGCGTTGCTCTTTTGCAGCGCGACTTCGTAGCTGTTCTCGTTTGGCATGATTGCTCCTAACGTATGTTCATGGGTCAAGATGATAACGCGTTTATTGGAGGGGCGGGGCGTAAGTAGGCGAGGGGCGGGAGAGGGGTGGCTTGTGCGATGGGTGCGGCGCGGCTGCGCTTGGCCAACGGTGTCTGGGCACATCCTCGGCAGCTTATCCTAGAGCTTGTGGTGGCGCTCTTCTTTACGTTCCTCGGCTGCTTGCTCCTCCTGCTTAAAAGCGGGGTCGTCGGGGGTGACGAGCTCGTCCTCGTGCGTGCGCTTGTTGTAATGGTGGCGCAGCACGGGCTCAAACAGATGTAGATGCTTGGCAAAGGCCGCCGAGCCAATGGCGAGCACGGTAAAGATGAGCACGCGCATGGGCACCTCGACCTGGTTAATCGCGGCGGCGCCGGCCGAAAGCATGATGCACCAGGCATAGATGAGCAGCACGGCCTGTTTTTGGTTGTAGCCTTCTTGGATCAGGCGGTGGTGGATGTGGCCCTTGTCGGCCTGCCCGATGCTAATGTGGGCGCGCTTGCGGCGCACAATGGCGCTAAACGTGTCGATGATGGGCACGCCGGCAACGATGAGCGGGATGATAAGCGAGGTGAGTGCGGCGGTGCGGCTCACGTTGAGCAGCGAGATGGAGCCCAGCGCAAAGCCCAGAAGCAGCGACCCCGAGTCGCCCAAGAAGATGCTTGCGGGGTTGAAGTTGTAGCGCAAAAAGGCCAGACAGGCGCCAAAGAGCGCAATGGAGAGCGCGGCGGCGTCGATGCGGCCCGAGAGAACGGCCATCGAAAACATGGTGAACGACGCGATGCCGCAGATGCCCGTGGCCAAGCCGTCGAGGCCGTCGATGAGGTTAATGATGTTGGTGAATGCCACCAGATAGATTACGGTGATGGGGTAGGCGAGCCATCCGAGCATGATCTCGCCGGGGGCAAACGGGTTGACGATGACGCCGATCCGCAGGCCGCCCATGCAGGCGATAAGCGCGGCGAGGACCTGTCCGGCCAGCTTTTGCTTGGGCGTGAGCTGGAAGACGTCGTCGATAGCGCCGGTCGCAAAGATAACGGTAAAAGAAAGCGCAAGTATGGGGTAGCTGATGTGCAGACGGGGGTGGGGCACCAAAACGGGCGGCCAACCCAGGTACCAGGTGCCTAGGATTTGCACAGTGCAGGCGACGACCAGGCCCAAAAACACCGCCGTTCCGCCCAAACGCGGGATGGGCTTGGTGTTGATGCGGCGCTTAGAAGGATAGTCGACGGCGTCGAGCTTGATTGCCAGGCGCTTGACCAGGGGTACCGTGAGGAAGGTCGTGATAAAGGCCGCCGCTGCCACGCATAGGTACGGTATGTAGCTCGGGGATGAAGCCATGAATCTAAAAACCGCCAAGCGTCGAAGGAAAAGGTCAGAAGAACGCCATGCGCAAAGGGCATAGCCGAACCATGATACTCGACCAAGGGGGGTGCATGGAATTGCACGCAGCGATAATCACGCGCTTACCAGATATTGGAATGTTGTCGATGGCTTGTCGGGATGCCGGCGGGGATCCATATGGACTGTATGGTGATTTTCGGCAAAAGAAAACCACCCCCCACGTTACGAAAATGAACCCACCTAAAACAGGTGGGTGCCCTCATCGACTGTTCCAGCGTCCTTAACAACGAAGGATACCTGTACTAGGTACGACTGTGTGGGCTCCCTAAATAAACGCGACGGTTCACCCAGTTGCTCCGCGGGGGGCGGAATACCTACATCATAAAGCGGCACTTTATCGATTCCAGTCTTGACATTACAAAAATCGTGTCGGACGATTACGGCGCCTTAGGGACGGAGCCGTCTACGCGGTCTGGCCCTTTACGTTTGAGCTGCTGAATCGTTGTTTTGGAGCATGTTTTTATGCCGACGTCGTTGACCGAACTTTTTTCGCCCGCCTGCCATTTGTGTCCGCGCCGTTGCGGTGCGGCGCGCGATGAGGGCGCGCACGGCGTCTGCGGTGCTAACGACACGCTCAAGGTGGTCCGCGCCGCGCTTCATATGTGGGAGGAGCCGCCTATCTCGGGCGAGGCCGGTTCGGGCACGATCTTCTTTAGCGGTTGCTCGCTTAAATGTATCTACTGCCAGAACCACGAGATCTCGACCGGCAATTTTGGCCTTGAGATTTCGCCTGAGCGTCTGGTCGAGATTATGCTGGAGCTGCAGGACCAGGGTGCCAACAACATCAATTTGGTGACGGCGACGCACTATGCGCACCTGTTGCCTGCCGTGATTGCCGCGGCACGGGCGCGCGGACTGGTTATCCCGATCGTCTACAACACGAGTGGTTACGAGCGCGCGAGTGCCGTGGCCGCGCTGGGCGACCTGATCGATGTGTGGCTTACCGACTTTAAATATGCCGATGCGGCGCTTGCGCAGTCGCTCTCCCATATAAAGGATTACCCGCGTGTGGCCGTGTCGGGTCTGGCCCAGATGGCGCGCGAGATCGATCGCCGCGGGGGAGAGCTGGTGGATGACGACGGGCTCATGAAGCGCGGCATCATCGTGCGCCACCTGGTGCTGCCGGGGCATGCGGATGACTCGTGCCGCGTGTTAGACCTGGTGTGGCAGACGGTGGGCGACGTGCCGATCTCGGTCATGAACCAGTACACGCCCAATGTGCTCATGCGCGAGCAGGGCGGCGAGTTGGCGCGCGCCGTGACGCGCGAGGAGTACGAGCAGGTGCTCGACCATGCCGACGACCTGGGCTTTACGACAATGTTCTGGCAAGAGGGCGGCGCGGTAGACGAGAGCTTCACCCCCGCCTTCGACACCACCGGCGTCCTCACCAGCGCAAAGTAGAGCGCACGCTGATGATTTTTCTGGGACGGGGATTAAAAAATCATCGAGAGGATCGCCTGTTCGAAAAGTTGTCAAAATAGCCGCGTCCCAAAAAGACTGGTTATTGGGCGTTGACAGTTGGCGAGCCGTAGGTAAAATATCGACTTGTCCTGGGGACGTAGCTCAGTTGGGAGAGCGCTGCCGTCGCATGGCAGAGGCCGAGGGTTCGACTCCCTTCGTCTCCACCCACGGATTTGATAAGCCGCTGACATTGTGTCGGCGGCTTTTTTTAAAAGAAAGGGCTATATCATGGCCGAGCTTGAGTCCCAACCATTGTCCGACGAGGAGCGCGCCGAGTTGGAAGAGCTCCGCGCTGAGAAGGCCCGCCGCGAGGCTCGGGAAGAGGCCCGTCGCGAGCGTGAGGAGCTGGCTGCCCTGCGTGCCGAGCGTGCGAAGGCCGAGGAGGCCGCCGCGAACGCCGCATCCGCATCGGCGCCCGCGCCCGCACCCAAGCCCGCTGCTGCGAAGCCTGCACCTGCCGCGCCCAAACCTCAGCCTAAAAAGGCCGCCCGTCCCAAGTCCGTCGAGCCCAAGCCGAGCCGTGACGAGATGACCTTTGCCCAGCGCATGGTTACCTCCAAGGAGCCTATGGGTGAGAACGAGATCCCTGGCATGGCGCCGGCTCAAAAAATCATCATTGTCCTTGCCCTCATCGCGTTTGTCATCTTTATGGGCTACACGATCCTGACCAGCATGGGCCTGCTCTAACCGACTCGCATCGGGCGTCATGTCCGCATGCTCTGCTCTCGTCCAACCCTCAAATTCTGCACCACACATCCGAAAGGTCGCCCCATGGCTTTGACCGACATCTCGCATCCCACCGACATTGCAATGCTCACCGATCTGTACGAGCTCACTATGGCCCAGGGCCTGTGGGAGAGCGGCAAGGCCAATGAGCAGGGTTGTTTTACCGCGTTTTACCGCGACCATCCCTTTGGCAGCGCCTATGCCGTCATGTGCGGCACCGCCGAGCTGCCCGAGCTGGTCGAGAATCTGCGCTTTACGCCCGAGGACATCGACTACCTCGCCTCGCTCCAGGCCCCTGCTGGCGGTGCGATGTTCAAGTCTGGATTCCTCGACTACCTGCGCGATTTTCGTGCGCATGTAAACATCGACGCCGTGCCCGAGGGCGAGCTCGTCTTTCCGCGCGAGCCCATGGTGCGCGTCACCGGCCCCGCGCTGGAGTGCCAGCTGCTCGAGACGGCGCTGCTCAACATCGTCGGGTTCCAGACGCTTGTCGCCACCAAGACGGCGCGCGTGGTGCTCGCCGCCGACGGTCGCCCCGTGGCGGAGTTTGGCCTGCGCCGAGCCCAGGGTCCCGATGGCGGCCTGGCCGTTGCGCGCGCGAGCTACGTTGCCGGCTGCTCCTCTACGTCCAATGTGCTCGCCGGCCGCCGCTACGGTATTCCCGTCTTTGGCACGCATGCTCACAGCTGGGTGATGAGCTTCGATTCCGAGCTCGAGGCCTTCCGTGCCTTTGCCAAATCGAGCCCCAAGAACTGCACGCTGCTCATCGACACCTATGACGTGCGCGAGGGCTGTGAACATGCCATTACGGTTGCCAAGGAGATGGAAGCGGTGGGCGAGCGCTTGTCGGCTATTCGCATCGACTCCGGCGACCTTGCCAAGCTCTCCAAGTATGTTCGCGGCCGTTTTGATGCCGAGGGCCTGCCCTATGTGGGTATCTCGGTGTCCAACGACCTGGACGAGTACACGATTCAGTCGCTGCTCGACCAGGGCGCGCCCATCGATAGCTTTGGCGTGGGTACCAAGCTCGCGACCTGCTACGACCAGCCGGCGCTGGGCGGCGTGTACAAGCTTTCCGCCCGCCGTGCGAGCGAGGCCGACCCGTGGACGCCGGTGGTCAAGCTCTCCGAGCAGCCCTATAAGCGCACGATCCCGGGCGTACAGCGCGTGCGCCGTTATTACGACGGCTTTGGCGGCCCGGTCTGCGACATGATCTACGACGAGGACCATCTGGCGGGGGAGGGCGCCGCGCGCGGCAATACCCTCGTGGCCGTGAATGATGCCGCCCTGGTGACCGACGTGTCCGAACTTGAGTATCGTGAGCTGTTGGTGCCGATCGTGCGCGACGGCAGTGCGGTGGCTCCGCGTGAGAGCATCCAGGACGCGCGCGAGCGCTGTGTTTGGGCGCTCGATCATCTGGATGCGGCTTTCAAGCGCTTCCTGTATCCGCAGACCTACGTGGTGGGTATGGAACAGGGCCTGGCCCAGGTGCGCGACGAGCTCGTGCGCAAGAATATGGCCGCGGCCTCGGCTTTCCCCTGGGCAAAATGATTCCTTGGGCGGTAGGGGCGAGTCACGCTCCCTTGGCCGCCAGCTCGGCCGTTCGCTGAACAGTTGATTGGTTTGACGTATGACGACTTCTTATAAAACGATGGTGGTAAAGATCGGTTCGTCCACGGTGGTGGGCGCCGATGGCAAGGTCAACCGCGCCTTTATCGGCGGACTTGCCGATCAAGCCGCAGCGCTGCGCAAGCTCGGCTGGCGTCTGGTCGTGGTGAGCTCGGGCGCTATTGCCTGTGGCTATCCCGTGTTGGGCTTCGACCGCAAGCCGGTCGGCGACCTTCCGAGCCTGCAGGCCTGCGCCTCGGCTGGTCAGTGCATCATCTCGTCGGCCTACGACGAGGAGTTCCATGCGCGCGACCTGCTTACCTCGCTCGTGCTGCTCACGCGTCACGACACGGCGCGTCGCACGTCCTACCTGCACGCGCGCGACGCCCTGCTGCGTCTGGTGGAGCTGGGCGTGGTGCCGGTCGTCAACGAGAACGACACCGTTACCGTCGACGAGATCAAGTTTGGCGACAACGACACACTGGCGGCGCTCGTGAGCTGCCTGGTATCTGCCGATCTGTGCGTGACGCTCTCGGACATCGATGGTCTCTATACTGCCAATCCGCATGAGGACCCCACGGCCGAGTTTGTTCCTGTCGTGCATAAGATCGATGCCAAGATTATTGCCTCGGCGGGCGATTCTTCCACATCGGTGGGCACGGGCGGCATGATTACCAAGATCCGCGCGAGTCGCATCCTGATGACGGCGGGCATTCAGAGCGTGATTTGCTCGGGCGAGGAGCCCGATGCGCTCGTGCGCCTCGCCCGCGGCGAGAGCGTGGGCACACTGTTCGATCCGCCGGCGGAGCGTCTGGACATCGCGCCCCGCAAGCTGTGGATCGCGCTGGGCGACAAGGCACATGGGTCGGTGACGGTTGATGATGGTGCTGTGAAGGCGCTGGTTAGCCGTGGCTCTTCCTTGCTTGCGGTGGGTATTCGCGAGGTCGATGGCCAGTTTGCCGAGGGCGATGTGCTCGATGTGTGCGATCCGAGCGGTATGGTCGTCGCCCGCGGTATCGCCGAGGCCGATTCGGACGTGCTGGAACTTGCTGCCGGTCGCCGCCAAGACCAGATTGCCAGCAACCGCCTGCTCGCTAACCTGGCCGAGAAGCCGGCGATACACAGGGATAACTTGATCGTATTTGCATAAAGAAAGACAGCGCTGCGGATCGTTTCCCGCAGCGCTGTCTTTCTCGTGCCGGCACTTGGGGACGTTTCTTTTGTGCCGGCAGGTGGGGGACACTCCTTTGCTAGAAGATTCGGCGCAGGTCTCCGCGGTTGAGGGCCTCGTCGAAGAGGTGCTTGAATACCACGCTGCCGTGCAGGCCGTCGTGCTCGAACTCGTTGGTCACCCAGGCATGCGATTTGCCCACGCGGCTGAGCGTATCAAGCTGCAGGCCCGAATCCACGTACATGTCGTCGAAATACACCGCGGCCTGCAGGGGCACCTCGTTGCACGCCAGTCGCTGCGGGTCGTAGATCTTGTCCCAGCTGGTGTCTTCCATCAGCAGGTCCATGGCGGGCTTAAACGGCTTAAGCTCGGGCATCTGCTCGAACATCCACGGGAACATGGCCTCGCCGGTAAACATGAGCGGGCGCGCGAGGGTGTCGAACTCGGCGCGGTGTGCCTTCTCTTCGGCCGCGGCCCAACCAATGGGCATAGTGTCGCCGTCGGCGTATATGAACTCCTGCAGCGTCCAGTACAGCGGATTCGTGCGCGTGTTGGTGCGCTCGAAGGCGCGCATCAAAAAGCTGTCAGATACCGAGGCGCCGCAGGTCAGCGTGCCGTCGCCGTCAACAAAAGCGTGATCGATAATCCAATGCATACGCTCAAAGCTCGGCTTCATGCCAAAGTCGCTGCCCATGAGCTGTAGGCGCTCGACCGTCATCGGCGAGCCGTCGGGCAGCACGGGCTTCTGTGCCTCGAGCGCATCGGCCAGGGCTGCCACGCGCTCGATGTCGGCGGGGTAGCGGTCGTAATACTGCTGCGTCTTGGCGGCCATGCGCGGGAAGGTGTGCGCGTAGACCTCGCTGGCGCTCGCCGGCACGTGGGGGATGCCGCCGCAGGTAAAGCTCGCCGCCACGCCCTCGGGGAAGAGCGACAGATAACTCAACGTCAAAAAGCCGCCGTAGCTCTGGCCGAGCGTGACCCAGGGCTTGCCGCCAAAGCCCACCAGACGCAGGTACTCAAAATCGCGCACGATGGAGCTGGCAAGGTGGCGCTTGAGGAAGTCAGCCTGCGAGCGTGCGGCATCGGAGTCGGCCGCCGTCGCGCGCTCGCCCAGTGCGGCAATCGTGCGCCCGTCTACACAGCTGCTGCGCCCGGTGCCGCGCTGGTCGGGCAGGACGACGCGGAAGTGCTTGACGGCCTCCTCGATCCAGCCGTCGCTTGTGGGCGACAGCGGACGCGAGCTCTCGCCGCCGGGGCCGCCCTGCAAAAACAGGAGCAGCGGCAGATCGTCGTTGATGCGGCCGGGCGCGCAAACCACGCGGTAGAAGAGCTTGATGCTCTCGGGCGCGCCGGCGATTGGTGCCGGCATAGCGCCGCGGCGCATGGTGCTGCCGACGGCCAGGAGCATCGGCTCCAGGCCGCGCCAGTCAAGGGGGACGTCGATGCTGTGGTCCTCGACATAAAGGCCGGGGACGTGGTACGAAGTGATGAGGGCCATGTGAGTCTTCCGTTCGTTGCGGTGTTTCGGGTTGACCAATTCTACCGCCGCGGGCGAGGCCATGCGCAAATCGGCTACCATGGTTGCAAACTTCTAGGAGAAAGGGCCGCCCATGTCGGTCGATATAGCCACGTATGTCCACGATCTTGCCGTTGCCGCCAAGGCAGCGTCGGCCTCGCTTGCCACGGCGAGCGATGAGCAGCGCCAGGAGGCCGTGCGCGCCATGGCCGCAGCACTGCGCAACGGTGTCGACTCCATCGTCGCCGCCAACGAGCTCGATATGTCCGCCGCGCGCGATGCGGGCACCTCGGCCGGACTGCTCGATCGCCTGCTGCTGACGCCCGAGCGCGTCGAGGGCATGGCCGCCGGTCTGGAAAAGCTCGCCGAGCTGCCCGATCCCGTGGGCCGCGTGCTCGACCACCGCGTGCTTGCAAGTGGCGTGGACCTGACCCGTGTGAGTGTGCCGCTGGGCCTGGTCGCTATGGTCTACGAGGCGCGTCCCAACGTGACGGCCGACGCCGCAGGCATCTGCATCCGTACCGGCAACGCCTGCATTCTGCGCGGCGGCTCGCTGGCCTATCACTCGTGTGCCATGATCGCCGAGCTGCTGGCCGATGCGCTCGAGGCCAAGGGCTTCCCGCGCGAGGCCGTGTCGATGATCGAGTCCACCGACCGCGAGGCTACTGGCGAGCTCATGAAGCTCCGCGGTATTGTCGACGTGCTCATTCCGCGCGGCGGTGCAGGCCTGATCCAGCGCTGTGTGCGCGAGTCGCTCGTGCCGGTGATCGAGACGGGTACGGGCAACTGCCACATCTATGTGCATGAATCCGCCGACTTTGATAAGGCACTCAACATTATCGTTAATGCCAAGACCCAGCGCGTAGGCGTGTGCAATGCCGCCGAGTCGCTGCTGGTCGACCGTGCTGTGGCCGACGCGTTTTTGCCTGCGGTCGTTGCCGTGCTGCAC
Organism: Collinsella sp.; assembly: GCA_048428865.1. GTDB lineage: Bacteria > Actinomycetota > Coriobacteriia > Coriobacteriales > Coriobacteriaceae > Collinsella. The sequence goes on from DBFOPP010000008.1 coordinate 54,238, forward strand.
GACCACGGCGTGCTCATTCACGGCGACGAGGCCACGTGCGCCGCGTGCGCCGACGCCGGCTTTGTGGAGGGCGATGACTACGTCGCCGCGACTGAGGAGGACTGGGGTCGCGAGTACCTGGCGCTCGAGATGAGCGTGAAGGTCGTGGCAAACGAGGACGAGGCCATCGCACACATCAACCGCTACGGCACGATGCACTCCGAGGCCATCGTTGCCGAGGATACGGATGCTTGCGAGCGCTTCCTCGATGCTGTCGATGCCTCGGCCGTGTACTCCAACGCCAGCACTCGCTTCACTGACGGCGGCGAGTTTGGCCTGGGTGCCGAGATCGGCATCTCGACCCAAAAACTCCACGCCCGTGGCCCCTTTGCCGCCGAGGCCCTCACCACCTACAAATACAAGCTCCGCGGCACCGGCCAGGTCCGTCCCTAACGCCCGCGCAAACAAAAACCACCACAAAGGTGCCTGTGAACTGCCTCCCATTTCTTGGACATCGGGAAATGGGAGGTTTTCCATGAGTATAGACCTCAGGGTGAAGCACGACCTGGAGTCCAGGAGGCGGGCCGTCGAGCTCTTCGACGCCGGCGT
>DBFOPP010000009.1:0-7199 GCA_048428865.1 Collinsella sp.
CTAGGCACGGGAGCCTCCCAACCTCGTTGCGGCGCGGCTGCGCCTCTGGCACTTCAACAACATTGTCGCAGCCCCGACCCGCGGTCACGAGCGGGGGCTCCTGTCGTTTCCGTGCCCCTGGATTGGGTCATAGTGTCTGACGTGTGCTCAACCTGCGGGGTAATGTCAGCAACCAAGCCGAAAACAAAAAAGGCCGAAGTCCCAAAGGGCTTCGGCCTTTGTTTTTCTGCAGCGTCCAAGCGCAGTTTATCGATTCTCGATGCTGCCGATATTCTTGAGCTCGATGGAGATGAGGCCGTTGGGCTCGTTGACGAACTCGATGTATTCGGAGTTCGAACCCATCTCGGCCGGGAAGCTGATCTCGATACCCGTGTCGGTACGAATCTTGTGATTGCGTACGGCCGCGCGTTCGACCTGCTTGCGCTCCACGGGCACACGCTCAGGCACCTTCTCCTCGGTCAGTGCCGCGCGCACGTTCTCCTTGATGACCGGTTCGTCTTCAAAGACCTCATCGACGATATCCCAAGGCGGCAGCTCCTCGTCATCCTCAACCTTCTCGGCAACGGCAGCCTTAACCTTGGCGAGCGCTACGGCCGTATTGGCACCGTGCTCTTCGGCGACTTCCTCGACCACACGCGTCACGGTGTCGATGACCTCCTTGCCCGATACGCCCGTGTCGCACTGCAGCAGGCCGTCGGGGATAAGCATACGGTCCTCGCCGGCAATCTTGCGCTTCTTGTCCACATAGCCGATCTCCATGGTACTCGCGCGCACGATGGCATAGCTCGGCACCTTTTGCGAGGGGTTCGGCAGAATGGCGTAGTGGCGCGCGATGTCGTTGCGTACCTCCCCCTCCTCGCGGCCCACTTCGTGCATAAAAGCCTGCTTGGAGCCCAGCAGCATCACGGCAAACCAGCGGGCATCCTCATCGTCGTCAAAATCGGCCACGAGCACGTCGGTGGACTCGGCTTTCTCTGCCTTGGTGAGCTCGGAGGAGATAAACTCCGCAATCTGCTGCGACAGGTCCACGAACTCGCGCTCGCCAAAGAAATAGCCCTTGAGCTCGCCGCCAAACGCAGAGTTCTCGGCAAACGTGGCACGTTTATTGTCGGCCGAGGTGCGTGCGCGGCGCAGATGCGTGGTCACGAAGTTGCGCACGGTACGGCTCTCGATATCGAGCTCGCGCTGGCTCATGACGTTGACGGCAGAGTCAAAGTCCAGGATATGCAGAATCGCGTGATTGATTTTCATATACGGCATTCCGTTCTAGATCGATTTCGGCACGAACCAGTATAGCGGTCGAGCCCGCCCCAGGTGCATCGGGGACAGGTTGCATTGCACCAATGACTAGCGCAGGAGCTCGGACTGCCACGCCTCGAGTTGTTCTGCCAGACTCTTACCGGCAGCGGGCATGTCGATCTGGGGTCGTTTGGGCAGCAGTGCGCATTTAAGGATTGCCACGATGGTCTGCGAGACAAAGCGTCGCGTATCCTTGTCAAAGCCTTGCGCAGCCTGGAGCATCACGGGTAGACTCTCGCGCAGATTCCCAGCGATATCCGCAAACCGCTCAGCACCCGTAGCCTCAAACACGGAGAACAACGCATCTACAAAACGCTCGCGCTCGCTAGGCCCCACTGCAAGCAGCATCTCGCGAATGGAATCATCAACGTATCGAGCACCGGCGGACAGGCGCTCGCAGTACACGAAGTCGCGACCATCAACCACCCAGCTAAAGGGATTGTGCTGCAGCAGGCTAAACTCGGTGCTCTCAACGATGGCATAGTCCTCCTGTGTCTCGAACATCATGCCAAAGATCGACGACCGAGGTAGCGTCTTGTCGATTCGACCGGAAAGATCGGCAAAGGCGTTTCCGTTCAGAAACTCCTCGACGAAGCCCGGACCATCATGGGAATACGCCCGTTCGATTCGCTCACGGGCGACATCGGAGCACATCGCCGCACCGTACACCGCAAGGTTTCCACCCTTGGAATGACCTCCGCACAAAAGCGGCCCGCCAATCGCATCCGCCGCCTCGTCCACATAACGCGCCGCGGATTCCTGGGCCGGCACAGGACACCGGAACGCCATGTTAAAGTCCTCTTTCCAGCCCACAATCGTGCTGTCGGTCCCCCGGAAGGAAAGATAACTAAACCCCGCCGGAAACCGGAACGCCATGGCTGCAAACTGCTCTGTCGCCACCACATCGCTCACGGCACGATAGCCGCAAACGTGCACGCCACGGTAGCGAGGGCTTGCTGCCACGGCCTCCAACAAGCCCCTGCTCCCCTCTGGGTCCCACAAGTCGTCAATCATGTCCCGGTAGCACTCGGCACGCAGCAGCTCGCGTACGTCTAGGCCCTGCCAGTTCGTCAGCTCCGCCATATCACCCGGCAAACGCAAATAGGACAACCACGCAAAGACGAGGCTATCCACCGCGCAGAACGGCCGCTCATCAAACGGATCAAACGCCGTCTGGGCATAGGTCAAAAAATTAGGCGAATCCGACATGGCCCTCCCGTCAGCTGTGGTGCATTGGGGTCAGGTTACTTTGCACCAAAAAGGCGCCCGGGCCGTGTGGACCCGGACGCCTTCATTGTAGCTTTTCGCTCTAGCGAGATTGATTTAGCAGGAGAAGTCGACGCTGTCGATGATGTCCTTGAGGGCCTTGGCGGAGGCGGTGAGCTCATGCTGCTCGTCATCGTTCAGCGGCACGGGGACGCGGCAGACAACGCCGTCGCGGCCGACGACGGTCGGCATGGAGATGGCCAGATCGGACAGGCCATACTCGCCCACCATGAGCGAGGAGACAGGCAGAACGGTCTGCTCATCGCGCATGACGGCAGTGCAGATGCGCTTAACGGCCATGGCGACGCCGTAGTAGGTGGCGTGCTTCTTCTCGATGATGGTGTAGGCGGAGTTCTTGACGTCCTCGGCGATGCGCTTCTCGGCGGTCTCATGCTCCAGGTGGCCGTGAAGCTCGCAGAAGGTGTTCAGCGGAACGCCGGCAACCTGAGCGCTGGACCAAGCGACAAACTCGGAGTCGCCGTGCTCACCCATGACATAGGCCTGGACATCGCGCGGGTCAACCTCGACGTGGGCACCAAGCATCTGCTGCAGACGGCCGGTGTCGAGCACGGTACCGGAGCCGATGACATGGCCCTCGGGCAGGCCGGACATCTTGATGGCGGCATAGGTCAGAACATCGACCGGGTTGGAGACGATTAGCAGAATGCCGTCAAAGCCGGACTTCTTAATCTCGGGGATAATGGACTTAAAGATGTTGACGTTCTTGTTGACCAGGTCCAGGCGGGTCTCACCGGGCTTCTGGGCAGCGCCAGCGGTGACGACAATCATGGCGGCGTCGGCGACATCGGAATAATCGCCGGCGTAGATCTTCATCGGCTCGGCAAACGTCATTCCGTGCGCGATATCCAGGGCCTCGCCCTCGGCGCGGTTCTTGTCCACGTCGATGAGGACCATCTCGGAGAACAGACCACTCTGCATCAGCGCGAACGCCGAAGACGAACCGACGAAACCGCAGCCGACAATAGCGACCTTCTTCTCGTTAACCATTAGAAACTCCCATCTCTCTCCACAAACAAGCCGCCCGGGAACGACCCGAGCGGCTTGCCGTAATCCCAATACATCCAATCGGGACTTTGATTATGCTCCTATTCGCAGCCAAAAATCGACCGTTTACCGAAATTGTTTGCAGGATTCGTAAAATAACTGCACGAAATCGGTTTCGAGCTATTGACGAGGCGAATTAGCTTTCTAATACAGGCCCGCCTCGCGAATGGCCTCGACAGCCAAAGCGATCTGGTCGGGCGGCAAGACCAGCGCCATGCGCACGTGCCCCTCGCCCGAAGGACCAAAGCTCGCGCCCGGCGTCACGACGACTCCGGCCTTCTCCATGAGCTCCTCGCAAAACGCCATCGAATCGGTGCGACCACCGGGAAGCTTGGCCCACACAAACATGGAGCCATGCGCGTTGGGTCGCTCCCAGCCCAGGCCCTCAAGACCGTCGCACAGGGCATCGCGACGCTCCTGGTACTTCAGACGCTGCGCCTCGACCTCATCGCGTGGACCGTTCAGGCAGGCGATGGCAGCCTTCTGGATCGGGAAGAACATACCGAAGTCGATCTGGCTGCGTAGCTTGGCAAAGGCCGAAACCACATCCTCGCGACCGACCAAAAAGCCGATGCGGGCACCGGTGACGTTAAACGACTTGGAGAGCGAGAAGAACTCCACGCCCACCTCAAGCGCGCCGGGATACTGCAAGAAGCTGCCACCCGGCTCGCCGTCGAACACGATGTCGGAGTATGCGTTGTCATGGACGATGAGCAGATCGTGCTCGCGGGCGAAAGCGATGATCTCCTCGTAGACCTCGGGCGTGCCCACCGAGCCCACCGGGTTCGCGGGCAGCGACACGATCATATACTTGGCACGATCGGCCACCTCAGGATCGATACCCGCCACATAGGGCAGGTAATTATGCTCGGCAACCAGCGGATAGTATTCGAGCTTGGCATCGGCGATCTTGGCACCCGCCTCAAAGACCGGGTAGCACGGATCGGGAACCAAAATAGTGTCACCCGGATCGAGCAGGGCCAGGCCCAAATGGCCCACGCCCTCCTGCGTGCCGTTGCACGACTGCACCATGGACGGCGTAATGCCCGAAACGCCAAAGCGACGCTCATAGTAATCGCACACGGCTTGCTTGAGTTCGGGCAGGTCGCGCAGGGCATACTTCCACATCTCGGGATCTTGGGCTGCTTGCGTGAGTGCCTCGACCACGTGGTCGTACGGCTTAAAGTCGGGCGTGCCCACGCTCATGTTATAAATGGTCTTGCCCTGAGCCTTCAGTGCGAGAAGCTTGTTGTTGAGCGAGGCGAAGACCTCCGCGCCAAAGCGGTCGAGACGCTGCGATGCCTGCATGGTGCCACCTTTCGATATAAAAAACGCGGCGCTCCGACAAGAGCGCCGCGCGATACGGGCCATCAGATTGCAAAAGTGTAACGCTTACAACCCCCGTATTGGTTCAATTTGGCCAACCTTAGTCAATTGCATTGAGCGCGTCGATCTGCGCAAGCCACAAACGCGAGCTGGCGTCACTCGGCATACGCCAATCGCCGCGCGGACTGAGCGTCACCGAGCCCACCTTGGGACCATCGGGCAGGCAGCTGCGCTTAAACTGCTGGGCAAAGAAGCGACGATAGAACGTACGCAGCCACGTGTGGATGGTGGCCTCGTCGTAGACGCCCTCGAAACTCTTGAGCGCCATGCGGTAGATCTTGCCCGGCTCAAAGCCAAAACGCAGCAGGTAGTAGAGGAAGTAGTCGTGCAGCTCGTACGGGCCCACCAAATCCTCAGTCTTCTGCGCAATCTCGCCGTCGCCCGTGGGCGGCAGAAGCTCGGGGGACACCGGCGTATCGAGGATGTCGAGCAAGACCTCGGCAATACGCCCGCCAAAGACATCGGCCGCATAGCGCACCAGATGGCGCACAAGCGTCTTGGGCACGCTCGCGTTGACGGCGTACATGCTCATGTGGTCGCCGTTATAGGTAGCCCAGCCGAGCGCCAGCTCCGACAGGTCGCCCGTGCCGATGACAAAACCGCCAGCCTGGTTGGCCAGATCCATCAGAATCTGCGTACGCTCGCGGGCCTGGCTGTTCTCGTAGGTCACGTCCTGCACGGCCGGATCGTGCTCAATGTCCTTGAAGTGCTGCTCCACGGCCGCGTGGATCGAAACCTCGCGGAAGCTCACGCCCAGGTCGCGGGCAAGCGACTCGGCATTAGACTTGGTGCGATGCGTCGTGCCAAAGCCAGGCATGGACACGGCCGTGATACCAGTGCGCGGCAGCCCCAGCGCATCGAAGGCGCGCACGGTTACAAGCAATGCCAGCGTGGAGTCCAGGCCGCCCGAAAGACCGATGACGGCTGCCTTGGTACCCGTATGGGCAAGGCGGGTCTTGAGGCCGGCGGTCTGCAGGTCGAGGATGGTCTCGCAACGCTCGGCCAGATCACCGTGGTCGGCCGGGACAAAGGGCGCACGGGGGAAGACACGGTCAATGTCGAGTGCATCGCGCAGGACAGGCTCTTTGGCCAGCACGCCCTCAAACGAAAACTCAACGGTCGTGGCCTCCGGCGCATCGTCCGCGCGCGTCCACGTCGTCGAGCGGCGACGTTCAGCAACCAGGCGGTCAAGGTCAACGTCGGTGATGGCCATATCGCACGTAAGCAGTTTGGTCGCGGCGAGCTTCGAGCCGTTTTCGTAGACGAGGTTCTCGCCCGCAAAGACCATGTCGGTCGTGGACTCACCCTCACTCGCGTCCGCGTAGGCATAGGCGCAGTACAGGCGCGCGCTCTGGTTAGAGATGAGGCTGCGGCGATAGTCTGCCTTGCCGATAATCTCGTCTGAGGCCGACGGGTTGAGAATCACCGTCGCGCCGGCAAGCGCCATCTCGGTCGAAGGGGGCGCCGGCACCCACAGGTCCTCGCAGACCTCAACGCCCAGCACCATATCCTCGGCATCCCCATCACAGCAACGGTAGACAAGCCCCGAACCCAGCGGAACCGGACCCTGACCGGCAAACTCGACCCACACAGGATCTGTGGGCGCCGGAGCAAACCAGCGGCGCTCGTAGAACTCGCCATAGTTGGGCAGATACTTCTTGGCCGTGAGGCCCAAAAGCTCGCCCGCGCAGCACACGGCGGCGCAGTTGTAGATATTCTCGGCAACTGCAACGGGAAGACCGATGGTAAAGACAATCGGCAGCTCACGAGTCTCGTCGAGGATATGCACCAGAGCAGCCTCACAGGCATGCAGCAGCGTGCGATTATGGAACAGGTCGGCCGCGGTATAGCCGGTCAGGTTAAGCTCGGGCAGCACCAGCGCGCGAACGCCGCGCTCGGTAGCCTCGCGAACAGCCGCCAGCGCAACCTCGGCATTGCCCTCGACATCGGCCACGCGAATCTGCGGCGACGCCGCCGCCACACGCAAAAAGCCATCGTTCTTATTAGCCGAAACGCAGCATTGCCTTGTTGATCTGGACACTGGAGGCCCCTTCTACCCTGAGATTCAGTCTAACGGACGTTCACATATCTCTAACTAGCCAAAGCAACCTCCCAGTTTACCGAGAGGCCAACCTGCGCTAAGAGCATGTATTTCAAAAATATCTTTAATTAAAAAAGGAGAA
>DBFOPP010000010.1:0-105938 GCA_048428865.1 Collinsella sp.
GTCTACGCCCGCAACACCGTCACCAACGACGTGCTGTACAAGGAGGGCCTGGACCTTCTCGTCGTGCCCTCCGCCGAGCTCTCCCGCGGCCGCGGCGGCCCGCGCTGCATGAGCATGCCCTTCTGGCGCGAGGACCTCTAAGTCTTTCCGTTTCCGGTGCGGTCCCCCTACAACCGCACCGGCTTCGCCCGTTAAACGGGCAACACTGATACTTACGTAATTCATTTCTTCGAAAGGAATCGAACCATGGGTGTTAACCTCTCCGGCCGTAGCTTCCTCAAGCTTCTCGACCTCACCACCGAGGAGATCGAGTACCTGCTCAAGCTCTCCAAGAACTTCAAGGATATGAAGCGCGCTGGCGTTCCGCATCGCTATCTCGAGGGCAAGAACATCGTTCTGCTCTTCCAGAAGACCTCCACTCGTACCCGCTGCGCCTTCGAGGTCGGCGGCATGGACCTGGGCATGGGCGTGACCTATCTCGATCCCGGTTCGTCGCAGATGGGCAAGAAGGAGTCCATCGAGGACACCGCCCGCGTTCTCGGCCGCATGTATGACGGCATCGAGTTCCGTGGCTTTGCCCAGGACGACGTCGAGGAGCTCGCTGCTAAGTCCGGCGTGCCCGTGTGGAACGGCCTGACCACTGAGTGGCATCCCACCCAGATGCTCGCCGATATCCTGACCGTCCAGGAGAACTTCAACTACGACATCAAGGGCAAGACCCTCGTCTTCATGGGCGACTGCAAGAACAACGTCGCTCGCTCCCTCATGGTCGTCTGCTCCAAGCTCGGCATGAACTTCGTGGCCTGCGGCCCCGAGGAGTGCATGCCCGCCGACGACGTCATCGAGGCCTGCAAGCCCATCGCCGAGGCCAACGGTTGCACCATCAAGCTGACCACCGACGTCAAGGACGGCGTCACCGGTGCCGACGTTATCTACACCGACGTGTGGGTCTCCATGGGCGAGCCCGACGAGGTCTGGGCCGAGCGTATCGCTCAGCTCACCCCGTATCGTGTTACCTCCGAGGTCATGGCTATGGCCAACCCGGGCGCCATCTTCCTACACTGCCTGCCCAGCTTCCACGACACCAACACCACCATTGGCGCCGAGAAGTGCGAGCAGTTCGGCATCACCGAGCAGGAGGTCACCGACGAGGTCTTCGAGAGCCCCGCTTCCAAGGTCTTCGACGAGGCCGAGAACCGCATGCACACCATCAAGGCTGTCATGTACGCCACGCTCAAGTAAGAGCATCTAGCATCTCGCTCGGGGTGTCTTGCTGCACACCCCGAGCGGCTTTGTCTGGTAAATATCTCGCACCAGGCGGCAGGCACGGCACGGAAGAGCCGCTTCGGGCGAGATCAGTAAATGATTTATGAAGGGGGGATGAGAACTATGACTGAGACCGCTAAGAAAAAGCGCGGTATGCCTTCATCGTTCACCATTCTTCTTGCTCTGCTGGCAATTGTCGCAGTGATTACCGTTATCGTCTCCGGCACGTCCGGTGGCGCGGTTACTGCCGCCCGTCTGAGCGATTTCTGCACCGCCCCGATTAAGGGCTTCGCTGACGCTCTGCCCGTCTGCCTCTTCGTTATGATCCTGGGCGGCTTCCTCGGCATGATGACCGAGACCGGCGCCCTGGACAACGGCATCGCCGTCCTGGTGCAGAAGCTTAAGGGTAATGAGATCATGCTCATTCCCGTGCTGATGCTCATCTTCTCCCTCGGTGGTACCACCTATGGTATGTGCGAGGAGACCGTTCCCTTCTACGCCTTGCTTGCCGCTACCATGATGGCCGCTGGCTTCGACCCGATGGTCGGTGCCGCCACCGTCCTGCTCGGCGCTGGCTGCGGCTGCCTGGGCTCCACGGTTAACCCGTTCGCCGTCGGCGCTGCCGTCGACGCTCTGACCGGCGTTGGCATTGAGGTCAACCAGTCCATCATCATCGGCCTCGGTGCCGTCCTGTGGATTGTTACCACTGCTATGTCCATCTTCTTCGTCATGAGCTATGCCAAGAAGGTCAAGGCTGACAAGGGTTCCACCATCCTGTCGATGCAGGAGCTCAAGGACGCCGAAGAGGCTCACGGCAAGGCTGCTTCCGAGGTTCACAATGAGGTCAAGCTCACCGGTCGTCAGAAGGGTGTTCTGATCGCCTTTGCCTTCACCTTCGTCGTCATGATCGTCGGCTTCATCCCGCTGGCCGACCTCAACGAGGGCGTCGCCAACTTCTTTGACGCTGGCGCTGTCTACGATGCCGACGGTAACGCCGTCGTCCAGGGCTGGTCTGCCCTGATCACCGGCCTGCCCATTGGCCAGTGGTACTTCGACGAGGCTTCCACCTGGTTCTTCCTCATGGCTGTCCTGATCGGTATCATCGGTGGCCTGTCCGAGAAGCAGATCGTCAACACCTTCATCACCGGCGCTGCCGACATGATGTCCGTTGTTCTCGTCATCGCCCTCGCTCGTGGTATCTCCGTCCTCATGGCTAACACCGGCCTCGACGTCTACGTCCTCGACGCTGCCGCCAATGCCCTGGCTGGCCTGTCCGGTGTGATCTTCGCTCCCATGAGCTTCCTGGTCTACTTCGGCCTGTCCTTCCTGATCCCCTCGACCTCCGGTATGGCCACCGTCTCCATGCCCATCATGGGACCGCTGGCTGTTAAGCTCGGCTTCTCGCCCGAGGTCATGGTCATGATCTTCTCCGCCGCCATCGGTGTCGTGAACCTGTTCACCCCGACCTCCGGCGCCATCATGGGCGGTCTCGCCCTGGCCAAGATCGAGTGGACGACCTGGCTCAAGTTTGCCCTTAAGCTCATCGTCGCGCTCTCCGTCGTCTGCGCCATCATCCTGACCGTCGCCTGCGTGTTGCTCTAAGTACCCAACGGGTACCCCACGGAAACCTTGACGATCCTGTAAAGGATCACCTGGTCATCGTCTGTCCGGTGGGGTCAACCCACCGGTAGACTCCTACCTTTAGCCCCCTCCCGTTCCGTGCGCGGGAGGGGGCGCTCTTGTGTTCCGGCGTTTTACCAAACGCCGGAACCACTCGACGCTGCAAGCCCGCCAGAGCGGCAATCTGACGTTCAATCGTCGGGCATGGCCAAAAGGCCTATGCCCTCCTCTTTCACGTCACCTTGCTCGCTCTGGCGGGCTTTCGCTGACTTTTGCTCCACCTGCGGCGCTGCCATTGTTGGTGTTATGGGGCGGTGCAATGGGGTCAGGTTAGTTTGCACCAAATATGTCCGACAAGAGGTTTGACGGATGTTTGGTTGGTGCCTGTTGATGGTCTGGGTATCGGGGAGGGCGGGCTCCGTTATAATCGCCTAGAACATTAATTGGAAACGGGACGGGAGCCATACATGCGCCAGGGTTTCGACAACGCGAAGTATATCGAGCTGCAGGCTGCTCACATTAAGGAGCGCATCTCGCAGTTTGGTGGCAAGCTCTATTTGGAGTTTGGCGGTAAGCTGTTCGATGACTATCATGCGAGCCGCGTGCTGCCGGGTTTTGAACCGGACAGCAAGTTCCGCATGCTCAAGAGCATCGCCGACGATGTCGAGGTTATCATCGCGATCAACGCGAACCACATCGAAAAAAACAAGGCTCGTGGTGACCTCGGTATTACCTATGACGAGGATGTGCTGCGCCTGGTTGACCTGTTCCGCGGCAACGGCTTTGCCGTCGCGGCTGTGGTCATCACCCAGTACGCCGGCCAGCCTGCTGCCGATGTGTTCCGCAACCGCCTGAACGCGCTCGGTATTCCCGCCAAGCTGCACTATCCCATCGAGGGGTATCCGCACGATGTCGATCTGATCGTGTCCGACGATGGCTACGGCAAGAACGAGTTTGTCGAGACCACCCGACCGCTCGTCGTGGTCACTGCCCCCGGTCCTGGCTCGGGCAAGCTTGCCACCTGCCTGTCTCAGCTCTATCACGAGCACAAGCATGGCACGGCCGCCGGCTATGCCAAGTTTGAGACCTTCCCGGTCTGGAATCTTCCTCTGACGCATCCGGTCAATATTGCCTACGAGGCCGCCACGGCTGACCTCGACGACGCCAATATCATCGATTCGTTCCACCTTGAGGCCTACAACAAGACCACAGTCAACTACAACCGCGACGTCGAGGCCTTCCCGGTGGTCCGTGCTCTGATGGAAAAGATCCTGGGCAAGAGCCCCTACCAGAGTCCTACGGACATGGGCGTCAATATGGTCGGCTTTGCCATCACCGATGACGATGCCTGCCGCGACGCTTCCAAGATGGAGATCGTCCGCCGCTACTTTACCGCGGTCGAAAATGTGCGCCGTACCGGCGTGGGCGATGAGCAAGTCGACCGTCTCAAGATTATTATGAAGAAAGCCGGCATCGATAAGAACTACTCACCGGCGCGCTCGGCGGCCCTCACCAGGGAGCAGCTGACGGGTGGTCCCGTGGGGGCCATGGTCATGCCCGATGGCTCCGTGGTGACCGGTAAGACCTCCACGCGCCTGGGCGCCGCAAGTTCGCTCATTATGAACGCCCTCAAGCACGTCTCGGGCGTCGACCTTGAGCTCGAGGTTATCAGCGATGAGGCGATCGAGCCCATCAGCAAGCTCAAGACGCATTTCCTGGGCAGCAAAAACCCGCGCCTCCACACCGACGAGACGCTTATGGCGCTGTCGATCACCTCGGCCACGAGTGAGACGGCCGCTCGCGTCCTTTCGGGCCTGGAGCAGCTGCGCGGTTGCGATGCCTTTTTTAGCGTGATTATCTCGCCGACGGACGAGACGGTACTGCGCAAACTGGGTATCAACGTGTGCTGCGAGCCCAAGTTTGAGCGCCGCGGTTTCTTCCATCGCTAAGTTTGAAGCACCGCGGTAATTGCATTGCATTTTGGCCGTATCGGGTTAGCGCCCGGTACGGCTTTTTGATCAATAAAGCGCCTATTTCGGCGAAAAATAGCTGTTTACCTGCCTAGAAACAATTTGAGCGGTATACAATAACCATAACTGTTTCATCCTTAGCGGGATGCCGCATGATGGATATTACCTGCCATCGTGAGGTGTGTCGGTCGCGCACGGCGCGTTAGATGCTCGTGCTCGGTTTGAGGAGGCTGCTATGGCGGGCAAGGGTCGTGCGAGTGTCAACGATATGAAGCGTGTCGAGGTGCTGGTGTTGATGGAGATCGACCGGCAAACCGAAGACAATGGCGGGCCGTATGGTTTCTCGCGCAAAACGCTTGCCGAGCGCGTGGGGGTTTCGCCGTATCGTGCCCGCGCCGCAATCGATCGCTTGGATTCCGAAGGCATGATTGATGTCGTCTCGCGTTATAGCGACGACGGCGGTCAGCTTGCAAATGGCATTTGCCTCACCGAACATGGCAAGTGGTATCTTGAGGGCGTCCGTACCGGCATGCTCGTTCAAGAAATGCTCGAGGACGAGGTTGCTGATCGATAGCAGCATGTAACCCTTGCCATAGCGACGCCGCCTGGGAAACCGGGCGGCGTTTTGTTTCAAGATTGAGAAATGCAATCGCACGCGAGAAAAATTGCGAACGGTCCGCGGCGCGAGTATTACAATGAAGACCCGTAAGATGTGGATAAACAACTTCTACGGGAAGCGCAGGTAACTCAATATGACCAAGCATGTGTTCGTAACCGGTGGCGTGGTTTCGTCCCTGGGCAAGGGTATCACCGCGGCCTCGCTGGGCCGTCTGCTCAAGTCGCGTGGCTACAAAGTAACGATGCAGAAGGCCGACCCGTATTTGAACGTCGACCCCGGTACCATGAGCCCATTCCAGCATGGTGAGGTCTTCGTTACCGAGGATGGTTACGAGTCCGACCTGGATCTGGGTCATTACGAGCGCTTTATTGATGAGAACCTGACCCGCGATTCCAACTTTACGACCGGTGCCATCTACAAAAGCCTAATCGCCCGCGAGCGTCGCGGCGACTTTTTGGGCGGTACCGTGCAGGTGATTCCCCACGTCACCAATGCCATTAAGGACAAGTTCCGCCGCATCGAGGAGCAGACCGGCTCCGATGTAGTCATCACCGAGCTGGGCGGCACGATTGGCGACATCGAGTCCCAGCCGTTTGTCGAGGCCATCCGTCAGTACCGCAAGGAGGCCGGCCCCGAGAACGTCTGCTACATCCACGTGTCGCTCGTTCCCTATATCGCCGCCGCCCACGAGGTCAAGACCAAGCCCACACAGCATTCCGTCAAGGAGCTCCGCAGCTTTGGCATCCAGCCCGATATTATCGTGCTGCGCTCCGACCACCATATCGATGACGCTATCCGCGGAAAGATCGCAAGCTTCTGCGACGTCGACACCGATTGCGTCTTTACCAACGAGGACTGCGCGAGCATTTACGATGTTCCGCAGCTGCTTGCCGAGCAGGACTTTGACCTGCGCATTTGCGAGCGCCTGGGTCTGGACCCGCGTGAGCGCGACATGAGCGAGTGGAACGAGTTCCTGCGCAAACAGAATCACGCCAACCATCACGCCGACAAGGTGAAGATCGCCGTCGTGGGCAAGTACACGCAGCTGCCCGATGCGTACCTGTCGGTTATCGAGGCCCTGCACCATGCGGGCGTCTTCTACGATCGCCATGTGGACGTCCAGCTGGTCGACGGCGAGAGCCTCGACGAGCAGAATGTCTCCGAGGTTCTGGGCGACGCCTCGGGCATCCTGGTCCCCGGCGGCTTTGGCAAGCGCGCCCTGGAGGGCAAGATCCTCGCGGCCGAGTTTGCCCGTGAGCACAAGATTCCGTATCTGGGCATTTGCCTGGGTATGCAGGTGGCCGTGTGCGAATTTGCGCGCAATGTCGTCGGCCTTGCCGGCGCCAGCTCCTCTGAGTTCGATCCGGATGGCCCGTATAGTGTCATCGATCTGATGAGCTCGCAGGAGGACGTGACCGAGAAGGGCGGCACCATGCGCCTGGGCGCCTATCCGTGCAAGCTCGCCGCCGATACCCTTGCTCGCGAGGCATATGGCGAGGAACTCGTCTACGAGCGTCACCGTCACCGCTTTGAGTTCAACAACGCCTTCCGCGACCAGCTCGAGGACGCCGGTTTGGTTATCTCGGGTCTGTCGCCTGACGAGCGCCTGGTCGAGATGGTCGAGCTGCCGCGCGACGTGCATCCGTGGTATGTGGCAACCCAGGCTCATCCCGAGTTCAAGAGCCGCCCGACCAACCCGCAGCCGCTGTTCCGCGAGTTCGTACGCGCTTCGATCGGCCAGCACGAGGGTGTCGACCGTCTGCAGGTGACGCCCATGAACCTCGCTACGGACTAAGGGTGCCGGCGAATAAGGAACATACCGAAGCTACTCCCTCGTCGCTCGCCGTGGCGGCGGGGGAGTATCTCGATTACCTCGCGGTCGAGCGGGGTTTGGCGCGCAACACGATTGCGGCCTATCGTCGTGACCTGACGACGTACTGCGCCTATCTGGAGCGGGCGGGTATTGTGTCTTTTGAAGAGGTGACCCGTCGGGTCGTGGAGGGCTTTGTCGCCGACCGTCGCGATGGGGGCTATTCCGATGCCTCGGTGGAGCGTGCGCTTGCGGCCGTGAAGGGCCTGCATGCCTTTTTGGTGCGCGATGGGGCTGTGGCCCAAAATCCAACGGCGGCGTTGCGCCTGCCTAAAAAGGCTGAGCGTTTGCCGGAGTATCTATCGGTGGAGGATGTCTCGGCGCTGCTCGATCAAGACTTCCCCGAGGGCGAGATGGGCTTGCGCGACCATGCCATCTTGGAAGTGCTCTACGGATGCGGCTTACGTGTGAGCGAGTTGGTGGGGCTCGATGTGGGCGATATCCATATCGACGATGGCTTTGTGCTCGTTCGCGGTAAGGGCTCAAAGGAACGCCTGTCACCGCTGGTGGGAAGCGCGGCGCGAGCTCTGACGCTCTATGTAACTGAGGGGCGTTCTCGCTTGGCGGTCCATGCCCGCGGAACCGAGACCTCGGCGGTCTTTTTAAATAAGAACGGCCGCCGTCTGTCGCGCCAGGGCATCCATGCCATCTGTGAGCGCTACGGGCTCCAGGTGGGACTGGTGGGGCTCCATCCCCATACGCTGCGTCACTCCTTTGCCACCCATATGCTTGCGGGCGGCGCAGACCTCCGTGTGCTACAGGAGATCTTGGGGCATGCCGATATATCGACCACGCAGATCTACACGCATGTCGATCGTACGCAACTGACCGAGGTCTATCTGGCGGCGCACCCGCTGGCACATCGCTAGCACCTCGCTGACCTGCATATTTATAAATATTAAAGGGGACGGGCCCCAGATTGCTGCGGCGTGCTTTTGCGCGCGCATGGGCAATCTGGGGCCCGTCCCATTTTTCGCCACTTGTCGTCGCGGTGGTGGGCCGCACGTGCCTTGGGTGGGGGAGTTTGGGGGCGATGTGAACGGCGTGTAAAGGGACGTAAAAATCGCCTCAAGGTCAACTTGAAGGTTGAGGTTCGCGGGCGTGGTTCTACAGGTGGCATCCCGCTGTTGCTGTAAACACAACATATTGTGTTTTCGAACATATGCTTGGGGGTGTTTTGCAATATATGGTGGGTGGAGTAGTGGGGCGGGGTGGGGGAAGGGGTGGGGAAAGGTGTTGAAAAATGGGGCGGTTCCCCATATTATTAATGACGTCGACAGGCGGGGTGGTTCCCCGCGTACGTGCCATCTGAGTAACCGAGGGGAGGGCGCACATGGGAATGACTGGTGCATACGAGCGCAATCTCGATGCAAAAGGTCGTCTGTCCCTGCCTGCACCTCTTCGCGAGGAGCTTGGAGAGCACGTTCGCGTGTTCAAAGCCCTGGATGTCGATGCTCTGTACGTGTTCTCTGCCGAGGCCTTCGATAAGTGGGTCGAAGGACTCTTCGCGGGTCGTGAGGGCCACGAGGGTTTTAACCCGCGTGACATTAATGACCAGAAGCTCATGAGGGCGATCAACAAGCGCACCACGTCGATGGATGTGGACAGTGCCGGTCGTATCGGTCTTTCCGAGTCTCTCCGCAAGCAGGCGAACCTCGACCGCGAGGTCACGGTTGTGGGCAACTACGACCACCTTGAGGTTTGGGATCGCGCCGCGGCCGATGAGGACGATGACGATGAGGCCCTGCTGGACCTCTTCTTCTCGTAAGGGCAAGGCACGGGTAACGGATGGAGCGTGGGATCTTGACACAAGAATATCGGCATGAACCTGTCATGCTCGGCGAAGTGCTTGAGTCGCTGCGGCTAAAGAGCGGCTCCGTTGTCTGCGATTGCACCCTTGGCGGTGCCGGTCATTCGGTAAAGATGGCCGCGCAGGTGGGGGAGACGGGCCTTTTGCTCGGCGTCGATCAGGACGACATGGCCCTCGAGGCCGCTGGCGCCCGTCTGGACCGCGAGGTTCCCGGCGTTCCGCACCAGCTGCTGAAGGGCAACTTCGGCGACTTGGACGAGCTGCTTTGCTCGGCCGAGGTGCCCGGGGTCGATGGCTTCCTGTTCGATTTGGGCGTTTCGTCGCCGCAACTCGATATCCCTGGCAGGGGCTTTTCGTATAACGAGGACGCCCCATTGGACATGCGGATGGATCCGGGTAATAACACCTTAAACGCAGCTGAGGTCATCAACACCTATAACGAACACGACCTCGCCCGGATTCTACGCGTCTACGGCGAAGAGAAGTTCGCCTCGCAGATCGCGCGCGAGATCGTGCGCCGCCGCGAGCAAGAACCGATCGAAACCACCGGCCAATTTGTCGAGATCATCAAGGCGGGTATCCCGGCTGCCGCTCGTCGGCATGGTGGACACCCGGCCAAGAAAAGTTTCCAGGCCATTCGCATCGAGGTCAATCACGAGCTCGATGTGCTCGAACGAGGGCTTGATGCCGCCACCAGGTGGCTCAACCCGGGCGGACGTATCTGCGTCATCTCGTATCACTCGCTCGAGGACCGTATCGTAAAGAACCACTTTAAGGAGATGAGCCAGGGGTGCACGTGTCCGCCGGAGATTCCGGTGTGCGTGTGCGGCAACGTGCCGATACTCAAGGTCATCACCCGCAAACCCTTGGTTGCCCAGCCTGATGAGGTTGAGCGCAACCCTCGGGCGAGATCAGCCAAAATCCGCGTGGCGCAGCGTCTGTAGACGCGACCGCGCGATATTGGACCTCCCGCTCGCACCATAAACGAAGCTTAAACACACTACCAACGTACTCGGGATGGGAGGCGGCATATCATGGGCTACAACACTTCAAGCGCAGCACTCGCCTATGATATGAACGCCATGCCCGCCTATCGTGAGACGCCGCAGGCCCCCGTTGCTCCCCGTGAGCAGCGCGCGCCGCGCTTTGATGTCTACACGGGCGCGGGCCGTCAGGCAAACCAGGTGGTAAGCCCGGTTTTCATGAGCGTTCTTAAAACGTTTTGCATCATTGCGGCTATCTTCATGACGATCGGCGTCGCCCGCGTGGCGCTCGCCGGCGTTACGGCCCAGGTGCTCAACAGCAACGCCGAGCTTACCAACACGCTCGAAAAGGCGACCGATGAGAGCTCCGACCTGGAGGTCATGCATTCGGTCTATGGCGCCGACACGCGCATTCGCGACCTTGCGGGCGCTTATGGCATGGTGGAGCCCGGCGAGAGCGTTACACTTGACTTTTCGCAGGATGCAGCCGCGGGCGCCAACGCGACCGCGACCGCTCAGTAGCAAGACGGTAGCTGAGTATGACAAATGACTATCGCCGCGGTTCCGATGGGGGCCGCGGTTCTGGACGTCCCTCGTCGCGGGGACGTTCTGGTTATCAAGGAACGGGTCGGCAATCTTACAACGCCGGGCAGTCCCGTGGCAACGACCCGGCGTCGCGACTTCGCGGCTCGGGCGGCCCTCAAGTGCATAACACCAGGTCGCGCAAGAGTTCGTCGACCGAATGGCTCACAGGCGCGCCTCTGCCTCGCCGCAAAGCCGTCATGGGCTTCATTGGGCTTGGCTTGGGCTTGGGCGTCTTTCGCCTTGCCGACTATCAAATTGTCGAAGCCGATAAACTGCGCGAGCGTGCCGATGCGCGCCGCCTGCTTGCGCAGACCCTCTATGCCAAACGCGGCACCATCTACGACCGCAACGGCAACGTGTTGGCGTCGTCGGTCGAATGTCGCAACATCGCCGTGAACCCGCAGCTTGTCGAGGATGTTGACAAGACGGTGTCGGCGCTGGTCAAGGCAACTGGAATCGATAAAAAGACCTGCCGCAAGCTCGTCGAGTCCGATGGAACCTGGGTGTATATCAAGCGCCAGGTGGACGAAGACGATGTTGCGGCGCTGGAGAAGAAGAACCTGCCCGGCGTGCTTTTTGAGCAGGCCATGAAGCGTGTATATCCATACGGCAATCTGGCATCGCAGGTGCTGGGTGTAGTGAATGTAGACAACGACGGCTTGACGGGTCTCGAAAAGCAATACAACAAGCTTCTGACCGGCACGAACGGTTCTCTCGTACGCGAGCGCGCGAGGGACGGCAGCTATATCGCGGGCGGTGCCTATAAAAAGGTGGCTGCGGTCGACGGCGTTGATATCGTGACGACGCTCGACGTCAATATCCAGCGTGCGGCCGAGGATGCCCTGGCAGAGGCTGTCGAGAAGACAAAGGCCAAGAACGGCTCGGCGCTGGTCACCGATCCTACGACAGGCGAGATCTTGGCAGCCTGCTCGTATCCGACTTACGACCAGACCGATCTGGAAAACGCCAAGACCGAGGATATGAACTTGCGCCTGGTCACCGACGCCTACGAGCCCGGCTCGGTCTTTAAGACGCTCGTGGCGGGCGCCGGCTTCGACTTGGGTGTCGTGCGATCGAGTACGTCGTTTGAGGTGCCGGCGAGCATCAAGGTGGGCGACGATACCGTCACCGATGCCGACAAGCGCGACTACGCCATGACCATGGATGTGCGCGAGATGATGCGCCGTTCGTCCAACGTGGGCTTTGTCCTGGTGGGGCGCAAGATCGGTGCCGACGACTTTGCCACCTATGTGGACAAGTGGGGCATCGGTCACAGCTCTGGTGTAGATTTTCCGGGCGAGAGCCTGGGTATCGTCAAGGAGCGTGACCAGTATGACGGCGCCACGCTGGGCTCGATGAGCTTTGGACAGGCACTGTCTGTCTCGCCGATTGAGATCGCACGTGCCGTGGGCGGCATCGCCAACGGCGGCGTGATGATGACACCGCACTTCTATAAGTCCAGCAAAGGCGACGAGAAGGACTGGGGCGAAGGCGAGCGCGCGATTTCGGAGGACGCCGCATCCCAGGTGACATCGTGCATGCAGACGGTCGTGTCCGAGGGAACGGGCGTTGGCGGCGCGGTTGACGGCTATGACGTAGCGGGTAAGACCGGTACGGCCGAACGTGCCGACGAGAACGGCGGCTACCTCAAGGAGAACTACATGTCGTCCTTTATGGGCTTTGCACCGGCACAATCGCCCAAGGTGCTGTGTTATATCACGCTCGACGGAACGCCGAGCGGCTCAGATGCCGCTGCGGTGCCGTTCCAGTCCATTATGGCCAACGCGCTCGACGTGCTGGGTATCCCGCACACGAAGTAGGGGGTTACAATCTTTGGGGCGTGGTTTGTTGTCCCATATGAGGGTGTTCACATGCCCTGCACCACGCATGTGCGGCGCTGGGATACAATACGCCGATAGCATTATTAGGTTTACAGGGGAGCTGCAATGATAGAGATCGCCGTCAACAACCTCGCGGCCGCAACTGGGGCCCGAACCGTGACGGGAGAAGCCGATCGGGTATGCCGCGGGTGCGTTATCGACTCGCGCCAGGTCGAGGAAGGGACGATTTTCGTCGCCTTTCCCGGTGAAAACGTCGACGGCAATGATTTTGCTTCCCGTGCCGTCCAGTCGGGTGCCGGCGCCGTCGTGATGACGCGTGAGCCCGAGGCCGAGCTGGTCTCGCTGGCGCAGGACAAGGGCTGTGCCATCTTGCTGACCGATGATCCCGAGGAGTTTCTGCTGCGTTTGGCGCACGCGTATCGCCTGGAGCTTGGCTGCCTGGTCGTTGGTATTACCGGTTCCATCGGCAAGACGACGACCAAGGACGTGCTCGCCGCCGTGCTCGCCAAGCGCTATCGTGTCTGGGCCACCAAGGGCAATTTCAATAACCTGATCGGCATGCCGCTCACGGTGCTTTCCGCTCCGGCCGATACCGAGGTCCTGGTGCTCGAGATGGGCATGAACCATTTCCACGAGATTGAGCGCCTGTCCCAGTCCGCCAATCCCAACCTTGCCATCGTGAGCAAGATTGGTACCTCTCATATCGGCATTTTGGGTAGCCGCGAGAACATCGCCCGCGCTAAGGCCGAGATTGTCCAGGGTATGTGCGCCGCCGGCGACTTCTTGCCGCTGCTGGTTTTGGGCGGCGAGGACGACTATACACCGTTCATTCGCGATACGTTCGCCCAGCCTGCTGGTATCGACGTGATGCTGGCCGGCGTCTCGGACGATGATGAGGTCCGTGCCCGCGACATTCGTGTTGATGACGAGGGCCGTCCGGTCTTTACGCTCGATTTTGGCCAGGGTGAGACGACCGATACCATGCTTGCCATCCCCGGCGTGCAGTCCGTACCAAATGCCGTTAAGGCCGCCGCAGTTGCCTATCGCCTGGGCGTGACGCCCGAGCAGATCGATGCTGCCTTTAGAGGCCTCACGATCACCGGTCACCGCCAGGAGATCAAGCGCGCCAAGAGCGGTGCCCGCGTCATCGACGATTCCTATAACGCCAGTGCCGAATCTATGGCTGCTGGCCTCGATCTGCTGTGCTCGCTTTCGTGCACGGGGTCTCGTATGGCGATCCTGGGCGAGATGGGCGAGATGGGCGATGAGGCTCCTCGCATGCATGAGCTCGTGGGCGCCTATGCCGCCGCCAAGAAGCTCGACATGCTGGCGTGCGTGGGTGGTGAGCTGGCCCAGCTTATGGCCGATGCCGCGCGCATGATGGGCATGGACGAGGACCGCATCCAGGTGTTCTCCGATTATCAGCAGGTGCTCGACCGCATGGGCGGCGCGCTTGAAAAACATGATGTTGTACTGGTCAAGGGTTCCCGTTTTGTTGAGCTCGACCGCTTTGTGGAAGGTGTGTGCTAGCCCATGTTCGGCAATCCCTCGTATCCAACGTATCAGGCTTTTTTGGGGCTTGGCATCGCCGCTGCCATTGCGCTGCTGCTCATGCCGTGGTGGATCAAGCTGCTCAAGGTCGAGGGTATCGGCCAGCAGGTTCGTGCCGACGGCCCCAAGCGTCATTTGGTTAAGCAGGGAACGCCCACCATGGGTGGCGTTGTCATCCTCGTCGCGATCTCGCTGACCTGCCTGCTGATGGGCAAGCTCACCACCGAGCTCGTGCTCGTGCTGCTCGCCACGCTGGCGACCGGCGTGCTGGGCCTGATCGACGACCTGACCTCCGTTACGCACGGGCGCTCGCTCGGTCTGACGCCTCATGCCAAGATGATCGGCCTAACCATTATCTGTGTCACCTTTACGGTACTTGCCGTCAACTGGTGCGGCGTCGCCCCCGAGATTCGTTTTCCCGGCGGCCTGACGATTGACCTCGGTGTTCTTTCGACCACCATCTGCGGCCTTTCGTTCCCGTGGCTCTACATTGTCTTTTGCTGGCTGATGATCGCCGGTCTTTCTAATGCCGTGAACCTGACCGATGGCCTTGACGGTCTTGCTGGCGGCACCTCCATGATCGCCATGCTCGCCATGGCTGCCATGGCGTTTTTGCACGGAGACGTGAACCTGTCCATCTTCTGCACCGCGTGTGCCGGTGCCTGCTTGGGCTTTCTGTGGTTCAACTGCTATCCGGCGAGCATCTTTATGGGCGATACCGGCTCGCTTGCCCTGGGCGCCGCGTTTGCCTGCACGTCCATCATGACCAACACCGAGGTCGTCTCCCTCATCATCGGCGGCCTGTTTATCGTTGAGACCCTGTCGGTCATGATTCAGGTTGTCTACTTCCACTTTACGCACAAGCGCGTCTTCCTTATGGCGCCCATCCATCATCATTTCGAAAAGAAGGGCTGGGCCGAGACCAAGGTCGTCATCCGTTTTTGGATTATCGCTGCGGCCTTTGGTGCCGTTGGCCTTGCTTTGTTCTTCCAGTTGGGATAGTGGTCTTTCATGCCTCTTGCTGATGTCTTTAGCCTGCTCGTTTTGGGTCAGGGCAAATCCGGTCTCGATGTCGCCCGCTGGGCGCTGGCACATCCCGAGCGCGTAAGCGCCGTTACCGTGTATGGCGGCGGCACCTCTGAGCCCAATGACGCCACGCGTGCGCTCGAGGCTGCTGGTGCGTCGTTTGTCTATGGGGCCGAACAGGTCGAGGGCGCCTATGACGTGTGCGTGACATGCCCGGGTATTTCGGAGTTCTCGTCCTTCTTTAAGGCGGGGCGTGAGCATGCCGCTCAGATTATGGGCGAGCCCGAGTTTGCCTATCGCTTGTCTCCCCAAAATTGGATTGCCATCACGGGCACCAACGGCAAGACAACTACCACGTCGCTGACTGATTATCTGCTCAAGGCCGCCGGTGAAGCCAGCGTGGCCGTCGGCAATATCGGTGAGCCGCCCGTGAACGAGATCGACGGCCGCGCACATAATGAGTGGTTTGTGGCCGAGCTGTCGAGTTATCAGATTGCTACGACCGCCGAGCTTCATCCTCGCGTGGCGGTGCTGCTCAACATCACGCCCGACCACCTGGGCTGGCACAAGAGCCACAAGAACTATGCGCTTGCCAAGATCAAGTTGTTCGAGAATATGGTCGACGACGACCTCGTGGTTATCGACGTTGAGGATGCCGGCATCCATGAGTTCGATGAGTACATCTACATGCCGGGCCGCCGCATCTGCAAGGTCGCTTTTGACGAGCCCGAGGGTGCAGACGCCGCCTTTGTGCGCGACGGCAAGTTGGTCGTCCGCCTGAAGGGCGTCGAGACTCAGCTTGTCGCCACTTCCGAGCTCAAGATCTCGGGCCATCACAATGTCATCAATGCCCTATGTGCTGCCACGGCTGCTTTGGCCGTCGGTGCCGATCCCGAGGGCATTTGCCGTGGTTTGGCATCGTTCCAGCCGCTGGAGCACCGCGTTGAGCCCTGTGGCGAGATCGATGGCGTGCGCTACGTCAACGATTCCAAGGCAACGAACACCGATGCAGTCGAAAAGGCCCTGACGGCGTTTCCCGACGACGATGTGATTTTGCTGCTCGGCGGCCACGATAAGGGTACGCCGCTTGCGGACTTTGCCCGCGTCGTTATGGACAACGTGCGCTCGGTCGTTTGCTTTGGCGATGCGCGCGAGCGCTTTACCGCCGCTATGGACGAGGCCGATGTCGATGGTGACGTGGATATCGCCCAGGCGGATGACCTGCGCGATGCCGTGGACGTCGCCCGTTCGCTGTCGAGCCGTGGCGACGTGATCTTACTTTCTCCTGCCTGCTCTTCGTTCGATGAGTTCTCGGGCTATGAGGAGCGCGGCCGCGTGTTTAAGGACTATGTGGCCCAGCTTGCCGCTGCGGCGAAATCGCAAATGGAATAGGGGTTGCCGGTGAGAGAGGAGAGCCCCCGACAAGGTATGAGGAGGCCCGACTCGGACCGTGCTTCCTCGCGGCGCAGCACACCGCGTTCCGGTCGCGGCGGGCAGACGTTTAGCGAACGCTATATTGCCGGCGTTCCCGCCCGTATCATGCGCCCCCGTTTGATATTCATGGCCTGCCTGTTTACCTTGGTGTGCTTTGGCCTGCTGATGGTGTACTCGGCGTCTTCGGTCGAGGCGCTGCACGAGAATGGCTCGGCGACGTTTTTTCTGTTTCGACAAGCCGCGTTTGCCGGAGTTGGCGTGCTGGCTATGGTTGCCATCGTGCGCATCTTGCCGGACAGCTGGTTTGGGGAGGATGTGCTCAGGATCTTCCTTATCGGCATGATCGGGCTACTGCTTCTGGTGTTCTTGGTGGGCAGCGGCAGCCGTGGCGCCACGCGCTGGCTCAACATCGCCGGTATTCAGTTCCAGCCTTCCGAGTTTTTAAAGCCATTTGCCATTGCGTATTCGGCCATCATGCTTGATCGCTTCTTTTCGCCCGGTGGCAACATCAACGAATTCCTTCGCAAGATGGGCATCTACCTGGGCATTTCGCTCTTTCTGATCTTTATCCAGCCCGATTTCGGTACTGTCCTGATCATCCTGTTGACCCTCATGTGCATGGCGTTGTTTGCGGGTCTCGACCCCAGATTTATCATCGGCGTGCTAATCTTCGGCATTCTCGTGATCATGATTGCGCTTGTCGCAGAGCCGTACCGTATGGTGCGTATTCAGGTTGCCTTGAACCCTTGGGCCGACGAGTATGGTGACGGCTATCAGGCCACGCTTGCCATCATGGCCTTTGCCTCGGGCGGTCTGTTCGGCCGCGGCATTGGCAACTCAACCATGAAGTACTCGTATCTGCCCGAAGCGCACAACGACTACATCCTGGCCATCATTGGCGAGGAAGTCGGTTTTGTCGGAACCGTGCTGTTCTTCTTGGTGTTTGCGATGCTGATCTACTCGGCGTTTCGCATTGCCGAGCAGGCGACCGATCGTCGGGGCGCGCTTATGGCGTCTGGCTCCGCGGTCATTCTCGCGGTGCAGTTTTTGATTAATGCGCTGGGCATCCTCAACGTGTTTCCCATGACGGGCAAACCGCTGCCGTTTATTAGCTACGGCGGTTCGTCGATTATTGTGTCGCTCATGCTTGCCGGGTTGATCCTGCGCGTTTCGTACGAGAGCGCCCGCCGCGATGAGTATGACCGCCGCCGTGAGAGCTTTGCCGTTATGGATGAGAGTACCGCCGGCGTGCCTCACGTG
This sequence comes from Collinsella sp., assembly GCA_048428865.1. GTDB lineage: Bacteria > Actinomycetota > Coriobacteriia > Coriobacteriales > Coriobacteriaceae > Collinsella. The sequence continues at coordinate 17,836 of DBFOPP010000010.1, forward strand.
CGCGGCGAGCGATCTTCGCGTAACGGTTTTACCGTCCTGGATGGCTCTGCGACCGACCCCGCAGCCCGCCCGCGTCAGCGAACGGCGCCGCAAGGTCGTCCTCAGCGCCCCACTCCTCGCAATGCGGGCGGCGGATATAATCGAATCGATTTGAACTCAGACCCGTCGGCGCGTCTGCGTACCGACGACCAGGGACCGCGTGTACGAAGGGACTACCATGACCGATAAAATGACCGTTGCTATTGCAGCCGGCGGCACGGCAGGGCACATCAACCCCGCGCTCGCCTTGGCCGAAGAGCTGCGTGACCGTGGCCACCACGTTGTGTTCGTAGGCCAGTCGCGCAAGCTCGAGGGTCGTCTGGTCCCCGAGGCTGGGTTTGATTTTGTGCCCATTACGGTCACAGGCTTCGACCGCTCCCGTCCTTGGACGGCGCTGACCTCGCTGTGGCGTGTCAACAAGGCCAAGCGTGCGCTCGCCAGTCATTTTTCAAAGGTTGGCAAGCCCGATGCCGCCATTGGTTTTGGTGCCTATGTCGAGGTTCCGCTGCTGGGGTGGTGCAAGGGCGCGGGCGTTCCGTATCTGCTGCATGAGCAGAACTCTGTTCCGGGCCTGGCCAACAAGATGATGAACTCCCACGCCGCCCGCGTGTGCATCTCGGTGCCGGCAGCGCGTTCGGTCTTTGAGCGCGAAGGTGACCCTGGCCACGTGCTCATGACCGGCAACCCCGTACGTCGCTCGGTAATCGAGGGCGATCGCGCTCGCGGCCGCAAGGCACTTGGCGTTCCCGAGGACGCTACGCTGCTGCTCGTCTTTGGCGGTTCACTTGGCGCCCAGCACCTCAACGAGCGCGTGGCTTCGCTCAAAAACGAGCTGCTTTCGCGCAAGAACCTCTATGTGTTGCATTCGACGGGTGCCGACGGCTTTGAGGAGACCGAGCGCGCTTTGGCGCTGACGCCCGAGGAGGCGAAGCGTTACCGCGTCCAGCCTTACATCGACAACATGGGCGATATGCTGGCTGCTGCCGATTTGGTGCTCTCGCGTTCGGGCGCATCGAGCGTGGCCGAGGTCGCTGCGCTCGCCGTGCCTTCGGTGCTCGTGCCGTATCCGCATGCGACAGCCGACCACCAAACCACCAATGCTCGTTATCTGGTCGACGCCGGGGCCGGCGTGCTCTGCGCCGATGCCGATATCGACGGTTCTGCCTTTGCCGATGAGCTGCTGCACTTGGTCGATGACGCGGCGGCGCGCGACGCCATGCGTCAGGCGGCGCGTGGTCTGGCTCAGGATAGGGCCGCCGCTCTTCTGGCGGATGCGGTAGAGGGTTTGCGTTAGTTAGACGGGATATCGTCGGTCGCCCTCGCGCTGATGCGGTAGGTGCGGTACAGTTAACGGGTTACAGGCAGTGTTTACGCAAGGAGTACACGAGCACATGGCTGATTCCCAGACTGCAACCTCCGCGCCCGAGTTTAAGAGCGCCCACTTTATCGGTATCGGCGGCGCCGGCATGAGCGGCATCGCCCTCGTTCTTCACGAGCGCGGTTATGCCGTTACCGGCTCCGACCTTAAGACGTCACGTTATATCCGCCAGCTTACCCGCGCTGGTGTGAAGGTGCATGTGGGCCATGAGGCCGCCACGATCGACGAGGTCAAGCCCGACGTGGTTGTTGTCTCTACCGCTATTCCGGAGTCCAACCCTGAACTCGTGCGCGCTCGCGAGCTTGGTATTCCCGTGTGGCCCCGTGCCAAGATGCTCTCTGCTTTGGGCCACGGCTACACCACCGTCGCTGTTGCCGGCACGCATGGCAAGACCACCACGTCTTCGATGTGCGCCACCATGCTCGACCGCATGGGTCTGGATCCGAGTTTCTTGATCGGTGGCATCGTCGAGGGCTATGACACGAACGGCAAGAACGGCTCGGGCGACTACTTTGTCGCCGAGGCCGACGAGTCCGACAGCTCCTTCCTGTTCCTGAACCCCAACGTAGTCATTGTGACCAACGTCGAGGCCGACCACCTCGATCACTACTCGGGTATCGAGGAGATCGAGGCAACTTTCGCCAAATTCATGAGCCTGGTGGGCGAGGACGGCACCGTCATCGTCTGCGGTGAGGACCCGCATCTGGTCGAGCTCGCCAAGTCGACGGGCCGTCACGTGCTTTCCTACGGTTTTGCCGAGAACAACGACATCGTCTGCATGCACCCGGATGTCAAGGGCATCCAGAGCGACTTTATCGTTCGCTTTGAGGACGGCACTGAGCACGCTGTGGAGATCAAGAGTAATCCCGGTCGCCACAACATGCTCAACGCCACGGCGGTGCTCACCGTCGCCCATGTCCTGGGCCTTGACATCGACGCTGCCGCCAAGGCGCTTTCGAGCTTTGAGGGCGTCCGTCGTCGCTTTACCCACGTGGGCGATATCGATGGCATCACCGTGGTCGATGATTACGGCCATCACCCCACCGAGATCAAGGCGACGCTTGCTGCCGCTTCGTCGCTGGGCTACAAGCACGTCGACGTCGTGTTCCAGCCGCACCGCTATTCGCGCCTGCAGGCCCTGTGCGACGACTTTGCCGATGCATTTGCCAATGCCGATAAACTGCTGCTGATTGATGTGTTCTCGGCTGGCGAGATGCCCATTCCGGGTGTTACCTCTAAGATGCTCGCCGATACCGTGCGCGCCAAGCATCCTGGCAAGGAGGTCGTGTACTGCTCCAGCCGTCTTGAGCTCAATCAGGAGCTCGAGCAGATGGTGGGCGAGGGCGACTTGCTGCTCACAATGGGTGCCGGTGACGTTACGACCGTCGGTCCCGAGTTTATCGAGTATCTGACTGCCAAGAAAGACGCTTAAGTCTAATGGGTCTGTTTAACGCCGTCATGGCGCTCTCGGGCATGATCGACACGGATGTGATCGAGGACGAGCGCCTTGCGCGTCATACGAGCTATCGTATCGGCGGCAAGGCCGACCTCTTTGTGACGTGCCATAGCTATCATGCCCTCCGCCGCGCCGTGGCGGTGCTCGATCGCGAGCAGGTGCCGTGGGTCATCATCGGCAAGGGCTCCAATCTGCTGGTTGCCGATGGCGGTTATCGCGGTGCCGTCATTTCGCTCGGACGTGAGTTTCAGCGCACGGTTGTTGCCGATGACGGTTGTACGCTGACGGTCGGTGCGGGCGTGATGTTTGCGCGCCTGGTCAACGATGCCCTGTCGCGTAGCCTCTCGGGCCTTGAGTTTGCCGTTGGCATCCCTGGCTCGGTTGGCGGTGCGATATCTATGAATGCCGGCACACGGACCGAGTGGATTGGCTCGCTGGTTGAGGATGTCGTAACGTTTGACCCGGCATCCGGTATCAAGCATTATGCGGGGTCCGAGATCACTTGGGGCTACCGCGAATGTAGCCTTCCCCGCAATGAGATCATCCTCGAGTGCGTGCTCAAGCTTAAACCGGCGCCCAAGGCCGACATTCGCGAGTGCATGGAACGGTACCTGACGAGGCGCAAGCGTACGCAGCCCATGGGTCGCGCATCCTGCGGGTCGGTCTTTCGCAACCCGCCCGATGCGAGTGTGGGCAAGCTTATCGAGGATTGTGGATTAAAGGGTTTTTCGATTGGCGGCGCGGAAGTTTCGCCCGTTCACGCTAATTTTATCGTTAATAACGGAACTGCCTCGGCCGATGACGTTGCCGCGGTTATCAGACATGTGCACGGAAAGGTGAGGGAGGCGTATGGCATCGAGCTCAGACCGGAAGTTAAATTCCTCGGCTTCTAGAGCATCGAAACCCACCTTCCGCCGCGCCGGAGGGCGTTCCGGCGCGCCTGCCAAACCTCAACGCAATACCGTCGCGCACTCTAAGTCTGTCGGGCATGCTCGACAGACCAGTCGTTCGGTTGTCGGCTCGCAGCTCGGTAATCGTCCGGCCGCAAAAAAGTCCTCGCGTCCCTCGGTGACGTCAAAGCCTGTTATGGGCGCCAAGCCTGCCCGTCCTATGGCAACTCCTAAGCCCTCGACAGGAACTAAGGCGGCGCGTCCGAGTCGCACGCTGGGCGCATCGAAACCGCGCTCGCTGACATCGGTGCCGGCTACCGCCAAGAAGCCTTCGGGTAAAAAAGGCGTCAACCCGTTGTCTTCACTTAGGGCGATGGCAAATAAAACATCAGACGCCGCTTCTGTCGTTACAGGCAAAGGCAAAATCGTGGGCGGCGTTTTGGCCGTCTTGGCCGTACTCGTTGTCGTTGCCGTCGTGGTGATCAACTCTGGATTGTTTACCGCCACTGATATTCAGATTCAAGGCAGCGAGCATGTGACGAAGCACGATGCTATCCAGCTGATCGATTTGCCCGAGGGAACGTCGCTTTTTAACGTCGATCCCGACCAGATTACCGAGGACCTCAAGCAGAACCCGTGGGTCTCGGGCGTGGATGTCCAGCGTCAGTTCCCGCATACGCTCATCATTACGCCTATGGAGCGCAAGGTCATCGCAATTGCCTATATCAGCTCCGATGACCTTGCCTGGGCCATCGGGGATGATGACACCTGGATCGCCCCGCTGTCTACGTCGGTCGAAGTGGATGACCAGGGCAACGTCATCACGACGGGGCAGGGCTCAAATACCCTGACCGGAATCGATGCCGCGCTGGCGCTCGCTAAGCATTATGGCGCGGTGTTGTTGACTGATGTCTCGGCAGATGTCGCTCCGGTTTCCGGCCAGGCGGTGAGCTCCAAGGCCGTTAAGGCTGGCTTGGATTATGTGCGTGGTTTTTCGAGCGAGTTCTTGGGACAAGTCAAGGATATTTCCACGCCTTCGGTCGAAGCCATCTCGGCAAACCTCAATAACGGCATTGAGGTGTCGCTGGGCGATTCGAACGATATCGTCAAGAAGGAGCGCGTAGTCACCAAGCTGCTTTCGCAGGTAGAGGGCGTAACGTATATCAATGTGCGCTCTCCGGGTAACTATACATTTAGGAACGCTCCGACCTCATAGCGCTGGTTGATGCTTTGTTGAGGGGCCATACCACGCCGTTTATCTGGTTTGTTTGGTTTTCACGGTCAATTATTTGACTGATACGTTCATAATGTGCAAACATAATACGGTTTACCTTTGCATTTACTTTCAACCTGAAGGTTAATGTGCGCAGGGGTCGACCCATGCTATGGCTATAACCTTTGTTCGGAGGACCGACATGCACGAGACAGAGATCAACAACTACCTTGCCGTCATTAAGGTGGTCGGCGTCGGCGGCGGCGGTACCAACGCGGTCAATCGAATGATCGAAGAGGGCATCCGCGGCGTCGAGTTTGTTGCCATCAACACCGATGCTCAGGCACTCGCGATCTCTGATGCCGATATCAAGGTGCACATCGGCACCGACCTTACCCGCGGCCTGGGCGCCGGCGCCAACCCCGAGGTTGGCCGCAAGGCTGCCGATGAGTCCCGCGACGACATTGCCGAGGCGCTCGCTGGCGCCGACATGGTGTTCATCACCTGCGGCGAGGGCGGTGGCACCGGTACCGGCGCTGCTCCCATCGTTGCCGATATCGCGATGAACGAGGTCGGTGCGCTGACCGTCGCCGTCGTGACCAAGCCCTTCACCTTCGAGGGCCGCAAGCGCAAGAAGAGCGCCGAGGAGGGCATTAAGACCCTCTCCGATTGCGTCGACACCATGATCGTCATCCCTAACGATAAGCTGCTCGACATCGCCGAGAAGAAGACCACCATGCTCGAGGCCTTCGCGATTGCCGATGGCGTCCTTTCCCAGGGCACCCAGGGCATCACCGACCTCATCACCGTCCCCGGTATCATCAACCTGGACTTCGCCGATGTTAAGACCATCATGAAGCAGGCCGGTACCGCCATGATGGGTATCGGTACCTCTTCTGGGGATACCCGTGCCGTCGACGCTGCCCAGCAGGCCATCTCCAGCCCGCTGCTCGAGAGCTCCATCGATGGTGCCACGCGCGTGCTGCTCTCCATCGCCGGTTCCAAGGACCTGGGCATCCAGGAGATCAGCGACGCCGCCGACGTTGTCGCCAACGCCGTCGACCCCGAGGCCAACATCATCTTCGGTACCGTTGTCGACGAGTCCCTGGGCGATCAGGTGCGTATCACCGTCATCGCTACGGGCTTCTCCGACTCCAACGTCAACCGTCAGGACGAGCTCTTTGCTGCTCAGCAGTCTCAGAGCAAGGCCGCTGCCTCCGCTGAGCCGCAGCGCACCGCTCCTGCCACGAGCCCGGCTCAGGCCGCTCCGACCCGCAACGTCGGTGGCACCGAGCTCCCTAACTTCGGCAACGATCAGTTCGAGCTTCCCGACTTCCTGAAGCGCGGTAGCTTCTAAGTCGTTCTTTGCATTGTTGTGCACAGGGGCGTGTCCGTATGGACGCGCCCTTTTTATTTCGACTTTGTAAACTAGAACCTCCAATCTCTTTACGTTCCCTTTACGATTGCCTCCAGCGCAGCAGGTATCCTTTTAGAGAAGTATGACAGCCGTATAAACGCGGGCTGTAGCGGCGATGCCGCGGTACTTGTGTTATTAGGAGGCTTTAGTATGGCAGCACGTGCGGACAAAGTTTCGCGTGTCGACCATGATGGAGTTACGTTGGTGGAGGGCGCGACATCCGATGTTCGCTTTGCCTTCACCGAGCGCGCCGGTGGCGTTTCCGAAGATGCGTACTCCTCACTCAACTTGGGCTCGCATGTTGGCGATGACCCCTTTGCTGTTCAAGAAAATCGTTGTCGTGCGCTCGAGGCTATGGGTGCCGCCGAGTGTGAGCACAACCTGCTCGTTCCCAATCAGGTCCATGGTGATCATATCGTTGCGGTGACCTCGAACGGCGCCGATGACCTTGAGGACGTTCGCGAGCAGATTGCCGAGGGCTGTGATGCCATCGTCTGCACGGCGCATAACGTGCCCGTGCTGCTCTGCTTTGCCGACTGCGTTCCCGTGGTGCTGGTGGCCCCCGGCGGATTTGCCGTGGTGCACTCCGGTTGGAAGGGCACGATTGCACGTATTTCCGCCAAGGCGTGCCAGGCGCTTTGCGATGCTGCCGGTTGCGATGCGAGCGACGTTTCCGCCTATATCGGCCCCCATATCTTGGGTGACGAATATGAGGTATCCCAGGAACTCATGGATCGCTTTGCCGCCGAGTTCTCTTGCATCGATGCGAATACCTCTCGCATGCTTGATCTTTCCGCTGCCATTCGCGAGGCGCTGGTAGATGTCGGTGTCGACGCGGATAATATCGTGGATACCCAGCTTTCGACTGTGCGTCAGAACGACCGCTTTTATTCCTACCGTAACGAGGACGGCACCTGTGGGCGCCATGCTGCGATCGGCGTGATGCTATGAGAAAGATCGTATCGGTCCTGAGCGCCGCTGTGCTTACGCTTACGCTGTGCGCCTGTTCTTCGGGATCTTCTACCTCTTCCATTACCGTTGCCGGCTCCACGACCTGCCTTCCTATCGCCGAGATTGCGGCCGAGGGCTTTAAGGAGGAGACTGGCATCGACGTGCTCGTTTCCGGTTTGGGTTCTTCCGCTGGGATCGAGGCCGTCAGCGCCGGCACGGCCGATATCGCCAGCTCCTCCCGTGGACTCAATGCCGACGAACAGGATCTGGGCCTGACTCCCATCGTCATTGCCCACGACGGTATTGCGGTCATCGTGAACGACGACAACCCCGTCGATAACCTCTCGACCGAGCAGCTCCGCGATATCTACGCCGGCAAGATTACCAATTGGAAAGAGGTCGGTGGCGAGGACCTGAGGATTCAGGTCATCAACCGAGACGAGGCGTCCGGTACGCGCGAGGCCTTCCGTACCATCGTGATGGATGGCACGCCGTTCGATCGCCGCTCGGCTGTTCTTTCGGGTACGGGCCAGGTGCGCGACGTGGTATCTCGTTCGCGTGGGGCCATCGGCTACATTTCGCTGGGCTTCGTCGATAGCCTCAACGCCAAGACCTCGGTCAAGGCTGTCTCGGTCAATCATGTTGAGGCGTCCGAGAAGACGGTCGCGAGTGGCGGCTATCCCATCTCGCGCGACCTTTACTTCTTTGTGAAGGGTGCGCCTTCGCAGCAGGCGCAGGATTACATCGACTACGTGACGTCCGAAAAGATGGACAAGCAGATTCGCGAGGCGGGCTTTATTCCCGTCACCAACGACGAGAAGGGGAGTGAGTAGCATGGAAGCACAGGAAAACTCCCAGACTGAGCAGAATGCTCAGGCACCCAAGAAGCGCGAGCTGGCGCTCGTATCGCGCAGTACCTATATCAAGGAGAAGGCGCTGCAGTGGATCTTCTTTGCCTGCGCGTTTTTGGCGGTCGTTACCGTCATCCTGATTTTTGTCTTTACCACGTACTCGGCGCTGCCCGTCTTTACCGACATCGGTCTGGCGGACTTCTTTAGCTTTACGTGGGCGCCCTCTGAGGGCCACTACGGCATCATGTCGCTGCTTGCCGGCTCAGGTCTGGTGACCGTCGGTGCGCTCGCCATGGGCGTGCCGCTAGGTGTGGGCACGGCCGTGTACCTGGTCGAGATCGCCGGCAAGCGCGTGCGCAAGCTCATCAGCCCTGCCGTCGACCTGCTGGCCGGCATCCCTTCTATCATCTACGGCTTTTTCGGCATGATCATCATCCGCCCGTTTATCGCACAACTGACCGGCGGCCTTGGTTTTGGTGCGCTGACGGCGTGGTTTGTGCTCGCCATCATGATCGTCCCTACCATCACCACGCTCACCATCGATGCCCTCAATTCCATTCCCATGGGCATTCGCGAGGCATCGTATGCCATGGGTGCTACTAAGTGGCAGACCATCTATAAGGTCGTGCTGCCTGCCGCTAAGCTGGGTATCGTGGATGCCATCGTGCTGGGTATGGGCCGTGCCATCGGAGAGACCATGGCCGTGCTCATGGTCGTGGGTAACGCCCCGGTTATTCCCGACAGCATTGCGAGCCCTATCTCGACGCTCACGAGCCAGATCGCGCTCGACATGAGCTATTCCTCGGGTCTGCATCGCTCGGCGCTGTTCGGCATGGGCGTGGTCCTGTTTATCATCTCCGCCACGCTGGTGGGCATCGTCCGTCTGATTTCCAAGAAGAAGAGGGGGTAGGCTATGTCCGATTCCGTTGACACGACGGTCGATACGACCTCGTCGCGCGAGCGCATCAAGCGTGCCCTTTCCCACGGCAAGAAGGGCCGCATCAACAAGGACCTGTCCAACAAGATCATGCTTGGCGTGTTTCGTGCCGCTGCCTACATCACCACGCTGGTGCTGGTCGCTATCATCGCCTACGTGGTCATCAACGGCCTGCCACACATCTCGCTCGACTTTATCTTCGGTTGGCCCCAGGGCGTCAACGCCGAGGGCGGAATTTGGCCCACGATCGTCTCGACCGTCTACGTGACGGCGCTCGCCATGCTTATCTGCACGCCGATCGCTGTGCTGGCAGCCGTCTATCTGGCCGAGTACGCCAAGCAGGGCAAGGTCGTCGAGCTCATTCGCTACGCTGCTGACGCTTTGGCCTCGGTGCCCTCCATCGTTATGGGCCTGTTTGGCTACGCCTTGTTTGTCGAGGCCATGGGCCTGGGCCTTTCGATGGTCTCGGCCGCCCTGGCACTCGCGCTCTTGATGCTTCCCATCGTCATGCGTACCACCGAAGAGGCCATTCGCGCCGTTCCGCGCTATATCCGCTGGGGCGCATATGGCCTGGGCGCCACCAAGTGGCAGGTTGTCTCCAAGATCGTGCTTCCTTCTGCCTTTGGCCGTATTGCCACGGGCATCGTTCTCGCCATCGGCCGTGCCATTGGCGAGACCGCGGTGGTGCTCTATACCATGGGGCAGGCCATCAATCTACCTATTTCGCCGCTCGATTCCGGCCGCCCCATGACGGTTCACCTGTATCTGCTTGCCAACGACGGCATCAACATGAACGCAGCCTACGGCACCGCGCTCTTGCTGATGGTGATCATTCTGGCCTTCAACCTGTTTGCGCGCTTCCTGTCGCGCAAGCGTCGCTAGTTAAGGAGTCCCATGTCCGTTTATCAGTCCGCTCCCACGTTGGAGCAAGCGGCCATTACGGCCAAGGATTTCAACTTTTGGTACGGTGACTTTCATGCGCTGACGGGGCTTGACCTCAACATCGCCAAAAACGCCATCACCTCCTTCATTGGTCCTTCGGGCTGCGGCAAGTCGACGTTTTTGCGCTGCATCAACCGCATGAATGACCTGATCGAGGGCACGCGCGTCGAGGGCACCATGACGCTCGACGGCAACGATATCTATGCCGAGGGTGTCGACCCGGTCGATCTCCGTCGTCGCGTGGGCATGATCTTTCAGCAGCCCAACCCGTTTCCTAAATCCATCTACGAGAATGTCGCCTTTGGCCCTCGTCTGCAGGGCGTGACTAGCAAAAGTGACCTCGATGACATCGTGGAAGAATCGCTCAAGCGCGCCAACCTCTGGAAAGAGGTATCCAATCAGCTCAACAAGGATGGTTTGGCGCTCTCGGGCGGTCAGCAGCAGCGTCTGTGCATCGCGCGCGTGCTTGCGGTGCAACCCGATGTCCTTCTGATGGACGAGCCCTGCTCCGCCATCGACCCCACGTCCGTCTCTAAGGTCGAGGATCTGATGGCCGAGCTGGCGCCCGAGATGACGATCATCATCGTCACGCATTCAATGCAGCAGGCAGCTCGCATTAGCGACTACACCGCATTCTTCTTGCAGGAAGTTGCCGGCGAGCCCGCTACGCTCATCGAGTATGGTCAAACCGACGCGATCTTCACCAGCCCGGTGGACTCGCGGACGGAAGACTATATCACCGGCCGCTTTGGCTGATCGGTGCGACTAGTCCCAAGCCGATCGGATCTGGTCCGGTGCGTATTCACTGTGCGGGCGGCATGACCGCACCCAACTGATTGGAGTGAACCATGCGCAAACTGTTTTCCCGTCAGCTCATCGAGGCCCGTCACGAGATGCTGAGCATCTACGAGGCCGTCGATCTGGCCCTCCACGATGCCGTGAAGGCCTATGTGACCGACGACCGCAAGCTCGCCACCAAGACCAAGAAGCGCACGCTTTCGATTGACGCACGCTGCGCCAACCTGGAGGCCGTCTGCTACAACCTGATTGCCACGCAGTCACCGGTCGCCTCCGACTTCCGCTTGCTGCAGACGATCATCTACGTCGACTTTAACCTGCAGCGCATGACCGATAAGGTTCGCCAGATTTGCCGCGCCACGCGTCATATGATCAAGGCCGACATCTCGCTGCCCAAGGAGCTTGTCGGCACGGTCGAGGCCGAGGCTGAGGCCGTCTACCAGGTGCTGGGCTCTTCGCTTTCTGCGCTCGTCACCAACGACATGTCCATCATCTGCAACTTGGCCGTCGAGGACGAGCCAGTGCACGCCGCCTACGAGAAGTTCTTCCGCACCTTTAACCGCATGGACACGGGCGATTTTATGGACGACGACAGCAACTATGACGACCTGCGCCGCGCCATCATGGTATCGCGCTATCTCGATCGCATCGCCTCGATTTCCATCGATGCCGCCTGCCGTCTGACCTTCCTGTTGACCGGACAGCGTATGACTGCCGGTGATATCGCCTGCACTGATGAGGATGAGCTCGAGAGCATGCGCGTGCCTTCGGGCGAGGGTGTTATCATGAGGCCCGCCGTCGATGCACGCTACGTTGCCAAGGTGCCCGTTAACGAGGTCAGCGAGGGTCTTCGCTACCTGCTCGATCATCTTGAGGATGAGGACGATGGCGAGGACGACGAGGAGTAAGTAGCCCCGTTCGTCGAAAGATTGTAAATACCTAAGTGAGCGCGGCCTTGCACATGCGGGGCCGCGCTCTTGCGTTAGCATGGGACTACTTGTTTGGCTGTCAGCGGAGGCGATTGGCAATGGATAACTATTTGGACTTGATGCGCGCTCGCCGCGAGCAGATTCTGGAACGTTTTTATGCGGCGCTCGATCGCGCGGGCCGTCCCCACGACGCCGCGAGCCTCATTGCCGTGTCCAAGACCGTTGGTGTCGATGAGACCGTTGCCGCCATCCAGGCGGGGTATCGCCATTTTGCCGAGAACCGCCCGCAGGAGCTGGTTCGCAAGCTCACGGGTCTGGCGGAGCATCCGGAGCTGCCCGAGGTGCGCTTCGATATGATCGGCAACCTGCAGACCAATAAGATCAATGCGGTGCTGGGCTCAGCCGAGCTGATTCACTCGGTGGGTTCGCTGCATCTGGCGCAGGCGATCTCGAGCCGTGCTGTTCGCAAGATTGAGGCAGGCGAGCTCGTCGGCCCCCAGCGTGTGCTCATTGAGGTCAATGTGAGTGGTGAGGAGTCGAAGGGAGGCTTTTCACCCGATGAGATTCGCGCCGCCGCGGGTGAGCTTGCAGAACTTGAGGGAATTTGCGTACAGGGGCTTATGACTATGGCGCCCCGGGGGAATAAGGATGTGGCACGCCGCACCTTTGCGGGGCTTCGTGAGCTGAGGGATGAGCTGGAGGCGGCGCATCCCGATTTGAACCTGCCTGAGCTTTCCTGCGGTATGAGCGAGGACTTTGAGTCTGCCCTTGAGGAGGGCTCTACGCTCGTTCGCCTGGGCAGGGTAGTATTTAGCCCGGAGTTTGCAGTAAAATAAGGCTCTGAAGTGCGCACTGATTATCGGGGCGCCTGCACTAAACCGCGAGAGGACACAACCATGGGCTTCCTTGACGAGATTAAAAATAAGATGCACCTGGGCGGCCAGCAGGGTTACGACCAGGGTTATGGCCAGGACGACGACTACGGCTACGATGACGGCTACGACGATGGCTATCAGAACAACGGCTACAGTGGTGCTTCGGGCGAGGGCTTCTACACCCAAGACGAGCCGAGCAACGGCCTGCTTGGCCAGACGCGCCGCGGTGAAGCTGAGTCGGTTGCCGTGTATACGCGCTCCGGTCAGCTGGTCGGCGATGACTCCCGCCATGCCACGACGTATAACCCGCCTTCGCGCTCGCAGGACAGTGTTGCGAGCGGCTATCGTCCTGGTGCCTATGACACGCCGTCGAGCTACGCCGAGAATACCCGCGCCCGTGCCGCCGCTGCACCCGCGCCTGCACCGAGCGATGCCTCGGCCTATGCGAGCAATATCATCAACGCCACGCCGCAGCTGCCGGCCTATGTCCTGCGCCCCGAGAGCTATGACGACGTGGAGACCGTGGTGCGCCGCGTTCGCACCAAGCAGCCTGTCGCACTGATTTTTGTGGGCGTACGCACCGAAGTTGCCAAGCGCGTCTTGGACTTCTCTTACGGCTTTGCCTGCGGTCTGGGTGCCACGGTCAAGGAGGTGGGCGACCGCGTGTTCATGGTGCTGCCCGCCGGTTGCGAGGTCAAAGATTCCGATCTCAAGAAGCTTCGTGCCGACGGCTACCTTAAGTAAAGACAAGACGAGGAGATTCCCATCAACATCTACACTATCGTCCAGCTGGTCAACACGCTGTTCAACTTCTATTCCACGCTCATTGTCGTCTACTGCTTTATGACGTGGATTCCCATGAAGCAGGGTGGTTTGCTTCAGGATATTGCCGCGGTGCTTGATAGCGTGTGCGGTCCGTGGCTCAACCTGTTCCGTCGTTTCATCCCGCCGATGGGCGGTATCGATTTTTCGCCGGTCGTTGCGATTATTGCGTTGCAGTTGGTGCAGAGGCTGGTTCTGCAGCTTCTTATAGGTATACTCGTGTAGAACTGTCTTAGTAACTTACGTCGGGCGTGTAGCGCCGAGGCGATGAAAAAGGAGACTTGTTATGGCTATTACCCCTGCAGACATCCAGGCTCAGACTTTCTCTGAGGCCAAGCGTGGCTACGATCCTGCCGAGGTCGACGTCTTCTTGGAGACGCTGTCCTCCGAGGTTGACGCTATGCTCGCTAAGATCGTCGACCTTAAGGGTCGTCTGACTGCTACCGAGCAGCAGCTTGCCGATGCGCAGGCTCAGCTTGCCCAGGCTCAGGATGCCACCGCCCAGGCCGTTCCTGCCGCCCCCGTGGCTGCTCCCGCCCCTGACTTCTCCGCTCAGGAGCGCCAGATTTCCGCTGCCCTGATCGCTGCCCAGCAGACCGCTGAGACCATCGTCAACGATGCCAACGAGAACGCTGAGCGTATCCGCAACGAGGCTGACGCCAAGGCCCGCGAGGTTATCCGCCAGGCTCTGACCGAGAAGCAGGCCGAGCTCGAGGAGATCGATCGTCTCAAGGCTTCCCGTGAGGAGTTCAAGGCAGAGTATCTCAAGCTCATCCAGCACTTCATGGACGATGCCCAGAATTCCTTCCCGGCCGATCTGATGGCTTCCACGCCGGTCGGTTCTGCCGCTTCTCCTGCAGTGACTGTTCCCGCCGAGCCGCTGCCCGTCGCTGACCCGGTTGTCCCCGTGGCCGATCCCTTCGCCCCGATCGACAACTTTGCTGCCGACGACCTGGACTAACATTCGGCCTACAATTTAGTGCCTAGAAAGGACCCGCAGCTTGCGGGTCCTTTTTTATGACTGTGCCGGAGTGCGTAACATAAAAAACCGAGCCCTGCACATAATGGCGCAGAACTCGGCGAACGGGTGAGCGGTCAAGGGTAGGTTTTAAGGCATGTCCCAAAACCTACTTGAGGAGGAAGTCGGAGAGGGGAATGGTACGGGCCTCGCGATGCTCGGGATCGGCGATGTGGTCGGCAGGATATCCACAGACGAGCATGTGATAGGGATAGACGCCCTTGGGCAGATTGAACTGCTCCTGTGCCACCCCAGGCTTAAAATGGCATACCCAGCACGTTCCCAGGCCCTGCTCGGTGGCCTCCATCATCATCTGATCACACACGATGGACGTATCGATTTCACTGGAATTCATCTGATCATACGGGCGCACCCAAGCATCATCGGTAACGCTGCAAATAAGAAAGACAAGCGGAGCCCCAAAGATAGACCCATCACGAGCAAAGCGCGGCTGACAAGCAGCAGCCTTCTCCAACAACTCCGGAGTATCAAGCACCATCACGCGGGTCGGATGATTATTACAAGCAGAAGGAGCAATACGCCCAGCCTCAACAATGGCATCCACAACAGCTTGCTCAACAGAACGATCCTGAAATTCACGACAAGAATACCGACCCCGAGCCAGATCCAAATAAGACATACAAGCCCTCCAACAATTAAAAATCAAACAAACCCAAAGTAACCCAAACAGTACCCAAAGCAGCAATCAGCCAAACGCTCATCGAGGGCCAAAGTGTCCGAACGGATACCAAAGGTCCCTTCAGCCAAACCCCCATTGCGCTATAACTATCAGCCAAAGTTCCCAATGGTGGTACGTAAGGGAGCGGGCCCGGCCACTAATAACCTTTTGAACGACTCTGCTTGCAGCCGGAGTGAAAAAGGTTATTAGTGGCCGGGCCCGCGACCGCCGGGACACGTACCCCCAATTAACTGTTCTTCATGACAATCGAATCCACAACATCGGCCACATTCTCACAGCAGTCAGCGCAGTACTCCAGGAAGGCGTATACGTCACGCCAGGCGATGACCTCGAGCGGGTCCTTGCCGTTAACGTGCAGGTTGCGCATGGCGTTGATATAGAGCTCGTCGGCTTCGGACTCGATGGTGTTGATCTGGATGACGAGTTCGCGCAGGGTCTTGGACTTGCGGTAGTTGGGCAGCTCGACCATCAGGTCTTTCATGGCGCGGCAGGCGTCAGTCACCTTGTGGGCGATGACGATGGCGTCGGGATGGATGCTCTGGATGTTGGTGAAGTAGACGCGCTGCACGACGCCCTCGATGCGGTCGAGCACGGTGTCGAGTGAGCAGCTCATCAGATCCAGATCCTCGCGCTCGAGCGGGGTGATAAAGGCGGTGAGCAAGGCGTCCTCAAGCTCATGGTGCTTCTTGTCGGCCGCATGCTCGATCGCGTGCATCTTGTTGAGCATATCGTGAATCTTTGCGGGATCGAAGTTCTCGAAAATCTTGGTGAGCAGCTCGGCGGCCTGGACGGCAAGGTCGGCGCAGGCGACGTAGTTGTCGAAGTAGAACGAATCGGGTTTCTTTGCCATGGGTGGGTCCTTTCGAGGCGAAGACGGGTGGGCGAGGTAATGCAGTCCGGATGGACGTTCGGTTTGACTAGAGGAACATCATGAACAGCTTGGCCATGACAAAGCTGATGAGTCCGCAGGCGGGGAAGGTGAAGAACCAGGTGAACATCATGTCTTTGACGACGCCGAAGTTGATGGCTGAGAGGCGCTTGACGGCACCGACGCCCATGATGGCGCAGGTCTTGATGTGTGTGGAGGACACGGGGATGCCGGTAAGGGTGGCAAGCAGCAGGTTTGCGGCGCCTGCGAGGTCGGCGGAGAAGCCCTGATACTTTTCGAGCTTGACCATGCTCTGGCCGACGGACTTGATGATGCGCTCGCCGCCCACGCTGGTGCCGATACCCATAGTGGCCGAGCACAGCAGCATAATCCAGATGGGGATGCCTGCATCGCCGACGCTCGTCTGGCCGCTGGCAAAGGCCACGCCTAAAAAGAGCACGCCGATGAACTTCTGTCCATCCTGCGCGCCGTGCATAAAGCTCATGGCCGCAGCGCTCGCGATCTGAGCGTATTTAAAGAAGACATTGGCACGTCGCCTGTTGGCGGCGGCGAAAAGAATCGAGACGAGCTTGCACAGGACCCAGCCCATGACAAAGCCCAGGCCGATGGAGAGCGCCAGACCGTAGATGACCTTCATCCACTCGTGGACGTTGACGCTGCTCGCACCGCCGAGGGCGATGGCGGCACCGGTCAGGCCGGCGATAAGGCTGTGGCTTTGCGAGGTGGGGATGCCAAAACGCGACGCTGTGGCGCCGTAGACGACGATGGAGAACAGCGCCGCGCATAGGCAGGCGAGCGCCATGGTGCTGTTTCCGCCAAAGTCGACGATATGTGAGATGGTGTTGGCGACGCTCGCGTTAAAGTGCGTCATGATGAGCACGCCGAGGAAGTTGAATGCGGCGCTCATGAGAATGGCGGCGCGGGCGGGCATGCAACGCGTAGTGACGCAGGTCGCGATGGCGTTGGGCGCGTCGGTCCATCCATTGACGAAGATGGCGCCCAACGCGAGGATCACGGTGACGGCAAGGACTGGGTTCGACACAATTTGGCCGAGGAAGGTTGAGAACGTTACGTCCATATATGGGCTTTCTCGAAGTTTGCAGACACGTTACAAAAACATGATAAATCGTATCACCTCCTGCGGGTCTCTTTACCGAGTTCTGATGGGAGAAGTGAACTTTTTGGCACTAAAATTGAATATTAGCCCTGTTGACCGCGGGTGTTCTTTTTGCTAACACGCCATGCGGACACGTGCGATTACTACGACACTCCAAAACCACAGTCTGTTCGCTTTACAACATGCAAACATGCGTTCGATAATAGGAGGCATGGAATATCGACAGACAGATGGCAAAACTCGGCGCGTGCACAAGCAGTATGTGGACGTCGTGGCTCGCATCCTCGCGGGCGGACAGGTCGTGCCGGTCACCGTCTGCTGGGTCGACGGTCGTTGCTTTACGATTGACGAGATTGTCTCGACCACTGGGTTTGGCCTGACGGTTCACGGCATCCGTACGGCAACCTATAAGGTGCGTTTTGGCGGGCACGCGACCGAGTTGTATCTGGAGGACCAGACGCGCGAACGACCAGATGGTTCGCAGGCCCATCTGATGCGTTGGTGGGTGTGGGCATTCGACCGTACGCTCGAGGGCGAGCGCCGTGGGTAAGGACGTACGGCATTCGGGTACAATGACAGGAATCTTGTCACCTGCTGCGCCGTCTTTCACGGCACTTTTTGAAAGGACGAACCTATGAACGATATCCAGGGCTATCAGAACGGCCCCGTCGAGAGCGGCGCAAGCCGCGCCAAGGAGATGTCGCCGCGCGCGTACAACCTTGTCATGTCTGCCCTGATCTTTTTGGGCTTTTGCGCCATGGGCGTCGGTGCTTACTTTACGAGCACCATGTCGTTTGCGCGCATGATGATGAGCGGCGCCGCTTTGCCGCTGGTCTTTGGCTCATTTATTTTGACCATCGTCGGCATGGTCATGATGTCGGCCGCCGCCAGCAAGCAGTCCGTGGGCCTGTCCCTTGTGGGCTACGTAATCTTTGCGAGCACCTTTGGCCTGACCGCGTCGTTTGGCCTTGCCAACTACGACCTGCCCACCATCAACACTGCCTTTATCGCCACGGCCGCCATCACCTTTGTCTTTGGCGCCTTGGGCGTGACGTTCCCCAAGTTTTTCCAGCGCGTATATGGCATCGGTTTTGGCATTCTGCTCGCTACTATTCTGGTTGAGATCGTGCTGATGTTCATGGGCGTCTCACAGACCATCACCGACCTGATCGTGATCGTGGTGTTCGCCGGCTTTATTGGCTACGACACCTATGTTGCCACGACGGTGCCGCCTACGCTGCCCAACGCCGTGCTTATGGCCTCTAACCTGTTCGTGGATATTATCAACGTGTTCCTGCGCATTCTGAACATCCTCGGCCGTCGCGACTAGTGGCGAATTGCGGCGGTGCTTGCCGTGCGTGCAAATCGATGCGAAAGGCGGTCCTTCGGGGCCGTCTTTTTTGTACGCGGCGGGGTATCATGGATGGGAAAAGCCGATAGCGGCAGAGACCGAGAAAGGTGACCACTTATGGCAGACGTCGACAACAGGAACCGTAACCGCAGGTCCAACCGAGCGGGTCAGCCCAATCCCAAGCGCGAGGCCCGTGCCAAGGCCGCCGAGCGTCACGTGGCAACTGTGTCCGAAGCGTGCGCCAAGGATATCGAGCGTTCGCTTGCCGGTGTTCGCGAGTTTGACGGTATGCCTGCCGGCTTTGTCTCGGCGATGAAGGCCAAGGTTCAGAGTGCTGTGGCCACCGAAGAACAGGTTGCCGAGGACGTCGAGGGCGCGGAGGCTGCCGAGGTCGAGGCAGCGCTCGAGCCCGTCGAGGAGCCTGCCGAGGAAATCGCCGAAGCTGAGTCCGCGCCTGCTGAGGAGCCCGCTCCGGTTCTGCCCGAGGTCACCGTGCTCGATGCCTCCACCACGCAGGCCATCTTGGACAACGGTCGTGGCTATGCGCAGTTCTGCGACATGGCCGTGCTCGCCTTTGCCTCGTTCACCAATCCGGGCGGTGGCTATATTCAGGGTTATCTGGGCCAGGAGGCCACGCTGTGCGCCGATTCGTATCTGTACAACGTTCTCGTTAAGCAGCGCAAATGGTACGGCGAGAACCGTCGCCGCAACATCAACTGCGAGCTTTACCGAAACCGTGCGCTGGTGGTGCCTGCGGTGCGCTTCGACCGCAACCACGTGCATGCATACGCCGACGTGATCGTGGCCGCCGCGCCCAACGTTAAGCGCGCCCGCCAGGAGTATCGCGTGAGCGACGATGCTCTGCTGGATGCCCTGCGCGACCGCATTCGCTTTGTGCTTGCCATCTGCGACGAGCTAGGTCGCGAGAAGCTCGTGCTGGGCGCTTGGGGCTGCGACAACAACGGCTTTGACGCAGAGGCCGTGGCCGAGCTCTTCCGCAAGGAGCTCGCGTCGGGCGACTTTAAGGTCAAGCAAGTCTTCTTTGCCGTGCCTTCTACGCGCTGGGATGAGGATTTTGCCAAGTTCGAGCACGTGCTGGCAAACTTCCCCGAGCGCAACGAGGAGTCCTATGCCCAGGTTGCCGCTCGCGCTGCGGCAGCTCGCGCCACCGAGCAGATCCAAGCTGCTACCGAGGATGATGAGGACGAGGACGACTGGCGCAAGTACCTGTAATCGGTACGTGCTGACAGATGGGTCGAGCCGGCGGGAGAGGCTGCTTCCGTCGGTTTTTTACTGAGCGAGGGGCTTACGATGAAAAACGTTCTATGCTTTGGCGACAGCAACACCTATGGTTACGATCCGGCGGGCATGCGCGACGGCACCGCGGTGCGCTATGCGCAGGATGTGCGCTGGTGCGGCGTGGCCCAACGTGACTTAGGCGAGGGCTGGCATGTAATTGAAGAAGGCCTCAACGGCCGCACGACGGTACGCGACGACATGTGCCATCTGGACACCAATCTTAACGGCATCCGCGCACTTCCGATGCTGCTCGAGGCCCATAAGCCGCTGGACGCCATTGTGATCATGCTGGGCACCAACGACTGTAAGACGGTCTTTAACGTGACAGCTTCCGATATCGCCCGTGGCGCCATGGCGCTGATTCGCGCCGTCCGCGCGTTTCCGTGGACCGACGCTGCGCCTTGTCCGCGCATTCTGCTGATGGCGCCTATCAAGATTAAGCCGCAGATCGCCGACGTATATATGACCGATTTTGACGAGCATTCCGTAGAAGCCTCGGAACATTTTGGTGAGTACTACGCGCATGTGGCTGAGCAGTTTGGCTGCGACTTTTTGAATGCCGCCGACTTTGCCGAGCCGGGCGATATCGACTATCTGCATATGATGCCCGAAAGCCATGAGAGCCTGGGTCACGCCGTGGCAGCCAAGCTCCAAGAGATGCTCGGAGAGTAGCGCGACCCCAAGCCACCACAGAAGTTCCCCTTGTGGTGGCTTGTTTCGTTGCTTTGTCTCGATCTGTGACAGTTGTAAGGCCGAAAACGGGCTAGATGTTACAGATTAAGATTATTTAGGCCGATATCGGTCGTTTGTCTCGATCTGTAACATCTAGGGTCGATTTTGCCGAGTTACTGTTACAGATCGAGATTTTCTTCTCTGCGGAATTTGAATGTCTCAATCTGTAACAGGTGAGCCGAAAAATGGGCTCTAACTGTTACGGATCGAGATGTTTGTGGGAACCACCGCAAAGGTGCCTGTCCCCTTTGCGGTGGTTTTGGGCTGCAAATCTTAATACTGCCACATGTGATTGACGGGGCCGGAGCCTTTGCCCATGTTCAGGCCGGCGGCCAGAGCGCCTGTCAGGTAGGCCTTGCCGGCGTTGACGGCATCGGCAAGATCCATGCCCTGGGCCAGCGCGCAGGCGATGGCGGACGAGAGCGTGCATCCGGTGCCGTGCGTGTTGTCGGTCTCGATGCGCTTGTGGCGGAACCACGTGGTGAGTGGATCTCCAAGATGGTTGCCCTCGTCATCGAGTGGCGCGGGTTCGGCCAGTACATCGTTGGCCTCGTTGACAAGATGCCCGCCCTTAACGAGGGATGCGCAACCAAAGCGGCGGGTGAGGAGCATGGCAGCATTTTGCTGCGTGCGCTCGGAGTCGACCTCGTAGTCGAGCAGGGCCATGGCCTCGGGAATATTGGGCGTGATAACCGTCGCTAGCGGGAACAGGCGGCGGGTGAGCGCCTCGGCGGCATCTTCGGCAATCAGCCGTGCGCCCGAGGTGGCTACCATGACGGGGTCGACTACCACGTTTGTCGCGTTCCAAGCGCTCAGGCGGTCGGCGATAACATCGATAATCTCGGCAGAGGAAACCATGCCAATCTTGACGGCGTTGGGGCGGATATCGTCAAAAACGGCATCGATCTGCGCCGCGACAATATCTGGGGAGATGTTCTGCACGGCGGTGACGCCTAGGGTGTTTTGTGCGGTTATGGCTGTGATGGCCGTCTCGGCATACAGGCGGTGCGCCGTGATGGTCTTGATGTCGGCCTGAATGCCGGCACCACCGCTGGAATCGGATCCTGCGATGGATAGAACGGCGGGTACCTTACTGCGATCCATGTTCGCTCCCTTGTTCGGTCGGATTCAAATGGGTCTTCTGCCTGCATTATAAAGTTGCCCGGGATGGCTGTATGGCAATCCCGGGCGGGCGATGCAATCTTTACGCAAATGCAAGCAAATGTTCACACGTCAACAATTGACAGGCACCAGCTCGCCGCCAGAAGTGGCCGCGGCGACAGGGCTAGTCCTCCATGCCGAGGTCGATCGTGGTGCCCTCGAAGATCTTGTTGACGGTGCGGACGGCGCACATCTTGCCACACATGGTGCAAGTGCCCTCGGTGGCGGCGGGGGACTCCTCGTAGCGCTTCTTGCCCGTAACCGGGTCGAGCGCGCACTTCCACATGGCGTCCCAGTCGAGCTTGCGGCGTGCCTGGCCCATCTTGTCGTCCATGTCGCGGGCGTGGGGCACCTTTTTGGCGATGTCGGCGGCGTGTGCGGCGATCTTGGTGGCCATGAGGCCGTCGAGCACATCCTGGGCGTTGGGCAGGCATAGGTGCTCTGCCGGTGTCACGTAGCACAGGAAGTCGGCACCGGAGCTGGCGGAGATGGCGCCGCCGATGGCAGCGGTGATGTGGTCGTAACCAACGCCGATATCGGTCACCAGCGGCCCGAGCACATAGAACGGAGCATTGTGGCACAGGCGCTTCTGCAGTTTCATGTTGGCGGCGATCTCGTCGAGCGCCATGTGACCCGGGCCCTCGACCATGACCTGGACGCCGGCGGCCCAAGCGCGCTTGCACAGCTTGCCCAGTTCGATCATCTCGGCAGTCTCGGTGGCGTCGTTGGAGTCGTAGAGGCAGCCCGGGCGGCAGGAGTCGCCGAGCGAAATCGTCACGTCGTACTCGTGGCAAATCTCGAGCAACTCGTCGTAGAACTCATAGAATGGGTTCTCGTTACCGGTGACCTCCATCCAGCCAAACAGCAGTGAGCCGCCGCGGCTCACGATGTTCATCAGGCGGCCGGTCTCCTTAAAGGTTTTGGTGACCGACTTGTTGATGCCGCAGTGAATGGTCATAAAGTCCACGCCGTCCTCGGCATGCGCGCGCACGACTTCGAACAGGTCGTCCTTGGTGAGCTTGACCAGCGGCTTTTCCATGTAGCCGATGGCGTCGTACATGGGGACGGTGCCTACCATGAGCGGCGTCTCGTCGATGAGCTGCTGGCGGAACTGGCGCGTCTTGCCCGAGTTGGAGAGGTCCATGATGGCGTCGGCGCCAAAGTCCTCAGCGATCTTGACCTTCTTCCATTCCTCGGCGGCATCGGCCTTGTCGCCCGAGATGCCCAAGTTCACGTTGACCTTGGTGGACAGGCCCTCACCGACACCAAAGGCGCGCATGCCCTTTTTGATGTGCACGATGTTGGCGGGAATGGCGATGCGGCCGTCTGCTACGCGCTCACGGATGTACTCGGGGTCACGATGCTCGCGCTCGGCGACCTCCTTCATCTGCGGTGTGATCTGCCCGGCGCGGGCAAAGTCGATTTGCGTGACGAGCTTGGGCTCGGTCTGTGTGCTCATTGGCATGGCTCCCTTCGTTGGCATTACCCATATCAGGTTTGCGGGTCAGGGCGGGCGCGCCCAATCTCAGCCTGCCGTCTTGTCCTGCAAGCCCCCCGTTTATGTAATGGGCTCAAGTATAGCTCGAATGGGTACGATTGGCTTAACGAGCGTGCCTGTGAGGAGGCGAACATGGAAGACAAGCATCTATATCGAGAGACGCAATGGGATGTATCGGCCGAGGAAAGCCGTGCGCACCATGGCCTTGTCGCGATCGGTTTTGCGGTGCTTGCCGTGCTGGTGATTGCCTTTTGTATCTGGACGTTTGGTGGTCGCGGCGGCGCTGCATGGGAGTTCGAGGCTGATGATAGCCTACCGATTATGACGGTGAGGAGTACTGGCGGTAATGCCAATACGCTCGCCGTTCCGGGCGATTATTGGTACCCGTGCGATGAGTTTGTGCAGTTGCAGCTGAGTGGTGGGTCTATTCCTGGTGAGGAAATCGAACGCGTGACGTATGATGCGACGTTCAAAACGTTGACGGTGAAGCTCAAAGATCAAGGGGATGTGCCCACGACGATGGATATCGCGCTGACGGAATGGCGCCTGGAGCCCCCGTCGGGTGTTGCGGTGTCCGAGGTCGAGCACGTCAAGATTGTCTATCAGGACGGTTCGACAAACGGGATTGCAAAGGCCGACGGTCTAGCTGAATAGGTGTCGAGCCTAGCAGCCAATTCATAAAAGTTGCGGTGGAATAGTTCCTGATTGTGCGAAAAAGGCTCAAATAGGAATTATTCCACCGCAAGTTATATAGAGAAGGCTGAGCGGGTCAGTGTTGGGTGCCGGCTCTAGAGCATCTGTTCGTTGATGAACACGAGGGTGCCTAGGTATGAGAGCTCGGGGACGTGGCGATAGCCGATGTTGAATGCGGTAAGTTCGCTTGCATCCTCGAGCTTGTTTTCTGCCATCCACCGCACCATGGAGCCGCGCGCCTTTTTGCTGGCGGTCGACCGTTGGATGGGCTTCCCGTTGCGGATACCCTCGCCAAAGAGGCACGTGACGGCTGTGGCGTCGCCCGCGAGGTGGGGCAGAACGGCTTTGGCATACTCTACGCTGGCGAGGTTGACGATCGTGGTGTTTGAACCTGCCGGGGCGATAACCCGCGCGAGCTTGTCGCTCCAAAACGCGTAGAGGTCTCGGGCATCGTCAACGGCGAGCTTCGCACCCATCTCCAGCCGATACGGTTCGACGGCATGAAAGGGGCGTACGCATCCGTAAAGGCCCGAGAGGATCCACAGATGGTCTTGCAGCCATGCGAGCTGCGCGGCATCCATCACCTCGGGTGCCATGCTCTGGTATTGAATGCCGTGATAGGACATGACGGCGGGGGAGGTATTGCGGGCGATATCGGGATTGTCGAGGTCGCCGTTTTCCAAGATGGGCTCGAACTCATGCAGGGTGTTGAGGCAAGGCCCCAGCAGTTTGTCACTCACGTTCCATAGCGCCTGCAGGCCGCCGCTGCCTTCATTTCGCTCAATATCTAGCAACGCGCGATGCAGTCGAGCCGTCTCGCGCGCAAAGGGCGGAATGCCCAGGACTTCAAAAGCATCTTGGGCCGAGCGCATCTGCTTGGCGGGCGAAATGATGACCTGCAGCATGGACTCTCCTCTGTCAAAAAGGAAGTTGCGGTGGAATACGGTCTGTTTTGGCCGTTTATAGGCCAGTTTAGTCCGTATTTCACCGCAACTGATGAAGGGGCTGGTTAGGCGCGCTCGAGGAAGGCCTTGTAGCCGCGATAGGCCTCGTAGATATCGGCCTTGTTGGCGACCTCCCACAGGGCGTGCATGGACAGGACGGCAACGCCGGAGTCGATGACGTTCATGCCGTACTTGGCCATGATGTAGGCGATGGTGCCGCCGCCGCCCGCGTTGACGCGGCCGAGCTCGCAGGTCTGGAAGTCCACGCCGGCCTCGTCCATGATGTCGCGGACGAGGGCCACGTACTCGGCGTCGGCGTCGTTGGAGCCGCCCTTGCCGCGGCTGCCCGTGTACTTGTTAAAGCACAGGCCGCGACCCATAAAGGCGGCGTTCTTGGTCTCGAACTTGCCGGCATAGCCCGGGTCGAAGCCGGCGGACACGTCGGAGGAAAGCATGCGGCTGCGGGCGAGCGCGCGGCGCAGGGCCAGCGGGCTATCCTCGCCGGCGAGCGTCATGATCTCGGCGACGGTGTTCTCGAAGAAGCGGCTCGTCATGCCGGTGGCACCCACGGAGCCGATTTCCTCCTTGTCGACGATGAGTGTGATGCTCGTGCGCTCCACGTTGGCGACTTTGATCTGAGCGAGCATGGACGGATAGGCGCAGACACGGTCGTCGTGGCCGTAGCCCAAAATCATGGAGCGGTCGAGGCCCATGTCACGGGCGGGGCCGGCGGGCACGACCTCGATCTCGGCGGAGAGGAAGTCCTCCTCCTCGACGTCGTACTGCTCCTTGAGGATATTCAGGAACATCTGCTTGACGGGCTCCTTGGGAGCGTCTTTGTCGTCCTCATCGAACTTGACGGGACGGCCGCCCACGATCACGTCGAGGATCTCGGCGTCGACGGCGTCCTTGGCGGGCTTGGCCATCTGCTCGCTCGAGAGGTGGATCAGCAGGTCGGAGATGGTAAAGACCGGATCGTCTGCCTTGTCGCCGATGTTGATGTCGACGGTGGTGCCGTCCTTTTTGCAGATGACGCCCACGAGTGCAAGTGGGGAGGCCACCCAGTGGTAGCTCTTGACGCCGCCGTAGTAGTGCGTGTCGAGGTAGGCCATGTCGCCGGCCTCGAAGGCGGGGTTCTGCTTGAGGTCCAGGCGCGGCGAGTCCACGTGGGCGCCCAGGATGTTAAAGCCCTGCTCGAGCGGGGCGGTGCCCAGGTTGACGAGCATAAGGTCCTTGCCGTGGTTGGCGGCGTACACCTTGTCGCCGGCCTTGAGCGCGCGGCCCTCGGTGATCACGGTCTCCAGATTGACGTAGCCCGCCTCCTCGGCCATCTTGATACCGGTCTTGACGCACAGGCGCTCGGTCTTGTTCTCGCTCAAAAACTGCTTATAGCCGCGGCAAAGCTCCTCGAGCTCCTCGACTTGCTGTGGCGTGTACTTTTTCCATGCGCAGGGACGCTCCATGACGCAGGCTCCTTTCGGATCGATCGTGCTGGTTAATGTACCGTGAGCCATCGTATCACGCACGGGCGCGCGGTGGCGGGGGAGCTTGATGTGCGGTGGCCGCGGGGCGGGGAGCGTGTAAACTGGAGTGAGCAAACCGTGCCCAGCCCAAAGCGAGGTATTCAATATGTCTGACAAGCGCCGTACCTTTGCCGTTATCGACGGCAACTCGCTCATGCACCGCGCCTTCCACGCCGTGCCGCCCACCATGAACGCGCCGGACGGTCGCCCCACCAACGCAATCTTTGGTTTTCTGAACATGTTTCTCAAGATGATCGATGCCTTTAACCCCGACGGCGTGGTCGTGGCGTTTGATAAGGGCAAGCCGCGCGTGCGCATGGAGATGCTGCCGCAGTATAAGGCACAGCGCCCGCCCATGGACCCCGATCTGCACGCGCAGTTCCCTATGATCAAGGAGCTGCTCACCGCGCTCAACGTGCCGATTCTGCAGTCCGAGGGCTGGGAAGGCGACGATATCCTGGGAACCATGGCTCGCCTGGGCGAGGAGGCCGGCTGCGACATGCTGCTGGTGACCGGCGACCGCGATATGTATCAGCTCGTGACCGAACACGTTAACGTGGTCTCGACCCGCAAGGGCCTGTCCGATGTGGCGATTATGACGCCCGAGAGCGTGGACGATCTGTATCACGGCATTACTCCGGCACTCGTGCCCGATTTTTACGGCCTGAAGGGCGACACGTCCGATAACATCCCCGGCGTGCCGGGCATCGGCCCCAAAAAGGCGAGCGCGCTCATTGCGCAGTACGGCAGCCTGGACGAGGTCATCGCGCATGCCGACGAGGTCAAGGGCAAGATGGGCGAGAACCTGCGCGCGCACATTGACGACGCGCTGCTGAGCCGCAAGGTAGCGACCATTCGTACCGATGCGCCCGTCGAGCTCGATTTTGATGCGACCTCCTTCCCGGCGTTTTCTGCCGACGAGGTGTCCGCGGCGCTGGGCACGCTTGGTATCACCGCCATGCAGAACCGTTTCTTGGCGCTGATCGGCGGCGAGGGCGGGGCTGCTGCTGCCTCCAGTGTGTTTGAGATACCTGCGATGGCTCGCGCAGCCGCCGGCGATGCTGACGCGCTTGGTGCCGTTGCGGCTGAGGTCTCCCGCGCGATTGATGCCGACGAGTGGGTCGCCGCCGTGGTGGACGACGACAAGGAACAGGGGGCGCTCTTTGGACTGACGCGCACGCTGTGGTTGGCGACGTCCAAGGGTCTGTTCTCGCTCGAGGAGGGCGACAGCGGTGCGGCGACTGAGGTTGAGGGCTTCAACTTCGTCCACGGCGTGATTGCCGGCGTGCTCGCGCGTCTGTTTATGGAGGGTCGCGTGGCGAGCCCGGATATGAAGGCACTGTTGCACGAGCTTTCGCCCATCGATTCTTCTGAGCCCGAGCTCATGGATCCGCTGGCAGTCGATTCTACGCGCATCTTCGATACCGTGGTTGCCGCCTACCTGCTGGATTCCGACCGCTCCGAGTTCGATGAGGCATATCTGGCCGATACCTATCTGCAGATGACGCTGCCTGCGGCGCGCGGTGCAGAGGGTGCCGGCGAGGATGCTCCTGCGCCCGCCGCTCGCACGGCGGCCTTGACGCTGGCGCTCGTGGCGCCGTTGCGCGAGTGCATGGCCCGTGAGAATGCCGCCAACGTGTTCGATGGCATCGAGATGCCACTCGTGCCGGTGCTTGCCAAGATGGAGCGCGCGGGCATGCTCGTGGACCCCGACCGCCTGCACAGTCTGTCCGAGGGACTGGCGACCCAGATTGCCGAGGTTGAGCGCAGCATTCGCGACCTGGCGGGTGACGAGACCTTTAATATTGGCAGTCCCATGCAGCTGTCGCACGTACTCTTTGATGTGATGGGGCTTCCGACCAAGGGCCTCAAGAAGACCAAGCGCGGTTACTATTCGACCAACGCCAAGGTGTTGAGCGATCTTGCCCGCGATCACGAGATCGTGCGCCTGATTTTGGACTGGCGTGAGAAGTCCAAGATTAAGTCGACCTATCTGGACACGCTGGGCCCGCTGCGCCGTGGTGACGGTCGCGTGCACACCACGTACAACCAGACCATCACCGCGACGGGGCGTCTGTCTTCGAGCGACCCCAATCTGCAAAACATTCCGACGCGCTCGGAGCTGGGGCGTACCGTCAAGACGGCGTTCTCGGCGGGCGAGGGCAGCGTCTTTTTGGCGGTGGACTACTCGCAGATCGAGCTGCGTCTGCTCGCGCATCTTTCGGGTGATGAACATCTGGTACGTGCCTTTAACGAGGGCGAGGACTTCCATGCCGAGACGGCCGCGCGCGTATTTGGCGTGCCGGTGTCCGAGGTAACGCCCGACTTGCGCAGCCGCGCCAAGGCCGTGAACTTTGGCATCGTGTACGGTCAGCAGGCCTATGGTCTGTCGCAGTCGCTGCACATCTCGATGGCCGAGGCGCGTGGCATGATCGACCGCTACTACGAGGCCTACCCGGGCGTGCGCACGTTCCTCGACAACGTGGTGGCGCGTGCCAAGCAGACGGGCTACGCCGAGACCATGTACGGTCGCCGTCGCCATATTCCCGAGCTCAAGGCCAAAAACCCGCAACTCCGCGGTTTTGGCGAGCGCACGGCCATGAACCACCCCATGCAGGGAACCGCAGCAGATATCATCAAGATCGCGATGGCCCGCGTAAGCCGCCGCTTGGAAGAAGAGGGCTTTGCCGCCCACATGATTCTGCAGGTACACGACGAACTGGACTTTGAGTGTCCCGTCGACGAAGTCGAGCGCCTCACCGCCATGGTCCGCGACGTTATGGAGCACGTAGTAGACCTCCGCGTCCCCCTAATCGCCGAAGCCAGCACCGGCATAACCTGGGCCGACGCCAAATAGGGAAGCAACCACAGTTCCAAAGTAACCAAAAACAGAAGGGGGCTCCTTGTCAACAAGGAGCCCCCTTCAACCGTAATTATTCAGCCAAAGTATCTAGACGCCAAGACGCCATCCAGGCGGCAAACAAGTCACCCAAGGACCTGGCCGGGCGAGGCGGGTAAGTTTTTCGTAGATTCCGCACGAGCCGGAAAGCACTTAATGTGCTTTCCGAGCGAGCCCAGGACCTGACCGAGCGAAAAACTTACCCGCCTCGCCCGGCCAGGTCCGACGAGTCACGTTAACGAGCCGCCAAGATGGCGTCGATGAGCGTCAGTACGCCCCCGTCGTTGTTACTCGGAATGCGCCACTTAGCATGCGCGTTCATATGCTCCTCGGCGTTGTCCACGATAAAGCTGTGGCCGACGCGCTCAAGCATGGGGATGTCGTTGTAGGTGTCGCCCGCGGCGGCGGCATCGGCGATATCGATGCCCAGGTGCTCGCACAGATGCGCGACGCCGGCGCCCTTGTCGACACCCAGGTTCATAAAGTCGATCCACTCGCGCCCGGCGTTGGTGACGTAGAGCTTGTCCGAGAACTCGGGGCTATAGGTCTCGCGGAAAGCGGGCTCGGCGTCGTAGCCGGGGAAGAAGACCGAAATCTTGTTGGACTCGAAATCAATGCCCTCAAAGCTGTCGACGTAGTTGATCGTGTTGTAGTAGACGCTGATCTCGTCGTGGTATTGATGGTCGCGGGCGAGCACGTAGAACTCGTCGAAGCAGCACAGGACGGGGACAGCGCGAGGATCCTCAGAGGCGCGGCTCAAGACCTGCTGGTACAGCTCCACGTCGATATTGCTCTTATAGATATAGCTGCCGCGATAGATCACGCACGCTCCGTTGTCGGGACAAAAGGCGAGGCGGTTCTTGATGCCCTCGAACATCTCCTCGAGCTTGGGGGCGGGACGTCCGCTGGCGGGGCAGAATACGATGCCGGCGTCGGCGAGCTTGTCCAGGCGCTCATCAAGGCCCTGCGGCAACACGCGCTCGTCGGTAAGCAGCGTCTTGTCCATGTCGACGGCGATGAGTTTAATGTTGCCGATGTTAGCGTCTGATTCGTAAGTCTGCATAAAATGCGCCTTTCCGTTTCCAGATTGTTTCGGGCGTAATGACCCTCTGCTATGTAATTGAGCGTATTTTCGCAGGATTGGTGCGTTTTTGCATCACCATTCACAAACTAATGAAAAAACTTTTCAGAAAATTGAATTTGTCGCTTGTGCAGCAGGCACTTTAGCGTAATATAGCGACCATCGAAAACGGCGACGGCAAAAGAGCCGCTTACCGAGGAAAAGGTACCGTTTGCGATATTTGAATTGCGCCCGGCGATACGTGAAAGGAGAGGCAGATGCAGTTCGTACAGATCATCACCACTGCAGACAATGCCCTCCGACGCCAGCGCGCAATTTCCCGACGACGATAACAATCGTCTCTGTCCGCATGGGGCGAATTGCCTCAACAGAGTCATTTTGAGGTCGTTGGGTTTTAGCACGACATTGCTGCATGTTTCTAGGGCATGTATGTGCTGATTTTTGCTATTTAACCTGATATTGCACGGTATTCGACCTCAAGGTGACTTGCAACTGACCGATGTTCTAACTAGCTACCAAGGGCGAAAGGAAACAGCCATGAGCAAGGAAAAAGTCGTTCTCGCATATTCCGGTGGTCTTGATACATCCGTATGTGTCAAGTGGCTCCAGGACGAGAAGAATCTCGATGTCGTTTGCGTCTGCGGCAACGTGGGCCAGGAGGAGACCGGACTGGATGCCAAGAAGCAGAAGGCACTCGACTTGGGCGTTCTCGATTGCCAGGTGCTCGACCTGCGCGACGAGTTCTCCGATGAGTTCCTGACTAAGGCCATCGCCGCAAACTCCATGTACGAGAACAAGTACCCGCTGCTCTCCGCCCTGTCTCGCCCGCTGCTTGCCAAGAAGCTTGTTGAGGTCGCCCACGAGTTTGGCGCGACCTACGTCGCCCACGGCTGCACCGGCAAGGGTAACGACCAGGTCCGTTTTGAGGCTGCCGTCAAGGCCCTCGACCCCGAGCTCAAGGTTATCGCCCCGGTTCGCGAGTGGGACCTTAAGTGCCGTCCCGACGAGGTCGCCTACGCCCATGCTCACAACGTGCCGGTTCCCGAGGGTGCCAACGACAACCCCTACTCCATCGACGACAACCTTTGGGGTCGCGCCATCGAGTGCGGCCACCTGGAGGATCCCTGGAACGAGCCGCTCGACGACGCTTGGGTTATGACCAAGAATCCCGAGGACACGCCCGACACCCCGACCTACACCGAGATTGAGTTTGAGGCCGGCAAGCCCGTCGCCGTCGACGGCAAGAAGATGAAGCTCTCTGAGATCGTCATCGCCCTCAACAAGATCTCCGGCGACAATGGCTTTGGCCGTCTCGATCTGGTCGAGGATCGCCTGGTGGGCCTTAAGAGCCGCGAGTGCTACGAGGTTCCCGGCGCCCTGACGCTCATCACCGCCCACAAGGCGCTCGAGGACATCTGCGTCGAGGGCGACCTGCTCAAGACCAAGATCAAGCTCGAGCAGGATTGGGCCACCGCCGTGTACAACGGCCAGTGGTACAGCCCGCTCAAAAACGCGCTCGATGCCTTTATGGCCGACACGCA
The DNA here is from genome assembly GCA_048428865.1 of Collinsella sp. Taxonomy (GTDB): domain Bacteria; phylum Actinomycetota; class Coriobacteriia; order Coriobacteriales; family Coriobacteriaceae; genus Collinsella. The sequence goes on from DBFOPP010000010.1 coordinate 49,780, forward strand.
AAAGTTCGTGACCGGCACTGTCCGTCTGAAGTTCTTTAAGGGCAACTGCCATGTCGTCGGCCGCAAGAGCCCCTTCAGCCTCTACGACTACGGTCTGGCTACCTACGACCGCGACACCACGTTTGACGAGAAGGCCAGCGCCGGCTTTATCGAGATCGATACGCTGTCGCTCAAGACGTGGGCAAAGGTCCAGGGCCCCAGCTCTGCTGCCGCTCAGGCCTAGCGCCTCCTTCCCTTGGTATCCGCGCGGCCCATCCGCGTGATACATAACGGGCGCACGGGGTCCCTACCTTTCGTTATGCTTGCTGACACTTCTTAACATCGGTGGCCCCTACGTTCCGCCCGCATATATGATGCCGCGTCTGCGGCTGAGTCCGAGCCCCGCCGGGGTTGTCCGGCGGGGCTCCTTCTATCAATTTGGCGGCTCTGTGCCTATATATATGAGGAGTATCCATTATGTTCAATGCTATCGCGCATGCTTTGCTTGCCCTCGCGCCCGAGTTCGATGCTGTAAGGGTCGAGGACGTTCCTATGAGCCTGAAGGCCTGGATCGATGGTTCGCAGGGCAACATCCGGAGGGAGACGTTGGGCGCCAAGTGTATGGCGCGTCACTTCTTTGCAAATTAGCTACATGGCTCCGCACACGGTGGGGAATGTGCAAAACTAGCGGTTGAAAAATCGCTTTAGCGATATGGCGCATTGCTTTGGGCGCTTGTTTTGGTATTTGGAGAAAGGGGACGGTTCCATGGCTCTTTGGGGCGGTCGTTTTGAGGCAGGTGTGGCCGAGGTCACGCAGGAGTTTGGCGCGTCGCTGCCGGTCGACAAACATCTCTATAAGCAGGATATCGCCGGCTCTAAGGCGCATGCCAAAATGCTGGCGGCCCAGGGCATCATCAGTGCCGAGGACGAGCGCGCGATTGCCGAGGGCCTGACCGGAATCGAACAGGATATCGATGCCGGCAACTTTACCTTCGACATCAACGACGAAGACATTCATATGTCCATCGAGAGCGAGCTGACGCGTCGCATCGGCGAGGCTGGCAAGCGCTTGCATACTGGGCGTTCGCGCAACGACCAGGTGGCGACCGATACGCGACTGGGCGTCAAGGCGCTGGCCAAGGAGCTCATGGAGGCCAATCTAGAGCTGCGCCATGTGCTGGTGGATGCGGCTAAGAAGTACGACAAGGTGATTTTGCCGGGCTACACGCACATGCAGCACGCTCAGCCCGTGCTGCTGTCGCATCATCTGCTGGCGTATTCCTGGATGTTCGCGCGCGACTTTACGCGCCTGAAGGTCGCCTTTGATGCCGCCGACAACTGCCCGCTGGGTGCTGCCGCGCTTGCCGGTACGAGCTATCCGCTCGATCGCCAGATGACGGCTGCCGAACTTGGTTTTGCGGGCGTGATTCCCAACTCGCTCGATGCGGTTTCCGACCGTGATTTCCTGCTCGATCTGCATTACGCCGGATCCGTCATGGCGATGCACCTGTCGCGTCTTTCCGAGGAGATCGTGCTGTGGTCGAGCTCCGAATTTGGCTTTATCACGCTTTCCGACTCGTACTCCACCGGCTCGTCCATCATGCCGCAGAAGAAGAACCCCGACTTTGCCGAGCTTATCCGCGGCAAGAGCGGTCGCGTGTACGGCAACCTGGTGCAGCTGCTGGTAACCATGAAGGGCCTGCCGCTTGCTTATAACAAGGACTTGCAGGAGGACAAGGAGGGCGCGCTCGATACCGCTCATACGCTCATGCAGTGCCTGTCGGTTATGGCTGGTATGATTTCGACTTGGACCGTCAACGAGGATGCCATGGCGCGCGAGTGCGGCGTGGGTCACCTTGCCGCCACCGATGTTGCCGATTACCTGGCCAAGCGTGGTCTGCCGTTCCGCGAGGCACATGCCGTGGTGGGGCATCTGGTTCTGATGTGTGAGAAGCGCGGCTGCAATCTTGAGGACCTGCCGTTTGAAGTGTTCCAGGAGGCAAGCCCGCTCTTTGAGCGCGACATTACCGAGGCGCTCGACATCCCGTCGATTGTCGCCGCGCGCACGACCGAGGGCGGCACCGCCCCTGCCGCCGTTGCCGTGCAGCTGCAGCGTGCCAAGGCGCAGCTCGTGGCCGACGAGGGCGTGTTTGGATCGCTGACTAAGGTCGTCGAGATGGGCCACGGGGCAAAGTAGAGGTTTGGCTGAAGCCGTATTGTCCATTTATTGAGGAATCGTTTTTTGCTTTACGGGCGTCTGCTGATGTGGGCGCCCGTATTTTGTTGCTATGGGGGAGGGGCTTGTCGAGAAGTTCTGTAGGACCTTTGGGCAGGTTGTGAAGGGGGTACGTTCGCGGGCGGCAACCGACCGTCTGCTCTGCTCGATGCGGTTGATGGGCAGTCGGATGGTACTCTAATCGGGCTTCGAAACAGAAGTGACACATATGAAACGCTTCAATAAATTGCAACGTTTCAATAACCAGCTTTTTGTTTAACTGCAGCTAAAACTCTGTTACGATGCAGTCCAGGCGGGTGCCGGAATGGGACTTGGGCACGCGCGAACCTACTTGAAAGGCTACTTTTATGGCTATCGAGAAGACCTTCATCATGATTAAGCCCGACGCCGTGCGCGATCGCAAAATCGGCGAGATTGTTGCTCGCATTGAGCGCAGCGGTCTTGTTATCGAGCGCATGGAGATGACCACGCTCGAGCGCGCTACCGTCGAGGAGCACTACGCCCATCTGGCCGACAAGCCCTTCTTTGGCGGTCTCTGCGACTTTATGACGAGCGGTCCGGTCGTCAAGATGGTCGTTTCCGGTCTCTCCGCTGTTGCTAAGATGCGCACCCTCATGGGCGCTACCAACCCGCTTGAGGCTGCTCCTGGTACCATCCGCGGCGACTTTGCCGTCGATGTCAACGCCAACGTGATCCACGGCTCCGACTGCCTGGAGAACGCCGAGATTGAGATCAAGCGCTTCTTTGGCTAAACCAGCTTTGACTCCTTAAAGCTGTTAGCGTGTGGCTTGGGCGCCGCGGAACTCCATCCGCGGCGCCCTTTTATTCCAAAATCTATGCAGGGGCCCGCTCGGTCATGTGTTCCGAGCGGGCCCCTGCTGTTAGCTTGTGGCACTGAATAGTTTAGGCTTCGTCGACGATCTTAAGGCCGCGCGTGTGATCGATCTCGTTGAGGAGGTTAACGCGACGCTCGTGACGACCACCCTCAAACTCGGCGTCGAGCCACTCGTCGACGATCATCTTGGCGAGCTCGGAGCCCACGACGCGGGCGCCAAAGGCGAGCACGTTGGTATTGTTGTGCATGCGAGAGAGCTTGGCGCTGAAGGGCTCGGAGCACACAACGGCGCGTACGCCCTCGACCTTGTTGGCAGCCAGGCTAATCCCGACACCGGTGCCACAGATGAGGATGCCCAGGTCGACGTCGCCGTTGGCAACGGCCTTACCCACCTTGTAGCCGGCGATGGGGTAGTCAAAGCTCTCGGAGGTGTCGGTGCCAAAGTTCACGACCTCGCAGCCGCGCTCCTTCAGGTGCTCGGAAATGATGTTCTTGAGCTCGACGGCGGCGTGGTCGTTACCGATACCGATCTTCATGGATGGTTCCTCTCTGGTCTGTGCGGCGCAAATGCTAAAGGTGTTTACCGCGTTCGACTGCATGATAGCGCGACTTTTGCGTAAACGCTCGGGCGTTTTTTGGTCAAACGCTTTAGCATGCAACAAGACCGGCTTCTCGTGAATGAATGTCGTCAGTTTGCGCTTGAGCGCCGTCTGCCGGAACCATGGTTGCGGTTTTTGATGCATTGTTATCAAATAAAAGAACTAATTATTTTCGAGAGCCCAGTCCGTTATACAAGTAGGAGATACCTATGCCTACCGATTCCCTTCGTGATGCCGCGTTTTGCGATGTTTTGAACCGCGAGCTTGTCTGTGCGCTCGGCTGCACCGAGCCCATTGCCGTTGCCTATGCAGCGGCACTGGCGAGCCAGACGCTCGGTTGCGAGCCCGATCATATGGACGTTGCCTGCTCGGGCAACATCATCAAGAACGTTAAGAGCGTGACCGTGCCCAACTCGGGTGGTATGCACGGTATTGAGGCGGCAGCCGTGCTGGGTGCCGTGGGTGGCGACGCTAAGAGCGCTCTCGAGGTGCTCGAGAGCGTTAACGATGAAGACCGTGCACGCGTGGCCGAGCTCCTCGCCGACGCCGGCTACTGCAATGTGTCGCTTGTCGAGGGTGTGCCCAACCTCTACATCAAGGTGACTGCCACGGCCGGGGGCCATACCGCGGTCGTCGAGATTACCGATCATCACACCAATGTCACGTGCCATACGCTCGACGGTATTCCGGTATGCGGCAAGTCGGCGGGGGAGTGTGCCGCCTGCGCCGAGCGTGTGGTGGCCGAGCGGGCGACGGATAAGGCCGACACGCCCATGTCGATTGAGTCCATCATCGACTTTATTGAGGACGGCGACATTGAGGACGCCCGCGCTGCCGTTGAGCGTCAGATTGAGCTGAATGGCGCGATCAGTGCCGAGGGCCTTGCGCACGCTTGGGGCGCCGAGGTGGGCCGCACGCTGCTGGGTGCTCGTGCCGATGACGTCGCCTGCCGTGCCCGTGCCCGTGCGGCCGCCGGGTCCGACGCCCGCATGAACGGCTGCGCGCTGCCGGTCGCCATTGTGTGCGGCTCGGGCAATCAGGGCATTACCTGCGCATTGCCCGTCATGGAGTATGCCGAGTACCTGCGTTGCGACCACGAGCGCCTGGTGCGCGCCGTGATGCTGTCCGATCTTATCGCCGTGCATATCAAGAGCTATATTGGTGCGCTCTCGGCGTTTTGCGGTGCTATTTGCGCCGCGTGCGGCGCCGGCGCTGCGATTACCTGGCTGTGCGGTGGCACGCGCGAGCAGATTGGCGCGACGGTCTCGAATACGCTCGGTAACGTGGGCGGCATCGTGTGCGACGGCGCCAAGGCGAGCTGTGCCGCCAAGATCTCGGCTGCCGTCGATGCGGCGATTCTGGGCCATGATATGGCCATGCAGGGTCGCGGCTTCCGCGCCGGCGAGGGCCTGATCCAAGATACCGTTGAGCAGACAATCGCCAGCATGGGCTACGTGGGCCGTGTGGGTATGAAAGATACCGACGTCGAGATCCTCAACATCATGATCGGTAAAACCCAGGTCTGCTAGATATTAAGTTGCGGTGAGATAGTTCCTAAAATTACCCGGGTGAGGGGCAAACAGGAACTATCTCACCGCAACTGCGCTAGATGTTCTGGCGCCTACGATAGTTCGTCGGCTATTTGGTGCTCGTAGAAGGCTTCGATTACGGCGTTAAAGTCGCGGGCGAAGTCTTCCATGGTTCCGCGCCAGGTGGCTCGGCTGGGCTTGCCTTGGCCCACAAAGGCGGTTTGGATGCCGCAATCGGGGGACGGGAAGTCGCGTTTGGGATCGTTGCCCACCATAAGGACCTCGTGTGGCTCGAGTCCCATCACCTGAAGCTGCTCTAGATAGTAGGTGGCATCGGGCTTGCAGCGGGTGGTGTTTCCCATGTGCGTGACGAGCTCAAAGGGGGCGTCGGCCAGGTCGCCCCAGCCCATGCGGCACTCGATGGCCCCCTGGGGAAAGCTGGGGTTGGTAAAGAGCGCGCAACGCAGTCCTGCGTCCTGTACGGCCTGGAGCGCGGCGTGTGCGCCCGGCATGGCGTGAGCGTTAATGACATCGTCGTTCTTGTACGGAAGAATTTCGCGGTCATAGTAGGTAAACGCCTCGTAGATGAGGGGATCGGAGAGGCAGATCCCGCATCGGCGCTCGACCTCTTCTTGGTAAAACTCAAGATTGGTGCGGTTGTCCGTGCCGCTGCGGCGATTGGCGTTGAGGTCGACCAGGATGGTGCCGAGGCGCGCCATCGTGCCACCGCGGCTGCGGCGCCCGATATCCGCGAGCATCGAAGAGACATCCTTAAAATAGCGAAGGATGAACGCGTTGAGGTTGATGCTAAGAAGCGTTTCGTCCATATCGAAAACGACTGCTTTGAGCACGCGGGCACCTTTCTCGAAAAATCGATCTAGAATCGTTGGCTCCGGATACTTTACCCCAAAGCCGAATGCCTGGCTGGTTATCGTCAAGTTGCGGAGACGTGTGTTCATAAGATTACGAAAAAGTCTCCACACGAGTAAAAAATCGCAGTTCACGCTTGAAATCGAACTCATTTCCCCGTAACCTATACGAACGTGATTGCATAAGCGTCACATTAGTATCTGTCGGCTCCCGAGTGTTCCTAAACGTTGTGTGCTTGTCGCACCCTTCTGTAGGTCCTAGCAATCGGGGCCCCGTAGTTCGAAAGGGGTCCACCTTTGAGTGAGATTCAGAACTCGTCCATTTTCTCTCTTGACGATGTCAACGAGGAGGAGATGAACAACCTCATCGACGGTACGATTACCGACTTTGATGAGGGCGATCTCGTTAACGGCACTGTCGTTAAGATCGAGCATGACGAGGTGCTCGTTGACATCGGATTCAAGTCCGAGGGCGTTATCCCGGTCCGCGAGCTGTCCATCCGCAAGGACGCTAACCCTGCAGACATCGTTGCACTCGGTGATCCCATCGAGGCTCTGGTTCTCCAGAAGGAGGACAAGGACGGTCGTCTGGTCCTGTCCAAGAAGCGTGCCGAGTACGAGCGTGCTTGGAACCGCATCGAGGAGAAGTTCAACTCCGGCGAGAACGTCGAGGGCGAGGTTATCGAGGTTGTCAAGGGCGGCCTGATCCTCGACATCGGCCTGCGTGGCTTCCTGCCTGCTTCCCTCGTCGACCTCCGTCGCGTCAAGGACCTCACCTCTTACATGGGCACCCGCATCGAGGCCCGCGTCATCGAGATGGACCGCAACCGCAACAACGTTGTCCTCTCCCGTCGCGTCGTGCTCGAGGAGTCCCGTAAGGCCGAGCGCTCCGAGATCCTGTCCAAGCTCAAGTCTGGCATGCGTCTCCAGGGCACCGTTTCCTCCATCGTCGACTTCGGCGCCTTCGTCGACCTCGGCGGTATCGACGGCCTCATCCACATCTCCGAGCTCTCTTGGAACCACGTCAACCATCCTTCCGAGGTTGTCAAGGTCGGCCAGGAGGTCGAGGTCGAGGTTCTCGACGTCGATCTCAACCGCGAGCGCATCTCCCTGGGTCTCAAGCAGACCACCGAGGATCCGTGGCGCGCACTGGTCAAGAAGTACCCCGTCGGCGCTATTGTCGAGGGCACTGTGACCAAGCTTGTCCCGTTCGGCGCTTTCGTCGATCTGGGCGAGGGCATCGAGGGCCTGGTGCACATCTCCGAGATGGCCAACAAGCACGTCGATCAGCCTTCTCAGGTCACCCACGTGGGCGACAAGGTTCAGGTCAAGGTCATGGAGATCGACCTCGACCGTCGTCGTATCTCCCTGTCCATGAAGTCTGCTGCTGAGACTCTGGGCGTCGAGATCGAGGTTACCCCGCTGCCTTCCGAGAAGAAGGACGAGGAGACCGACGCCGAGTAAATCGGTTTGACGATCACTTGTTTAAGGGATCCGTCCGCAATGGACGGGTCCCTTTTTGCATTTGGTGCCGAGATGCATGATGCTGCCCATGCTATCCACAAGCTATTTGGTTGTCGGTGCATGAAAAAATGCCGACATCCCGCCTCGGGGAGGAGGCGGGAACGCACCGAGTAGACGGAGGGGTGCGGAGCGCGGTCGCGTCTCGACTGACGACATTGCCCATCGACAACCTTATTGTACTGCATGGTGTGGTTCTTGGTTTATCGTGTCGAGCGTTTGCGTTGTGCCATTGCCTGCGGCAACGGTGTGTTACACTCTTGCACTGCTGAGTGGGCCAGACGGTCGCGCGATGTGCTGCTTGCAGTACGCGTGAGGAAAGTCCGGGCTCCAGAGGGCGGGATGCCGGCTAACGGCCGGGCGGAGTGATCCGACGGAAAGCGCCGCAGAAAAGAAGACTCCCACCTGCGCCGCAAGGCGTAAAGGGAAAAGCTGAAACGGTGGTGTAAGAGACCACCAGCGTCGTGGCAACACGGCGGCTTGGCAAGCCCCATCCGGAGCAAGCGCGAATAGGAACGCTATGGGCCGGCCCGGTCCGCGTTCGGGTAGCGTGCGTGGAGCTGCATGGTAACGTGCAGACAAGATAAATGACCGTTCACGACAGAACCCGGCTTACAGGCCCACTCAGCTTTTTTGTTGACGCTGCGACGGCGTCATCTGGCCGATTTGGCGCTCATTCGTCGGTCGCCGCCATAAGGCGTGCTCCCTCCTCTTTCGGGCCAAATCGACTCAGCTGACGCCGTCTCGCTGTTTTTGCCTGTTCATCGGCGTTTCCGTTCTATTTAGGCGGTCAATCGATGTGCCCTTTGCCGTATTATTGAGGCTGTTTGTTGCTTTGCTTGTGTTTGAGGGGCTTTGTTGGACAGCTATTTTACTTTGCAATCGAATGTTGAGGCTACGGGCGAGTTTGTTGACCGCAAGAGCCGGTTTATTGCCCAGCTGGTCCATATTGAGTCCGAGGATGAGGCGAATGCCTTTATCGAGATGGTTCGCAAGCGTCATTACGACGCTCGACACAATGTTCCCGCGTGGATTTTAGTCGATGGACGCGAGCGCCAGAGCGATGATGGTGAGCCGAGCCGCACGAGCGGTATGCCGACGCTCGAGGTGTTGCGCGGCGCAGAGCTCAAAAATGTTTGCTGCGTGGTGACGCGCTATTTTGGTGGCACGCTGTTGGGACCTGGTGGCTTGGTGCGCGCCTATACTGCGGCGACGCAGGCGGCGGTGGCCGCGGCTCAGGAGGCCGGGCAGATCGTCGAGATGACGAGTGTCGTGCCTGTTGACGTGCATGTGGCCTATCCGCAGTATGAGCAAGTGCTTCATTTGGCGCAGGATTCGGGTGCCAAGGTTTCGGATACCGATTTCGCGGATACCGTGACGATTCATTTGGTGTTCAAAGCGGGGGAGCAGGAGCCGTTTTGCACTAAGATGCGCGAGCTTATGGCGGGGCGCGAGGAGATTGAGGTCGGCGCTCCCGAATTTGCCGAGTTCTAACGGCGACGGCCGGCGTTCTTTTGGATGGATCCCAAACGCGCCGGCCGTCGTTTTATGTTGCTGCCGTTTACTCGGCGAGCTGCTTTAGCACATCGCAGGCGATCTCGACGGCATCGTCGATGCAGCCGGGGCAGCTGCGGAGCGGACCTTTATCCGATCCGATGCCCTTGAGCGTGCCGCAGACGGTCGTCGTGTTCTTCTCGCCAAATCGCTTGGCAATCTCGCGCGACAGCTTGTAGGTCTGGCCTTTGGTCTTGGGGTTCTCCATGCCGTCGCTCATTACAAAGCCCATGATGGCAACAGCGCCCGAGATGGCGCCGCAGGTCTCGGTCATGCCACCCATGCCGGCGCCAAAGCCCTCGGTGAGGGTAAAGGCGGTCTGGGGGTCGAGCCCGACGGCAGGTGCGAGCGTGCAGGCAACGGCCTGTGCGCAGTTAAAGCCGCGGGCGTGGTATTCGGCAGCCTGAGCCTGGCAGGCGGCGGTGTCGAGCTGGGTGGTATCGATCTGCTTCATCGTTGTCTCCTTGGTCACGGTGTACCCGCCTATGGTACCCGTGACGGGGCATGTAATCATCGAGAGCTTCATGTATGCCTCATTTTTATCTATCGAGCAAATGCCCAAGGCTTGAGATAAATACCCCTAATCAATTTGTCCCATAACCTACCTTGGGGATGGGTTGAGAGGGGTGCAGGGTAGCGGTATCGTGAACCGAATAAAACTAAAACCCAGGCAAGGGAGCTAGATATGAGCGAGCAGACTATCGGTACTACATGTGTTCAGGGCGGCTATCACCCGGGAGATGCGGAGCCGCGCCAGGTGCCCATCTACCAGTCCACCACGTGGAAGTACGACACGTCGGAGCACATGGGCAAGCTGTTTGACCTGGAGGAGTCTGGCTACTTCTACAGCCGTCTGCAGAACCCCACGTGCGATTTGGTTGCCGCCAAGATCTGCGAGATGGAGGGCGGCACCGCAGCGATGCTCACGAGTTCGGGCATGGCTGCGAACTTCCTCGCGATCTTTAACGTTGCCGGTGCCGGCGATCACGTGGTCGCAAGCTCTGCCATTTACGGCGGTACGTATAACCTGCTCGCCCACACCATGGGCCGCATGGGCGTGACCTGCACGTTCGTCGCCCCCGACTGCACCGATGAGGAGCTGGAGGCTGCCTTTCAGCCCAACACAAAGCTCGTCTTTGGCGAGACGATCGCAAACCCCGCCCTTGCCGTGCTCGATATTGAGCGCTTTGCCAAGGCCGCACATGACCACGGCGTGCCGCTGATGGTCGACAACACCTTCCCGACGCCCGTGATGTGCCGTCCCTTTGAGTGGGGCGCCGACATCGTTACGCACTCCACCACCAAGTACATGGATGGACATGCTGCCTACCTGGGCGGCGTGATCGTCGACCACGGCCAGTTTGACTGGATGGCCCATGCGGACAAGTTCCCGGGTCTCACCACGCCCGACGAGAGCTATCACGGCGTGACCTATGCCGAGAAGTTCGGTCGTGAGGGTGCCTTCATTACCAAGGCCACCGCGCAGCTCATGCGCGATCTTGGCCCCATGCAGAACCCGCAGGCGGCGTTTTTCTTGAACAGCTCGCTCGAGAGCCTGCATGTGCGCATGCCGCGTCATTGTGAGAACGGCCTGGCCGTTGCCAAGTTCCTGCAGAGCCATCCCAAGGTGCGCTTCGTGAGCTATCCGGGCCTGGAGGGCGACAAGTACTATGACCTGGCTCAGAAGTACATGCCCAACGGTACCTGCGGCGTCGTGAGCTTTGGCTTTAACGGTGGTCGCGCGGCGGCCGAGACCTTTATGAAGAGCCTCAAGCTCGCCCAGATCGCCACACACGTGGCCGACGCCCGCACTTGCTGCCTGCATCCTGCTAACGCCACGCATCGCCAGATGAACGATGAGGAGCTCATCGCCTGTGGCATCTCCGCCGACATGGTGCGCCTGTCGTGCGGCCTCGAGGACACGGCCGATCTGATTGCCGACCTTGAGCAGGCGCTCGAGCAGTGCTAGGCTAGCGTTCGTGCAAGGCGCCGATGCTAGCAGAAAGCTTCGGTGACCTTTCGTTCCGATTCCGTAGGCGGGACCCCAATTGCGGCTGTTTGCATGCGATTGGGGCCCCGTTTTTTTGCGTTGGGCCACTCGAAAGGATGGATATGGAGAAAACTGCAGAGCAGCTGCGCCGCGAGCACATTGCCCTAGAGGGCGACACCCATGGCAAGAACAAGTGGGCGATTCTGTTTACCGTGCTCATCATGACGTTTATGGTGTGTCTGGATTCGACCGTCGTGACCGTGGCGCTGCCCGTGATGCAAAAGGAGCTGGGTGTGGGCCTCGATCGCATTCAGCTGGTAAGCTCGGTGTATCTGCTTGCGACATGCGTGGCTATGTTGCCGTTTGGCCGTCTGGGCGACGTGCGCGGCAAGGTGAATGTGTTCCAGCTGGGCGTCATCGTCTTTTCGGTCGGTTCGCTGCTGTGTGGCCTTTCGTCCTCGCTCGAGGTTCTTATCCTGGCACGCATTGTTCAGGGTGTCGGTTGCGCGGCGGCCATGGCCAACAACATGGGTATCATCACCGAGTCGTTTCCGGCGCGCGAACGAGGCCGTGCCATGGGTATTCTCGCGACCTTCGTGGCCCTCGGCATGATGTGTGGCCCCGTGCTCGGTGGCATGCTGGTGGCAAGCTTTCCCTGGGAGAGCATCTTCCTCATCAACCTGCCCATTGGCGTCATCTCGTTTATCGTGGGGCTCTACACGTTGCCGCATGTTAAGCCGGAGGCCGGCGAGCGCCCCATGTCCTTGATTGAGGCTGCTCGTCGCTGCTTTGCAAATTCGGCCTTCACCATCAACCTTGCCTGCATGCTCATCGTGTTCGTTGGTATTGGCGCATCCGAGTTTATCCTGCCGTTCTATTTTCAGGACGCCCACGGCTTTGGTTCCGACATTTCCGGATTGCTCTTTTTGGCGCTGCCGATGGTGAATGCCTTTATCGGGCCGCTTTCGGGTACGGTTTCGGACCGCGTTGGCTGCGAGGGCCCCACGGCGGTCGGTCTGGGCTTGTACGTGTGCGGTCTCTTTGCGGTAAGCACGCTCGACGAGCACTCTTCTATCCCTGTGATCGTGTGTTGCGTCGCGTTTATGTCGTGCGGTACGTCGATTTTCCAGAGTCCCAATAACTCGCTGTATATGGGCTCGGCTCCGCGCGAGGCACTTGGCTTTGCAGGTAGCTTGGGCAGCTTGGCGCGCTATGCGGGCATGGCGCTGGGTATTACGGCAGGTTCGCATATCCTCTATGGGCAGATGAGCGTGGCGATGGGCGAGGCCGTGACCAGTTTTGTTGCAGGCCGTCCGGATGTGTTCCTGTTCGGCTTTCGCTCGGTGTTCTACGTGCTTATGGCTGTGGCCGCTGTGGGCTTTGCGCTCGCCATGGTGCGTTTGGTGAAGATGCGCGCCCGCCATTAGCTTTTTGGGAGGCTGTCTGCCACGATTCGCGCCGTCCCAAAAAGACTGGTTTGTGGTGCGATGCGGCTTGTGGGGCGGGCGGGGGTCGGTCCGTGGTAGACTATCGAACAACGTTTATTAATCGCGCGGTATCGTTGCCGCGAGAAGGGGTTGCGCCATGCAGGAGCTTGAGGATCGTATTCGCCATGACGGCATCGTAAAGGCCGGTAACGTCCTTAAGGTTGATGCCTTCCTCAACCACCAGTGCGACGTTGAGCTGTTCGACCACATGGGTGCTGAGTGGGCCCGTCTGTTCGAGGGTGTCGAGATCAACAAGATCCTGACGATCGAGGCTTCGGGCATTGGCATGGCTTGCATCGCGGCCCAGCATTTTGGCGGCGTGCCGGTTGTCTTTGCCAAGAAGGCGCAGTCCATCAACCTCGACGGCGAGCAGTATGCCACGACCATCTACTCCTTTACCAAGCAGAAGGAGTACCCGGTCATCGTTGGCAAGCGCTTCCTGTCCGAGGGTGACAAGGTCCTGATTATCGACGACTTTTTGGCCAACGGCTGCGCGCTCGAGGGTCTTATCAAGATCTGCGAGGCTGCGGGTGCCGAGGTATCCGGTATTGGCATTGCGGTGGAGAAGGGCTTCCAGGGCGGTGGCGATAAGCTCCGCGAGCGCGGCTTCCGCGTCGAGAGCTTGGCTCGTATCGCCGATATGGACTGCGAGACCGGCGAGATTACCTTCGCCTAAGCGCGCAACACAAGCGATTGGTATGCGATGTGACAAAGGGACTGTCCCTTTGTCACATTTTTTGTATGAGGGGAGGTGTTGATATGGATGAGAACAAGATGGGATGGCGTGAGTATGCGCACTATGCCGAGATGTCGGTCGAGGAGTTGGCACGCGATTGCGAGGTTCAGGTGTTTCGCGCGACGGGTCCGGGCGGACAGGGCGTGAACACGACGGACTCGGCGGTGCGCATGAAGCATATCCCTTCGGGGATTACCGTGACGGCGCGCGAGAGCCGCAGTCAGTTCCAAAACCGTAGCAGCTGCCTGCGTAAGCTGCGCGCTGAGCTTGAGCGTCGCGGGCGTCCACCGCGCCGACGCGTAAAGACCAAGGTGCCTCAGCGCTCTCGCCAGCGCAGGCTCAATGACAAGCACTTCAACGCGATTAAAAAGGCCAACCGTCGCAAACCGGGCAGCGACGAATAGCCTACTCATAAGTTGCGGTGAAATAGGGACTGTTTTGCGGCTTTAGCTACATAAACAGTCCCTATTTCACCGCAACTTAGGGGTGGTTAGCGGGTGGGGTGCCAGACATGGAGGGCGCCGGCGAGGATGTCGACCTCGATGCGCGAGGCGACAACGGGCTCGCCGTCGGCCTGGATGGGGTAGTCGGGCTCCTCAAAGGTCAGCTCGGCATGGCGACAACGTCGTATGCGAACCGGTGGCAGCTTGGTGTGGTGGCCGTCTTTGGCCGAGAGGAACATAGGCAGGGCAATCGCGCGAGGGACGGGGCCGCATGCGTAGCAGACGTCGAGCATGCCGTCGCAGGGGTCGGCATCGGGGCAGATGCGATAGCCCGAGCCATACGTGGGGCCCAGCTGAATCGCCATGATGATCGCCCTCACGCGCTCGGCGGGCGCGCCGTCAAAGCTGGCTGTCATGGGGTAGTTGCGATAGCGTAGGCCAAACTGCTCAAGTCCCGAGAGGGTGTAGAGCGGCGCGCCGGTGAGACCCGTCTTTTTGCGCAGCTCGGCGGTGCCAAGGCCGATGGCGGCATCGATGCCGATCGAAAGCGTCTGGTCGTAGTACTCAACGGTAGCCTCGCCGCTGCCGCTCGCAGGACTCCAAGAGCGAATGCGCCCGATGTCCTGACGCTGCAGCTCGCAGGTGAGCAGCGCGCCAAAATCCTTGCCGGAGAAATCATCGATACCGAGCGTTTGGGCAAAATCGTTGCCGGAGCCTACGGGCAGGACGGCAAGCGCCGGTCGAACTGCCTTTTCTTGCGCCATCAAGCCATTGACGACCTCGTGGATCACGCCATCGCCTCCAAGAGCGATAACGGTGCGATAGCCCGTTGCCTGGGTGGCCAGCTCCTTGGCGTGTCCCATGCGCTCGGTCAGCACCAGGTCAAACTGGGATGTGCGTGCAGTCATGTCCAAAAAGCGTTGCAGGCGCTCGGCAACCTCGTGCGCGGCGCCCGACTGGGCGGCTGGGTTGGCGATGATGAGCGTGCGACCAAAATCAGTTGCGTGCATGGGGCGACTCCCGGCGTGTGACATGACAGTGCGGTCGCGCTCAGGTCGAATTGCTCCCGATTGTGGCTGCACGGCGATTATTACATCTACTCTATCAGGTCGTTGTGGCGCTCGATAGCATCCGCTACCGTACCGCCCTCATCCACAATAAGCGAACGGCGCTTGGGTGAGATGATGCGCTGGGCGGGGTACACGCCGCGGTGTCCGCCGGTTAGGTAGCTGATGAAGGCCACGATGACAAAGAACCCGGCGGCCGTGCCGTGGAACAGGTCGATGGCCATCATGCAGGTGGTGATGGGCACGTTGAGGCCGGCGCAGAACACGCCGAGCATGCCGAGAGCCGCCAGAAAACTGGGATCGAGCCCGGTAAGGCAACCGATCCAGCCACCAAGTGCCGCACCGATGCCAAACAGGGGCGTGACCTCGCCGCCTTGGAAGCCGGCGCCCAAGGTGAGCGCCGTGACGACTAGCTTGATGGCTGCGTCCGCCAGGGTGGTGTTGCCGGCAAATCCGGCGCCGGAAAGCCACGTGGAAAGGCCGGCGTAGTCCCAGGCGTCGAGGAGGGCATAGGCGGCCAAAACCACGAGCGCGCCTATGAGTGCGCGAATAAGGTAATTGGTGATAAAGCGACCGTACAGGCTCTTGACGGTTCGAACCGACCACGCAAAGAGGCGTGCCGTCAGACCGAAGATAATGGCGCTGATAACAACGATGACGACTGTCTTGGGCGTCATGGCGGGAACGCTGGCGATGACATTCGCTTCGTACTCGGTACCCAGGGCGAGTGATGTGAAGTAGCCGGTAAACGAGGCGACTAAGCAGTAGATGCCCGCGGTGTAGTCGATCTTGCCGATAAAGCACATCTCCATGCCAAAGAAGGCTCCGGCGAGGGGTGAACCGAATACGGCGCCAAAGGCCGACGAGATGCCGGCGAGCATGAGGTCGTGGTGGTCATGCTTTTTGAGGTGGGCGAGGCTCGAGATGTTGCTGGCGATGGTGCCGCCAATCTGCACCGCGGCGCCCTCGCGGCCGGCCGATCCGCCTGTTAGGTGCGTGAGTGTGGAGCAGACGAAGGTGAGGACGGCCATGCGCATATGGATAAGGCGTGTGCCCAGGGCGGAGTCGATGACCAGGTTGTTACCTCGTTTGGCGGCAAGGCCGTGGTTTTTGTACACCCATGCGGTGGCAACGCCCACAACGGGAAGCAACGCGTAAATCCACACGTGGTGCTCGCGATAATCGGTCGCGATATTCAGCGAGGCCAAAAATGCCCAAGCGGCAACACCCATGGCGAGCGAGACGATGACGACGAGCGCGAGCAGTTTGGCGCTTGCAAACAGGTTGCGGGCGTTGCGGCGTGTGTCGGCGGCCAAGAGCTGCTCGGAGCGGGTGAGTTGACGCCTGCCGGCCATGATGACGTCGCTAAGGGAGAAAAAGCCGCCATCGTCGAGCGGCTGGGAATGATCCTGCGCTTCGTTTGCGCTTTCGGGTTTGTTGTTATGAGCCATATATTCCTCTTTTAGGTTGCAACGCAAGCATTATAAAACGTGGCAAGCGCGACGAGCCGGTGGGTTGCTTTCCATTCTGTTTCGCGGCTTGCGGCCGACAGGTGTATTTGCGGGTACAGGCCAAATCGCGGTCGCGCGTCGGGGGATTATACTGAGACAAGCATAAAGAATCGGCGTCCCTGTTGTGCGCCGTGGCATTAAAGAGGTGCATATGGCAGAGAAACTCATTCCGCTGGAGGACGCGCAGTCGATCGTTCTGTCGCACGTTGCTCCGACCGATCTCGTCGAGATTCCCGTGTGGCAGGCCGCCGGTCTTCCCTTGGCCGAGGACGCGGTGGCCGATATCGACATCTCGCCGTTTGCCAACAGCGCTATGGACGGATATGCCGTGCGCTCGGCGGACTTGGCGCAGGCGTCTGGTGAGACGCCGGTGACGCTCGACGTTATCGGACACGAGGCAGCGGGCCATGTCTTTGAGGGCGTGGTCGGCACGGGCGAGACCGTCCGCATCATGACGGGCGCGCCGGTGCCCGAGGGTGCTGACGCCGTAGTGAAATACGAGATCGTCGACGTGCTTGACGGCGATGGCAACGAGGGCTCGCACGTTCGCTTCTCGGCGCCGGCCAAGGTAGGGGAGAACGTTCGCTCTGCCGCCGAGGAGGCCCATGCCGGCGATGCTGTGATGCGCGCCGGCGAGGTCGTGGCTCCGGCGGGCGCGGGTCTGCTGGCAAGCGCCGGATACGCGAGCGTGAAGGTGCACGCTGCCCCGCGTGTGGGCATCATCTCGCTGGGCACGGAACTGGTCGCACCGAGTAACGTGCCGGCGCGCGGGCAGATTCGCGACTCCAACTCCTCGGCGTTGATGGCCGAGGCGCTCGATGCAGGAGCCGAGCCCGTGTTCTACGGCATTGCGCCCGACGATGAGCAGGCGATTGCCGAACTGGTGCATCGCGCCGTGCAGGAGTGCGATTTTGTCATTACGAGCGGTGGCGCCTCGGCGGGCGATTACGACTACGTGACGGCGCTCGTCCGGCGCGAGGGCGAGGTGCTGTTTGACAGCATTTCGATGCGTCCGGGCAAGGCCATCACGTTTGGCTTGCTCGGGGGTAAGCCCTACCTGGGGCTTTCAGGCAATCCGGCCGCGGCGTATGTGGGCTTTGAGATGCTCGCGCGCCCGGCGATTCGCAAGATGCGTGGTTTTGCCAAGGGGGCGCGCCCCGTGCAGCGAGCGGTTCTTACCCACAGTGTGAAAAAGCGCCAGGACCGACGCTTCTTCGATCGCGCCACGGTTTCGCGCGACCCCGAGACCGGTGAGCTGTTGGTGACCGAGGCCAAGACGCAGAATTCGGCGCTGCTCGGCACGATGCAGCGGGCCAACTGCCTGCTGCGTATTGACGAAGGACCGTGCGACCTCAAGGCGGGCGACGTCGTGGATGTCGTGCGTGTCGACCTGCCCGAGGGAACGGTGTTGTAGGAGGAAGACTATGGAGTTGAAGATATCGATCGTGACGTGCTCGGACACGCGCGATCTTGCGCAGGACGAGGCCGGAGCCGCACTCGAGGAGCTTATCGAAGCGCAGGGCTGGACGGTCGCCTCACATGTGGTCGTGCGCGACGACGTCAGCGAGATTGGTGATGCCATTGTGGAAGCCGCCGATGAGTGCCACGCCAATGTCGTGCTCACCTGCGGCGGCACGGGGCTTTCGATGCGCGATGTGACGCCCGAGGCGACGCGTGCCGTCTGCGACCGCGATGTACCGGGTATTGCAGAGGCGATTCGCGCGTACTCGATGACCAAGACGCGCCGCGCCATGCTCTCGCGCGCTATTTGCATGCAACGAGGTCATACACTTGTCGTAAACTTTCCCGGTTCTACGAAGGCCGCCCGCGAAAGCTGGGAGGCCATAGCAGACCAGCTGGAGCATGCGGCTCAGATGACAGCGGGCGGCGGACATACCAATTAAGCGGTTTACCTGCGGTGGGGCGACCTTATCGGTCGCTCCGCTTTTGTTTTCCGCCGAATCGACGCCGAGGTGTACGGTAACTCGAAACTATATTCTCAGCGAGAATAATTTCTCACTAACATTATTCGCGCAAAAGTATAATCTGATTGCAGATTAAAGCCCGCGGTGGGGTACCCGGGCACAAGGTCCGAAAGGGTTGAATATGTTCGATATGGTTTCTCGCCGCGGATTCGTCTCGCTTTCTGCTGTCGCCGCTGCCGGCCTTGGTCTTGCTGGCTGCTCGGGCAGCAAGACGTCCGAGCCGGCCGGATCCGATGCCGGCTCCGCCAAGTCTTCCTCTAAGAAGAAGGCTGTCGAGCTGCAGGTCTTTGCCGCCAACTCGCTCGAGAAGGCCCTGCCCGAGGTTCAGGAGCTCTACACCGAGCAGACCGGCACTACGTTTGCCGACACGCAGTTTAAGGCGTCTGGCGACCTTGTCGAGCAGATGCGCGCCGGTGCCGCCGTCGACGTGCTCATCACGGCCTCCAAGGGCACCATGGACGACGCCGAGGCCGCCGAGCTCGTCGACGTCGATACGCGTGAGGACATGTTCGTCAACGACCTTGTGATCATTCGCGCCGAGGGCTCCGACACCAAGGTCGAGGCCATCGCCGACGTCGCGAATCTGGACGGCAAGATCGCCATTGGCGACGCCAAGACCGTTCCCGCCGGCAAGTACGCCAACCAGGCGCTGGCTTCTGGGGGCCTCTACACCGGCACCGAGGGCGACGACGGCGAGTACGCGCCTGAGATCGCCGACAAGGTAGCCCTGGCTGACAAAGTTGGTACCGCCGCCGCCTATGTGTCCACGGGCGACTGCGTGGCTGGCTTTGTCTATAGCTCCGACATCTTCCGCTACGACGGCATCGAGGAGGCCTTCGTGTGCCCCGAGGACTCGCACAAGCCCATCGTGTACCCGGGTGCCGTTGCCGAGAGCTCCGAGCACGCCGACGAGGCCAAGGCGTTCATCGACTTCTGCCTGACCAACAAGAAGGCTCAGAAGATTTGGGCCAAGTACGGCTTTGAGCTTTCCGCGTAGTGCGGCTTGGCGCGATAATTCCATCGTTTTGTGTTTCACTCCGTCCTTGTATTCGCTTGGAGCTTTTCGTGCTTAATAGATTCCGCATGCTTGTCGCCTGTGCTTTGACCTTCGCGCTTTGCTGGGTGCCGGGATTTGCGTTTGCTGGGGACGCTGAGGACGGGGCCCAGGCTGCTGCGACCGCTCATGGGCTTTCCTATGGGATCGAGGGTTTTGAGCGGTTGGCCAAGGGGACCGCTCGTGCCATGGAGGGCCAGCCTGAGGGCTACCGGTTTCCCGTTGACGAGGACGTGGACCTTGTGGTGGCGCCTGCTGCCGATCGCGTTGTGGTGTGGATATCGCCCAAGGCGGTCGAGAAGTATGGATTGGATCCGCAGGACAACGAGTGCGTATCGGGTCTCAAGGCCCTCGTCTGTAAGCTCGACAGCGCAAACTGCATGGGAGGTGCGCAGCTGGGGGACGTGGATCTTCCTTGGTATGTCACGGCGGAAACAACGTTTGATTCCGGCGGGTATACCTATGGCTTTGACGAGCGCGGTGCGGATGGGGACCGCTATGTGGTGATTGCATCAGACTCGGGTGATGCCAAGGGCGGCGCGCGTTGGCTTGATAGCGCTCAAATGGTAGAAGCATCGTCTGTCGTATTGCGGGATGAGCAGGGGCCCTGGACCTCTCTGACCTCCTTTTTGTGCGACATCGACTATCGCCCGTTTTGGGTGTCCATAAAAACGAGCGGCCTTGCCCTGCTGATCTCCTTTGCGCTGGGCCTGTTCGCCGCGTGGAAGACTATGGGTACCTCGAGTCGCATCAAGGGCCTGCTCGACTCGGTCTTTACCATCCCTATGGTGCTGCCGCCCACGGTCTGCGGCTTTCTGCTCCTCATGCTGTTTGGCCGCTCGACCGGGGTGGGCCAGTGGCTTATCGCGCACGGTATCTCGATTGTCTTTACGTGGCCTGCGGCGGTGATCTCTGCCGTGGTGGTGTCGTTCCCCCTGGTCTATCGAACGGCCCTCGGTGCCTTTGAGAGCCTCGACACGCAAATGCTCGATGCGGCGCGCACGCTGGGCTGGTCCGAGCGTCGCATCTTTACCAAGCTTATGATGCCGCTTGGCTGGCCCTCGATTGCCGCCGGCACGGTACTCGCCTTTGCCCGCGCGATGGGCGAGTTTGGCTGCACCCTGTTCTTTGCGGGCAACTACGCCGGTATTACGCAGACCATTCCCATTGCCATCTACTTTGAGTGGATGGGCGGCAACACGTCGGTGGCCCTCTTTTGGGTCGTCGTCGTGATCGTTTTTAGCTTCCTGGTCATCCTGTTCATCAACATGTACACCGCTCATTCGCAAAAGTATCGCGAGCGGGGCCTTTCCCGTGCGGAGCGCAAACAGGCCAAAGATCTCGCCGGACAGGGCGATTCGCTCGACCCAGTCGGCGGCGATGCGCTGCGTATCGATCGCGAGGCGCTGGCCGAGCTCATGCGCGATGATGCGGCGCCGCAGGGAGGTCGATAGGTCATGTCACTCGTTCTGGATATCAAAAAGCGCTATCCCGGGTTTATGCTCGACATGCAGCTTGAGGCCGGCGAGGAGCGTGTGGCACTGCTGGGCGCCTCGGGTTGCGGCAAGAGCTGTACGCTGCGCTGCATCGCCGGCGTGGAGACGCCCGACGAGGGCAGGATCGTCGTCAACGGCGTGACCTTTTTTGACTCGGCAGCGGGCATCAACCTGTCGCCTCAGGAGCGAAAATGCGCCCTGCTGTTCCAAAACTATCAGCTGTTCCCTAATATGACAGTGGCCGATAACGTATGTGCCGGCGTAAAGGATGCGGGCGACGCCGCGGCGCGCAAGCAGCTTGCCGAGCGCTACCTGGGTATCTTTGGACTGGCCGATTTTGCCGACCGCTATCCCGTGCGACTCTCGGGCGGTCAGCAGCAACGTGTGGCGCTTGCGCGCATGGTGGCGGCGCATCCGGGCATCTTTATGTTCGACGAGCCCATGAGCGCACTCGATTCCTATCTTAAGAGCGCCCTCGAGCAGAATATGCTCGACCTGTTCGATGTATGCAACCGCACCGTGCTCTACGTGAGCCACGACATCGACGAAGCGTGCCGCCTGTGCCAGCGCATCTGCGTGATGCACGACGGGCATGTTGAGGAGATCGGCTCCGTCGAGGACGTGGTCCGCCGTCCGCAGACACTGGCGGCGCTGCGCCTGACGGGCTGCAAGAACACAAGCCGGGCGCGCAAGATCGGCGACGAAGAAGTTGAGGCCCTCGACTGGGGCATGAGCTTTAACGTGGGTCGCGAGGTTCCCGATAATGTGGCGTACCTGGGCATTCGCGCAAGCTACTTCCATGTTGACAATCGCGCGGAGCGGGGTCGCAACAGTTACGACTTGCATGTGGCCCGTGTGAGCGATTCGCGCTTTGAGCGGCTGGTGTTGCTGGACGTGCCGCGCGTCGATGCGCCCACGCGTCTGCAGTGGAAGGTCAACAAAGTGGGCGTGCCTGTCGACGAGCTGCCGCAGGCAGGCGAGAACCTGCGCATGCACTTCGATGCGAGTAGGATCCATTTGGTTTGTCGATAGCGCCGGGTAATGCCGTCGGGGATATAGGCCTCGGCGGCTTTGTCTTGCCGTTCGCCGAATGAAGGATGACAAACTCTTATCAATAAAGATAATTATTTATTAAACTACGGCACGCGACGCTGTCGTACGAATGTCAACGGTGTTCGCATGGTCGACGACCGTTGATATAGTTGACCTCAACTTGTAAAGGAGGGTGCGCACATGCCGCAGACGACATACATTCGCCGCGTTGCCGCGCGCGCCCTGTATATGGCTCGGAGCCGCATATGAGCAGGTATGTTCACGGCTCCGGGAGAGACGACGCACAACTAAATAATCGACCGCAAAGCGGGTTCCCCAAAATTCCGGGTTTGAGCACGGCTGGGTTTTCGCCACCCACCGTGCAGAAATACCGTAGCTATTCATTTTTGGTTCGAGAGGGGAACCGTCATGGCTGAAGAATTCGATTTCCATCCGATGTGGGAAAGCCTCGGCATGAATCTTGCCGACCACGACATGCTGCTGGGCGCCGTGGGCCAGATGTACGGCGATATGTTCCTGGCGCAGAACAATCGCCCCAAGTCTACGTCCTACCTGGATTTTGTCGCCACCAACATCCACAGCGGCCGTATTAAGGAGATGCTCGACAAGAAGGAGGCCGGCGAGGCCACCAAGATCGTCGGTTCGTTCTGCGTCTACGTGCCCGAGGAGATCGTGCTTGCCTGCGATGGCATCCCCGTGGGCCTGTGCTCGGGTGCCGACTGGGCAACGGACAAGGTTGAGGAGCGCTTGCCGCGCAACACCTGTCCGCTCATCAAGAGCTTTGCCGGCTTTAAGCTGGGCGAGGTCTGCCCCTACATTGAGTCGAGTGACCTGGTGGTGGGTGAGAACACCTGCGACGGCAAGAAAAAGGCCTACGAGTTCTTTGCCACGCAAAAGAACATGTACGTCATGGATATTCCCAACGTACACGACGAGTCGACGCTCGTGACCTGGAAGGCCGAGGTCAAGAAGCTCGCCGCCAAGATCGAGGAAGAGTGCGGCGTCAAGATCACGCCCGAGCGTCTGAAGGCCGCCATCCACGCCGTCAATGAGAAGCGTCGCGCCCTGCAGCGCCTGGCTGCCACGCGCGCTGCCGACCCGGCGCCCATCAGCGGTCTCGACAGCCTGCTGACCGTTCAGGCCGCCTTTATGGACGACACGCCGCGTCTGACCGGAGCCATCAACGAGATGGCCGCCGAGTGCGAGCAGCGTGTCGAGGCCGGCGAGGGTGTGGCGCCCAAGGGCACCAAGCGCATCCTGTACACCGGTACGCCCATGGCCGTCCCCAACTGGAAACTGTTCAACCTTATCGAGAAGGCCGGCGGCGTCGTGGTAGGCGAGGAATCCTGCACGGGCTCGCGCTACTACAAGGACCTGGTCGACGAATCCGGCGAGACGGTCGACGAGATGCTCGACGCCATCGCCGAGCGCTACTTTAAGATCAACTGCGCCGTCTTTACGCCCAACGACCAGCGTATGAAGGACATTGTCCAGATGGCCAAGGACCTGCATGCCGACGGTATCGTCGACGTGGCCCTGCAGTTCTGCACGCTCTACGAGATGGAGTCGTTTGCCGTGGAGAAGGCCGCCGAGGAGGCCGGCATTCCGTTTATGCACATCACGACCGACTACGCCGGCGAGGATGCAGGCCAACTGCAAACCAGGATTGAGGCTTTCTTGGAAACCATTTAGGGCTATCCGGTCCAGCGGCTTCCCCAGGCACCCGATCTTGCCGTTCAAACCATCGCTTGCATACCAAAGTACGCGGCGCTCCTCTTTCGCGGCAACCTCGGGCACCTGGGAAAGCCGTTTCCTTGGTTGGTTAAAAGGTTTGTTAAGGAGTTATATGTCGGAAAATATTGAGCAGCCGTTGCCGTCCACGTTTGAGGAGTTCAACGAGCAACGCAAGGCGGCGTTTATTCGCGTCAAGGATTATAAGCAGGCGGGTAATCGCCTGGTCGGTTTTCTGTGCAGCTACACGCCGCTCGAGATTATCGATGCCGCGGGGGCTGCGAGCGTGGCGCTGTGCGGCACGTCCGACGAGGTGATTCCCGAGGCCGAGAAGGTGCTGCCGGCAAACCTGTGCCCGCTCATCAAGTCTACGTATGGTTTTGCCTATTCGCAAAAGTGCCCGTTTACGTACTTTAGCGACATGATCATCGGCGAGACCACCTGCGACGGCAAGAAGAAGATGTACGAGCTACTCAACGAGCTCAAGCGCACGCACATTCTGCACCTGCCGCAGAGCCGCGATCGCGCCTACGAGCGCGAGGGCTGGTGCGAGGAGTGCCGCCTGCTCAAGGAGGAGCTCGAGAACTTCTACGGCATCGCGATTACCGACGATGATCTGCGCGCTGCCGTCCGTCGTCGCAACCGCTTGCGTGCGGCCCAGCTCGACATGTTTGCGCTGCAGGCCAACCAGCCGGCGGCCATGAGCGGCGTCGACCTGATGAGCACCATGTTTGCCGGTACGTTCAGCTTTGATATCGAGGCTTATACGCAGCAGCTGGAGCAAAAGGTTGCCAAGCTGCGCGAGACCTACGACGCGGGTGAGCGCCCGGTCGCGGCAGACGCCAAGCGCATTCTGATCACCGGCTGCCCGGTGGGCGGCGTGATCAACAAGATCGGCCGTACTATCGAGTCCAACGGCGGTGTGGTCGTGTGCATGGACGACTGCTCGGGCGAGCGCACGGCGGCCATGATGATCGACCCGGAGGCTCCCGATATCCTGCGCGCCATCGCCGACCGCTACCTGGACATCAACTGCTCGGTCATGACGCCCAACGACGGTCGCATGGGAAACACGCTGGCTATGTGCGAGAAGTACCATGTCGATGCCGTGGTAGAGAGCGTGCTGCAGGCCTGCCACACCTTCAACGTTGAGAGCGCGCGCATGCAGGAGGCTGTCGAGGGTGCGGGCATTCCGTACATGAAGATTGAGACCGATTACAGCAATGGCGACATGGGTCAGATCGAGACGCGCATCGCCGCCTTTATCGAAACCCTCTAGCTTCCTCAGGCACCGGATCTTGCCCCTCAAACCGTCGCTTGCGTACCAAAGTACGCTGCGCTCCTCTTTCGGGGCAACCTCCGGCACCTGAGAAACCTAGAGCTAAGGCGCCTGAACGCGCCGCTATCTTTGATGTTTAGATTGGGAGAGAGCCATGATAGGGATCGGGATCGATATCGGGTCTACGGCGGCTAAGGCTGCTGTGGTCGACGGGGAGGGTTCGGTGGCGTGGACGTGCGTGCGGCCAACCGGGTTTTCCTCGGTCGATGCTTCCGAGCGGCTGCGCGAGGCACTGGCAGCGGCCGGCTACGACGTGACGGGCGACGATGTTCGCGTGGTCGCGACTGGCTACGGCCGTGTTGCCGTGCCCTATGCGCACAAGGTCGTGACCGAGATCACCTGCCACGGTACCGGTGCTGTGCGCCTGTTTGGCGACCACGGCACCGTGATCGACGTGGGCGGTCAGGACACCAAGGTCATTCAGATCAAGGGCGGTCGCGTGGCCAAATTTGCCATGAACGACAAGTGCGCTGCCGGCACGGGGCGCTTTTTGGAGATCATGGCCGACCGCCTAGGCATTTCCCAGCAGCAGATGACCGTCCTGGCGCGTTCCGGCGGGCCCACCAAGATCAGCAGCATGTGCACGGTGTTTGCCGAAAGTGAGGTTATCAGCCTGATCGGTCGCGGTGAGCCGCGCGAGAACATTGCGCGTGGCGTGATCGACAGCGTGGTCTCGCGCGTGGCCACTATGGCCGGGCAGGCGACGGGTGCTCCGTACTACCTGACGGGAGGCTTGTGCGAGAACGCTTACGTTGTGGAGCGGCTGGCGGCGCTGCTGGGGTCGCCGGTCACCACCTCGCCCCAGGCCCGCTTCGCCGGTGCCATCGGCGCGGCGATTCGCGCACAGGCGCTCAATTAATGCATCCGCCGTAGGCTCGCATTCATGCGTATACTGGGAGAAAATGATTGACCGATGAGAGGAGGTATCGATGGCTGACGATCAGATTAAGCTTACGTCTATGACTGCCGCGAGCGGTTGAGCCGCTAAGTTGGCTCCCGGAGCCCTCGCCCAGGTTCTGGGCGACTTGCCAAATGTGCATAACGACAACTTGCTCGTGGGGTTCGATACCTCTGACGATGCGAGCGTCTTCCGCGTAGGGGAGAACCTGGGGCTTGTGCAGTCCATCGACTTCTTCCCGCCGATGGTCGACGACCCGTTTCTGTTTGGCCAGATTGCCGCGGCCAACTCGCTGTCGGACATCTACGCCATGGGCGGGCGGCCGAGCCATGCCATGAACCTACTCTGCATACCCAGTTGTCTGGGCATCGAGGTTGCCGGTCAGATTCTGGCGGGCGGCGCCGACAAGTGTGTCGAGGCGGGTTGCTCCATCGCGGGCGGCCATACCATCAACGACGACGAGCCCAAGTACGGCCTGTCCGTGAGCGGGTTTGTCGCGCTTGACCGTATGCTCGCCAACAGCGGCGCGCGCGTGGGCGATGCGTTGCTGCTGACCAAGGCGATCGGCTCGGGCATCATCACCACGGCCATTAAGGGCGAGCTCATCGAGCAGGACGAGGCCGCAGCCATGTTTGACTCGATGCGCACCCTCAACGAGGCCCCGATTCGTCTGGCCGAGGGACTCGAGCTTCACGGCTGTACCGACATCACGGGCTTTGGCCTGATCGGGCACGCGTGCGAGATGGCTGAGGGCTCGGGCGTGCAGGTTGAGCTTGCGTCGGGGTCAGTGCCGCTCTTTGACCAGGTGCTCGACATGGCGCGTCTGGGCATTATCCCCGCGGGCTCCTACCGCAACCAGGACTTCTTTGGCCCGCGCGTGACGGCTGACGATGAGCTGGAGCCGGGCATGTTGGATGCGCTGTACGATCCGCAGACTTCGGGTGGTTTGCTTATTGCGGCGCCTGCTGCCGATGTGGATGAGCTTGCGCGCCGTTTACGTGCCGAGGGGCGCATCGCGGCCGTTGTCGGGCGCGTGTGCGAGGCGGAGCCGGGCGGTCCTGCCGTCCACGTTGTGCATTAAGGAAAACCGTTTATGCGACTGCCTACTGTTCTGGGCGGTCCCTTTTGAAAGGATGTAACTATGTCTACCAAGATTGAAGTCAATGCCATGGGCGATGCCTGCCCGCTGCCCGTCGTCAAGACGCTTAAGGCGCTCAAACAGCTCGATGGCGAGGGTGCCGTGGTGACCTCGGTCGATAACGAGACCGCCGTCAAGAACATCTCCAAGATGGCGCAGGAGAAGGGGTGCACGGCCTCGGTCGAGAAGGTTTCTGACGCCGAGTGGCGCGTGACTGTCGCGACCGCCGGTGCCGTTGCCGTGGCCGATCCCGAGCAGGATGGCGCTGCCTTCTGTGATGCCAGCGCCGGCAAGGGCAAGCTCGTCATTTCCGTCTACACCGACTGCATGGGCCGCGGCGACGACGAGCTGGGCCACAAACTCATGAAGGCGTTTATCTTTGCCGTGACGCAGCAGGAGGAGCTGCCCGCGACCATGCTGTTCTACAACGGCGGCGCCAAGCTCACCGTCGAGGGCTCGCCGGTGCTCGATGACCTGAAGGGCCTGGCCGAGCAGGGTGTCGAGATTCTCACCTGTGGTACCTGCCTGGATCACTATGGCATTAAAGACCAGCTCGCGGTGGGCGAGGTCACCAACATGTACGTGATCGTGGAGAAGATGGAGCAGGCCGTGCGCGTCGTGCGCCCGTAGCGTATTGGTTGGAGTTGCCATGAGGGAGAAGCGCCCGGCGCTTGTCATCACGTTTCCCACCACGGCGGCCGCCATGGGGTGCGAGTCCCTGTGCATCGAGCGCGGCCTTCCCGGGCGAACGATTCCCGTGCCCGGGGAGGTCGCTGCTGGCTGCGGTCTGGCGTGGAAGGCGTTGCCTGCCGATGAGGAGCTGCTGCGCGGCGAACTCGCCGCGGCGGGCGTTCCCACCGAGGGCTATACCGTGATTGATATGTGGGAGGTCGTGCGATGATCTACCTGGATAACGCGGCGACGACCATGCACAAGCCGCAGGAGGTCATCGATGCCGTGGCGCAGGCGATGTGTTCGCTCGGCAATGCCGGGCGCGGCGCCACGTCGGGTGCCCTCGATGCCGCTCGTACGATTCACGGTTGTCGCGCCAAGCTCGCGCGCCTTTTGGGTTGCCCGAGGGCGGACCATGTGTGCTTTACGCCCAACTCTACGGCGGCGCTCAACACCGCCATCAACGGCGTGGTACGTCCCGGTGATCGCGTGGTCACGACGGTGCTCGAGCACAACTCGGTGTTACGCCCGCTCAACCGCTTGGCGACGGAACAGGGTGTGACGGTTGAGCATGCGGACTGTGATACCAACGGCGTGCTCGACTACGACGAGCTCGAGCGGCTGGTCACGTCGGGCACGCGTGCCGTGGTGGTGACGCACGCCTCCAATGTGACCGGCAACGCGGTCGACATTGCACGCGTGGCTGCCATGGCCCATGCGACCGGCGCGCTGGTGATCGTCGACGCCTCTCAGTCAGCCGGTACGGCGCGTATCGATATGCAGGCCATGGGCCTCGACATCGTGTGCTTTACCGGCCACAAGGGGCTCATGGGACCCCAAGGTACCGGCGGCCTGGCCGTGGCGGAGGGCATTGACGTGGCTCCGTGGGCCATGGGCGGCACGGGCGTGCACAGCTTCGACCCACTGCAGCCGCTTGAGTGGCCCACGCGCCTTGAGGCGGGCACGCTCAACGGCCACGGCATCGCGGGCCTTTCCGCAGGTCTCGACTTTATCGAGGCACAAGGCGGGGTCGAGGCGATTGCGGCGCATGAGCGCTCGCTTGCAGAGCGCTTCCTCGCCGGTGTTCGCGAAATTCCCGGCATTGCGCTCTACGGTGCGTTTGACCAGCCCGTGCGCTCGGCGATCGTCTCACTCAACGTGGGTGATATCGACTCTGCTGAGATCTCGGACGCGCTCATGCAAGGGTGGGGGATTGCGACGCGCCCCGGCGCCCATTGCGCTCCGCTCATGCACCGCGCACTCGGGACCGAGCGCCAGGGTATCGTTCGCTTCTCGTTTGGGTATTTCAACACGGACGAGGAAGTCGATACCGCGATTGACGCTTTGCGCGATTTAGCCTGCTAGAGCGTATATACTTGCGGGACGGGTCTTTTGCCCGTCCCGTTTTTGTTTCGACCCGAAAGGTGTGTCTATGGCCTCATCCGCCTCGCGTGGTCTGCGCTCCGACCATGTCGTTACCGTCGGCATCGCCCTGTTCTCGATGCTCTTTGGCGCCGGCAACCTTATCATTCCGCCGCTGCTGGCGCTGCAAGCAGGTTCAGCCACGCCGGTCGCCATGCTCGGCTTTCTCATCGCCGCCATCGGCCTGCCCGTCATGGGCTTTATCGCCGTGGCGCTTGCCGGAACGGCGCGCGAGCTTGCCGGCCGCGTGCACCCCAAGTTCGGTGAGTTCTTTGTTGCGGCGGTGTATCTGGCCATCGGCCCGTGCCTGGCCATTCCGCGTACGAGCTCCACGGCCTTCGAGATGCTGGTGCCGCTGCTGCCCGAGGGCGTTTCGCTTGGCACGGCTCGTCTGGTGTTTGCCGTTGGCTTCTTTGTCGTCGCGTTTGCTCTCACGCTGCGCCCGGGTGTCATCACGCGCGTGCTCGGCCGCATTACGGGCCCCGCGCTCATTGCGCTCATCGTGTTGGTCGTGGGTGCCGCCGTGGTCTCGCCACTGGGACCGGCTGCCGCGCCTCAGGCTCCCTACGATGCAGGCGCCGCCGTGCAGGGCTTTTTGACTGGCTATCAGACCATGGACCTGCTCGCGTCGCTCGCCTTCGGCATCATCATCGCCGAGACCATCCACGAGTTGGGCGTTACCGACGATAGGCGCGTGGCCTTCGAGATCTCGCGTTCGGGTGTGATCGCCGGCGTGCTCATGGCCATCATCTACTGCGGCCTGGCGCTTGCCGGAATGCAACTCGGCACGGTTATGCCCGATGCCACCAACGGCGCTGCCATCCTCGCTCGTTCGGCCTCCATGCATTTTGGGCTTGCTGGCACGGTCGTGGTCTTCGCGATCTTTTTCCTCGCCTGCATGAACGTGTGCGTCGGTCTTATTAGCTGCTGCTCGCGCTATTTCTGTGAGACGTACGTAGTTGAAGGGGGAGCGGAGGCTTCCGAGGGGGCCATGCGCCGCCCCTTCGCGATCCATGCCTTTGTGTTCGCGGCGTTTTCGTGCGTGCTCTCCAACGTGGGCCTCGACGTGATCCTTATGTTCTCGGTGCCCATGCTTAACGCCTTGTATCCCGTCGCCATCGTGCTGGTTCTCATGGGTTTGGTACACGGCTTTTGCGACGCTCATCCGCAGGTGTGGGTCTGGGTTGGCGGTGTGGTTGCCGTGCAGAGCGTGATCACCTCGGTCCGCGATGCGTTCTTTGGGGGCACGTGGCTGCCGTTTGATGCGCTGCCGTTGGCGGATATCGGTGCCGCGTGGGCGCCGGTTGCCGTGGTGGCATTTGTGATCGGCCTGCTCCATAGTCGTTTTGTCGCACATTCGAGGAGCTAGGGTTTCTGCGCTTGCACAGGCGGGGAGTCTCCCCTATAATTTCCTTCGCTTTGGGACACGCAAGGTTTAGACCTTAGCTGCTCAACACCTTCGGGACGTGGCGCAGTTTGGTAGCGCGCCTGCTTTGGGAGCAGGATGTCGCAGGTTCAAATCCTGTCGTCCCGACCATATCTTGCGGGCGTAGTTCAATGGTAGAACCCCAGCCTTCCAAGCTGATGACGCGGGTTCGATTCCCGTCGCCCGCTCCATAAGATAGATGAATGGCTCTGATTCCTTTTGGGACCAGAGCCATTTTCATATACATGCCGGGACCCCACATCCCCTTCTAAGTTGCGGTGAAATACGGACTGTTTTTCGGCTTTTATGGCCCATGTAGTCCGTATTTCACCGCAACTATTTGTAAGGTTGGATTTTGATGCCGTTGGGAGGGTCGTAGCGACCGTCTACCGAGAGTGGAAATATTTTTTGAAGCTCTGACCTGAGGCGTCAAGCTTTTGGTCAGCTTTTGGTAAGGCCTGCGGACGGAAGCATGCGATAGCGTAATGGTATTCTCTCCGCCGTGATGGTTATGGGGTTGGCCATGCTCGATAAAGGCAAACATTTTCCGCAGTCATATGCAAGGATGCTATTCTCGGCCGTTGGAATTCATCAAGATGGACAGCTGCTTATAACAATTGATCCTTGGGATGAACGCCGTGCGCGTGAGCTTATGCAGGAAGAGCTCATGCTTCGTCTTTACAACCACGTGTATGCGGATCCGGTCTATTGGAATAATCTTGGGGTTGAAGATCGCATCTTTCAGCTGGCATCCGCTATTGCGGTCGTTGAACCGGATGCTGTGTTTTGCGGATCGACAGCAGCGCTGCTCTACGGCATCGGCTCGGCGTATACGCTTCTGGATAAAGTGCAAGTACTGCTGCCACGGTCTACAAGGCGTGATACGTATGAGTTCGTTGAATACAAACGCTGGCGGGCGGGCGAAGTGTGGCGGCTAGGTCTGTTTACACTGACGGATCCATGTCGAACGGTTGTTGATATCGCCCGAACGAGCGCCTTTCGCTATGCGCTGGGCTATGTCGATGGCTTGGCCCGTGAGTACGATGTCGAACGCGAAGAGCTGCGAGCATATGCGCAGGCAAATTGCCGAGGGTTGCATGGCATCGCGCGTGCTTTTGACGTTTTTGAGTATATGGACGGCAGGTCAGACAATGGCGGCGAGTCTGAGGCGAGAGCAGCGATGATTCTCGCTGGGGTTGTCGCGCCCGAGCTTCAAGTTGAGATAACGCGACCGGGAAACGCTGGCTATTATCTAGCAGATTATGGCTGGCAGATGTCAGACAGCTCATGGACGCTGGCAGAGCTGCATGGGCTAGGCAAGTTTGAAGACGAGGCTCAAAATGATCCCGAGCAGGCGGCGGCAAAAACGTATCGAGCGGCCCTCATGCGCGACGCGAACCTTCGCGCCATGGGCCACAACATCATTCATTTCAAACTCTCGGACACCTACGACGTAGAATCGTTCGGTGCCATGATGCGCGGTTACGGCATTCCGACAACAAAACCCTACGCCGAATCCCGATAGCGAAATCGTTCGCGGTCCACCTTCAATAAGTTGCGGTGAAATGCGGACTGTTGAGGCCTTTAAAGGCATAAATCAGTCTGTATTTCACCGCAACTTAGGTGGGGATGGGTTTATCTGCGGGGGCGGTGGCGGAGTTTGTCGATGGTGGAGTCGGTGCTTCGGCTGCGGGCTTCGGCGGCGCGGTCGCGAGCGTCGGCCGCGGTTTGGCGCTTGCGGCGGTAATCGATCATGCCTTGGATGATGGGCTTGCCAAAGCTCACGACATCATCGTTGTAGATGGCGGTTCGGGCTGCGAGGAGGCAGTCGGTAAAGTCCATATGGGTCTTGCCAAAGAGTTTGACGGCAAGGGCGACAACGGTGGGCTCGTCGACCATGACGTCATCGAGCAGCCTTTTCATGGCCGCAGTAATCTCAACGCGGGGAACCTTATAGACGTCGCGCAGCGTGACCACGACGCGCGTGATGATTTCGGGGTAGACGCGAGCGGTGCGCGTGGCGATGACCTTGGCGGCGCGCGGTGACAGAACCTCGTCGTCGTCAAGCAGGTAGCGCAGGATGACGGTCTCGTCGATGATGGTGCTACTCATGGATATCTACTTCCTCGGGACCCAAAATCGAATCGTCGCTTTCTGTGGCAAGGTACTCAATCCAGGCATTGCGCTCTTCGGAGCGGCGATTGGGGTCCCCATATGCTTTGAGCGATCCATAGGCGGCCGTGCCGTCCTTGGAACGCACGGCGACCGGCTGAAAGGGGAGCTTGCGCATCAAAATGCTCTGCGCGACAAATAGACGGACAGCCTCGGCGAGCGATGTGCCCATGGCGTCGTAGAGATGCTCGGCATGCTGCTTGTCTTCCTCGCGAATGCGCACCTGCAGGATGGCTCTTTTTTGAGTCGATGACATCACTGGCCCCCTTAATGAGCGTGCAATATAGTCGGTCAAATGCGGCATGTGCCGATACTTGAGCATCTTATAACGATTACTTTATTTCACTCAAGTTGATAACCATAAACACGAATACAAGCGTAGTACATCCAAAACGAGAGCGCGTAAAAATCTCTGAGGCGTACGCATGTAATACACTCACCTTTATAGCTATCCGAGAATAGTTCCAACCTGCCAAAACCCCTGCAATACACCCGTATTGCAGGGCCTATGCTCAAGTTTGCCACCTGCAACTGCGTATATTTAACCTGTATATCGTTGGAGGAATTCTATCGAAGTGCCTGTTTCGCCGCATGCACTCGATACGCCGATGCCGGGCCACGGGCGGTCCGGGGCAACGTCGACAGGGTCTCTCTGGCATGGGATTCAGGAGGGAGTGAACAACATGGGCAATAAACGAGTCGTAGCCGATTCCTCACGCTGCATTGGGTGCCAAACCTGTATGGCGGCGTGCATCGAGGCACACGATATTCCCGGCAACATCGCCGCGCCGCGCTTGCGCGTGACGCGTACGTACGAGATCTCCGCACCGGTGGCTTGCCATCACTGCGAGGATGCCCCGTGCGCCAAGGCCTGCCCCACGGGCGCCTTGTTCTTTGATCCAAAGAACCATCGCATCGGTGTTAACGAGGACAACTGCATCGGCTGCAAGAGCTGCGTCATGGCCTGCCCCTTTGGCGCCGTGAGCGTGGCGACCACGCAGGTCCCCGTCTTGATGGGCGACGTGCGCGTGGGTTCGCAGACTAAGAGCTTCGTGCTCAAGTGCGACCTGTGCGTGGACCGTCCCGGCGGTCCGGCGTGTGCCGAGGCGTGTCCGACCAAGGGCCTCACCCTGGTGGACGAGGAGCGTCTGGCAGAACTGACTGCCGAGCGTGCCCGCGCCACCATCGAAAACGAGGCGTAAGCGTCGGGCGACAGGCCCAATGATTGTCAAATAAGTACCGAGTATTCGGTAGCAGAGAAAGGAAGGAGGGTGTCATGGAGAAGCATAAAGTGATCTGCCCGTATTGCGGCGCCGGTTGCCAGTTTAACCTCTTGGTCCAAAACGGCCAGGTCGTGGGTACCGAACCGCTCAACGGCATCACCAACCAGAGCGAGCTGTGCCTTAAGGGCATGAGCGGCTACGACTTCATCAACGACACCAAGATCTTGACTCCTCGCGTACTGCACCCGATGATCCGCCGCACTAAGGGCGCGGATCTTGAGCGCGTAAGCTGGGACGAGGCGCTGGATTTCACCGCATCTAAGATGCAGGCCATAATTGACGAATATGGTCCTAACGCTGTCATGACCACCGGCTCTTCGCGAGGCGGCGGCAATGAGGCGAACTACGTCATGCAGAAGTTTACGCGTGCGTGCATCGGCACCCACAGCGTAGACAACTGCGCCCGTACTTGACACGGCCCTACTGTCCTCGGTCTGATGGACACGGTTGGTTCAGGTTGCATGTCATGCTCCATCCCCGGTATGGAGGATGCGGGCTGCATTTTCCTCTTCGGCTATAACCCTGCCGATTCGCACCCCATCGTCGCAAGGCGTATCGTGCGAGCCAAAGAAAAGGGTTGCAAGATCATCGTCGCCGACCCGCGCCATATCGAAACCGCGCGTATCGCCGATCTCTACCTTCCGATCAAGAACGGTTGCAACGTTGCGTTCCTCAACGCCTTTGCCAACTGTCTGGTCAACGATGGCCTCTACGACAAGGAATTCGTCGCCGAGCACACGAACGGCTTTGACGAGTGGTGGGAGACCATCAAGAACTACACTCCCGAATCCGTACAGGACATCACGGGTGTCGAGCCCGCGTTGATCCACCAAGCTGCCGAGATGTACGCCACGGCGAAGCCCTCTGCCATCATTGGCTGGGGTATGGGCGTATGCCAGCAGAAGCAGAACCTGAAGACGGTGCACACCATCGCCTCCATCGCCTGCGTTGCCGGCCAGATCGGCAAACCCAATTCCGGCCTCGCGCCCGTGCGTGGCCAGAACAACGTCCAGGGCTCCTGCGATATGGGCATGCTGCCCAACCTGTACCCTGGCTACCAGAAGGTCACCGACCCGGCAGTGCGTGCCAAGTTTGCCAAGGCTTGGGGCGTGCCCGAGGAAAAGCTCCCGCTCGAGGAGGGTTACAAGCTCACCGACCTGGGCCACCTGGTCGACGAGGGCAAGGTGCACTGCTTCTACAACTACGGCGAGGACCCGGTGCAGACCGAGCCCGATTCGGCCGGTATGCGCAAGACGCTCTCCGAGCTGGATCTGTTCATTTGCCAGGACATCTTTATGACGCAGACGACCATGCTCGCCGACGTCATCCTGCCTGCCACCTCTTGGGGCGAGCACGAGGGTGTCTTTACCGCATCCGACCGTAGCTTCCAGCACTTTGACGCGGCCGTTCCGCCCAAGGGCGAGTGCCGTCACGACTGGGAGATCTTCGCGGATCTGTCTACGCGCATGGGCTACCCCATGCACTACGACAATACCGAGCAGATCTGGAACGAGTGCATCAGCCTGTGCCCCAACTTTGTGGGCGCGACCTACGAGAAGATGGCTCCCGAGGGCGGCTACGCCCAGTGGCCGGTCAAGAGCACCGATGTGAACGACCACGGTACGCCCGACATGTTCGCTGGTGGCAAGTTCACCACCAAGGACGGCCGCGCCAACCTGATGGCGCACGACTGGGAGGCGCCCTCCGAGCTTCCCGACGATGAGTACCCGCTCATCCTGTGCACCGTCCGCGAGGTCGGCCACTACAGCTGCCGCTCGATGACCGGCAACTGCAAGACGCTGGCGTTGCTTGCCGACGAGCCCGGCTTTGTTCGCATGAATCCCGCGGACGCCGAGGCACGCGGCATCAAGAACGGCGACATCGTCTCGATTCACAGCCGCCGCGGCCAGGTATACAGCCGTGCCGACGTGAGCGATCGCATCAACAAGGGCACGGTCTACATGACCTACCAGTGGTGGATCGGCAAGTGCAACGAGCTGACCATTCACAAGGTCGACCCGGTCTCGCACACGCCCGAGGACAAGTTCTCCGCCTGCCAGGTCGACGCTATCGCCGACCAGGTCTGGGCCGAGGGCGAGGTGGAGCGTCAGTACACCGAGCTCAAGCAGGCTCTGGTGGACGCCGCCGCTCCCCAGGACGTTGAGCCCGGCGCCGCCAAGTTCGACGACGAGACGCACGTGAACCAAATCGTGTAGTCCCGTTCTCGTTGGCTTTTTGGGCCGGGCGTCCCGTACGTTCGGGACCCCGGCCCGTTATTTTGAAAGGAAGTGGGGATGAACCGCTTCATCGACATCAACCCGGAGAGGTGCATCGGCTGCGGAACATGTCAGTCCGCCTGTGCCGACGCCCACCGGATGCAGGGTCTTCAGGATACGCCGCGCCTGGCGCTCGTGAAGACCGGCGGTATTTCGGCCGCCCTTGCCTGCCACCATTGCGAGGGTGCCCCCTGCGCCGAGGTCTGCCCGGTGAATGCCATCGAGCACGATGGCGACCGCATCCACGTCAAGGAGCAGGAGTGCATCGGGTGCAGGCTGTGCGCCATCGCGTGCCCCTTCGGAGCCATCCATCCCGATGGCACGTCTATCGCCGGTGTCGCAGGCATGTGCGACCCGACGCCTTCGTATCCTAAGTCCCTGAGTAGCCTGCTTACGTGGGCTCCTGGCCAGTACACCTGCGCCGTCAAGTGCGACCTGTGCGCCTTCGATCCGGACGGCCCGCATTGTGTGGTGGCGTGCCCCACCAAGGCGCTGACCGTCATGGGCGGCGCGGCCGATCGCGAGCTCGACGAGGCCAAGCGGCTGCGCTCGATCGAAAACGGTCCGGTCGTCGACGTTACCGCTGTGGCCCAGGGCCTGTCCGAGAAAGCAGAAGGGAGCGTAAACAATGGATAGCATGACGCTGTTTATCGCATCGCTTGCCGTCTCGTGCATCGGTGCGCTCGCCTCGGTTCTGCTGATCAAGGCCGATAACGCCGCCAAGACCGCCGGCTGCCTTATCGGCGCCGTCGCCGCGGTGCTTTCGTTTGTGGCCGGTATCCAGGCCGTGCTGGGCGATGTCACGTCGGTCGACACCATCGTGTTCTTCCCGTTTGCCCATTTCCAGCTGCTGCTCAATCAGCTGTCCGGCCTGTTCGTGGCGCTCATCTCGGTGCTCGCGTTTGCCGGTTCGATCTACGGTCTCAACTACTTTGATGAGTACCCGGGCAAAAAGGGCCGCGCCGGCTTCTTCTTTAACACCTTTGTGGCGTCCATGATGCTCGTCATCACCGCCGACAACGTGTTTTGGTTCCTGGTCGCCTTTGAGCTCATGTCGCTGACCTCGTACTTCCTGGTCGTGATCGAGGAGAACGAGAACTCCATCCACGGCGGTTGGCTCTACTTTGTGATCGCGCACGTGGGCTTTGTGCTCATCATGGCGAGCTTCCTCACCATGACCAACTTCGCCGGCGGCTCGTTTGCCTTTGCGGATTTCCGTGCTACGCAGTTTAGCCCCGCGGTCGCATCCGTGTGCTTCGTGCTCGCCTTCTTTGGCTTTGGCGCCAAGGCCGGTATCATCCCGCTGCACGGCTGGCTGCCCAAGGCACATCCCGAGGCGCCGTCCAACGTGTCGGCCCTCATGTCCGGCGGCATGATCAAGATCGGTATCTTCGGCATCCTCAAGGTGGGCCTCGACCTGCTCTCCGCCTCTGGCGTTCAGGTCTGGTGGGGTCTTATGGTCATGGTCTTCGGTGCGATCTCGTCGGTCCTCGGCGTGGCCTTCGCCCTGCAGGAGCATGATATCAAGCGCCTGCTGGCCTATCACTCCGTCGAGAACATCGGCATCATTCTGCTCGGCGTCGGCGCCTCCATGGCCGCCATGGCGCTCAACTCTGTCGGCATCGCCGTCCTGGCTCTGATGGCCGCCCTCTATCACACGTTTAACCACGCGATGTTTAAGGGCGAGCTGTTCTTGGGCGCCGGTGCGCTGCTGTACTCCACGGGTACGCGCAATATGGAGAAGATGGGCGGTCTGTTCCGTCGTATGCCGGCAACGGCCATCTGCTTCCTTATTGGCGCGCTTGCCATCTCGGCCATCCCGCCCTTCAACGGCTTTGTGTCCGAGTGGTTTACCTACCAGTCGCTGTTTAACGCTGCCATGCAGGGCGACAAGGCCGTCATGATCGTGGCCGTGTTCGCTGCCGTCGCGCTTGCCATTACCGGCGCGCTGGCCGTCACGTGCTTCGTCAAGGCCTATGGCGTCTCCTTTGCCTCCGCGCCCCGCTCCGAGGCCGCGGCCAATGCCAAGGAGGTTCCCGCCCCCATGGTGTTTGCGCAGGGCCTGCTCGCGGCCATCTGCGTCGTGCTGGGCATCGGCGCTCCCGTGATCGCGCCCGTGCTGGTCGATGTCGCCGCGTCCGTGCTGCATCCGTACGGTGGAGTGTTTGCCGCCGAGGGCATGGAGCTCATGAACCAGTACTCCGGCGCCGCCACCTCCACGCCCGCGATCGCCATTGCGCTCGTGGTGCTTGTCGGCCTTGCCTGCGGTTATCGCAAGCTCAAGACCGTCGGCAAGGTGCAGAAGTCCCAGCCGTGGGCATGCGGCTATGCTCCCAACGAGCATATGCCCGTCGTGGCCACGACCTTTGCCTCCGAGGTGTCCTGGTTTATGCAGCCGCTCTACACGCTGCGCGACCGCTGCACGGCCGTCTGCTGGTCCATCGCGCACTTCTTCCAGAAGCTCACCGGTGTGGCCGAGGCTGTGGAGCCCGTACCCGACAAGGTTCTCGTCGATGCCCCGCATAAGGGTGTCGAGAAGCTCGCCGACCTCGCGACTAAGCTCGAGGGCGGCAACTACAGCATCTATATCTGCTACATCGTCGCGGCACTCGTGGTGTTCCTCGTGCTCGCCGTGCAAATGGGTTAAGGAGGGGAGAGCATGAACAACATCGTACTTGCCGTTCTGCAGGGCGTGGTCGTCATGGCCGTCGCGCCGTTCTTCTCCGGTCTCGGCCGCGTGATCCGCGCCAAGATGCACAACCGTCGCGGTCCCAGCATCATGCAGGACTACCGCGACCTGGCCAAGCTCTTTGCGCGCCCCGAGTCCCAGAGCGAGGACGCGAGCTTTGCGCTGCGCATTATGCCGCCGCTGTTCTTCGCCGTCGCCTTTATGCTCGCGATGGGCCTGCCGCTCTTTACGGCGCAAAGCCCCATCCCGGTCTTTGGTGACGCCATCACCATCATGTACAGCCTGGCGCTCGCCCGCTTCTTCTTCGCCCTCTGCGGTGTGGATTCATCCAACGCCTACGCCGGTATCGGCGGCGTCCGTGAGCTGCTCATGAGCGTGCTCATCGAGCCGTCCATGCTGCTGGCGCTGTTTGCCGCCGCCCTGGTGTGCGGTTCCACTGACATCGCCACCATGGGTCAGCACATCATGACGGGCGCCATCGATGCGCCGGTCGCCGTGATCCTCGCCGGCATCGCCTTTGCGATCGCCTGCTACATGGAACTCGGCAAGCTGCCGTTTGACCAGGCCGAGGCCGAGCAAGAGCTCCAGGAAGGTCCGCTCGCCGAGCTT
The DNA here is from genome assembly GCA_048428865.1 of Collinsella sp. Lineage (GTDB taxonomy): Bacteria > Actinomycetota > Coriobacteriia > Coriobacteriales > Coriobacteriaceae > Collinsella. Next base: position 89,379 of record DBFOPP010000010.1, read on the forward strand.
TCCGGCCCGTCGCTCGCCATGGCCAAGCTCGCCATGTCCATGAAGCAGGTCCTGGTCGTCGCTTGGTTCTGCGCGATCTTTGTCCCCTGGGGCGAGCCCGCGACCGTGGGCGCCGCCGCTGTTCTGGGCGCAGTCATCTTCCTGGTGAAGTGCCTGATCGACTTTGTCGTATGCGGCGTGATCGAGAACTCCTGCTCGCGTTCGCGCTTTAAGGTGCTCGGCAATCAGACCTGGGCCGTCGTGGGCATCGCCGTTCTGGCGTTTGTCTTCGTGGTCGTCGGCGTGTAGGAGAAGGGAGAAACAATGTCATTTGCAGTCAGTCTGTCCCTTCTCGGCTTGGTCGCTATCGCGGCCCCGATGGTGGCCTCGGTGCTCGTCGCCCTGTTCCCCCGTCCGTACGCCAAGTGGTTCAGCGTTTTGGGTGCCGCCGTCTCGACGGTCTGCACCATCGCCCTCGCCGCGAATTTCGCTGGCGCCGGCATGCCCGACACGCAGGTCCCCCTGATCTCGTTTGGGCAGACCCTCGTCATGGGATTCACCTTCGATCGCATGAGCACGCTGCTCGCGCCCGCCTTTGTGGGTATCGGCCTGCTTGTCGTGATTTATTCGATTCCCTATATGAGCGAGAATAACCGTGAGCATCCCGATGCGCCGCGTCGTCGCTTCTACGCGTACCTCGCGACCTTCATCGGCGCCATGGCCGGCCTTGTGTACAGCTCGACCCTTTTGGGCCAGCTCGTGTTCTTTGAGATCACGGGTGCGTGCTCTTGGGGCCTCATTAGCTACTACATGTCGCCTACGGCCAAGAAGGCCGGCATGAAGGCCCTGATCATTACGCATATCGGCGCGCTCGGCCTGTATCTGGGCGCCGCCATCGTGTTTGCCCACACCGGCACCTTCGCCATTACCGCGATTGCCGGCCTCGACGCCAAGCTCAAGGCTATCGTCCTTTTGCTCGTGCTGTTTGCGGCCTGGGCCAAGTCCGCACAGGTTCCCATGTACATGTGGCTGCCTTCGGCCATGGAGGCGCCGACGCCTGTTTCGGCCTACCTGCATGGCGCCTCGATGGTCAAGGTCGGCGTGTGCGTGTTCGCGCGCGCACTCGTCTCTGCCGGCGAGATTCCCGAGATTGTGGGTTGGGTCGCCATTGTCGACGCCATGGTCACCATGCTCTTTGGTTTCCTTATGTACCTGCCGCAAAAGGACATGAAGCGTCTGCTGGCCTTCTCCACGATCGCCCAGCTCTCCTATGTATTCTTTGGTCTGGGCCTTTCGGTCTTTGGCAGCCAGCTGGCCTTTGACGGTGCCGTGTGCCACATCTTTAACCACGCCTTCGCCAAGACCCTGTTCTTCCTGATCGCCGGTTCGTTCTCCTTTACGCTCGGCACGCGTATGCTGCCCAAGCTTCGCGGCATCGTAAAGAAGTACCCGATCTCGGGCGTGGGCTTTGGTGTCGCGGCACTCGCCATTGCCGGCGTGCCGCCCATGAACACGTTCTTCTCGAAGTTCCAGATCATTGCCGGCGGCTTTTCCGTGGGTGCCGGCAACGTCGCGATCCTGGTGCTCGTGTGCATCATGGTCGCCGAGACCGTCGCCACGTTCGCCTGGTTCCTCAAGTGGATGGGCTATTGCCTGCCCGGCGAGCCGAGCGACGAGGTCGCTGCGGGAGCCCCGCTTCCCCGCGCGATGGCGTTCGTGTTCATCGTGCTTATCATCATGGTTATCGTCAGCGGCCCGCTTTCGGCCAGCTGGATCGGTTAGGAGGTAGAACGACATGGGTTATTCGATCGTCAACATCCTTGGCGGCCTTCTGATCGTCACGTCCACCATGGTGGTCGTCTCCAAGAACATCAAGCACGCCATCAGCTGGTATGCGGTGCAGTCGCTGGTGCTCGTGGGACTGCTCGCTACGCTCGGTGCCACTACCGGTGCGCAGGAGCTGCTTATGTGGGCCGGATCTGCCTTTATCACCAAGGTCGTCCTGGTCCCTTATATCCTCAACCGTGCGTACAAGAAGATGGGCGAGCCGAGCGACGCATCGCTCAAGGCCGGCCTCAAGCCCGCGTGGGCCATCTGCATCATCGCCGTCGAGGTCGCGATTTGCTTTGCCGTCGTGACGCAGATCAGCCTGCCCACGGCCGAGGTCGCAACTCCTGCGCTCGCCATTAGCTTCGCTCACTTCTTTGTAGGCCTCACCTGCATCATCTCGCAGCGCAACATCATGAAGCAGATCTTTGGATACTGCCTTATGGAAAACGGCAGCCACGTGACGCTCGCGCTTTTGGCCCCCACCGCTCCCGAGATCATCGAGATCGGTATCGCCACCGACGCCATCTTTGCCGTCATCATCATGTCCATCGTCGTGCGTCGCATTTGGGACGACTCCCACTCGCTCGATGCGCGCGACCTGTCCGAGCTGAGGGGGTAGTCCATGGAAACGTTGATTCTCGCCCTGCTCGCGACTCCTTTGGTGTTCTCGCTGGTCATGGCGTTTTTGCCCAAGAACACGTCCTATAACGTGTTTGCCGGTCTCAACCTGGTCTCCGTCGCAGCCGTCCTGGTGCTGTCGATTGTGACGGCCGGTGGCGTCCTTATGAGCGGCGACACCGCGAGCGCTCTTGGCCTGTGGTTCCACCTCGATTCGCTGGGCGCCATCTTTGTGCTGCTCATCGGCTTTATCGGTTTTCTTACGGGGCTGTTCTCGCTGCCCTATGTAAAGGCCGATGTCGAGGAAGGCTCCATGCCCGCCGAGCGCGCCAAGCAGTATTTTGCGCTGTTTAGCCTGTTTGTGTTCACCATGCTGCTCGCGTGCCTGTCCAACAACATGATCCTCACGTGGGCCGCCGTGGAAGCAACCACGCTTTCCACCGTGTTCCTCGTGGGTATCTACAAGAACAAGACGGCCCTCGAGGCTTCTTGGAAGTATGCGATGGTCTGCACCGCCGGCGTGGCCTTTGGCCTGTTCGGTACGCTGCTGATCTACGCCAACGCCGCCGACGTGATTCCCAACGCCCACGAGGCCGCATTCCTGTCGTGCGTGCTGCCGTATGCCGACCAGTTCGACCCGACGCTCATGCGCCTCGCGTTTGCGTTTATCGTGATCGGCTTTGGCACCAAGGCCGGCCTGTTCCCCATGCACACTTGGCTGCCCGATGCCCACTCCCAGGCCCCGAGCCCTGTCTCGGCCCTGCTCTCGGGCGTGCTGCTTAAGTGCGCCATGCTTGTGATCATGCGCTTCTACGGCTTTACCATCCAGGCCGTGGGCGCCGAGTATCCGCAGCTTTTGCTGCTGATCGTCGGCACGCTGTCCATTTTGGTGGCGGCGCTTTCGATGTTTCGTCAGGACGACCTCAAGCGCCGCTTTGCGTACTCGTCTGTGGAGAACGTGGGCGTTATCGCCCTGTGCCTGGGTATCGGTGGCCCGCTGGGTATCGCCGCGGCCCTGCTGCACTGCGTGTTCCACGGCTTTACCAAGACGCTTGCCTTCTGCGTGTCCGGCAACATCCAGCACGCCTTTGGCACGCGTAGCCTGGCCAAGATCCAGGGCGTCGTCGAGGTTGCCCCCGCAACCGCCGCGCTCGCCGTCCTGGCGCTGCTCGGTCTTGGTGCTTTCCCGCCCTTTGGCATGTTTATCTCCGAGTTCCTGACTTTTGTCGCCGGTGTTACCGCCGGTCCCATGTGGCTGGTCGTCGTGGTCGCCCTCGGCCTTACCGTGGCCATCTCCGCGCTCACCCGCATCGCACTCAAGTCGGTATTCGGCCATGCGCCCCAGGGCATGGGCAAGCATGAGGCCCCGGCGCTCATGCTTATCCCCGAAATCATCCTGGCTGTCATGATCTTGTGGTTTGGCATCGCCACCCCGTTGCCTCTCGTGCACGGTGTGGAGACCGCGACCGGCATCGTGCTCGAGCAGAGCACCGAGGAACTTCACGCGACGCCGATGTACCGCGCTGTGTTCGGTACCGAGACCGCTCAGAGCGAGGTGGAGTAACGAATGATTGAAACTGAGAACAAGGTGTATGCCCGTCGCTGCGAGAGCCATGTCGAGGCCCTGCGCCGCGCCGTTCCGGGCTGCATCGAGAAGGTCGAGTGGCAGTGTGAGGACCAGCTGACGATTACCGTCAAGCAGGACAAGCTGCCCGAGGCCGTCCACTACCTGTATTACGAGCGCTACGGCTGGATTCCCGTGATCATCGGCAACGACGAGCGCAGCCTGTGCGGCCGTTACGCCGTGTACTACGTCATCTCCATGGAGGGGGAGGATCCCGGCTGGGTGACCGTCCGCACCGAGGTCGATCCCGCCAAGATGACGTTCCCGTCCGTGACGCCGTTCGTCCCCGCCTGCGTGTGGGGCGAGCGCGAGCTGCGCGATATGTTCGGCCTGATCCCCGAGGGTCTGCCCGATCGTCGCCGCCTGGTGCTGCCCGATGACTGGCCCAGCGGCCTGTACCCGCTGCGCAAGGACTCCATGGACTACCGCTTCCGTCCCGCTCCCGCGAGCGACATGGAAAACTACGAGTTCTTGGCCGACACCAAGGGCAAGGAGACCACGCTCGTCCCCATGGGCCCGCTGCACATCACCTCCGACGAGCCCGGCCACTTCCGCCTGTTCGTCGAGGGCGAGACGATCGTCGACGCCGACTACCGTCTGTTCTATGTGCACCGCGGCATGGAGAAGGTCGCCGAGACGCGCCTGAACTATGACGCTGTGACGTTCCTCGCCGACCGCATCTGCGGCATCTGCGGCTGCGCCCACTCGGTGGCCTATGCCGAGGCCGTCGAGCGCGCCCAGGGCATTCATGTCCCGCCGCGCGCCCAGTACATCCGTGCCATCATGCTCGAGGTCGAGCGTCTGCACTCGCATCTGCTCAACATTGGCCTGGCGTCGCACTACACGGGCTTCGACTCCGGCTTCCAGCAGTTCTTCCGCGTCCGCGAGAAGTCCATGGACCTGGCCGAGAAGCTCTCCGGTCACCGCAAGACCTACGGCCTCAACGTGATCGGCGGCGTGCGTCGCGACATTTTGGCCGAGCAGAAGCTCTCCACGCTCACGACCATCCACCAGCTGCGCTCCGAGGTTCAGGAACTCGTCGACATGCTGCTCTCCACGCCCAACTTTATTGAGCGCACGAGTGGCATCGGCATTCTGGACCGCAAGATCGCACGCGACTTCTCGCCGGTCGGCCCGCTCATGCGTGGCTCGGGCTATGCCCGCGACGTGCGCTTTGACCATCCCTTCGACGGCTACGCCGATCCGGATGTCCAGAAGATGCATGCTGCCACGGCCGACACCTGCGATGCCTTCGGCCGTACCGCCGTTCGCATTCAGGAGGTCTACGATTCGATCGACATGATCGAGACCATGCTCGAGAACTGCCCGTCGGGCCCCATCCTCACCACGGATTGGGAGTACACCCCGCACAAGTACGCCATCGGCGCCACCGAGGCGCCGCGCGGCGAGGACGTGCACTGGGCCATGCTCGGCAACAACCAGAAGTGTTACCGCTGGCGCGCCAAGGCGGCCACGTACAGCAACTGGCCGGTCCTGCGCTACATGTTCCGCGGCAACACCGTGGGCGACGCGGCGCTGATCGTCGGCTCGCTCGACCCGTGCTACTCCTGCACCGACCGCGTGACGGTGACCGATGTCGCCGCCAAGCGCGACCACGTGCTCGACAAGGAGCAGTTCGAGAACGTCTGGCGCGACAAGTCGCCGCTTGCGGGCGAGGGCACCATGGCCGCTCCGCTCGATGAGGAGGCGCTCTAATATGCTGAAGCTTTGGAAGGTTAACGCCAAGGCCGGCGACGCGACGGTCAAGTACCCGTTTGCGCCGTTCCCCACCAACAAGGACATGCGCGGCAAGCCCGAGCACAATGCCGAGCTTTGCATCGCCTGCGGTGCCTGCGGCGTGGCGTGCCCGGCCGATGCCATTCGCATGGACACCGACCTTGCGGCCGATACCATCACCTGGTCGATCGACTACGGCCGCTGCATCTTTTGCGGCCGCTGCGAGGAAGCCTGCCCCATGGAGGCCATCAAGCTCACCGAGGAGTTTGAGCTGGCCGTCATGAGCAAGGACGACCTCACCAGCAAGAGCGTCTATACGCTCGAGCACTGCTCGCGCTGCGGCAAGCCGTTTGCCCCGCACAAGGAGATCGACTACGCTAAGCGCCTGCTGCAAAAGGCCGGCGGCATGGAGGCCGAGCAGGCTGCCCGTACCGTCGGTATGTGCCAGGAGTGCAAGCGCGAGCTCGACGCCCTGCGCGCCGCCTCGGCCGTAAAGACCGGCAACGCTGCCGGCATGGCTGCCAACGAGACGCTTGCGTCCGGCGAGCCCCAGGGCTCCGGCATGGAGTATCTGGGCGGCCACGGCGTGAACCCGGAGTATATCGACCGCGAGCTCAACCCCGATGCGCCCGAGATTCCCGCCGGTCCTGCACCGGTCGAGGGCATCATCATGGATTTTGAAACGAAGGAGGAGTAACCATGGCCGAACCCACGCTTTTGCCCGAGCGGCTTCAGTACCGCCCGACCAAGATCGAGCTCGACGAGAGCATCGAGAAGGCCAAGGCGACCCTTCTTAAGAAGATCAAGCGCTCGGTGTACGTCTACCGCGTTGACTGCGGCGGCTGCAACGGCTGCGAGATCGAGATCTTCGGTTCCATCACGCCCGTCTTCGACGTCGAGCGCTTTGGCATCAAGGTCGTGCCCTCGCCCCGTCACGCCGACGTGCTGCTGTACACCGGCGCCGTGACGCGTGCCATGAGCATGCCGGCCCTGCGCGCCTTTGAGGCCGCACCCGATCCCAAGATCGTGGTGTCCTATGGCGCGTGCGGCTGCACCGGCGGTATCTTCTACGACAACTACTGCGTCTGGGGCGGCACGGACAAGATTCTGCCGGTCGATGTCTACATCCCCGGCTGCCCGCCCAGCCCCGCGCAGACCATCTACGGCTTTGCCATGGCACTTGGCCTGTTGGACCAAAAGCTCCATGCCGAGACCACGGTGGAGGCCGCCGGCGAGCAGGCCGATATCCTGCACCCCGGCGTGCCGTACAAGCTGCGCGTTGCCATCGAGCGCGAGGCTCGCGCCATGAGCGGCTACCGTTACGGCCGCGACTTGGCCAACGAGTTTATGGATACGCTCGAGGGCGCGCCCAAGGGCGATATCCGCGGTGCCATGGCGCTGCTCATCGATAAGCAGGACGATCCGCGCCGCGTTGAGGTGTACTCGGCGCTGCAGGATCTGGTACTGGCCGGAGGTCGCTAGATGGAGCTCACGGACCGCTCTGGTTACTTTGCGGGCCCCGGCATGCTCGGCGGCTCCTTTGGCGATGCCTCGCGCGCAAGCGACGAGGCTGCCGAGGGCGTCGCCGACCCCTGCCTGGGCCATACGCCCGACCAGGTGGTCTTCTACGAGCTCACGCGTAAGTTTGTGGAGACCGAGGAAGACGTTCCTCAGGAGGCCTGCGACGTGCTGTACTACACGCTCGCCGTGGGCCACCACACCGGCGTGCTCGACTGCTTTGAGCCGCGCCTGTCGGTGCCGGTGAACGTGTTCTATTCGCTCGTCGACGCGCTGCCGGAGGGGGAGGCCAAGACCAAGTTTGAGGCCATCCACTCCTTTGGTGAGTGCCAGCTCGACAAGGCGGCGGTGCCGTCGCTGCTCGAGGCCTGCGATGCGCTGCTCGACGAGCGCGGTTTTCGCGGTTCTGCCAAGGCCGGCATCTCGGTGTTCGATGACGACTTTGGCCTTCATGCCCAGCAGGTCGCGTTCTTAATGAAGTTTCGCGATCTGGTTGAGCGCGTTCGCGATGTGTCGGGCGTGTATCTGACGGGAAGGTTGCAATAATGGGTCGCGTTGTGGATGGTCGTGTGAACGGCGCCCCGTTTGCGGGTATCGTGCTCACGGCGGGAAGCGTGTTGCGTGCCGACGATGCCGCCGGCCCCGTGCTCTCCAAAAAGATGGAGGACGCGCCCATCGCCGGTTGGTACACCATCGACGGCGGCCAGACGCCCGAGGACGACATCATCGAGGTTAAGCGTGAGCGTCCGCCGCGTTTGGTTTTGGTCGATGCCGCCGACATGGCGCTGCCCGTCGGCGCCATCCGCTTGCTCGACAAACGTGACGTGGCCCGCAAGTCGATGTTCACCACGCATTCGCTCCCTTTGTCGATTCTGATCGAGGAAATCGAGCAATCGTGCGAAGATATCGTCTTCATAGGGATTCAGCCGGGCGATACGGAGTTTTACAACCCTATGTCCCCGGAGGTCTTTGACGCCGTCGACGCCGTGTACGACGCCGTGGCCGCCAACGACTTTTCCCACTTTGTCCGCTTGGGACAAGAGCAATAGGAGCGCTTGTCCCTGCTGATTAGGAAAGAAGTGATTGACATGGCAGATTCCAAGGCAGAATATCCCGCTCCCGATTGCCTGGCGCCCGCCGCGATCGAGGCCAAGACCGAGGCCGCCGGCGTGACCAAGGCCAACCTGCCGGTCGCAAAGGCCTTTCTGTTGGCAATGTTCGCCGGTGCGTTTATTGCCTTCGGCGGCCTGTTCTTTACCGTGTTCTTGAGCGATAGCACGCTGGGCTGGGGCGCCCAGCGCGTTGTGGGCGGCCTGTGCTTTTGCCTGGGCCTGGTGCTCGTGCTGGTGTGCGGCGCCGAGCTGTTTACCGGCAATTCTCTTATGGTCTGCGCGCTCAAGAGCAAAAAGATCACCCTGGCTCAGATGCTCAAGGCTTGGGTCGTCGTATGGGTCGGTAACTTTGTCGGTGCCCTGTTCATCGTCTTTTTGGTGTACATGGCTGGCATTTACAAGCTCAACGGCGAGGCGGTCGCCAATTCCATGGTGAGCGTCGCTGCCGGCAAGGTGACGATCGACTGGGTGACGATCTTCTTCCGCGGCATCCTGTGCAACATCTTTGTGTGCCTGGCCGTGTGGATCGGTACCGCCGGCAAGACCGTGGTCGATAAGGTCGTGGGCATTCTGCTGCCGATCGCTGCCTTTGTGGCCTGCGGTTTTGAGCACTGCGTTGCCAACATGTACTTTTTGCCCATGGGTGCCGTGATGCACGCATGCGGCTATGGTGCCAAGGTTGCCGGGGCCGATGCGCTCAACGCCGCGGGCATTGCGTTTAACCTATCCGCCGCCACGCTGGGCAACATCGTGGGCGGTGCGGTTCTGATCGCGCTCGGCTACTGGTTTGTCTACGCCAAGAAGTCCGAGGCGTAAGGTATCGTCTGTTTGACGTTGGGCCTCCCGCGGGGCGTTGCCGTGCGGGAGGCTTTTTGGGTCCGGGACTCGTTGCCGGGCTTTTGGCCTGTTGTGTTTGGCTGGTGAAAGGGGTAATCGAGATGGCATCTGCTGCGAAGCGTGACGGTCGCGCCGTGGTGACGACATGCGGGGGATGCTATGCCGATTGCGCCTTTGCAGCCCATGTTGAGGATGGGCGTGTGATGGCTGAGTTGCCGGTTGTGGGGCATCCGTGCGCGGCGCGTGCCCTATGCGCCCGCGGACGGCATCGTCTGGCAATGCCGTTTGACGAGCGCGATCGCATTGTGCACCCCATGCGCCGACGAACTGATGGCTCGGGGTTCGATGTGATTTCGTGGGACGAGGCGTTCGCGCAGATTGCAGCGCGCCTTGGGGGGATTGTTGACGGGCATGGTCCGCGTGCGCTGGGCATGACGCTCGGTGTTCCCTCGTTCGACCGCTACTGGGCGTATCGCCTTATGCATGCGCTGGGCTCGCCTAACGTGTACGGTGCCGACGGCGCCTGCGAGGTAAGCCGTCTCACCGGTTGGGAGCACAGCCTGGGCTACAGCCCCGCCTCCGACCTAGCGCATACCGACTGCATCATGTACCTGGGGCGTTCCATTGTCGATTCGTCAACGATGGGGGCCGTTGACGCGCTCAACGATGCACGCCGGCGCGGGGCGAAGATTATCGTGGTTGACCCCCGGCGCAGTGGCTCGGCCGCGCTTGCCGACCGCTGGCTGCGCGTGCGCCCGGGCTGCGACTTGGCGCTGCTGTTGGGTATTGCCCACGTGTTGATTGCCGAGGGCCTGTACGACCACGAGTTTGTGGACCGCTATACCACAGGTTTTGACGAGTTGGCGCAGGCGGCCCGTGCTTGGACGCCCGAGTGGGCCGAGTCGATGTGCGACGTGCCGGCCGCAGAGATTGTCGCCACGGCGCGCGATCTCGCTGCCGCCGCGCCCGCCGCTGTGGTGGATGCGGGCTTTCATGGCGGCATCGGCATCGCGTATGCCAATAGCACCCAGACCGCGCGCGCTATCTGCTTGGTCGATGTGCTGCTGGGCTGTATTGGACATGCGGGCGGCGCGCTCAATCCACCCACACCGCTTGCACTGGGCGACCTTGATCCCGCACGCTTTGCGACGCCGCCGGTGCCGCGCATGTCCAAGCTGGGGTCCGAGCGCTATCCACTGGTCGATCCGGTGCGCGGCCTGTGTACGACCATCGGTCAGTCGATTCTTGCCGGCGATTTGCGTGGGCTCATCGTCTATGCCAGTAACCCCGGTGCGGGCTATGGCAATGCACAGGCTTGGTTGAGTATTTTGCAGCAGCTCGACTTGCTCGTGACGATTGATATTCGCTGGTCCGAGACGGCGCGTGCTTCTGACTTCGTACTGCCCGACGTGACGTATCTGGAGGCCGACCGCGGCGTGGGTACGGTCGTGGGCCGCAACGACGCGCGCGTGTTCTACCGCAACGCCGTGCTGCCTGTGCAGCATGACGACACGCGTCCCGGTCGGGAGATTTTTGCTGGTCTGGCGCAGGCGTGTGGCGTGGGCGAGTACTTCCAGTTTACGTCTGACGACCTTGCGGCTGCCCAGGTGGCGCCGTTTGGGATCAATCTGGACGAGCTCAAGGAGCGCGGTTGGGCCGATACGGGCGTGGCGCTGCCGTCGCGTACGGGCGAGCCGGTGATTCCGCTTGCCGGCGGCAAAATTGCGCTGGCAAGCGACGTATGGGAACGAGCCGGCCTGGGTCGTGTACCCAACTGGATCGCTCCCATGGTGGAGCCTGGCCCGGGGATGTTTCGCCTCATTAGCGGCAACCGTCCCTTTGAGTCGCATACCTCGCAAAGGCTTGCAGCCCAAGGTGCCGCCGAGGCTGGGTCGGACCTGGATGCCGTGCAGATGAATGCCGATGCTGCTGCGCGCATGGGCATCGCCGACGGTGAGGTCGTCGAGCTTGTGAGCGACATGGGCCGCGATCGCGTGCGCGTGGAGACGACGCCCTATCTGCATCCGGCGTGCATCTTCACCTCGGCCGCTCCCGGCGGACGCGCATTTGGTGCTGAGGGTGGTGGCCGGCAGGCCCTGGGCGTCGGGCCGCTCGATCACACGCCGCTGCGCTGGGACCCTTTGACGGGTGCCGCGCTCACCCAGGAAAATGCCGTTCGCGTGGAAAAGATCACGGAGCACGTGGATAATAACGACTGATTGATTCAGCAGATTGATTCGGCTGGTTTTTATGAGCGACCGACTGATCTGCCCTTGGTTTTGAAAGGCTGCACATGAGCGATAGCCAGAACATGTCCGATGAGGTGCGCGCCCGCCTGCGCGCCATTCCTTCCGTCAACGAGCTGCTTGCCGAGTGGCCGGTAGTGAAGGCGGCGGGGGAGACCTGCGACGCGGTGGTGCATGCCGCCGTCACGGCTGAGCTCGACGAGGAGCGCGCCGCCATTCGCGCCGGTGCCGCCCCGCGCTCCAAGCGCGAACTGGCATCGGCCATTGAATTTCGCGCACATCGCTCTGCACTGCCGAGCCTGCGTCCTGCCGTCAACGCCACGGGTGTGGTCATCCATACCAACCTGGGTCGCGCCCCGCTCGCGGAATCGGCCGCCAAAGCCGTGGCCGAGGTTGCGCGCGGCTACAGCACGCTCGAGTACAGCGTCGACACCTGTTCGCGCGGGTCGCGCAAGGAGCACGCCGCGCAACTGATCCGCTCACTTACCGGTGCCGAGGATGCGCTGGTCGTCAACAACAATGCCGCCGCGGTGCTGCTGGTGTTGGCGACTCATGCCGCGGGCAAAGAAGTTATCGTCAGCCGTGGCGAGCTCGTCGAGATCGGTGGCAGCTTCCGTATTCCCGACGTCATGGCGGCCTCGGGCGCCAAACTCGTCGAGGTCGGCGCCACCAACCGCACGCATCTGGGCGACTACGAGCGCGCCATTACGTCCGAAACGGCCATGATTCTCAAGGTCCATCCTTCCAACTATCGCATCGAGGGTTTTCACGAGGAAGTGAGCTCAAAGGAGCTTGCTGCTCTGGCCCACAAGCATGGCCTGCTGTTCTACGAGGACCAGGGGTCGGGCGCGCTGTTGCCCGACGACATCTTGGTGCGCGGTGGCGAAGAAACCACGCCGGCTTCGGTTTCGGCGGGACTCGATATCGTGTCGTGCTCGGGTGATAAGCTGCTGGGCGCCGCGCAGGCGGGCATTATCATGGGCCGTCGCGATCTGGTCCAGGCCTGCGGGTCGCATCCGCTTATGCGTGCCCTGCGTCCGGGTAAGCTCGCACTGGCGGCGCTCGAGGCTACGCTGCGCATTTACATGGATGGGGCGGATGTGGCCCATCGCGAGGTGCCGGTGCTCAACATGCTCACGCTTCCGCAGGCTCATCTGAAGCGTCGTGCACGCAAGCTGCGCGATCTGATGGTGGCGGGCCTCGATAAGGCTGGCTGTCCGCGTGCCGTTCAGGTGGAGATCGTCGAGGAATCGTCGACTCCCGGCGGTGGCTCGCTGCCTACCGTGGAGCTGCCCACGATGTGCGTGGCCGTGCGTCTTGTTGACGAGCGCCTGACGGTCGACGCGCTCAAGTGCTCGCTTGTCCAGGACTTCGACACGCCGGTCGTCACGCGAACCTCGCACGATCGCATTTTGTTTGACGTCCGTACGCTTGTGGGCGACCGCGATATCGAGACGGCGGCATCGACGCTCGTCGCCTGCGTTAAGAAGGCGATTGCTCGATGAGTAAAGTTCAAGCGCTGGTGGAGTGTCCCGTTATCGTTGGCACGGCGGGCCACGTCGACCACGGTAAGTCGGCGCTGATCGAGGCGCTGACGGGCAAAAACCCCGACCGCCTGGAAGTTGAGCGTCGTCGCGGCATGACCGTTGAGCTTGGCTTTGGCGAGCTGGCGCTGCCGAGTGGCAAGATCGTGGGCCTGGTCGACGTGCCGGGCCACGCGCATTACTTGCGCGCCATGGTGCAGGGCGCTACGGGCATTGATGTTGCCGTGTTGGTGGTTTCGGCCGTCGAGGGCGTGATGCCACAGACCCGCGAGCACGTGCATGTGCTGGAGCTGCTGGGCGTAACACACATGGTGGTCGCGCTGACGATGTGCGACCTGGCCGATAACGAAATGATTGAGCTTGCCGAGCTCGACGTCGATGACTTTTTGTCGGGTACCGTGTTTGCGGACGCGCCGATCGTGCCTGTTTCGTCCAAGACCGGCGCGGGGATTGATGCGCTGCTGGCAGCGCTTGACGATCAGGTTGGTACCTGCTGGGATTCCTGCCGCGACCGTGCCAAGCGCACCGATGCCGCGCCGCGTCTGCCCATCGACCGCTGCTTTACGATCAAGGGCGCCGGCACCGTCGTGACGGGAACGCTGCACGATGCGCCGGTTGCGGTGGGCGATGAGCTCGTCGCGCTGCCGTCGCGCACGGCCTGCCGCGTACGCGGGATCCAAGTACATGGCGACACGCAGCAGGCGCTGCCCGGTCAGCGTGTGGCGCTCAACTTGGTGGGCGGTGGCGTCGCTGCGCTCGATCGCGGCGAGATGCTCGGCGTGGAGGGTCGCTTTGGCCAGACGCTGCGCTTTATGATGACGTTTACGTATCTGGGTCGCGAGGGAGCCAAGCCGCGTGTGCTCGAGTCGGGTGCGCGTGTTCACGTTATGGCGGGTACGGCCGAAGTCGTCGGCCGCATCATGTTCATGGAGGGCGAGGCCCCCATGGCGGTGGGCGAGACCCGTACCGTGCAGGTGCGATTGGAGGAGCCGCTGCCGCTGCGTGCCGGCGACCATGCCGTGGTGCTGTCCTATTCGCCGGTCATGCTTATTGGTGGAGGGCGCGTGCTGTTGTCGCGCTGCCGTCGTTCGCGCGAGCTTTCGGCGGGGGAGCGCGCGCTGCTTGCAGCGCTTGAGACCGGCGATGCCGTCGCTGGTGTGGACGCGTGGCTGGCGCTGCAGACGTTGCCAGTCGTGGTCGCCGACGTTGCCGCGGCGCTAGATCTTGTTTCCGGTGAGGCCGATGCCGCGCTGAACGAGTTGGTGGCGCGAGGTATTGTGCGCGAACTTGCGGGCCCAGGCGGTACGTTGTATGCGAATGCTGCCGTGCTCGATGCCGCCATGGACGTGCTGACGGCGACCCTGTCTGCCATGCACGCGGCTGCCCCCAAGGAGACGGGCTTTACGCCGGGCGCCGTTACCCATGCTGCGTGGCCTACCGCTGACGATACAGTTGCCGCAGCCCTGATTTCCGAGGGCTGCTCGCGCGGCGTGTGTGCCTCCGAGGGCGCCGAGGTGTTCGACCCGCACTCCGCTGCCGCTGCGGCGCGTGTGGTGCGCGAGGCCTGCGAGCGTATCGTCGCCTTGCTGGACGAAGCCGGCCTCGATGCGCCGACGTTGCCCGAGGTGGGCGAGCAACTCCAGCTCGATCGCGACACCATGACACGTGCCCTGCGTGAGCTTTCGCTCAACCGTTCCATCGTAAAGATCGAGCGCGACGTTGCCCTGTCCGCTGCCGCCGAGGCCCATGCGCGCGAGCTCGTCGCCGCCGCTATCGAGGCTGCCGGCAGCGCCGCCACCACGAGCGCCCTGCGCGAGGCCCTAGGCGTGTCGCGCAAACGTGCCATCAGCATCTTGGAACACCTGGATGCCGTGCGCTTTACGGTGCTCGACAAGGAGGCCGGCGGCCTGCGCTCCCTGCGCTAGGCCGGTCACCTGCCCCCGTCTCCTCTGTTGCGGTGAAGTAGTTCCTGTTTTTGGGGTCTTGCAGCCTAAACAAGAACTATTCCACCGCAACTTCTTGCTCGTCTTTTTGGGATGGGGCCTGTTTGGTTTGGTAAAATACCGGCGCACTTGGGAACGGATGGGCTCCGGTGGGCTCCGCGGTCCTCAAAACCGTTGCGAGGCGTGCAAAACGTCTTGGATGTGTTCGATTCACATACGTTCCCGCCATACACTACCAGCGCTTTTGTGCTCGCGGTCTTGCTGCGTGCCGCAAAGGCGCTGTTTTGTTTTTGCACCAGCTTTTCGTAGCGCCGCTATTTCGGCGGCGGTATTTAGCTTCGTGCACCGGGTTTTGAGCATGCCAATGGGGGTGGTTTGCCGTATGACTACCGTAAGACGGGCCGATCTTTCTTGCGTCGTCCAGGCGGGCGGGCTGTCGTCGCGCATGGGTTGTGACAAGGCGCGCATGGCGTTTTGCGGCGAGCCGCTCATCGAGCGCGTGTTGGGTCGGCTGGCGCCAGTTGCCGGCGAGCTGGTCGTGACGACTTCGCGTCCCAGCGAGCTTGCCTACCTTGAGGAATGCACGTTTGACGGACTGCGCCCCCGCGTGGTGATGGACGTCGACGGTCCCGCCGGTGCCATGCGCGGCATCGCGAGCTCGTTGGCCGCGGCCCGATTGCCGCTCGTGGCGATTGTCGCCTGCGATATGCCGTTTGTCTCGCCGGAACTTATCGGCGCGCTTGCCGATCGTGTTGAGGCCGAGGCGCTCGACGTGTGCGTGCCGTGCGAGGAGCGGGGGATTGAGCCGCTGTGCGCCGTCTGGCGCCGTGACGCGTGTGCGCCGGTTGCCCATGAGCTGCTCGCCTGCGACCGCCAGCGCATTCGCTGCCTGATCAATCGCGTTCAGGCTGGTTATATGGATGAACCGCAGATCGTTAAGGCCGCGGGCTCGACGCTCTGCTTCGAGAACGTCAATACGCCCGAGGAGTTTGCGGCGGCCGAGTTACTCGCCTAGACGATTGGAGTTGCCATGTCTCACGATATTTGCCCCGATACCGGGGAACCTTGCACTTGCGATGGGTCCGAGCCTTGTACTTGCGGCTGCGGAGGCTGCGGGCATACGGCCGAGGAAGAGGCAGCGGCGGCTGCGTATCGCGAGTCGCACCGCGAGGCCTCGTTCGGCGATGCCTCTGATCACGAACGCAAGATCATCGTGTCGTTCGACAGCACTTTCGATGTGATGGAATGCGAGCAGCTGTGCCTTGCCGCCGGTGTGCCTGGGCGCATCATGCCATTGCCGGGCTCCATAACTGCCGGCTGTGGGCTTTGCTGGGTCATGCCGTTCTCCGGCGATGCCCTCGCCGCCTTCCGCGCTGCCACCGAAGGCCGCATAACCCCCGCCGACTACCATCAGCTCGTCCTCTAGCCATCAAAACCACCACAAAGGTGCCTGTGAACTGCGCCCCGAAACTTGGACTGAATAAATAGCGACTACGCCGCAAGGGCCTGGTTCCGGAACTCCTCCGGCGTCAGGCCCTTCAATCTTACCTGCCTGCGCCGCGTGTTCCAATG
>DBFOPP010000011.1:0-42462 GCA_048428865.1 Collinsella sp.
CACGGTCTCGCGGGGGACGGACAGGGCCTCGGCCGCCGGCTTGCAGCCGACGCCGGCGTCGAAGAGCTCGACGGCCCGCCTCCTGGACTCCAGGTCGTGCTTCACCCTGAGGTCTATACTCATGGAAAACCTCCCATTTCCCGATGTCCAAGAAATGGGAGGCAGTTCACTGTCCCCTTTGTGGTGGTTTTGGTTGGCTAGCCTTCGAGCTGCGCCACCTTGTAGCGGTAGGCGGCGGCGATAACGTCTTTACAGCCCTCGCGTCCCAACTTGGCGCGGTTGACGACGATGTCCTTGCCGCTCGTCATCTTCCACTTGCCGGCACTGTAGCGCTTATAGAACGCCTCGCGCGCCTTCTGCTGCTGCTTGACCAGCTTGGCGCCCTTCTTTTTGTTGAGGCCGCGCTTTTTGCGCACGATCTCGACGCGGTCCTCAAAGGGTGCGGTCACCAGCACGGCAATGTGATTGGGGTTGTTGCGCAGCAGGTAGTCGGACAGACGGCCCTCGATAATGCAGCTCTCAGTCTCGCCCAGGTCCAAAATCACCTGGCTCATCTTTTGGAACAACTTATCCGAGTATGAACGGGCGTCGTAGCGGTCGGGCAGGAACGCCATGTTCTCCACAGCCAGGCGCTCGTCATAGGCGGCCATCTTATCGAGCGACTCACCTGTACGCAGCGACGCGCGCACCAGCAGCTCGTTATCGTACAGCGGAATCCCCAGCTCATTGGCGAGGATACGGCCAATCTCGTGGCCCTCGGCACCAAAGTCGCGCGCGATGGTAATGACCACAGGACTCTTCTTGTTCACCAGATCGCTCATCGCGATTCCTTTCTAACAAATGAGAAATAGGCGATTCCTGATTCCCATTTTGTCACTTACGACCGTCCTGGTTTCCCAAGTGCGGCAGATTGCCCCGAAAGAGGAGCACCGCGTACTAAATGTACGCAAGCGACGATTGAGGGGCAAGGTGCCGTGCTTGGGGAAGCAGGACTATGCGGCTACGATGCGGCGCTGATACGCTCGGACCAGCAGCGAGATACCAAAGTTGAGCACAAAGTACATCGCAAACACCAGGCCGTAGAGCATAAGCACCTGCGACAGGTCGATCGCATGGGCCATCACGACATTTGCCGTGTACATGAGCTCGGCCACGTTAATGCCCGAAAGATACGAGCTGTCCTTAATGACGGTCGTGCACTGGCTAAACAGCGCCGGAATGATCGTCTTAAACGTCTGCGGCAGAATGATGTAGCGCATGGTGGCAAAGAAGCCGAAGCCCTGGCTCTGCGCTGCCTCAAACTGGCCGCGGGGAATCGAGTTGAGACCGCCGCGCACAATCTCGGCCATAACAGCGCTGGTAAACAGCGTAAAGGCAATGGTCGAAATCACAATGTCCAAACCCTGCACCGTAAAGTAGATAAACAGGATCCACAGCAGGTTCGGCGTGCAGCGGAACAGCTCGATATAGGCGCTCACCAAAATACGGAATGGGCGGGGCGCATAGCTTTTAACGAGCGCCAGCACCGTGCCAAAGATGAGCGAGAAAAAGATCGACAGCGCCGAGATCTCGATCGTCTTAACAAAGCCGCCCCAAATGTAGAGCAGGTTGGTCGCGTTGAAGATTTCCATGCGCTAGGCCTCCTCTACGTTGTCGAGCCCCAGCTCGGCCAGGCTCACGCCGCGCGGACGCTCCTTGGAGCGGCGCTCGAGCCACTGCACCAGCATGGCGAGCGGAAAGCAGATGATGAAGTACATAAGGCAGCAGACGATATATCCCTGCAGGTAGCCGTACAGACTCACAAAGTTGTCGGAACGGTACATAAGGTCGCCGCCGGCCACAAGCGCCAGCACCGACGTGTTCTTGACCAGGTTGAGCGCCTGGTTACACAGCGGCGGCAGAATGATCTTGAACGTCTGGGGCAGCACGATGTACCAGTAGGCCTGCGCACGGGTGAAGCCCTGGCTCTGGGCCGCCTCCATCTGACCGCGCGGAACCGCCTCGATGCCAGTGCGAATGACCTCCGAAATGTAGGCCGCGTGATACAGGCCCACACCCAAGAAGCCCAGCACGAACGGCGCGATGCGCACCGGCTGGTCGGCACCGGTTATGGCCTGCAAAAACTGCGGACCGGCCATGTACATAAAAAGCACCTGCACGGGCAGCGGGGTGTTCTGGTAAAACTCCACGTACACGCGGCT
Organism: Collinsella sp.; assembly: GCA_048428865.1. GTDB lineage: Bacteria > Actinomycetota > Coriobacteriia > Coriobacteriales > Coriobacteriaceae > Collinsella. The sequence goes on from DBFOPP010000011.1 coordinate 2,202, forward strand.
TATGGCGCGCAGCACGCGCGAACGAGTGGTAGAGAACACGCCCAGCAGCGTGCCCAGCACCAGCGACAGCAGCAGACCGGCAACGACCACCTGCAGCGTCACGCCAAAGCCCTCCCAGAAGGGCCCCATGTTTTGAAATGTCGTCGACCAGCGGTCGGCGTCAAACAATCCTTCGAGCATTTGATTCCTTCCTTGGACGATGCGCCTATACAAGACCCCAGGTCTTGACCTCTTGGTCGAGCCAGCCGTCGGCCAGGCGATCGCAAATCACCTGATCGACCACGGCCGAAAGGTCGCAGCCCTTCTTGGTCGCCACGCCGTAGCCCTGCTCGCCAAACTTGACCTCGGGCTGCAGCAGCTCAACAGTCTCGTTCATGTAACCGGCCAGCGTGGAGCGGTCCATGGCAAAGACGTCGATATTGCCGGCGTCGAGCGAACTCTTGATGATGGGGTAGCCGCTAAAGGCCCTAAACTCGGGCTTGCAGCTAAAGCCGTTGTCCTTGATCATCTGCTCGATCAGGCCCTGCGTGGTAGCACCCTGGCTCACGCCGATGACCTTGCCGTCCAGGTCCTCAATCGAGGTAAAGCCCGAACGCTTCTTGACCATGAGTCCTACGTAGTCGGTGCGGTACGGCGTCGAGAAATCCCAGCTCTTCTTGCGCTCGTCGGTGATGGTGTAGGTCGCCGCGACCACGTCGAGTTGGCCGTTATCAATCAGCGGGCCGCGCGTCTTGGGCGTTACATCGGTAAACTCGACAAGCTCCTGGGCACGGGCTTCCTTGTAGCTCACGCCAAAGACGGCGGCGGCGATCTGGTAGCACAAATCGACTTCCATGCCCTCAAAGCGGCCCTTGGCGGTGTCGTAATAGCCATAGCCGGGAACGTCCTTCTTAACGCCGGCATTCAGATGGCCACGCGACTTAATGGCCGCAAGCTTGGACCCCTTGTCGGAACCCTCGCCGCTGGTGGAGTTGCCGCAACCGGTAAGCGCGGTCCCCGTCAGCGCAAGCATGCCGGCACCCGCCAGCTGCAAAAAGTGACGGCGCGACACGGCCGCCCTCGTCATATCCGTCATGTCCATCACCGCGCCTAGTGCAGAATCTTGGACAGGAACTCGCGGCAGCGCGGGTTCTCGGGGTTATCGAAGAAGTGCTCGGGCGTGCCCTCCTCCAGGATGCGGCCGTCCTCCATAAAGATGACGCGGTCGGCCACCTGGCGCGCAAAGCCCATCTCATGCGTCACGCAGATCATGGTGATATCCTCCTGCGCGAGCTCAATCATAACGTCCAGAACCTCCTGGACCATTTCGGGGTCGAGCGCCGAGGTCGGCTCGTCAAACAGGATGATGGGCTGCTTGGTGCACAGGGCACGAGCGATGGCGATGCGCTGCTGCTGACCGCCCGAGAGGTTCTGCGGATACTCGCCGGCCTTATGCGCCATGCCAACACGCTTGAGCGCGGCGATGGCGATCTCGGTCGCCTCCTCCTTGCTCTTCTTTTGCAGCTTGGTGGGCGCGAGTGTCAGGTTGCCCAGCACCGTCATGTTGGGATACAGGTTGAACTGCTGAAACACCATGGAGCTATACTTGCGAGCCATCTCCAGGTGGTTCTTTTTGGTGAGCGGCGTACCGTCAATGATGACCTCGCCCGATGTGGGCTCCTCAAGATAATCGACACAACGGATGAGCGTCGACTTACCCGAGCCGGAAGGCCCGATCATTACGAGCTTCTCGCCGCGCTTGACGGTGAGGTTGATATCTTTGAGCACATGCAGGTCGCCAAAGTACTTGTTGAGATGCTTGATCTCGATCATGTCTGCCATGAATGTCCCTTCCCTGCGTTTACACGAGTTGAACTATTGTACGGAAAGAACCACGTTTCCGCAGCCCACACTACATCCCCGTAAAGAACCCGCAATCTTCCCCCTAGTCATTGGGGATAACCCACTCATTGGGGACAGGCTCATCAAAAAGGGGCGCGACCGCAATGGTCACGCCCCCCTCGACATCAGCTATGTGTCGGCCGGCACTTACGCCAATTTCGCTCCGACGATCTTTGCTGCCGCCGGCTTGTCGAAGTTGCCGCCGGTGGCCTTGCCGAGTGCACCCATAACCTGGCCCATCTGCTTCTTAGAGGTCGCGCCCAGCTCGGCGATAACCTGCTCGATCAGGGCCTCGAGCTCCTCGCCCGAAACCTGCGCGGGCAGCAGGCTCTCCAGAATCTTGACCTGCTCGGTCAGGTTGTCGGTACGCTCCTGGTCGGTGCCGGCCTTGATGGACATCTCCAGCGTCTCGCTCGTCTGCTTAATCAGACGCTTGATCATGCTGTTGACGTCCTCCTCGGTCACATCGCGGCGCTCGTTGACCTCGATATTCTTCACCTCGGCCTTGACCTGGCGAATGATGGACAGGCGAACCTTGTCCTTAGCCTTCATGGCGGCGATCATTTCCTTCTGCAGCTCTTCGTTGGTCATCTGCAAATCCTCCTCAATAGCGTGGGCGGCACTCACGCGGGCACCGCCCCATGATTACTCAGTCGTCGACGAATCGTCGGTCGAACTCTTGGTGACGCCCTTCAGGCTGACGTTGTACGGCACGTCCTTGGGCATGGGGTTAACGGTGATGTCGGCGTCTTTCTTGTACTGCTCCAGCCACTCGCTGTACGCAGTGCTTGCCGCCTGCGTCTTCACCACGTTGGAGACGTACTTCTTGATGTCCTTGGGCACCTGCTTAATGTCATCGACCTGATTATCGACATGGAAGTAGTCGGTGCACTTGATGATGTGGTAACCATAGGTCGACTCGATCACGTCGCTCACATCGCCCTTGTTGAGCCCCTCGAGCGCCGCCTGGTAGCTGTCGACGAAGGTGGTGAGCTTGTCCCAGCCCACATCGCCCTTCTTATCCTTGGAGCCGGTATCGTCGGAGTACTGCTTTACGGCGTCCTCAAAGCTCAGCTCGCCGGAGTTGATCTTGTCCAGGCACTCCTGCGCCTTGGCCTTGGCAGCGGCCTTGTCCTCGTCGGAAGCGTCGGAATCGACCTTGATCAGAATATTCGACGAGCGACGGGCGTCATTGTAGTTGGACAGGTTCTCATTGATGTAATCGACGATCTCGCTGTCCTTGGGCTTGCTTGTGGGTGCTACCGCATCCTTGAGTTTCTGCTGTGCCAGGCTCTCCTTGAGCGAGTCCTTGTAGGTGTCCTCGGTGTAGCCATAGGTCTTAAGCGTCTTCTTAAAGGCCTTGGCGCCGCCGGCACTCTTGCAGGCGTCCTTCCAGGCCTTCTCGACCTCCTCGTCCGAGACGGTCACGCCGTTTTCCTTCTGCGCTTGCTGAAGCAGAATCTGCTGCGTGTAGGAGTCAATGAGCTGCTTGCGATACTTCTTGGGCGTGAGGTCGTTGTCGACCAGGTACTGCGCCCAGTCCTTGTCCTTGGTGTAGCCGTAGGACGTACGCATGCTCATGATCTGCTTGGTCACGGTGTCCTCGGTGAGGTTGGTGCCGTTGATGGTGGCGGCGACACCGCCGGTAAGCTTGTAGCTCGAGGTATCCTCTGCCTGCGACATGAGACCGGAGCATGCCATGGCCGAGACGGAAAGCAGCATTGCCAGCACGCCGATAACCACCAGGACGATCTTGACGGTCTTAGACACGTACGTCTTGCGCTGCTTCTTACGAGAGCTGGAGGCAGCGCGAGCCTGCTGCTCGGGCGTCGGCGCGGCCTCGGAGTTCTTTTTCTTGTTTGCCATAGTTGGCCTTTCGCATCACGAATCGAACAAACGCCATTGTGTCACAACGCGGACCCCGCGACACACCTGGTGCATGGGGGACAGGTCAATCTGCACCATTTTGGTGCAAAGGGGGCTCTTCTGGCTGTCGGCAGTTAGGGACATTCCTTTTCTGCCGGCAGTTGGGGACAGTCCCCAAGTGCCGGCCCTAAAAGTGGCGACGGATGGCGTCGACCATGCCCTGGCATGTGGTCTGGCCGAGCACATCGGCTGCGGCGGCGGCATCCATAAAGATATTCATAAGCGATTGCAGGGCCTCGACCTGGCCGCTCGGCTCGGCGATGCCCAGATTGATGATGATCTGCGCCGGCACGGGGGCACCCATGCCCGCCATTGCACTGAACACCACGGGCGCCGCGGGCTTTACCACCGCGATATAGGGCTTAGCCACAAATCCGGGATCGGTGTGCGGGATGGCGATGTTGGCCGCCGGCATGGCAAGACCCGTGGGATAGGCATCCTCGCGCGTGCGGACGGCATCGAGCCAACCGGGCGCAATGTAACCGCGAGGTGCAAGCTCGTCCTCGAGCCGAGCAAACACCTCATCCGGCGTCGCGCACTCCCAATCAAAAAACACCAGCTCGGGCGTAAACAGCGCTTCGTTATCCGCCATGCGCTCACCTCTCTCACCTAGTCACCTGCGACGTTCTTAAACGACCAGTCATTCAAGAACGTCCCCGATGACTACCCAAAACAAAAGGTGGCCACGCACGCCTTGGCGCCAATGACCACCCTGACCACTCAGCTAAATTGTACTGTGCGCCGCTAGCCGCGAGGCGCGTCAATTGCCACCTTGCCGCTCTCCAGCACGTGGACGCGGCCGTCGGCGAGCATCTGAACTACCTCGGGATACAGCACGTGCTCAATCGCGTGGATATGCTCCTCGAGCGTGTCGACGTCCCAGCCCTCCTCGACAGCCAGCGCGCGCTGGGCGATGATGGGGCCGTTGTCGTAGATCTCGTTGGCGAAATGCACGGTCACGCCAGTTACCTTGACGCCGCGCGCAAAGGCATCGTCGATCGCATGCGCGCCGGTAAAGCTCGGCAGCAGCGCCGGATGCAAGTTGACCACGCGGTTGGGAAACGCCGCCAGCAGCGGCGTGTGCACCATGCGCATGTAGCCGGCCATGACCACATACTCGCAGCCGCGTTCGAGCAGCTCGTGCGCGATGATCTCGTCGGCGGCAATAGGGTCGGCGTAGACATCCTTGGACAGCGTGAGCGTCTGGATGCCCGCGCGCTCAGCGCGCTGCAAACCCTTAGCCGAAGGACGGCTCGACACCACAAGCTCAATCGAAGCGTTGAGCTTGCCGGCGGCGATCAGGTCGATCAACGCCTGCAGGTTGGTACCCGAACCGCTGATGAGCACGCCGATTTTGAGCGGCTCGGCCGTATCGGTGCCGGTCGGACGGGTATAGGACACAAAGTCCAGGCCCTTGGCGGCAGCCATCTGCTCGTTAGCGCTCATCGGAGTACACGACCTTACCGGAACCCTCGACGCACTCGCCCACGCGGAACGGCTTCTCGCCCAGCGCGACCAGGGCCTCGGTCACCGCGGCCTCGTCCTCGGGAGCGACGATCAGGCACAGGCCGACGCCCATGTTGAAGGTCTTGCATGCCTCGTTGGGCGCGAGCTCGGCCTGGCGCGACACGTAGGTGATGACGGGCGGAACATCCCAGCCCATCTCGGCACCGTTACGGGTGACCACGGCGTCAACGTCGTCGGCAAGCGCGCGGTTGAGGTTCTCGGTAATACCGCCGCCAGTGATGTGGGCGATGGCGTGCACTGGAGCGCCGCCGCGGAGCAGCTCAAGAACCGGCTTGACGTAGATGCGCGTGGGGGCCAGCAGGGCGTCAGCCAGCGAAGCGCCACCGAGCTCCTCGAGCGGACGGCTCAGCTCCTCGGCCTTAGCGGCGGCCTCGGGCGTACCCGGCTTAATGCCGTCGACGCCGATGACCTTGCGCACGAGCGAGTAGCCGTTGGAGTGCACGCCGGTGGAAGGCAGGCCCAGGATCACATCGCCCGGGCGGACGTTTGCGGGGTCGAGCATCTTGGGACGGTCGACGACGCCCACGGTAAAGCCGGCAAGGTCGTAGTCGGCCGGAGCCATGACGCCCGGGTGCTCGGCCATCTCGCCGCCCACGAGCGCGCAGCCCGCGAGCTTGCAGCCGTCGGCCACGCCCTTGATGATCTTTGCCATGTGCTCGGCCTCGATGTGGCCGATGGCAACGTAGTCCAGGAAGAACAGCGGCTCGGCGCCCGAAGCCAAAATGTCGTTGACGCACATGGCGACCAGGTCCTGGCCCACCGTCTCGTGACGGTCCATGATCTGGGCGAGCACGAGCTTGGTGCCCACGCCGTCGGTACCGCTAATCAGAATCGGGTCTTCCATATCCTTAAGCGCGGCGGCCGAGAATAAGCCACCGAAGCCACCGATGCCGCCGATGACCTCGGGACGGTTGGTGTCCTTAACCATTTGCTTAATAGCGTCGACGGCGCGGCCGCCCTCAGCGGTATCGACGCCGGCATCCTCATACGTCACATGCTTGCTGTCGCTCATCTGAGCCTTCCTCTCCCACTACCGTGGCGCCGCGCGTGCGCCAAACGGTGCTCATAGTTGCGTTCATTTCGGCGCGCGCCATAACAGCACGCGCCGCCATATCAACAAAACAGCAGGTAAAACCTACCAAAATAAACCTGTCCCTACATGGCAGGTTTTAGGCCTCGCCGTGCTCCTCTTCCCAACTGCGGTCGTCGTATTTCTCGACCACGGCGTCGTCATCAACATGCAGCGGCTTGTCCAGGTTGCGGGGCTTAAAGCCCTCCATGAACTTGTCGCGGCCAAAGCTCTCGGGAATCGCCACGGGGTAGCGGCCGGTAAAGCACGCATCGCAGTAACCGCCTTTGGGCATGACCTTAAGCAGGCCCTCGACCGAAAGGAAGGCCAGCGAATCGGCGCCGATATACTCGCAAATCTCGTCGACCGTCTTGTTGGCGCTGATAAGCTGCGACTGCACGTCGGTATCGATACCGTAGAAGCATGGCCAGATGACCTCGGGCGAGTTGATGCGGATATGAATCTCCTTGGCGCCAGCGTTGCGCAGCATCTTGACGAGCTGCACCATGGTGGTGCCGCGCACGATGGAGTCGTCGATGACGACCAGGCGCTTGCCCTCGATGTTGTCGCGCAGCGGGTTAAGCTTCATGCGCACGCCCATGGCGCGCAACTCCTGCGTAGGCTCGATAAACGTACGGCCCACGTAACGGTTCTTGATAAGGCCCTCGCCAAAGGGAATGCCGCTCTCGTGCGAATAGCCCTCCGCAGGCGGCAGGCCGGAGTCGGGCACGCCGATGACCAGGTCGGCCTCGACGGGCTCTTCGTGTGCCAGCTGACGACCCATGTCGTAACGGCAGGCATAGACGCTCTTGCCGTTCATGATGGAGTCGGGGCGGGCAAAGTAGACCTGCTCAAAGATGCAGTTTGCGGGCTCTTCGGCTGCAGGCACGCCCTGCTCGGATACCAGACCCTCGGCGCTGATGCGCAAAATCTCGCCGGGACGGACGTCACGGACGTACTCGGCGCCCACGATGTCGAGCGCGCACGTCTCGGAGGCAACGACCCAGCCGCCGGCGCGCGTGACATGGACGGCGGAGTCGACCGTCGAGGCACCGTCTTGCGAGGGCAGCTGCGAAACAGAAGCGGCATCGGCCTGGTCCAGACCTTCGTCCACCAGCTTGCCCAGCACGAGCGGGCGAATGCCGTGCGGATCGCGGAATGCGTAGAGCGCCTGCTCGTTGATGAGCGTCATGGCGTAGCCGCCGCGCACGAGCTCCATGGTCTTGCGAATGCCCTCGCGCAGATGACCCGTGCGCTGGGTAAAGTAGCCGATAAGCTTGGTCGCGACCTCGGAATCCGAATTGGAGAGGAACGGCACGCCCAGCTCGATCAGCTGGCGGCGCAGCTCGTCGGTGTTGACGAGGGTACCGTTGTGAGCAAGCGCGATAATGACGCTGTTGATGGTGGAAAGATGCGGCTGCGAGGCTTCCCAGCTCTTGGCGCCGGCGGTGCCATAGCGCACGTGGCCCACGGCCAGCTGGCCGGAGAGCGTCGACAGGTCGGCGTTGGAGAACACACGGTCGAGCAGCCCCAGATCCTTGCGGACCATAACCGTGCCGCCGTCACCCACGGCGATTCCCGCCGATTCCTGGCCACGGTGCTGCAGCGCACGCAGGCCAAAGTACGTCAGTCGAGCCACATCGCGATCGGGCGCCCATACGCCGAAAATGCCACATTCCTCATGCAGCTGGTCGGAGTCCGGATCATACGTCGACATGGTCTTCACCTGTCCCGCGGCGCGCTCGGCCGCGCGGATGGTTTCTTGAGACATGGCATCCCCTCAGAGCCTCGTATTTTGGCGTTACCCGCCTTATTATACGCACGGCGCGACGCGCTCCCCAGCGCATGAGCAGCGCTTTTTAAAAGCCCACCGAGCTAATAATCAGTTTTGTTGCCAAACATTTATTTGGCTTCACGACGTGGGTGGCAGTGCCACGCCGACCCTCACTACGCCACGCTTCGCCCGCCGTTAGGACTTACATTGTTGCAATTGGGACGTTCGTCCTGTCTTTTGGCAGGTCGGCGGCGTATCCTTGTGCCTACAGCAAAACGAGAAAGGTTATGTATGGATCGAAACGAACTCGACCCCAGCGTCCCCAGCGCCACGGAGGTCAAGAAGATCCCCCTCATCATTAAGGTATACGCCGTCCTGTGCATCCTGTCCGGCGTGGGCACGCTCCCGTCGGTCGGCGCCTTTATGTGGCAGGTCATCACCGCACTCATCAACGGCAACGCCGCCGCCAAGCTCGGCGACAACACGCTCGTCGCGGTCGGACTGATTGTCGCCGGCATCATGCTCTCGGCTGCCAGTGCCGTCATCTTGATCATCTTTGGCCTGGACCTCATCAAGAACCAGCGCCGCAATGCCGCCCGTCTGTCCTATATCCTTATCGCGTTTACCGTCGTCGAGCTTTTGGTTGACGTGATGCTCCAGGGCATCGGGCCCTTCTTGCTGCGCCCTGCCATCCAGCTCGGCATCCTCGTCGCGCTTTCGGCCACCGTCGACCCCACACTGCGCCAGGAGCGCGAGCTGCAGCGCCGCCTGCAGGAGATGCTCGACCGCGACGCCGCCGCCGAGGGCATGCTCGGGCGCGATGAAACCGGCGAGGGCTACATCAAGCTCAACTACTTCAACCTGTTCTGGGTATTCTTTGTCTGCTGCGTGCTCGGCCTGGTCCTGGAGGATATCTGGCATATGACCGTCAACGATCCGGGTGTCTACCAGGACCGCGCCGGTATGCTGTTTGGCCCCTTCAGCCCCATCTACGGCTTTGGTGCCGTGCTCATGACCATGGTGCTCAACCGCTTCTATAAAAAGAACCCCATCATCATTTTCCTGGTGAGCGCCCTGCTCGGCGCCAGCTTTGAGGTGTTCGTGGGCTGGTTTATGCAGACCGCGTTTGGCGTGGTCTCGTGGAGCTACTCGCACATAACGCTGTTCGGTATGCCCGACCCGCTCGTGGTCCTCACGGGCGGACGCACCTGCACGGGCTTCGCCTGTCTGTGGGGCCTGGGTGGCCTCATCTGGATCAAGCTGCTGCTGCCGAGGCTGCTCAAGCTCATCAACATGATTCCGTGGAAGAGCCGCTACTCGGCCACCGTCATCTTCACCATCATTATTCTGGTCGATGGCGTTATGACGCTGCAGTCGCTCGATTATTGGTATCAGCGCGTCAACGGCACGGAACCGGATATTCCCGTTGCGCAGTTCTACGGCAAGTATTTCGATAATGACTTTATGGAGAATCGCTTCCAGAGCATGACCATGAGCCCCAAGGATGCGACGCGCGTGTAGCGTCAACCGCGTCCAAAACGCAAAATGCCCGCCGGTATCACACGTACCGGCAGGCATTTTTATAAACGAGTCTTCTATCGACGCAAGCCTCTACGCCTCGCGCTCGACCTCACTCACGCATTCGTTCTTGATGGTGCCAACGAGTGCCTGCAGCGCATCGACCACGTGCGGGCGAATGTCCCCGCCGATGAGCACGAGCATGATGTCGTCACCCACGGCGAGCTCGCCGCTTGCCAGCCACACGCGCACATAGCCGATACCCGGCATCGCGCTCGTGGCCTCGATAGCAGCCTGCACCTTCTGAGCATCGAAGCCGAACACCATGCCGCCCACCTTGTGGCCCGGCGCCACGCCATCGGTCTCGACACCGCGCGCCTCGGACTTGGGCGTCGCGCGCACCACACCGTTATGCGTCAGATACATCCCGCACGCAGGTGCCGACGAATCGGCCTTGGCCTCGCGCAGCCAAGCATCAACCGAAGGCATCGTTTTGCCATTCTCGAGCATCATTTCTCCCTTACCGTCGTCGAGTAGCCAATTTGGAACGGGGCTTTTTAGCTACTCTCGAACAACTTATTCCTCGACCGGCGTGAGCACCATGACAGCACGCGTGTTGCTCAGCGATAACGAACGACAGGTCACAAGCGTTACGACCTTGGTTGCCGAAGCAGCACGATCGGTGGCATCGCTCGCCACGGCAGAGGCACCGTCGAGCATCTCGGACAGGTAGTTCTTGAGCCCGTCGTCGCCCACAAAATTGCGCGTGCGCGCCTTGGCATACGTGTCCTCGACAACTTTGGTCGCCAGTGGTCGCAGCTTATACGTAGCATCCCGTGTGATGTAATACACAAACTCAATGCTGTCGAACGTCGCCTGATCAGTGGTGTCCGAAATCACGTTGAACATCGACCCGTCGTTCATATGGTGTCCGTAGATCGTAGTCTGCTGATCCACCATGCCGGGCGCAGCGTCCTCGTAATCCAAGAAGATGGCACCCGATGCGTTGGACGTGCCATCGAACAACGTGTTGAGGTACTTGGAATTATCAGTAGCCTGCACTACGGGATAGTTAATGTTGGTGCCCGGTGCGTAAATCCAACCGACGACCTCGGGATTTGTCTGGGCAAGAGCATTGAAATCGATAATCGGCACGCCGCTGGCGTCCTTAGCGGGCGCATATTGCTTTTCGATCTTTTGGTACGACTCGCTCGCCTGCTTGTAACCGATCTGCGCATTGATAAAGATGGCAGCGGCGGCAACAATCAGGCCGATGCCGATGATGATGAGCAGAATGGGAATAATGGAGCGGCGCTTTTTGCGCGGCGGCTCGGTGTAATCCGACGGCACGGCATGCGATGAAGACCGGGGCGGTTTCTTAGCGGTGCTATAAGACGAAGGACGATATGCGGCCGGCGCGTCATGTCGACGATGCGTCGCCGGTGTCACGGGACGCGACGCGCGCTGCTGCTGAGGAGAGGATGTCCGACCCTGCTGTGCCGCACGGGCAGCACCCGGCTTCGACGGATCGGGAATCTGAGAAGCCTTGAATCGTTTTCCCTGATAGTCGGACATGGCTCTCCTTATACTGCGGTGAAACGGCGGAACGCCTAGGCGTCGGCCATCTCCTGCTTCATCTTCTCGATAACCTTGCGGTACTCGGGGTCGCATGCACCCAGAATCTGCGTGGCGTAAATGGCGGCGTTCTTGGCACCGTTGATGGCAACGCAGGCCACGGGCACACCCGAAGGCATCTGCACCATCGACAGCAGCGAATCCATGCCGCCCAGGTCACTCGTCTTCATAGGCACGCCGATGACCGGCAGCGGCGTAAAGGCAGCCACGACACCACCCAGGTGAGCGGCCTTGCCGGCGGCGGCGATAATCACTTTGATACCGCGATCGGCGGCAGTCGAAGCCCACTCGTGGACCTTCGCCGGTGTGCGGTGTGCGCTCGCAATGACAAGCTCATAGGGCACACCGAGTTCCTCGAGCTCGGCGGTGCAGCCTTCCATAACGCCCAGATCGGACTTGGAGCCCATGATGATCCCGACAACCGGCTTTTGATCTGCCATAAACAAAGACCTCCTGTTGAGAGCGGTGACGCGGCGGATCCGCGACCCTTAACTACTGAGAGTAGTATAGCTGCTCCCGTCCCTGCGGTCTTTGTGGCGCTTCGCGGGCGGGCCGGGCTTTATCTTCACTCCGGTTGCTTCGCAAAGTCGTTCAGATAAAGCCCGGCCCGCCCGCGAAGCGCCCTGCGACCTACCGGGAATTGCCATGACGTACGTTGGCTGATGAATTGGAAGGAAAGGTCAACGGAGACTGAAGGCAATTGGTTCAGCGAAAAACCCTGACGAATCTAATTCGTCAGGGCCCCACCAACGCTCACTCGTCGTTCATCGTTAAAGCTAGATATTCTCTTCCGCCCATTTCTCGAAATCGAGTTCTCGTCTCTGAGCAGTTCGGTAGACTTCCATGTCTTCGCGAGCGCCTACCACTACGATGGCCATCTTTTCTTTAATTCTGATGAGGCGGTACACGATTCGAATGCCACTTCCCCTGAGCTTGATTTTCATAAAGCCAGTCAAATCCGTACCTGCCTTGTTTCCAAGAGGCTTGCCGAATCCACCTTCGTTCTGCGGCAATGGGTTCGTTCTGATTTTTTCTATAGCCTTAAGGACGATCTTTCGTTGGGAGCCGTCCAGACGCTTAATATCCTTGAGAGCATCCGGGTAGAAAGCGACTTCGTACCCACTCATTCAAACTCGACCTCATCCATCTGATCGAGTTCGTCCTGGCTCACACCCAGCTCTTCCATAACATCAGACAGGGAAACAAGCGCATCGTCACTTGCCACAGCCACTCTCTTAAGTGCCAACGTTAACAAGGCGAGGTCCTCCTCCGCTTGCTTCGCTTCCCTATATTCATCGGGTGTCACAATCACAAACGCTGGCTTGTTGTGTTTGAGAACCACAACTGGATTGTCGTCCCCAACCTTCGAAAATGCAGCCGAGCCCTTACCGTGGCTGAAATCGCTAATTGGAACAAGGTTGTCGAGCATCTGCAAAGCAGGCATACATACCTCCTAAAAATGAATTCTTTTTCGAATTCATTTTATCATTCTTTTTTGCTATATTGTGCCGCGCAACCGAAACAACCTTTTAGGATGCGAATCCGAGCTTAGAATGACTGTCGGCCCTCGCACCGCCCTTGCCTCTTTTATTACGTCAAGTGGTATACAGCGAATCAAAATGGCGATCTAAAGTGCGCGGCACTCGCCTCGCATCGCTACAAAAAACAAACTGCTCCCCACCCACTCGGGCAAGGAGCAAGCCTCATTTTTATAATCAGACTGAGAACCACAAATGCAGAAACACAGGCGACTTCAGTCCCTTATCGCCGAGAGACGTTATTGTGCAGCCATTTCTTTAAGCTTCTCGGCCATCAACAAACACACGTCTTCCGATTGCGGGTACACGCCAAAATGATCGAAGAAACCATGGTCACATCCGGCATATTCGATGACCTCGACATCGATTCCTGAAGACCGTAATTTTGTAGCCCATTTTTCATCGGGGATACGAAGCGGATCGTATTCGGATGTCACGATAGTCACCGGGGGGAAATCAGTGCAGTCCTCAAGCATTAGCGCAGAAATCAACGGGTCATGAGGAGACATTTTTCCGTGTGCACAAAGTTCGACCATCGGGCCGTCCGAATCGCGAAGATGGTCGATGCGAAAACGCGCAACGTCCTCTTGATCGGCTATCGCAGGAAAATCCTCATATCCCTCGCCCTGTTCGCCCGCAAGGTCGACTTCAGGATAGATTTCGAAGGCATGGGCTACAGCTCCAGCACCCCTGAGCTGAACACACGCATTAGTAAGGCTTCCTCCCGCGGAGTCGCCGGCGACCATTATTTTATGAGGATCGATTCCGAGATCCCCGGCATGCTTGCGCACATAATCAAGAGCAAGAACGCAATCCTCGATCTGCCCGGGAAATGCCGTCTCCGGCGCCAAGCGGTATTCTGGATAAACCACCACTGCACCAGACTTTTCGGCGATGAACTCGAGCTGATGTTCAAATTGCAGAACATTCCCCGCCATAAACGCGCCGCCATGCAGGTAAACAAGCGCTGGACTTGCCTCCTTATGATTTGGTGGCGTCCAGACGAATAAATCTATATAGCGATCGGCCGCCTCCATGAGGATCTCATCGCGCTGAACCTCACCATCGAGTAGGCGGTATGTCGGCTTATCCGGGCGATGACGCATTCCAATAAGGCTCGTCCAGCTCGGAGACATGCTAACATTCCGCATCTTCTTGCGAGATACCTCGAGAATTCGTGGGTCAAGCACATGCTCTCTTTCATCATCAGGAACCGGACGAATTTGAACCTCGAGCCCCCTCTTCTCGGCTATAAACGAGCGACCGGAGATGGCGCCAATCAACGCCTCGTCGTATTGTCTACCCATCTTAAATCCCCTCTCGGCGATAACGCCAAATCGATATTTCCATAACTTTTGAGATAACGGCTTATGATGTCCTCAGTTGTCGTATATCTATGTACTAAAGAAACTGAAGACCAAGGGGTCCACCATGCCTGCAGCAAAAGACGAGCTCACTCAGCCAGAGCTTCTCTATCAGACCGTTGAAAACGATATCCTCAAGAAAATAGTTTCTGGCGAACTCCCCGGCGGCAGTCAGATTCCCACCGAAACCGAGCTTTGCAAGCAATACAAAGTAAGCAGGATCACCGTAAGACGCGCCGTACAGAATCTCATTGACCAAAACTTGCTCTACCGCCTGCGAGGCAAGGGAACATTCGTAAACCCATCGAAGCTCACCCTGAAACGAGGAACAAGCACCATTTTCAATTTGAGCTCCGACCCTCAATACGGCGATAAAACAACCAAGTCCATCTTGGAAACAGGCTTGATCAAGGCTGATGCCCACATTGCACGGGAGCTCAAAATTGACAACGGAACCGTAGTGCAACGAGTTGCGCGCTTGGTTTATATCGAAAATGCCCCCTGCGCCATCGACACCGTTTATGCAACGCAGGGCACTTTACCCGGACTACTGGAGCTTCTCACAGACAATGCCAGTCTTTTCGACCTGATCGCCAACCATTACAGCATCGCAACCGGTATTGAGAGGCTCAAAATCACCGCAGGAATAGCGGGGCTCCAAGAAGCAAACCTTCTCGGTTATATCGTTGGAGCCCCCGTGAGCGTTGTCGAGCACGTCACATATGCCTGCGATGAAATACCGCTCCACTATTCAAAAACCGTTTGGCGAGCAGACGCATCGTCCTTCGAGTTCAGCATCTCAAAAGACGGACGCCTTCTCTAGCCCAAAATCCCCAGGACGCCGAGCACAATACCCGCAGCGAGAATGCCCACAATCTGCCAAATAATTTTGACCTGTTTCTTATTGCAAAGACACATGATCCCGAACGCGCAGAGCGGCAAAAGAGCCGGGAATATCCCATCGAGCGTTTCCTGCAACTTAAACGCGGTGTCGCCGAAGTTAAGAGCGAGCGGAGTGGTAACTGCAACGGTGGTCGCCACCATTCCACCAACTACCATTAGTCCCACAATCGCCAGGCCGGACGTAACTTTGTGCATTACATCAGAATCGTTCAGCTTCGAAATCATGCCACTGCCAAGCGAATAACCATACTGAAGCCCAAACCAGCGGATCAGGATCGTTGGGACATTATAAAGAAGCAGGAACAGGATTGGGCCGAGCAGACTGCCCGAAAGGCAAAGTCCTGTCACAACGCCCGTCGCAATCATGCGAAGCGTACTGGCAATCAGTGAATCTCCAATACCGGAAAGCGGAGCCATAAGCGATGCTTTCATGGCGTTAATTGAGGCGGTGTCAAAGTCCTGATTGTTGGCGTTCTCCTCCTCCATGGAGGCCACAATGCCGGCGACCAGAGGATTAAACGTAACTTGAATATTGTAGAACTCAAGATGACGCTTATATGCCTCAATCCGTTCTTCGGGCTTATCGTATAACCGCTTGATTACCGGAATCATGTCGTAGCAGAAACCAACGTTCATTTGTCGGTCAAAGCTCCACATGATGTTGAGTGGAAAGCTACGCCAAAATAACGCCTTTAAGTCTTTCTTGGTTATTCTCTTATCGGTCGATTTATTTGACTCCGGCGAGAGCTCAAGAGCATCATTAGAATTCGTTGTCATCGTCAACCTCCTTAGCGGCCGCCGCACTGGCAGGCATAAAAATGTGAGCCATATTGAGAATCCCAATCAGGATCAGCGAAAACGCCACGATACCGATCGTCGGAATGTTTAGATAGGCACTCAGCAAGAAGCCTCCAAAGAATAGGAAGCTCAGCTCCTTGGTGGACAGGATTGACATAAGCTGCGCAAATCCAAGCGCGGGCAGAATACCCGTTGCGATCGTAAGCCCATTCGTAAGCCAATCAGGAATGGCGTCAATCAGCGCCTGAACAGCATCATTTCCGACATAAAAAGCCACGCCGCAAATCAAGCCAAGCGCAATGATGTAGAGAATTCCATTGGTCCACATAGCGGTTGCAATCGTTTTGGGGTCGTCTTTTTCGGCACCACGATCAGCCCAGACAGCCATAGGAGGCGTAACAACGCTATACATAAGGCTGTCAAACATGCCGGCAAGCACCGCAGTGGGCATAGCAATAGTCAGAGCGGTCTCGGGACCCGCACCCATAGTAATCGCAAAGGCTGTTCCCAAAACTGAACCAACAATTACGTTGGGTGGCACGGCAGCACCAACCTGCCAGACCCCCATGAACGCGAGTTCGAGCTGGAAACCAACAATAACGCCAGTCGGAATATCACCCAAAAAAATACCGACAATCGCTCCGAGGACAATCGGACGCTCGACCATCGCAGTACCGAGTAAATAATCCGATTGACCTATCGCAGCGGCAAGACCAACCAGAAAAGCCTGAAGCAGCATATTTCTCCCTCTTCCTACAAATCAAAACTTGTTACGATACGTTTTTTCTCGCTAGCAACCTGCCTTACCTCGAACTCGATTCCATCAGCCATGGCTTTCTTAATTTCATTAATATCGGATTGGGAAAGGCGCACGGCAGGGCCAAGCTCCTTTACGCTATCCCCCAACGGTCGAGCGCCGCCTAAATTCACAGACGTTATTTTTGGACACGCACGCGCAACTTCACAGGCGTCATGTACATTTCCCGCAACAACAATTAGCTCGTATTTATCCACCGCGCTTCCGTTAAGGGCCACGATGGAATCTTCTACACTTTTGACAACCAATTTGGCATCAGCGGGTTTTGCAATTCGTAGCGCTTGAATTCGCTCTTTGCTTGCGGCGTACTCATCTGAAACTACAAGAATAGCGTTTGCTTTAAGCGTTGGATACCAAGAGAACACGGTCTGCCCATGCACTAACCGGCTATCGACGCGACACAGTTTAATCATTTTGCCCCTTTCTCGACTTGAACACAGACAATCATCCTTGACTGCTAATGGCATATTACGTCATATGACGTAATATGCCATTACATAATATCTTGAACGGTTGAATATCACCGTTAAATGGTATTTATCTCTAGAAACAGGGGGAGGTGCAATCCGTCTAGACACAGTGCGTCGGGGCGGGAAGGGGCCGAGCTTCCCACTGAGCGACTCTGCTTGCAGCCGGAGCGAAAGGGGGAAATCTCGGCCCCTCCCGCCCCGGCCGGCCAGGTCAACTACACCGTGTGCTGCGGCAGGTCCTGCAGGGCGATGGCGTCCATGCCCATGTCGTTGGCGCTGCCGTGACCCTGCTCGTCCTCGCGCACGGCCTCGATAGCGCTCACGTACGTGTTGGCCGCGGACATCGCGGTCACGCAGGTCACGCCGCGGCGCACGGCCTCGGTGCGCAGAAGGTAGCCGTCGCCACGAGAACCCGGGCCATACGGCGTATTGACGATCACCGCGATCTTGCCGTCGGCGATCAGGTCGCCGATGTTGGGACGCTCGCCATCGTGCGGGCCGCTGATCTTCTCCACGACCTCGCACGTCACGTTGCCTCCACGCAGCACGCGCGCCGTGCCCTCAGTGGAGCAGATGTCAAAGCCTAGGTAGCGCAGGATACGGGCGACCGAAAGGATATGACGCTTGTCGCGGTCGCACACGCTGATGAACACCTTACCGGCGCTCGGGTCGGGCAGCTTGTAGTCAATCGCCAGTTGCGTCTTGGCGTATGCCTCGGGATAGCTCTTGGCGATACCCATGACCTCGCCCGTCGACTTCATCTCGGGCCCCAGGATAACGTCAGCGCCCGGGAAACGGCCCCAGGGCATAACGGCTTCCTTCATGCAGAACCAGTCCAGCTGACGCTCGTCGCTCGGCAGGCCCAGGCTTGCGATGGAATCGCCCGCCATGATACGCGCCGCGCACTTGGCCAGCGGCACGCCGGTGGCCTTGGAGATAAACGGCACGGTGCGGCTGGCACGCGGGTTGGCCTCGATCACGTAAACGGTCTCGCCCTTGATGGCGTACTGCACGTTGACCAGGCCGCGTACGCCCAGCGCCATCGCGATGCGGCGCGTGGTCTCGCGAAGCTTTGCCTGCAGGCTCTCGCTAAAGCTGAACGGCGGGATGCAGGTCGCAGAGTCGCCGGAGTGAATACCGGCCTCCTCGATATGCTCCAGAATGCCGCCGATGTAGACCTCTTCGCCATCGCACAGGGCGTCGACATCGGACTCGATCGCGCCCTCCAAGAAGCGGTCCAGATACACCGGGTAGTCGGGGCTAATGCGCGCGGCCTCGGCCATGTAATCGCGCAGATGCTCGGCATCGTAGGCGATCATCATGCCGCGGCCGCCCAGCACGTAGCTCGGACGCACCAGCAGCGGGTAGCCGATGTGTGCGGCAACGGCCTCGGCCTCCTCAAACGAGGTGGCCTGGCCCGCCGGCGGATACATGATGCCCAGCTTGTCGAGCAGGGCGGCAAAGCGCTCGCGGTCCTCGGCAAAGTCGATGGCATCGGGCTTGGTGCCCATGATGTTCACGCCGCTCTCCTCGAGCATGCGCGCCAGCTTAAGCGGGGTCTGGCCGCCGAGCGTCACCACGACGCCGTCGGGGCGCTCAACATCGATAACGTCCATGACGTCCTCGTAGGTGAGCGGCTCAAAGTACAGGCGGTCGGACGTGTCATAGTCGGTCGAGACGGTCTCGGGATTGCAGTTGACCATGATGGTCTCGAAGCCGCGGGCTGCCAGCGCGTAGCTCGCGTGCACGCAGCAGTAATCGAACTCGATACCCTGGCCAATGCGGTTGGGGCCGGCGCCCAGGATCATCGCCTTGGGCTTGCTCGCCGGCGTGGTCTCGTCGGGAGCTACGCACTTCTTGGCATCCGGGCTCGTGCGGTAGATGTTCTCGTACGTCTTGTAATGGTACTCCGTGGCGCTCGAGAACTCCGCAGCGCAGGTATCGACCGTCTTCATGCTGGGAACCACGCCCAGGCCCTTGCGATAAGCGCGAACAAAGCGCTCGTCCGAGCCGGTCAGCGCGGCGATCTCGGCGTCGCTCGTGCCGTACTGCTTGAGCAGACGCATCGCGTCGGCGTCGATATCCTCCACACGCAGGCCGCGGATGCTCTCCTGGACCTGCACCATGTCGTTGATACGGTTGAGGTACCACGGATCGATACCGCAGATGGCATGGATGCGAGCGATGTCCCAGCCACGGCGCAGGGCCTCGACCACAAAGAAGATGCGGTGCTCGGTCGGCGTTGCCACGGCTTGAGCGAGCTCATCGTCGCTCAGTTTGTCGGCACCTTCCTTGCCACCGGCACAAATGCCCTGATGCCCGTCCTCCAGCGAACGCATGGCCTTGCCAAAGGCCTCCTCAAAGGTGCGGCCAATCGCCATGATCTCGCCCACGGCCTTCATGCGCGTGGTGAGCGTGGGGTCGGTGCCCTTGAACTTCTCGAAGGCAAAGCGCGGCACCTTGACCACGCAGTAGTCGATCGTGGGCTCAAAGCAGGCGGGCGTTGCCTTGGTGATGTCGTTGACGATCTCGTCGAGCGTGTAGCCCACCGCCAGGCGAGCGGCGGCCTTGGCGATGGGGAAACCCGTGGCCTTGGAGGCCAGCGCGGACGAACGGCTCACGCGCGGGTTCATCTCGATGACGATCAGGCGGCCGGTGTTGGGGTTCACGGCAAACTGCACGTTGGAGCCGCCGGTCTCGACGCCGATCTTCTCCAGAATGGCGAGCGAGGCCACGCGCATGCGCTGATACTCAAGGTCGGAGAGGGTCTGCGCCGGTGCCACGGTGATGGAGTCGCCGGTATGCACGCCCATGGGGTCGAGGTTCTCGATGGAGCACACGATGATGCCGTTGCCGGCGTGGTCACGCATGACCTCCATCTCATACTCTTTCCAGCCCTCGATGGACTCCTCGACCAGCACCTCGTGGGCAGGCGAGAGCTCGAGGCCCTGGCTCACGATGGAGACGAGCTCCTCGTGAGTATGAGCGATGCCGCCACCGGCGCCGCCGAGGGTAAAGCTCGGGCGCAGTACGCAGGGATAGCCCACGCGCTCGGCGATGGCCTCGGCGTCGGCCACGCTGTAGGCATAGCCCGAGCGCGCGACCTCCAGGCCAATCTCGGCCATGGCCTCGTTAAAGAGTTTGCGGTCCTCGCCGCGCTCGATAGCGGCCAGGTCGCAGCCGATCATCTCGACGCCGTACTTGTCGAGCGTACCGTCTTTCGCCAGCTCGACGGCGGCATTCAGACCGGTCTGGCCGCCCAGCGTGGGCAGCAGCGCGTCCGGGCGCTCTTTCTTGATCACGCGCTCGATAAACTCGGCGGTGATGGGCTCGACATAGGTGCGGTCGGCCAAGCCCGGGTCGGTCATGATGGTCGCGGGGTTGGAGTTGACCAGGATGACCTCAAAGCCATCCTCCTTGAGCACCTTGCAGGCCTGGGCGCCGGAGTAGTCGAACTCGCAAGCCTGGCCGATAACGATGGGGCCCGAACCAATGACGAGGATGCGCTTGATGTCAGTACGTTTCGGCATGTTAGTTCTCCTCGGTCTCAGCGGTCTCGGCAAAATTCCAGCCAGCCAGGCGGTCCTTCGCGGTGTCGATGTCCAGGTAGTTCTCCTCGCCGTCCATGAGTCGCGTAAAGGCGGTAAAGAGATAGTGGGCATCGGTGGGGCCAGGCGAGGCCTCGGGGTGGTACTGGACCGAGAAGCACGGGGCGTCGAGCAGCTGGATGCCCTCGGCGGTGCCGTCGTTGAGGTTCACATGTGTCAGGCGAATGCGGCCGAAGCGGTCGTTCATCACGACCGGCGCGATTCCGCGGCGCACCCAGACGCGCAGATCTCCATCGGCCGCATGCTCGGTCTCGCCGCCCGAAAGCTCGGGGACAAGCTTGCCCAGACTGGGGAACAGCAGGCCAAAGCCGTGGTTTTGCGCGGTGATCTCCACGCGGCGGCTCACCAGGTTCATGACCGGCTGGTTGCCACCGCGGTGACCGAACTTAAGCTTTTCCATCTGGGCGCCGCAGGCCAGGCTGATCATCTGGTGACCAAGACAAATACCAAAGACCGGCACCTTGCCGATCAGCTGCTGCACCTGCTCGTAGGTCTCCACCACGGCATCGGGGTCGCCGGGGCCATTGGACAAAAAGACGCCATCGGGATTCATGTCGAGCACCTCACTCGCGGGCGTATCCCACGGCACGACGGTAAGGTCGCAGCCGGCGCGGACGAGGCCCTCCAGAATGCCGCGCTTCACACCGCAGTCGTAGGCGACCACTTTGTGACGGGCAGGAGCGGCAACCGCAAGCGCAAAGTCATGCGTGGCAGGCAGGTCGGCGGCCACAAACTCATGAGGCGCGGGGCAACTTACGGTCTTGACCAGGTTCTCGCCTACCAGCGTGGGCGCTGCGGCCAGACGCTCGGCAAGCTCGTCGACGTCGAAGATCTCGGTCGAGATAATGCCCATCTTGGAACCATTGTCGCGCAGATGGCGCACCAGAGCGCGGGTGTCGACACCCTCGATAGCGACGATGCCGTGGGCACGCAGGTACTCCGGCACGCTGACGGCCGAGCGCCAGTTAGAAGGCGTGGCGCACATGTCGCGAACGATCATGCCGCGCATAGCCGGAGCGCTCGCAGGGCGCACGGCGTCGCCGGGGAAGGCCGACTGGACGTCGGTCTCGTCGATACCGTAGTTGCCGATCTGCGGATAGGTCATGGTTACGATTTGGCCGGCATAACTCGGGTCGGTCATGACCTCAAAGTAGCCCTCGAGCGAGGTGTTGAAGCAGACTTCGCCGGTCGCGGTGCCCTCGGCGCCGCATGCACGTCCATAAAAAATGGTCCCATCCTCAAGATACAGGATGCAGGGACCGCAGGTGCCCTTGCTGGTTTTGGCCAGCATACGCTGGCAAAGCTCGCTGGGCGCGAAGGTGCGGGCGGCAGCGCCCGCGGTATGGTTGTTCGCCATAATTCTCCTTCCCGGTCTCACAGGACCGGCTTAAAGGTGTGTAGTTAGGCCTCGCGGTATTGTAACCGCAAGTATGCCTCATGGCGTTAATTTCATCGAAATGTTTACGAAATGATAATTATGACTTTCTATGCATAATGATTTTTCTGGGACGGGGATTAAAAAATCATCCCGCGAGGCTTGTGGCTCACGCGGGATGATGACGTCTTACTTTCTCTTGTCCTGCTCCAGCAAATCGGACGGTGAGCGATCGGGCTTGCCGCCGCGGAAAATCTCGCGGCCATGCAGACGATGCTCCAGGTCACGTTCGGCCTTTTCCTCGTCAATCTTGGTCTGGCTAACCACCGGGTCCTCAATCAACGACGACACCGAGTTCACCTGCTTCTGAATGCGCTCGGCGATGGTGTCATCCATACTCACGATGCGCATCTTCCAGTCGATACTCGTGGCGTTGGATGAGCTCTTGGTCCACACGAACGTCAAAATGGCGCTCTGGTGGCCCCGCGCGGGGAACATGCCAAAAAAGGAATCGTGCTGAATGTTGCTATCCTCGTCGATATAGGCGTGAACGTTATACACCACGCGGTCGATCTTATCGTTGAGCAACGCGTTGGTCGCAAGCGCCGCGGCCTGAATCTGCCCGTTGGACAGCAGCTCGAGCTCGTTGGCAGACGATGTGTCCAACACCGTCACCTCGACCGTGCCCGTACGCTCATCGGCTTCATCGACGGTAAAGTCGAGCGGGAACTGCGTAAAGCCGTTGCCCCACTCAAGGCCGCCCTTCAGCGCCGTCGAAACGGTATCGACCGAAACGCTCTCGGACAGGTTGGCGGTGTTCAGACGACGCATCACGCCGTAGCCAATCTGCATGCCCACGATCAGCACCAAAATACCAATGACCACGGCCATCGCGGTCTTCGTAATGGCATGGCTCACCTGCGAACCCGAAGGATCGTCCTCGGACAGCGGGTCGATATGTTTTGCCTGGCTCGCGCGGTCCTCGCTGCGCAGCTGCGCTAGCGCAGCTTTGTCACCGCGCTTGGCCGCAGCCTCCTTCTCACGCATGCGCTCGGTTCGCTTTTTGGCAAGCGTGGGATCCAAGACACCGGATGCATCGATTTCGGAGAATAACTCCGTCACTTCTTCCGGAGTCAAAGGGTTCTTGTCAGCCATAAACTTCCTGTCATATCAATCAGTCGAGCTCGTGCGCACGCGCACCTTCGAACTGCATTCGATAGTAACGGGCATAGGTGCCGCCACGGGCGAGAAGCTGTTCATGCGTGCCACGTTCCACAACGCGACCATGCTCAACGGTCGCAATCTCGTCAGCATGCTTAATGGTCGAAAGACGGTGGGCGATGATGATTGTGGTACGGCCGCGTGCCAGCTCTTCGAGCGACTCCTGGACCGCCTCCTCGCTCTCGTTATCCAAAGCACTCGTCGCCTCGTCCAAGATCAAGATTTTGGGATTCTTGAGAAACACGCGCGCGATGGCAATGCGCTGCTTCTGTCCGCCCGAAAGACGGCTGCCACGCTCGCCCACCACCGTGT
This sequence comes from Collinsella sp., assembly GCA_048428865.1. GTDB lineage: Bacteria > Actinomycetota > Coriobacteriia > Coriobacteriales > Coriobacteriaceae > Collinsella. The sequence goes on from DBFOPP010000011.1 coordinate 25,938, forward strand.
CGTAGCCCTGTGGAAGCGACTCGATAAAGGCATCGATGTTGGCGCGACGGGCGGCCTCGGCGATCTCTCCTGCCGTAGCGCCCGGCTTGCCGTAGGCGATGTTCTCGCCAATCGTGCCGTCAAACAGATAGACATCCTGCTGCACCAGGCCGATGGCGCGACGCAGGCTCTGCTGCGTCACATCGCGCACGTCCTGGCCGTCGATGCTAATGGACCCGGCAGCCACGTCATAAAAGCGCGGCAGCAGCGAACAGGTCGTGGACTTGCCGCCGCCCGAGGGGCCAACCAAAGCGATGGTCTGCCCAGGCTTGATGGACAGGTCCATATGGTCGATAACGGGACGCTCGTCGGCATCGCCCTCGCCCAGCTCAACATCCTCGTAGTTAAAGCACACGTCGTGATACTCCACGGCGCCGGCAGTCACCTGCAGATCCGTGGCGCCCGGCTTGTCCTGGATATCCGGCGCGGTCGAGAGCACCTCGTCCATACGCTTAAAGCCGGCAATAGCCTTCTGATACGTTTCGGCCGAATTGACGAGTGTCTCGAGCGGCGTGCAGAACAGCGAAATATAGAGTGCAAAGGTCGCCATATCGACCGCCTGCAGCTGTCCCTGGGCGACCAGCCAGCCGCCCAGCAGCACCACGATCACATAGAGCACACCCGAGAGCAGGCCATACGTCGCGGTATAGACGCCCATGGCGTGATACATGTTCTCCTTGGACGAAAGATAGCGATTGTTGGAGGCGCGGAACTTGAAGCGTTCGGTCTCCTCATTGGCAAAGCTCTTGACCATGCGCATGCCCGCCAGCGAATCCTGCAGCTGCGCATTGATGCCGCTGATTTTTTTGCGGTTGTCGCTAAAGACCTCGCGCATGCGCATGTTCTGCCAAAACATGATGACCGCAAACGCCGCCGTCACCACGGCCATGGCGAGCGCCAGCACCGGGGCGATGGTAAAGAGAATCACAAACGAGCCGATAATCTCGATGCCGCAGATGATGATCCACTCGGGCACATGGTGCGCCGCCTCGCAGATATCGAACAGGTCGTTGACCACGCGGCTCATCATGTCGCCCGAGCTGTTGCGGTCGAAGTACGCAAAGCTAAAGCGCTCATACTGGTCGAACAGATCCTCGCGCATCTTGGACTCCATACGTGCGCCCATCACGTGACCCCAATAGCTCACAAAGTAGCGGCAGGCGCAGCGGATGGCATACATCAGCACCAAGCCCACCGCGATCATACCGAGCGCCTGCATAATAGCAGCCTGTCCCTGGGTAAAGAGCCCGCCGGTCAGATTGCGCAGAATGATGGGAAACGCAAGGTCAATGGCGGCAAGCACCAGAGCGCAAACAGTATCAGCAACAAAAAGCCCCATCTGGGGCTTGTAATAAGACAAAAACCTTTTCAGCATGTGATCCTCAAAGAAATATCAGCAACGTAAGGCCCTGGGACAAAGCAATCAGTAGTACTTGTCCCAGGGCTATCCCCACTCGTTACAGTTCGGCTCCGCCCAACCTATGTGCGATGCTATCGCAGGCCAAGGCGCCCACGACAGTCTTGGCATCTTCGATCTTGCCGTCGAGCACGGCGTCGATCAGCTCGTGCAGCGGCACTAGGTCCACGTTGACGAACTCGTCATCATCGGGGTTGGGCGCATCAAACTCGAGCTTGGTAGCCAAGTAGATGTGGATGATCTCATCGCAAAAACCGCAGGACGTGACAATCGACGTCAAAAAGCGAATGCGACCGGCCCTAAAGCCCGTCTCCTCGTGCAGCTCGCGCTTAGCGCAATCGAGCGGATCCTCGCCTGGATCGAGCTTGCCGGCGGGAATCTCGACCGTCACGCGGTCGATGGCGGTGCGGTACTGACGCACCAGTACGATCTTGCCGCTCTCGGTCAGTGCCACAACGGCCGCCGCACCCGGATGGCGAACGATATCGCGGGCGCTGCGGTGACCGTTGGGCAGCTCAACCTCAAGACGGTGGACGTCGAGGATCTTGCCCTTCCAGGCGCACTCCTCCGAAAGAATCTTCTCGTGCAGCTCGGCATCATGCGGGTCGTCGTCGCCCAGCACCAGCGCCGGCTCGTCAGCGACCTCGCCACCAGGCTCGCCCTCGGCGTGCCCATACATGCGGCTGTCCTCTTCGACGATCTGCGCGTCCACGAGCTCTTCGTTCTTCTCGTCCATCCGTCTCATTCCTCTCGGATTTTAGGCATCCCAGGCGTCACGGCCGCGCAGCGCACGCAGGCCAATGTCGTGGCGCAGGGTCTTGCCCTCAAAATCGATCTTCTCGCAAGCCTCGTAGGCAAGGTTGCGAGCGTTCTCAAACGTATCGCCCAGCGCGGTCACGGCAAGCACGCGGCCACCATTGGTCACGAGCTGGCCGTCCACCACGGCAGTGCCTGCGTGGTACACGGTCACGTTCTCCATGGCCTCGGCATCGGCGATACCGGTGATGACCTTACCCTTCTCGTAGCTGCCGGGATAACCCGCGCTCGTCAGGACAACGGCCACGGCCCACTCGTCGCGCCAGTCGAGTTCAATCTGATCGAGCTCGCAGTTGGCACAAGCCAGCATGACCTCGACCAGGTCGTTCTTAAGGCGCGGCAGCACGACCTGCGTCTCGGGGTCGCCAAAGCGGGCATTGAACTCCAGCACCTTGGGGCCGGCAGGCGTGAGCATAAAGCCGCCGTACAGGCAGCCGCGGTAGTCGATACCCTCGGCAGCGAGCTCGGCCACGGTCTGCTCCATGACCTTCACCATGGTGGCGTGCTCCTCATCGGTCACGATGGGCACCGGGCTGTAGACGCCCATGCCGCCGGTGTTGGGGCCCTTGTCGCCCTCGAGCGCGCGCTTGTGGTCCTGCGAGGTAGCCATGGGGCGCACGGTCTTGCCGTCGGTAAAGGCCAGCAGCGAGCACTCGGGGCCGGTCAGCATCTCCTCGATAACCACGGTGTTGCCGGCATCGCCAAAGGTGCCGCCAAAACACTCGCGCACGGCCTCCTCGGCCTGCGCAAGCTCGGTTGCCACGATAACGCCCTTGCCCGCGGCAAGGCCGTCGGCCTTGACGACCAGCGGGGCGCCCTGCTCACGCACGTAGGCGAGAGCCGAAGCCTCGTCGGTAAACGAACCATAGGCTGCCGTCGGAATGCCCGCACGCTCCATGAGCTGCTTGGAGAACAGCTTGGAGCCCTCCATCTGGGCGCCCTCGGCACCCGGGCCAAAGCAGGGAATACCCGCCGCGCGCACGGCGTCGGCCACGCCCGCCACGAGCGGAGCCTCGGGGCCAATTACCACGAGTCCGCATCCGTGGCTCTGAGCAAACGCCGCCACGGCCGCAGGATCGCAGTCGTCGAGAACAACGTTCTCGCCGCAGCTCGCGGTGCCGCCGTTACCCGGCGCGATGTAGAGCTTGCCGGCGCGCGGTGATGCTGCGAGCTTAGCTGCCAAAGCATGCTCACGGCCGCCGCTGCCCAACAACAGGATGTCGATGGTTTGAGTGTCCGCCTTCAAGGGTGCCTCCTCTATGGATGAACGGCCCGCTCCGCGCGAGCCCTTTGCAAGCAAATATACCCCTCGGCCGCCCGTCCGGGCTGCAAAGGGGTATATCGCAATAACCAAATAGTCCCGATTACTTCCAGAATCGGTTGATGATCTGCTCGCGACCAGCGCCAACGCCAATGAACGTCACGCGGGTGTGTGCCAGATCCTCGATAAACGCCACGTAGTCCTGAGCCTCCTGCGGCAGCTCGTCAAAGCTGCGGCAACCGGTGATGTCGCACTTCCAGCCAGGAAGCTCCTCGTAGATGGGCTTGGCATGCTCAAAGCGCACCTGGTGCTCGGGCACGCTCGTGTAACGCTCGCCATCGACGTCGTAGGCCACGCACACCTTAATGGTGTCGAAGGCCGAAAGCACGTCGAGCTTGGTCATGGCGATGTCGGTGAGGCCGTTGACGCGCGAGGCGTAGTTGGCGATGGGGCCGTCGAACCAGCCGCAGCGACGACGGCGACCGGTGGTCACACCGTACTCATAGCCCTCCTCGGTCAGCGTGTGGCCGGCCTCGGACTCATAGGAAAGCTCGGTGGGCATGGGGCCCGAACCGACGCGGGTGATATAGGCCTTCATGACGCCCAGCACGCGGTTGACGTTCTTCATACCGACGCCGGAGCCGGTGATGGCGCCGCCGGCGGTGCAGTTGGAAGACGTCACGTACGGATAGGTGCCGTGGTCGATGTCGAGTAGCGTCGCCTGGGCGCCCTCAAACAGCAGGTCCTTGCCCTCATCGATCATGTTGTTGAGCAGCAGGCTCGTCTCGGTGATGTAGGGGCGCAGGCGCTCGGCCATCGGCAGGTACTCGTCGCAAATCTGGTCCACGGTGTAGGTGGGCAGGTTGTAGATGAGCTCGAGCTCGGGGTTCACGCGGGCGAGAGCGGTCTCCAGCTTGTCGCGGAACAGCGCCTCGTCCAGCATGTCCTGCATGCGCAGGCCAATGCGCGCCATCTTGTCCTGATAGCACGGACCGATGCCGCGCTTGGTGGTACCGATGTTCTTCTTGCCGAGCTTCTGCTCAAAGGCGCCATCCAGATCGATGTGGTACGGCATGATGACATGCGCGTTGCCGCTAATCTTGAGGTTCTTGGTGGTGATGCCGTCGGCCTCGAACATGTCAATCTCCTCAAGGACAACCTTGGGGTTGACGACGCAGCCGTTACCGATCACCGACACGTGGTCGGAATACATGATGCCGGAGGGCACCTGGTGCAGGCCGTACTTCTTGCCGTTGACGACGATGGTGTGACCGGCGTTGTTGCCGCCCGAGTAGCGCACGACGGCATCGAAGTCGCCGGCGACCAAGTCGCAAATCTTACCCTTGCCCTCATCGCCCCACTGGGCACCGACCAAAACGGTTGACGGCATGTTTACTCCTTACATTCATGGACTGTCTACGCGCCACGCCGGCACGCAGAAGCACAAAACATTCCCAGTATACCCGTGCAACGGGCGCCTGTCCTACTCCTCGGCATGTGCCCCATCAAGCTCATAGAACTTGGTGGATGCCGGCAGGAACATCAGGTCGACGTCGCCGATCGGGCCCGAACGGTTCTTGGCCACGACGATACGCGTAACGCCCTCGTCGGGTCGATCGTCGCGCGAGGCTTCGGCCTCGTCGGCGGAGCGGTCCAAGAACATAACGATATCGGCGTCCTGCTCGATAGAGCCCGATTCACGAAGGTCGGAAAGCTGCGGGCGCTTGCCGGTACGGGATTCGACCTGACGCGAGAGCTGTGACAGCGCGATGAGCGGGATCTTGAGCTCCTTGGCCATGATCTTCAGACCACGCGACATCTCCGAAACCTCGACGGTACGGCTCTCGGAGCGGCGTCCCGGCGGGGGACTCACCAGCTGCAGGTAGTCCAGGATGATGATTGCCTTCTCCTTGTTATGGAGCATGCGGCGGCTCTTGGCGCGAATCTCGGTCACTGTGGTGCCGGGCGTATCGTCAATCAGAATATCGAGCTTGGACAAGGTCTGCGTGGCCTCGTTGATATTGGCCCACTGCTCGGGGCTAATGCGGCCCATGCGGAAGTCACTGATCGAGATCATGGCGTAGGCGCAAATCAGACGCTGGGCAATTTCTTTGCCCGACATCTCCAGCGAGAAGAAGCCGACGGTATAACCGGCAGCGGCAGCGTTGAGCGCCAGATTCAGGGCGAACGACGTCTTACCCACAGCAGGGCGGGCGCCGATAATGATGAGCTGGCCCTCGCGGAAGCCCATGAGCATGCGGTCGAGCGACGGGAAGCCCGTGGGCACGCCCGCCGCCTGACCACCGGCCTGGCACACTTCCTCGGCCTCGTTATAGGCCTCGACCATAAACTCGGTCAGCGTCTTGTAGCTCGACTTGACCTCGCGTGCCGTAACCTTGAGTAGCTTGCTCTCGGCCAGCTCGACAACCTCTTTGGTGTCGGTGGGGGCGTTATATGCCAGCGCGTTGATCTCGTTGGTGGCGCCGATCAGCTCACGCAGCATCGAATCGCGGCGAACGATGGCGGCATGGTGCTGCCAGTTGACGAGCGACAGGGTCTGACCCATCAACTCCAAAATATACGCTTCGCCGCCCACGGCATCGAGCTTGTTGATGCTTCGCAGATAATCGATCAGTGAGATGGAGTCGATGGGAATGCGGCTGTTGTACATATCGACCATCGCGGTATAGATGGTCTTATGAATGGGCCGGTAGAAGTCATCGGGCTGCAGCTCGACCTGGGCCTCTTCGACCACCTCGGGCGATAGCAGCATAGCGGCCAGTACATTGGCCTCTGCATCTTGGTTTTGGGGAAGACCCAACTTTGAGCCGCGGTCCTCAACCGTCAGCCCGGTCTCCCTATCGTCATATGCCATGAGCATCCTCATTCATATCGCTTGCGAGCATCCATAGTATCAGCCACGGTCCCAAAACGCGCCGCGCGCCGCCAATCATCACCGAACCAAACGGATGAACGGTCCTGTATATAGGACTTCGACGCAACGTTCACCATGACACTCGCTCAGCGCAAAAAAACAAAAGGGCGCCCTGGTTTCCCAGAGCGCCCTTCTTAGAACAAGATTGTTGCGTTGCAGCAAATGCTACTCGGCAGCAGCCTCAGTCTCGACCTCGGCGGTCTCGGCCTCGGCGACCTCAGCGGCCTCCTCGACCTCAGCCTCGGCAGCGAGCTCCTCGGCGGTAACGCCGACGAGAACGACAACCTCGGCCTTGATCTCGCGGTACAGCGAGATGGCAACGGTGTGGGCACCGGCAACCTTGATGGGCTTACCGAGCTCGACGCGCTTGCGGTCGATGTCCATACCGAGCTGAGCCTTGATGGCGTCAGCGATCATAGCGGCGGTAACGGAGCCAAAGAGGATGCCCTCGTCGCCGACCTTGACGTCAACGGTGACCGTCTTGCCCTCGAAGGCAGCCTTGGTCTCGTTGGCAGTAGCCAGACGGACGGCCTCGCGCTTGGCGATGTTGTTGCGACGCTCGTCAAGCTGCTTGAGGTTGCCCTTGGTGGCGGCAACAGCGAGCTTCTTGGGGAACAGGAAGTTCTCAGCGTAACCCTGAGCGACCTCTACGACGTCACCTTCGCCGCCCTTGCCCTTGATCTCATCGAGAAGAATAACCTTCATGATGCGTCTCCCTTCTTAGCCGCGGTCGCGGTTGCCACGAGAGGAAACCACGGGGACGGTGTACGGCAGGAGAGCCATCTCGCGGGCGCGCTTGATGGCGTTGGCGATGTCATGCTGATGCTGCGTGCAAGCGCCAGTGACGCGACGGGGCTTGATCTTGCCACGGTCGGTCATGTACTTACGGAGAAGCTGAGTGTCCTTATAGTCGATGAACTCAGTGTTCTCCTTGCAGAACTGGCAGTACTTACGACGCGGCTGACGTGCAGAAAAATCATTAGCCATGTCAAAATACCTTTCATTTGGCAACTTCGGCGAACCGAAGCCGCCTCTCACTCAAAAATAGGTGAACAACCCTTAGAACGGGATGTCCTCATCGTAGACGTCGACCGCGGGCGGCGTAGCCACCGGCGCGGCAGGACGTGCTGCGGGCGCGGGAGCTGCGGGGGCGTAACCGCCCTGATCGTAGCCACCCTGGCCACCACGGGAGCTCATAAACTCGATCTCATCGACGATGACCTCAAGCTTGCTCCGGCGCTGGCCGTCGCGCTCCCAAGAGCTGTAGCGCAGCTTGCCCTCGATCGCGACCTTGTTTCCCTTTGCCAGGAAACGGCTCACGGCCTCGGCGCGGGTGCCGAACATGGTGCAGTCGACAAAGTTGGGATAGTCCTCCCACTCGCCAGTCTGCGCGTTGCGGCGACGATCGTTCACGGCGACGCCAAAGGACAGAACCTGGGTTCCGCCGGCGGTGGCGCGCAGCTCAGGATCGCGGGTGAGATTACCGGTGATGTTCACTCGATTGATGCTCATAACTCACTACTTCCTCTTGGGGCACAAGCCCAGTCCAAAACGACAGTCTTACTCCTGGTCGTCGCGACGGACGATCATGTGGCGGACCACAGCGTCGGTGATGCGCAGGACGCGATCAAGCTCGGCGATCTGGGTAGGATCTGCGTGGAAGTTGATGAGGGTGTAGTCACCATCGGTGAGGTCGTTGATCTCGTAGGCGAGCTTGCGCTTGCCCCACTCGTCAACGGAGTCGACCTTGCCAGCGCCCTCAGCGATCGTGGTATCGATACGCTTCATAACAGCGAGACGAGTCTCGGGGTCGAGCGACGGGTCAACAAAGAACAGCAGTTCATAAGCCTTCATATTGTCACCTCCTCTGGGCAAATGTGGCTTCAGGTCGTGAAGGTGCGCCTGAAGCAGGAAAAGACTTGGTAATAATATCTTTCAACTTCCCAGGCCGCAAGAATATGCAGCTACAACCTCATGACCTCCACATATGCCCATGCTCGCACGACGTTTCATGCGCATTCCAACCAAATGCTGACCAAAAGCTTGACGGATCTGTGGACAAGATACGGTGCCGTGGGGACAAGCTGAGCCAAGCCACAGGTCAACGGGCACAAGGCTGTGGTCGCAAAATGCATACCAATGGTCCACAGCACCACCCAAAGATTTTTAAATTCATTGCCAAGTCGCTTATGAATACCCCTTTTGAACAATTGAGTTGATCAACCACGCTGGTCGGAAGCCGTTTTTTGGCACCTCAAACCCCACTGCAACGCCAAGCGCGGCCGAGCGTTTTAAAAAATGCCAACTTTTCTGTTTGCACTTTGCGATTCCTCGTGTATACTGACTTTCGCATTTAACGGAGAGTTGTCCGAGTGGCCGAAGGAGCACGATTGGAAATCGTGTAGGCGTCAAAAGCGTCTCCAGGGTTCAAATCCCTGACTCTCCGCCAGTTAATTCCAAAGCAGGCCTTCGAGCCTGCTTTGTTTTTACCCCACGCGGAGGGGTGGCAGAGTGGTTGAATGCGGCGGTCTCGAAAACCGTTTGGCCTGTATAAGGTCACGAGGGTTCGAATCCCTCCTCCTCCGCCATTTTGGTTGAGAAAGCTCCCAACAACGGGAGCTTTTTTGTTATCGAAATACGTCTCGATCCCACGCTTCCCCAAACATGTACGTCACCCTCCAAAACCGACATTTTTCGACATGTTTGGAGGCTGACGTACACGTTTGGATTGAGTTCACGGGAGTGGCACTATTCGGAAGGCGCCTCTTCGTCTCGCATGCCCTTCCAGTTGCGGATAAGCGCCTTGCGTAGTTCGTTTTGCTCTCGCTGGTACCCGGTGTCGGTACAGCGAGGCATGCCGAGTGCTTCGCGAATGTTGTTCATGGCGCGGTGAAAGGCGAGCTGGCTGCCGAACTGAGCCGAAGTGAGCGTAACGATTCGATATCCCATTTGGGAGAGAACGGCTTCTCGCTCCGCATCTGCTCCCTTGCGCTCGAGCTCATCGTGAAAACCGCCCTTATATTCGATACCGAGCTCCCTGCGCTTATAGGTAATGAGGGCATCGATTTTGAGTGTTCGGGCTTTTGTGCAATGCCAGAGACGTTGAGGGATCTCGAGCGGTTTGTTGAGTTCGATACCTCGGATACCAACGCCGCCTTCGCTTGTTGGGAGCGAGAGGGCGATTGCCGAAGCGGTCTCCATAGGCGAGGCCGAGTGATCGTAGATGTGCCTGAGCGCGAGCCGTGCACGTGTGGCACCGGGTTTGCCGGGGCGCCGATCGAGCAGTTTGGTTATTTCATCCTTGGAGGTAGTGGCTGGTTGCCCGGTATAAGGGTCGGCGGGATTGAGCCTCATGCGATAATCGCCGCAAACTTCATAGCCATATTCGAGATATTCGATCCTATCCATCCACTCGGCAGCGAGCACAAAGGTGAAGGCTTCGTCGGTGATGAAGATTCCGGGCGTCAACTCGTTAATATGCTCGTAGGGAAGATTTTGTCCAAGAATGTGACAAACGACGCCTTTGGTACGAATTCGCTCGAATTCGAATACAACCGCGATATCGATAGTCTTAAGCATATCGGACGGAATGCCGCAGTCGGTAAGAGCCTGTCGTATGCGCGCAACACGTTGCTGGGTGGAGATGCCTTGTGCGCCTATCTGGTAGTCGTGCCGCGCAAGAGACTGAACCAAATTCTGGGGTGCATGATGGACAAGCCATGCGGTTTTATGCGAAATGAGAACAGGGGTATCCATTGAGGGCCTCTCGCTCTGAGCCGGTATCCAACTCTTATGTCCGTTGAAGTGGGGAAATATACCGGATGTGAGTAAATCAACTCACTCATGCTGTGAGCTCAATCCAAACATGTACGTCCGCCTCCAAAGATGTCGAAAAATGCCGTTTTTGGAGGGTGACGTACATGTTTTGGATCCCTGGCATTCCAGCAATGCCATGTCAGCATCCGCTGCCAACCGTTTACCGAGCAATAGGGTCGCCAGGCCCGCCAACCATGTACTATGTACGGGCATTGTCCAAACCCACAACCCAAAGGACCCCATCTTGCCCGTCGTCGCCGCTATAACCATTACCTCACATGCCTCAGATGCCATGGTCGCTATTCCGTTTTGGCTCGAGATGTTCGCTGTTGTCGCTGCATCGATCTCGGGTGTACTGGTTGCGCGCGAGCACAAGCTCGACCTGGTGGGCGCCGTCGCGCTCGCGGTAGTCTGCGGTCTGGGCGGCGGTCTCTTGCGCGACATGACGCTACAGGTGGGCAACGTCTACATCCTCAACCAGCCGATGGCACTCCCGCTTTCCATTGCCACGGCAGCCATCATCTATATTTTCCCGGCAATCGTCGACAAACCCGAAAAACTCATTCCCCTGCTCGACATCATCTCGGTCGGCATCTACGCCGCCACTGGAGCAGACAAGGCGCTGGTCTACGGCTTTGCGCCGGCGGTGTGCATCATGATGGGCTTTTTCACCGCGGTGGGCGGCGGCATGTTGCGCGACGGCTTTATGGGCGTGGTTCCGGGCATTTTCCAACGTACTAACTTTTATGCCATCGCCGCCATCGCCGGATCGACAAGCTATGTGTGCCTCGTTATGAGCGGCATCATGAGCAATGTCGCCGCGCTGGTCGTATGCGTTGTCGTGACCATGGGTCTGCGCTGGCTCTCGCTGCGCTTTGATATCAAAAGCCCCACCGAAGAAGATATCGCGCGCTTCTTGCACCGTAAAAAGTAGACAGCATGGCACGACCCTTCGAAATGCAACCGAGAGGCTCTTTTAGAGCGCCCACGCGTTGGGTACCCTGTTAGGTATATGCCGAACACCTAACAAAAGGATCAACCATGGCTTTCAATCAAACCGTGACGGCGCCGTCACACAAGATGCGTCGCTGCCTGCTTATGGCATTCGCGCTCATCGCGCTCGCGCTCACCGCACTTCCCACGGCGTCGTTCGCCGGCACGGACACCGCTGGAAACGTACTTGCGACCGACAATGACGCCAATCCGTCCGGCGTCGAAGGCGACCTGTACTGGGCCGGTCAGGCCCTCAACTTGGACGATACGTCCATCGACCGCGATATCATCGCCGCGGGCGATACCCTCTCGATTCGCGACTGCACAGTGGGCGGCGCCATTCGTCTTGCGGCGCGCACCATCGACATCGCCAAGACCACGGTTGATGGCAGCGTCACGGTGGCCGGCCAGCACGTTGTGCTCAACACCGGTAGCACCGCCAACTGTTTCTATGCGATGGGCGAGACGGTTGCCCTGCGCGGCTCCGCCAGGTCGGCAGCGCTTGCGGGCGACACGGTAACCATCGATGGCACCGTCGATGGCGATGTCGAGGTTTGGGCCGACAAGCTCATCCTGGGCAAGAACGCCCACATCACCGGCACCGTGAACGCGCACGTCTCCGAGGACCCCGAGCGCGCCGCGGGAGCCGAGGTCGGCGCGCTCAAGATCGACCGCACCGAAAACGAGGATACTTCCACCGTTAACGATGTCATCGGCGGCACCGTCGCCGCGGCGCTTTCCACCTGCTTTGTCGCCCTGCTACTCGAGCTCGTCTTTCCGCGCGCGACCGCCAGCGCCGCCGGCATGCTCCACCAGCGCCCCACGCCCCTGTGGGTGAGCGGTCTTCTGGGCACGATTGCTATCGTCCCCGCCGTCCTACTGCTGATTATCTCCATCGCTGGTCTATCGCTTGCCGGAGCCCTCATGTGCGGCGTTATCGGCATCGCATTGGTGTCGAACGCCTTTGCGGGGTGCGCGATCGCCCGCATGGTCGGACACAGCCAAAACCGCTACGCCATGGCAGCCGTGGGTGGCATCGCCGCAGGCGCCCTCACAGGGCTTCCCCTCGTAGGCGGCTTCATCAGCGGTGTGGCCTTTGTCTTTATGCTCGGCTACATCATCCAGATCATCTGGCGCAACGCCCGCCTCAAGCCGCAGCAGCCGACTAACACGCCGGGACTCCCCACCGCTTAGCAGCTAACTGCCACAAAGATGCCAAGCACCTTTGTGGCGGCGCAAACGAACCTGCCCCCTGAACCAAAAAGGGCGCCGACCATCGCGGTCGACGCCCTTTCTTGTTAGACGCTATAAAGCCCAGCGCTTATTTGTTGACCTGGCCGGCGCGGACGGCAGCCTTCTTGCGGTCGGTGGCGTTGAGCAGACGCTTGCGTAGGCGGATGTTCTTGGGAGTGATCTCGACCAGCTCGTCGTCGGCGATGTACTCCAGCGCCTCCTCCAGCGAGAAGGTGCGGGGCGGCACCAGCTGGACGGAGATATCGGAGGTCGAGGAACGCTGGTTGCCCAGGTTCTTGGTACGGGCGATGTTGACGACCATGTCGCCAGCCTTGCTGCGCTCGCCCACGATCATGCCCTCGTAGCACTCGGTGCCCGGCTCAACAAACAGCTGGCCGCGCTCCTGCAGCGTACCCAGAGCGTAGGCAACGGCCTTCTCGGTGGTCATGGAGATCATGGCGCCGTTCTGACGGTTGCCGATCTCGCCGGCGTAGGGACCATACTCCAGGAAGGTGTGGTAGAACACGCCCTCGCCGTGGGTGACATTCATGATGCGGTTCTTAAGACCCATGATGCCGCGGGTCGGGATCTTAAACTCGAGGTGCGTCACGATGCCCGAGGTGTCCATACTCGTCATGATGCCGCCGGAGGTACCGAAGACCTCAACGACCTTGCCCGAGTACTCGTCCGGGCACTCGACGACGGCCTGCTCGACAGGCTCCATCTTGTTGCCGTTCTCGTCCTTCTTAAACAGAACGCGGGGACGACCGACCTGGAACTCAAAGCCCTCGCGGCGCATGGACTCCATCAGGACGGACAGGTGCAGGATGCCGCGGCCCGAGACCTCGACGCCACTCTTGTCCTCGAGCTCCTCGATCTTCATAGTCACGTTGTTCTCGGCCTCGTTGAACAGGCGCTCCTTGAGCTGACGGGCGCCCACGATGTCGCCATCGCGGCCGACGAGCGGGGAGGTCGAAGCCTCAAAAACGATGGACAGGGTTGGCGGGTCGATCTCGATGGGCTCAAGCTCAACGGGGTTCTCGGGGTCGGTGTAGACATCGCCGATATCGGTGCGGTCAATACCCACGACAGCAGCGATGTCGCCGGCGCCGACTTCCTGGCACTCAGTGCGGCCCAGGTAGTCGAAGGTAAAGAGCTGCTTGACGGTAGCGGTGGCGCTGGAGCCGTCGTTCTTGACGACCAGGATCTGGTCGCCCTGGTGGATGGTGCCGGAGTACACTCGACCGATGCCGATACGGCCGACAAAGTTTGAGTGGTCGATGGTCACGCACTGCATGGCCAGCGGGGCGTTCTCGTCAACCTCGGGGGCGGGCATGTCGTCGATGATCATGTCGAGCAGCGGGTACATGTCCATGTTGCCGTCGTTGGGGTCAAGGCGGGCAAAGCCATTCATGGCGCTGGCGTAGACCACGTGCTCCATGGCGAACTCAAGCTGGTCGTCGGTGGCGCCCAGGTCGGCCATGAGGTCCAGGCAGTCGTCGTAGGCCTTCTCGGGATTGGCGCCCGGACGATCGATCTTGTTGATGACGATCATGATCTTAAGGCCGGTGTCGATAGCGTGACGCAGCACGAAGCGGGTCTGGGGCATGGGGCCCTCAAAGGCGTCGACCAGCAGCAGGGCGCCGTCGGCCATACGCAGCACGCGCTCGACCTCGCCACCAAAGTCGGCGTGGCCCGGAGTGTCGATGACGTTGATCTTGACGTCCTTGTACTCGATAGAGATGTTCTTGGCGAGAATCGTAATGCCGCGCTCGCGCTCCTGGTCGTTGGAATCCAGGACGCGGTCCTCGACCTGCTGGTTGGCACGGAAGGCGTCCGTGGCACGCAGGAGCTTGTCGACCATCGTCGTCTTGCCGTGGTCGACGTGGGCGATGATGGCGATGTTCCTCAGATTGTCTACGCGCATGTAGTTCCCCTATCTTCTATCTATATACAACCGGCACGCGTATGCGACCCACCCAGCAACGCAACGCTCGGCGGGAATATTGAGCCTTTTACCGAAAACTCGTTTATTTTAGCGATTTTAGATGAGAGGGGTTTCCTCACCTGCAGGTTCAGGGTCGCTCCACATAAAACCATCGCCGGCGCCCATGCCCTCATACAGCACATATGCCGAAAAACCACTCTCGAGCGTGGTTTCGAAGAAGCTCACGAGCAGAGCATCGTGATAGCCGCCGTCAATCTCGACGCAGCCGGTGTAGCCGATGGCATAGCGAGCGATACGGCCCAGGCCCTCGTCCTTAAGACCCATCTTGTGCTCGGAGATAAAGTTGGTGGCCGCCTCGAGGCACGCCTCTTCGCCATCCTCATCGAGCGCCGCCAGATAACGGTTGGAAGCGGCGTCCTCAATTGCCACGACCACGCCAGGGTTTTCACCGGCGGCAAGGTCGTCCAAGAACGCGCCGATCAGATCGCACACCATGGCGTCGAGCTCGGCGGAGACGTTACCGGCGTCCTGCATATCCTGTGCCATCTTTAGACCTTCCCATCGAGTCTGGCGTCGTTACAGTTCTTGTGCCTCGGCGGCGATCCTGGCGGCAGCGTCGCGGGCGCGCATCATGTCCGCTGCGCGCTTGTCGAGCACCTTGATCTGACTGGTCAGCATTACCGCATCGACCACGCCCCAGATCACCAGGCCCGTAGAGATCGAAAACCCAAGCGCACCAACTGTACCACGAAGGCGCGAGCAGATTGCCGCAACAAGGGCGGAGATGACAACCATCTTGATAAACGAGCCGCGGCGTTCGCGAAGCGTGCGGGCCTGCGTCACATAGGCAATGCGAGCCGCCTCAGAAGCCTCCGAGCGCATCTGGGCCTCGCGGACGATTGCAGCCGCCTCAGCCGACATACCGCCGGCCATCAGCGAACGCTCCGCAACCTGGACGCCCCGCATTTAGAAGTCATCGGGGGAGAGCGTATGGACGAACTCGTCGAACTTCTCGAACTCCTGCTCGTCGTCGACTTCCTCGGCGTGGGTAGAAACAGTGCCCAGGCGATTCATGATGTCGTCCTCCACAAACATGGGGGCATTGCTGCGCACGGCAAGGGCAATGGCATCACTGGGGCGGGCGTCGATCTTGCGCTCGTCACCATCGGCCAGTACGACGATCGTCGCGTAGAACACCGGCGGCTCGGCGCGAACGATCTCGATGCGCTCGAGCTTGGCGCCCAGGGCGCCAACAGTATCGAGCAACAGGTCATGGGTAATCGGGCGCTCGGCGCGGCCGCTATCGATGCCGCGGCTGACGGCAGCGGCTTCAAACGAACCAGTCTGAATGGAAAGGGAACGCAGCGGCGCGGGCGAGTCCGATTTGCTGCAGCGCTCGCGAAGCACGATAAGCGATGGCACGGGACCGGCGGCCATGACGATGGTCTCTATGTCGACACGAACCATGGAACACCTCCGGTACGTAGCGGTTAACACGCGGCAGTCCGCCGCATTGAATAGCTATACTACCCAATCTTTCGCACAGCACACAAAACCAAAATGAGATTTATCGCAGACAAGAAAAAAGCCCCGAGGCAATGCCCCAGGGCTCTTCACAGTTTTGATGGTGGACCTGACAAGATTCGAACTTGTGACCTCCCGGTTATCAGCCGGACGCTCTAACCAACTGAGCTACAGGTCCATCATGGTGGAGGTTAGGGGGATCGAACCCCTGACCTCAGGCTTGCAAAGCCCGCGCTCTCCCAGCTGAGCTAAACCCCCACGGAGACAGTAATAAACACCCCAGCGGCGACTCGGCTCTCGCTGGGGTGTTTATTGCGAAAGAAAGTGGTGGACCTGACAAGATTCGAACTTGTGACCTCCCGGTTATCAGCCGGACGCTCTAACCAACTGAGCTACAGGTCCATCGCGCAAGGGATATATTAGACGAGTCGTTACGCGCGCGTCAACAACTTTTTTGAAAATCTTTGAGGGGTGTCGGCCCCGGCTGCCCGGCGGCATGCGAAGTCGCCTGCTCGGACAGTCCTGCTCGCACGGAGAGCACAT
>DBFOPP010000012.1:0-10807 GCA_048428865.1 Collinsella sp.
AAGTTTCCTGCTCTACAGTCCTGCGCAAGACGGAAAGCACATTAAGTGCTTTCCTTTGCGTGCGGAACTCGCGATAAACTTAATTACGCGCCGCTTCCCGCCCACGCCGGGCAAACATCGTTGGACTTATCACTGACATGAAATGGGCGCTTGCATATCGTCTGCTAACTTGGCACGGTACAATGCTTTCAGATTTCAATTTGTAAATTAGTGGGGTTAATTCATGGCAGAATCTCGTGCGGAGCGTAAGGCTCGTCGTGCTTTGATTGAGGCGGCTGAGGGGTCAGAGGAGAAAAAATCTTCTCAGAAATCCAAGTCGTCTCAGGACGCAAAGGGTAAGTCGGCCAAGGGCAAGGCTAAGGCCAAGCGTCCCGGCTCTCGTCGGAACGAGGATAAGGCATCTCAGACTCGCTCCAAGCGCTCGCATAAAGATCGGGTTTCGTCTGCGCGTAAGGCTGTGGACCCCAAGTCTCCTTGTTCCATCATGAAAGCTTGCGGTGGGTGCGCGGCGCTCAATCGTCCTTATAAGAAGCAGCTCGCCGCCAAGCAGGCTGCTATGGAGGAGCTTTTTGCTTCGCTTTGTAAGCGTGAGGGCATTGCTGTAGATCCTATTCGTGGCATGGGTGTCACCCTGGGCGACCCGGGCAAATATCCTGCGCCGCGCGGTTTTCGCCATAAGGCCGCCACTCCCTTTGCTCCCGGTAAGGAGGGCGCTGTCCGTTGCGGTTTCTTTGAGCGCGGCACGCACAAGATCGTTGCCGTACCCGAATGCCCCGTCGAGGCACCGGGCGCCCGTCAGATTCTCAACGGCATCGCACGCGAAGCTGAGCGGCTGCATATTCCCGCCTTTAATGAGGACAAGCATCTTGGTTTGCTTCGCTATGCCGTCGTCCGCTGCGGTTGGCGTACCGACCAGGTCATGGTCACGCTCGTGACCGCTCAGCGCGACTTGCCGCATGCGCAGGAGTTCTTTGAGGCTGTCGCCGCACTCGATCCGCGCATCGTCACCGTCGCCCAAAACATCAACGGACGCCCCGGCAACGCCATCCTCGGCGAGGAAACCCGCATCGTGTATGGCGCCGAATGCATGCGCGACCAGCTGCTCGGCTGCGAATTCGACATCTCCCCCACCGCGTTTTATCAGACCAACCCGCAACAGACCGAGCTGCTCTATCAGCTCGCTATCGACGGCATGGATTTGCACCAGGGCGATGTGCTCATGGATGCCTACTGTGGCAGCGGTACCATCGGTCTTTGCGCAGCTAAAGATGCCCAGAACAAGGGTATCGGCATTATGCTGCTCGGCGTTGAGCGCAACCCGGCGGGCATTGCCGACGCACGTCGCAATGCCGAGCTCAACGGCCTCACCCGCAGCGCTTGGTTTATGGCCGACGACGCCACCGACTACATCCTGGATGCCGCCGACAACAACGAACGCGTCGACGTTCTTTCCATCGACCCGCCGCGCGCCGGCTCCACGCCCGAGTTCCTCGAAGCTGCCTGCGCACTTAAGCCGCGCCGCATCACCTATATCAGCTGCAACCCCGTGACCCAAGAGCGCGACCTGCACCAGCTCCTCGACGGAGGCTATCGCCTGCTCAAGATCACGCCAGTCGACATGTTCCCTCACACCGACCACACCGAAACCGTAGCGGTCCTCGAACGCCGCTAACCAACCTCAGTAGATTTTTGGGACAAGAAAGGGGGCGACCCGCCTGGGCCGCCCCCTTCGCTTGGTTTATAAACTCCGCTACATCCCATTGCGCAGATCGCATACGCCGGCTGCCGCCATCTCGCACAGCAGCGTCTCGCGGTCGCGCGTCACGATCAAATCCAGTGGGAAGTGAATCTCGTCGAGCATCTTGCGCGCGTGATCGAGCTTGCCAATGGCCATGCCAATGTGGGCATCGGTCGACACGCCAATGCCCACGCCCAGCTCGGCGCAGCGCTCGGCGATCTTGCGGCATACGGCCCAATGCTCAGTGTCGACACCGTGTTCAAGACTATGGTTGTTGATCTCGATAATCTTGTGCTTGGCCTTAGCTGCCAACAGCACCTCGTCGATATCGAACGGCACGCCCGAACGCCCCGTGTGACCCAGCATGAACACCTTGGGGTGCTCCAGGGCATTGATATACATCTCGGTCGTCTGGGCCAGCGTCGCGCCCTCAGCAATCTGCGGATTATGCACGCTCGCAACCAAATAATCCAAATTACGCGTAACCAAATCGAACAGCGAATGCTGACGGCTGTACGAATCGCCGGCAATATCGAGCGTGACAGGAGTGTCCTCGCCAAACAGGCTTCCGTCCAGCGAAACGATATCGGCCTCGGCACCACGCAGCACCAGCACGCCGCTCCAAATGCGCGGCCAGATATCCTGGTTGATAAAGAACTGGTAACTGCGCAGGTCATTGGGGCAAGCCGTAACCATAGAGCTCAAATGGTCGGCAGATCCGAGCACCTGCAGGCCACGCTCTGCCGCCCAGTACACATTCTCCTCAATGGTCGAATATGCATGCGCAGAGAACATCGTATGGGTATGAATGTCACAAGAAAGCAGGTAGGGCATCAGGTCTCCTTATCTGGCACGGCCGTCGCTTATATTCATTGTACGCATAGCCTTCGATAGTCGTAAAACCACTCCATCCCAAAGACACAACGTCCATGACAACGGGGTCCGGCTTAACACCAAACCCCGTTTCACGTAAAACATTGTAGGCAGAGCGCTTTACTTTTAACGATACTCGTCCGCCAACTGTTTCCAAGCGGGTAGCGAATTGACAATCGTTTCGTAGCTCACGCAATAGCCCAGGCGGAACCAACCCGGCATACCAAAGCTGTCCGAGGGAACCGCAAGCAACTCATACTTCTTTGCGCGCTCGCAAAACGCATTCGCATCGGGCTCCAATGCTTTCACCCATAGGTAGAACGCGCCATCCGGCTCAACATAGGTGTAGCCATACTCCGCTAGTGCGTCGGTAAGCGCGGTGCGGTTGCGTGCATAGGCCTCAACGTCACTCGGCTCATCGATGCAGTCGATAATTACGCGCTGAAAGAGCGCCGGCGCGCACACGAAGCCCAGCGTACGGGCGGCACCGGCAACGGCCGGCATCAGACGGGCAGCCTGCGGATTGGTGTTGGGAACCAAGATCCACCCCACGCGCTCACCCGGCAGCGACAGCGACTTGGAATACGAGTAGCACACGATGGTGTGCTCGTAGATCGAGGGCACCCAAGGCACCTCGGCACCGTACACGATCTCGCGGTACGGCTCATCCGAGATGAGCATAATCGGATTCTCGGGATCGCGCTGAGCGTTGGCCTCGCGCAGAACATTGGCCAGTCGCGTCAGCGTGTCGCGCGTATATACGGCACCGGTCGGGTTGTTGGGCGAGTCGATAATGACGGCTGCCGTCTTGTCGGTGATCGCCTTGAATACGTTATCCACGCTCAGCTGGAATGTGTCCTCGTTGGCAAGCGCCTCGACACACGTGCAGCCGGCCTTCTCAATCCAAACGCGATACTCCGGAAAGTACGGGGCGATAACAATAACCTCGTCGCCCGGATTCGTAACGGCGTTGAGCGCGCAGGTGAGCGAAGCCGCGGCACCCACCGTCATAAAGACGTCTTTGCCCTCATAGCTCGTGCCAAAGCGGCGGTTGAGCGATTCGGCCACAGCGGCACGACATTGCGGCAGGCCCGGTGCGGGCGTGTAGCCGTGCAGCTGGTCGCTCGGCAGCTCCAGGACCTTCTTAATGGACTCCGCCACAGCAGCGGGTGCCGGAACGCTCGGATTGCCCAGCGAAAAATCGAATACGTTTTCCGCACCGATCTGCGCCTTGCGCTCAAGGCCATAGCTAAAAATCTCACGGATGATGGAGCTTTCCGCACCGCGAGCATACATAGTTTCGTTGATCATCTGTTCCCCTTTCGCATAGGCGCTATTGTACGCTTTAGCCGAGCAAAGTGCCGCAGCAATGTTAATTGGGGACAGACTTAAATGCGTGAAAACGCTCATTTAAGTCTGTCCCCAATCAACAGACGGCCCCATATCGCTCAAAAGAAAAAGCCTCCGCAGGTTTCCCCGCGGAGGCTTTCGCCACAAAGACTATTTGTCGGCGTCGGCATCGACGACGGCATGGTCATCGCCAGCATCATCGGATGCGACTTCGGCATCCTCCTGCATGGCCGCCTGCGCAAAGGCCGCGGCATCAGCCGCCAGCTCTTCCTCGCTCATACGGGGCGTGCGCTTCTTGGTCGGCATGCCGGCCGCCTTGGCATTGCGCTCCTCCTTGGCCGCCAGGATATCGCCCTCGCGCTCAAGGTAGGCGTCCCACTCGTTGTCGAGCAGGGCGTTCACGGCGTCACCCTCGACGGTCTCGCGCTCGAGCAGCACCTTGGCCATCAGGTCGAGCTGATCGCGACGGGCATCCAGGATCTCGACCGCACGACGATGGGCCTCACGCATAATGCGCTGGACCTCAATGTCGATGCGACGCGCCGTCTCCTCAGAGTAGTCCTGATGATCGGCATAGTCGCGGCCCAGGAATACCTGATGCTGCGCCTCACCAAACACCTGCGTTCCAAGCTCCTCGCTCATGCCCAGGCGCGTGACCATCTCGCGCGCCATCTTGGTCGCGCGCTCCAGATCGTTGCTCGCGCCCGACGTGATGTCGTCGCACATGAGTTCCTCGGCAACGCGGCCACCCAAGAACACGGCGAGCTCGTCGAGCATCTCGTTCTTGGTCTTGAGGAAGTGGTCCTCCTGCGGAAGCTGCAGCGTGTAACCCAAAGCCTGGCCGCGGCTGACGATCGAGATCTTGTGGACCGGATCGGAGTGCTCCAGGATGTGACCCACCAGGGCGTGACCGCTCTCGTGGTAGGCAATCGTGGTGCGCTCGGCCTCGGTCATCACGCGACCCTTGCGCTGCGGTCCGGCAATCACGCGCTCCATCGATTCCTCGACCTCGTCCATCGAGATCACGGAACGATGGCGGCGGGCAGCCAACAGCGCAGACTCGTTGAGCAGATTTGCCAGATCGGCACCAGTGAAGCCAACGGTCATCTGGGCGAGCTTCTCAAACTTAACGTCCTCGTCCATCGGCTTGTTCTCGGCATGCACGCGCAAGATCTGCTCGCGGCCCTTCACATCCGGACGGTCGACCGTAACCTGACGGTCAAAACGACCGGGACGCAGCAGCGCCGGATCCAGAATGTCGGGGCGGTTGGTAGCGGCGATCAGGATGACCGACTCGCTTTCCTCAAAGCCGTCCATCTCGACCAGCAGCTGGTTGAGCGTCTGCTCGCGCTCGTCGTGACCGCCGCCCAAGCCAGCTCCGCGCTGACGTCCCACGGCATCGATCTCATCGATGAAGATGATCGACGGGGCCTGGGACTTGGCCTCCTTAAAGAGGTCACGCACACGGCTGGCGCCGACACCTACGAACATCTCGACAAAGTCGGAACCCGAGATGCTAAAGAACGGCACGCCCGCCTCGCCGGCAACGGCCTTGGCCAGCAGCGTTTTACCGGTGCCCGGAGGGCCAACCAGCAACACGCCACGCGGGATCTTGGCGCCCAGCTTGCGATAGCGATCCGGATCGCTCAAAAAGTCACGGATCTCCTCGAGCTCCTCGACTGCCTCGTCCACTCCGGCAACGTCTTCAAACTTGACCTTGGGGCGTGTGGCCTCGTTGGTCTTGGCGTTGGTCTTGCCAAACTGCATGTTCCTGTTGTTGGCGCCCATCATCTGGCGCATAAAGTAGAACATGATGGCGATAAGGGCGATCGTCGGAAGCACACTCATCGCCAAGTCGCCCCAAAAATCGGGATCGTTGGTGTTGACGATGTACTTGGTATCGGGGTGCTCCGCCATGAGCTCGGCAAGCGAATCGGAGCCGACATAGGTCGAAGAGAAGCTCTTGAGCTCGCTCGTATCGCCCTTGTCCTTTTTTGTCTTCCAGTAATGACCCGTCACGCTTCCGTCTTGAACCGTATAGGTCAGATCTTCGACGCAATCCTGCTTGATGGCGCTGACCATCTCGCTCGTCGCGAGCTTAACGGTATTGCTGGAGCTGGCAAAGCCGGAACCCATATTAAAGAAGGCATAGCCCAGAAGCGCGCAAGCCAAAAGAAAATACAGCCAGCCCGTACGCGTGGGCTTCTTGCCTCTGGGCATCCCCGGGATCTTTGGGTCCCGGGGAGTCTGGGAATTGTTGTCGTTACGGTCGTCGGGCATCTTACGAATAAACCTCCGGTTTCAAAATGCCCAGATACGGAAGGTTGCGATAGCGCTCGGCATAGTCGAGGCCGTAGCCCACCACAAAGGCATCGGGGCAATGGGTTCCAACATACTTGGGCGTGATGGCCGAGACGCGGTCCTCAACGTCCTTCCACAGGAAGGCGGCGACCTCCAGAGAAGCGGGCTTGCGGCTCTCGAGGTTCTTCATCAGATACTTGAGCGTCAGGCCCGAGTCCAGAATGTCCTCGACGATCAGCACGTCGCGACCGCGGATGTCGATATCCAGGTCCTTAATGATACGCACGATACCCGAGGACTTCACACCGTCGCCGTAGCTCGAAACAGCCATGAAATCGATGTTGGTCGGCAGCTCGATCTTACGCATCAGGTCGCCCATAAAGACCACGGCGCCGCGCAGGACCGCAATCAGCACCAGATCCTTACCCGCGTAGTCGCGAGTAATCTGCTCGCCTAGGCGAGAGACGATACCGTCGATATCCTCCTGCGTGAACAGAACCTTCTCGATATCCGGATGTTGAGAAGCCATGACAACCCTTTCTTGTGCTTATCGCCCACACACCGCCGTATGGACGCGAACTACACATTCTAGCAGCGCACGGGGTAAATTTACCAGCCCGTGCGCCATCAGCGCGGGAATACCGTCAACGTCGCACAGAATAGCAGGCGTGGGACGCTATTCCGCATCGACCACGCGGAGCAGATATGCCACGCGCGTTGCAGCCGTGCACTTAAAACGCTCGTCCGCGCGAACTCCGGCGACCCACACCACGGCACCTCCCGGCGCCGTCCTCACCATGGGCACGCCGGCGCGCTCGGAAACGGGAATGCGAGCCTCGCCTAGCAAGTCGGATACTTTCTTGCTTCGGCCACTCATCCCTAACGGGCACATCACGTCTCCCGGTGCGGGACCGTCCACCCACAGGCGCGCCAATCGCGCCTCGACAGGGATCTTGCCACGCGAGCCCGCCAGGATCCGCTCACTATCGCTGTCGGCAAAACCCAGGGCAGCCGCGTCTACCAAAGCTGTCACTTCCCCGGCAGCCGCAAGCTCACGGGCGCGACGCACGATATCGCATCCCGGCTCAACGGCCATCGGTTCTGTGACCAGCATACGTCCCCCGCCCAACGGCAAACGACCGGGTACGGTAACCCAGTCCGCGACCAGGCCCTCGCGAGCCGCCGGCGCCTTAAACGCCAGCATGCCAAACTCAATGCGTGCGTCAATCCCCGCCGGAAGCGTGACCGAGCCGGCGCCCTCGGCAACGCAGGAAAGGACTCGCTCCACATGTCGCATCTCTGGACGAGCGTCCGGATCGATGCGCTTAATCGCCAGTCGCACGATGCGCCGCGCGATTACCACCTCGGCCGCAGCAAGGCGTCTGGCATCGAGCACTAGCGCGCCCGCCGCCTCCTTGCGCAGGCAGCTTCGAAACGCCTGCGCCGACAGCTGGGATAGAAACGCGTCTTCGTCACCCAAGATCTCACAGGCGGCGCCAATCGTCTTGCACACGCTCGCATTACGCTGTGCCACCACTGGCATTACCCGATGGCGCACGTAGTTTCGCAGATACGAGATATCCTCATTGCTCTCGTCTTCACGCCACGGCTGACCATGTACCTGTAGATAGCCCACAAGCTCGCCATGAGTTAGGTCGAGCAAGGGACGCACCACGATATTCCTCCGGCGAGGAATGCTCGATAGACCAGCGGGCCCCGAACCCTTAATCGCGTTCATCAAAAACGTTTCCGCGCGATCCGAAGACGTGTGCGCGGTGCAGATACGAGCCGCCGTTCGCGGCGCCCCCGTCTGGGCGCAGAGTTCGCGAACATACCTCCGCGCCGCGGCATAGCGCACCTCGCGGGCCGCGGCCTCAATATTGCCCGACTCCCCATCAAAATAAGCGTGCTCCACGCACAGCGGTAAACCATATTTCGCGCAGAGCTCACGCACAAAGGCCTCGTCGCCATCGGACGCCTTGCCGCGCAGATGATGGTTTACATGCAGCACATGCAGGCGCTCGCGAGCAATGGGTGCAACACCGCGCCCGTCTTGGATATCCAGCTTTGATGTGCACGCCATAAGAAGCAGTGCCGTCGAGTCCGCGCCGCCTGATACCATGAGCACGACAGGAGCAGCCTGCTGCCTCGTTCGGGTCTCATCGACTGCCCCGGGCACGGCATGGTGTCCGTAATGCTGTGATACCGTAGGCATTTGCTTCCTCCTCTATTCGTCCGCACCCATTGTATCCTTTGGAATCTTATGTCTCGTCTGCACCTTCATATCCTTGGCAGCGGCTCAAAAGGCAACTGCGCGCTCATCGAAGGCCCCCGGGGGCTCATCATGATTGACGACGGTCTTTCTCGCCGCGAGACATTAAAGCGCATGGCAGAACTGGGACTCTCGGCAGACAACGTCTCGGCTCTTCTCATTACTCATGAGCATAGCGATCACATCAAGGGTCTCGATGTCTGGTGCAAGCACTGGCACGGTCCCCTCTTTGCCAGTAGGGGCACACTTTCGAGCAAAGAAAATCTTTCGCATCTGCCTGTCGAGGAATTCGACCCCGGTGACACCCTATCCATTGCCGGCATCCACGCGCAAACCTACTCAACATCACACGATGTCATAAATCCAATCGGCTTTCGATTCGACGCCCTCGATGATTCCATCGGCTTTGCTACCGACACCGGAGAGCTATCGAGCCAAGCCATGAACACCCTCAAAGATTGTCGAGTCCTCGCGCTCGAAAGCAACCACGATGTGACCATGCTGCGCGAGGGAGAATATCCCCGCTTTCTTCAGGAGCGCATCCTGTCTGCAAGGGGACACCTCTCCAACGGCCAAGCCGCCGAAGCCGCGCGCGAACTTGTTACCGATCGCACCGAACAGCTCATTGCCATGCATATCAGCCAAGACAACAATCGTCCGAGCCTTACCGTCAAAAGCTATGCCAAAGCTCTAGCCGCAACCCTGGATGACGAGCTCGGCAGCTCCGCCACCCTTCTCCAAGGATCGCGAAAACTCTCGATACGCCCCGCAAGCCAGTATCGGCCAGCAACCATTCAATAGACTGTCCTAAACAGCAAAAGGGGCCGGGAATCGCTTCCCAGCCCCTTTTGTTGTCTTTTAATAGCGAAGAACACCAACGAAGTTATTCGATGGAGATCTTCGTAACGTTCTTCTTCTCGACGATCTTGGGAACCGTAACGGTCAGGATGCCGTCAGCGTACTTAGCCGAGAGGCCCTCGCTCGAAGCGTCCTTAAGATACACGCCACGCGTCGCGCTGTACGAGCTGAACTCCTTCTGCAGGAAGTTCTTGCCCTCGTTCTCCTCGTCTTCCTCGACATTCACGCTAATGGACAGACGGCCCTCGTTAAGCTCGACATCGATATCGTCCTTGGCGACGCCGGTCAGATAAGCCTTGACCTCATAGCCATCGCCCTTATCCTCAACGTCAACGGGGAACGCCTTAGAGGCAATCGAGCTGTTCGCTAGGTCGCTCATATCATCAAACAGATCGAACAGCGAGCTTGCAGAGGGACGAACGCCAAAAACCGAACGATAAGGAACCATGCTTGCCATGTTTACCACTCCTTTATAGGACTGCCGAGTCATCTTCCAGGTGACTGGAACTTCTTTTGACGCTCTTATATATGCCCACCCAGTGCTCATATATACATCGACTATAAAGTTTTTTGAGTCCAGTACTATAAGCATATCTAAGTGCGTATGACTTAGGTTTTAGGAAGGTTAAGGTTCTTTGAACCAGAGCTTAAATACCGAGTATGTCCCCAGCTACAAATAACAAGGGGCTTACAATGAGCGCGTACACGTTGTTGGTAACGAGCTAAAGGGCATCATGGACGACCAAAACCAGAACAAAATGTTTATGCCGACGCAGGGGGAAGATACTTCCACGCAGCCGCCACGGTTCCATCGCCCCCACATCTCGCAAGAGCCCATTAATGATCCGGAGCCCGAGTATGTGACGAGAAATCGATATCAAACACTCGAGGATGCCCAAACGGGGCGTAAACATATGGGCGTCGCCTCGGGAGACCCTGTATATCTGAAAGACGCACCATTATCTAAAAACAGCGCAGCTAGTGATGAGCCGATGAAAGCATCCGCCACTCATCAACAAAGAGGTCCTCGACCAAAGCAAACCTTGACGCATTCGGCTCGCTATCTCGAAACGCCAAAACAGGGAAAATCAATCTTCGTTTCATCAAGTAAACGACGCAAGCAGCATCGACTGACAATCCTGCTTTTGATCATTGTGGCCATAGCAGTTGCCCTTGTTATTCGATTTATCTTCTTTAAATAAAGGCTCAATACCAAAAACGATAAGATCGTCTGGTGTAATAGAGTCATTTACGCCCCATAAACGCAAAAAAGGGGGAGGCCGCGAGGCCTCCCCCTTCCAAGTTCAAGCGTACGGCTCGGTGCCGTCCACCGGTCAGCGGCGCCCTGGCCTCCCACGGGCTGACCCCGCAGTACTCTCGGCGCGATGGGGCTTAGCTTCCGGGTTCGGAACGGG
>DBFOPP010000013.1:0-32738 GCA_048428865.1 Collinsella sp.
ACTCGGATTCCTTGCGGCCTGAACAATCGCAAGTGTCCGGCGAGGGGGCGGCTTTGTAAAGCCGTTTGGCCCCACCCGCATAGCGGGTGGTTTCTGATGCGGCGCGCTGCGCGCCCCGCACAGGCTAAAGCCCGTAATGAAAGGGCGCTGACCTTCTGGTCGCGCCCTTGAAATTGAACGTCAGATTGCCGCTTGGGGGCGTTTGCAGCGTCGAGCCGTTACGCGGTTTGGTAAAACCGCGTAACTAGATTAATTTGGTTGACTCCAGTTTTTCGATGATCCAGTCGTTGGCTTTGATGACTGGGCGGCGGAAGACGACGCCCAGGGCCAGCGACGGAATCAGATAGCTCGCCAGAATGCCCAGCTCAACCCAGTACTCCATATGGTAGGCGCCAGCCATGGCGGCATGCATGGCGTTGATGCCGTGGGTGAACGGCAGGAACGGATAGATCGCCTGGAACACAGGGCCGGTCATCTCGATGGGGAATGTGCCGCCCGAACCACCGACCTGCATGACCAACAGCACGACAGCGAGCGCCTTGCCGATATCGCCAAACGAAACCGTAAGCGTGTAGACGATATTGGAGAACACGAGACTCGCGACCCAGCCAGCCAGCACAAACTGCAGCGGGTTGTCGCACTGAATGCCAAAGAACAGGATGTCGCCCGCACACACGAGCGTTGCCTGCAGCAGAGCCAGACCGCCAAAGAACAGGTAACGACCCAGGTAGATCTCGTGCAGGCGCACGGGGATGAGCTCGTTGATAAGCTCGTCGTCAACCGAGACCTTCATCATGGCCGCCAGTACGATCGAGCCGACCCAGAGCGACAGAATCGTGTAGAACGGCGCCATGGCCGAACCGTAGTTGCGGATTGGATAGACCGGCTTGCGGTCGAGTGCGACAGGGCCGGAAAGCGACACGGCCAGACCCTCAGGATCATTGCCAATCATCGTCTTGATCGTAGCGAGGTCATCCGACATCAAGGCGCCGTCGAGCTCGTCCTTAAACGCACTGATCTTGTCCGACGCCTCGCCCAGCTGATCGGAAGCTTTGTTGACCAGCTTTGCAGCCTTGGAGAGGCCCTTTGCCAGCGAACCGGATGCGTCGGTCAGGCCGTCTACGGCGCTATCCAGATCGC
Source organism: Collinsella sp. (assembly GCA_048428865.1). GTDB lineage: Bacteria > Actinomycetota > Coriobacteriia > Coriobacteriales > Coriobacteriaceae > Collinsella. Next base: position 1,141 of record DBFOPP010000013.1, read on the forward strand.
CCGAGATACCATCGAGCGAGTCTAGAATGCCCGAGACGGTCTTCTTGAGCTCCTTGGCCTTAACCGAGAACGTGGAATCGTAATCGGATTTGGCGCCCGCGATGCCGGCCTTGGCATCGGCGATGGCCTGATCGACCTCGGCACGCGAGTTGTTGACCTCGGCCATGCTATCGGAGAGAGACTTCGCGGTGGCCGCCAGATCCTTGGCATTGTTGCGGTACTCAACGGCGATTCTGCCCAGCGACGTCGCGGCGGACTTGAGGCCGTCCTTCAAATTCTCATCGCTCACCTGGTCGGCAAGGCTGCGGAGCTGATCGGCCATCGCATCGATATCCTTGGCGCGCGCATTGAGGGCCGCAGCGGCATCGTTGAGTTGGGACACCGTAAGGTCGACATGCTGGTTTGCGGTGTCGAACGCCTTCGCGAGCTCGGCAGACACATTGTCGAACGAACCCGCACTTCCATCGATTGCGGCATCGATGGCATCGTTTGCCGCCTTAAGCGCTTCTTTGGAATCATCGATGCCGCTTTTGGCATGTTCCATGAGCTGCTTTGTCGACTCATCGACGGCACCGGTCTGCTTGAGCATGCCGCTCGCCGACGTCAGCGAATCGGACGTGGAGCTCAAAATGACCGCCAGCGACGAAGCATTTGCCCGAACGTCTCGCAGGTCCTCAATCGAATCGCCGAGCGTCGAGGACAGGTTGGCGATAAAGTTACCCACCTGGTCGGTGCTCATGTAATCGAGCAGGCTGGACACCGTCTTAAGACCGATCGTCGTAATGGTCTCGGTAAAAGTTTTGTTAACCTGGCTCTGGACGGCGCTCGAACCCTTCTCGGTCACGATCTGCGCAATGGCGTTGGCCTTCTGATTCTCGTAGAACTCGATATCGGCATGCTTCACGTCGGTCGAGAAAAGCGTCATCATGTCAGCGCTAAACGTTTTGGGGATAACGACGGCAGCATAGTACGCGCCCGACTTAACGCCCTCGATAGCCTTTTCGCGATTGTTGAGCACAACCCAATCGAAGCTCTCGTTGCCGCGTAGGGTGGCGGTCACGTTTTCGCCCACGTTAACCTCGACGGGGATCAAATCGCTCTCGTAACCCTCATCGGTGTTGACCACGGCGATCTTAAGATTGCCGGTGTTGCCGTACGGATCCCAGCTGCCGGCGATGTTAAACCACGCGTACAGACACGGTACGATAATGAGGCCCATCACGACAACCAAGCCGATCACGGAGCGAGACACGTTTTGGACATCGCGCTTAAACAGATGCAGGATGTTCTTCATTTATGCCTCACCTCCTTTGGAGTGCTTGCCAAGCGCGGTGGTATCTCCATCATTTGTGGCTGTGCTGTCGCTGCCCTGAGATTTATGGTGCGAGCCGATATGCGGCAAGCGGCCCGTGGACTGATCGCCGCCCTTGGCACCACGCTCGCTGGCGTTGAGGCCAAACATGTGGCGGGCGGCAGGAATGGCGGCCGTGTGTTCGCGCATCTCGCGACGCAGGTCCTCATCCGAAAGCGCCGAGATGCGCATCTGGGTATTGAGGCTCGCTCGGATATATTCGATATTGATAAGCCAGCCGCAGATGGCAATAACCGAGATGATCCAAATGACAAGCAGGATGATCTTGCCGTTATTGTCGATATCGAGAACCGTCGACAGGACAAAGAGCAGGACCTGAACGCCCACCACGGCGGCAAAACCGCCCTTGATGTAGTACGGGTAGCGATGTTCAAAGGCGACCGCATGATCGAGCAGTTCGCGACGGTACGAATCGGAATCGAGCATGACACGCATGGCCGTGCGCAGCGAGTAGCGCTGGCGCGGCAGGTCGTTGGACTCGCAAATCATCATACCGGTCGTGGAAAGCTGTTTATCAAAGAGCAGGTTAAGGTTGAGCAGCAGCGGACGCAGCTGCAGGCCGATAAAGAGCGCCACGATCAAGAACACGCCCAGAATGCACAGGTTAAACAGGTAGTTGAACGAATACATGCCGCCGACCGTCTCGCGCAGCAGATTGATGCCGTAGGTAAAGGGCAGCAGCGGGTGCAGCCACTGGAAGAAGCCGGGCATCATCTCGATGGGGTACATGCCCGACGAACCCGGGATCTGCACGATGACGAGAATGACGCCGATAGCCTTGCCGATATGCTTAAACGTGGTGGACAGCGCATAGATGATATTGACGTAGGTGAACGAAATGGCGATGCCGCCCAGCACGAACAGCAGCGGGCTGACGCACTGCACGCCAATCACCAGATCGCCTACCGTAACGATGATGGCCTGCAACGCGCCCAGGATCACCATGAGCAACCAGCGGCCAAAGTAGCCTTGGCGCGCCGTAAAGCTGCCAACACCTTCACGGTCGACCTCGAGCTTGTAAATGGCGATGAGCACATAGCCGCCCACCCAAAGCGCCAGATTGGTGTAGAAGGGAGCGATGCCCGAGCCAAAGCTCTTGACCGGATAGATTGACTTGGACGTCAACTCAACCGGAGACGCCATGAAATCTGCCACGTCATTGACATCGACGCCCATCAGATCGGCCAGCTCGCCCATGGACTCGGAGGTCTGCAGCGCCGCGATGTCATTGGCGGCGGTTGCAAGCTTGTCCTGGACCTTGGCAAGCGAGGAATCGGTCTGGGACAGCGTGGTCTTGGCCTGGCCGAGCGTAGCGCTAAGCTGCGCCAACGTGCCGCGCGCATTTGCAAGTGTAGGTGTCATACCCGAGACGATACCGGTCAGGTCGCCCGAAACGGCAGCAAAAGAGTCGAGCGCGCTCGAGGCCTTCGGCAGCGCGTTTTGGCCCAAGTCCGTCTGGGCTTGGCCAAGGTTGGTCGCACCGGTATGAATTGCGTTATTGATAGCGTCACTGGCACCCGAAACAGCCGCTGCGTCATTCGCCATGGCGCTCGACTGCGCGGACAGACCGTCCTTGATGCTCTGAAGCTTTTCATTCTGCTCTCGAAGCAAATCGATGGTCGATACAATGCGCGCGTCAATTTCCTCGGAACCTGTCGACGTGTCATTGGCGAGAATCTCTAAGTGCCCGATAACGGCCTTATTGTGGTCGATCGTCGCTTGGAGAGACTCGAGCGAGTTGTCGATACGGGTGGTCGTAGATGTGACCGTGCCCGTCAGCTTGCCGATGGCAGCGTTCGCAGAGGCTGACGTCTTGGTGAGCGCAAGGCTGCCTTCCGAGAGCGCCTTGGAGAGCGAGGCGACAGAGTTGCCCGCCGTGGCGCGAGCCTCGCCCAGCAGGTCATTGCCCTGGGAGATCGCCTGCGTCAGCGACGGCGCCTGACCCTGCAGACCGGCAAGTGCCGCATCTGCCGAGGCAATGGAACCACTCGTCTTATCGATGGCGGCATTCATGTCGCCAATCGAATCACGCACTTCGCCCAACGTATCGGAAGCCTCTGATACCGAACCGGCCAACGAATCCTGAGTCTGGGTTGCCTTGTCCTTTAAATCGACTCCGGCATCCTTGGCAATACTGGCAACGGTCTCGCCCACCGTGGAGACAAATTCCGAGTTGATCTGCTCCTCGATGGTGTTTGCACCGGTGTCGGTAACCTTGGGCGCAATAGCGCTCTTCTTCTCATTGACGTAGTACGTAAGCTTGGGCTGATGGTAGTTGCCGTCGAGCATCGAAACCAGGTTATCCGAGAAGTTCTTGGGGACTACGATGGCCGCATAGTACTCACCGCTCTCGACGCCCTCTTTGGCATCGGCCGCAGAATCGACGAAGGTCCAGCCCAGCTGATCGTTCTCCTTGAGCTGATCGACGACCTGATCGCCCGCGTTGAGCTCGCCCACCAGGTCGTTTTGGGTGCCCCGATCGTTGTTGGCGATGGCAATCTTGATGCCCTGGGTGTTTCCGTACGGATCCCAGTTGGCCACGATGTTGTACCAGGCATACAGCGAGGGAATAACGCACACGCCAAGGGTAACCACCAAGGCGACGGGGTTCACAAGCAGTCGCTTAATGTCGCGCTTAAATATCGCAAAGGAGACCTTTGCATTGGATAGTTTGCTGCCGAGACTCACGCTTGGACCATCCATCCTGTCGTTGAATCGAATCGTACTATCGACAACCATTGTAGTAGGCGCTTTAACGTCTCAAAGCACAATGGTGTTGAGTTTTGCGGGTAGCAATATACTACGAAGATGATTTAACGTACAGTTGTACAGTATCTTAAATTCCCGCAGCTCCCAAAACCACAACCCGCACAAACTAGCAATCCGACTAGTCGTTGGGGACGTTCTTACCCGACTAGTAAAACAACAACGTCCCCAACGACTAGTCATTTAAGAACGTCCCCAACGACCACTCCAATGACTACTTAGGACCACGAAAGCGTCGTAGGTTGAGCATAAGTCAGCGAAAACGCCCCCAAGCGAGCAAGGTGACGTGAAAGAGGAGGGAAGCGTACTTTGGTACGCGACCGACGATTGAACGTCAGATTGCCGCTTAGGGGCGTTTGCAGCGTCGAGCCGTTACGCGGTTCGTAGAACCGCGTAACTTGCTAACTACATCAAGTTGCAAACAGCCGCCGCGAAGGCTACGGGATCCTCGGGGAGGATGCCCTCGACCAGCAGGGCCTGGTCATAGAGCAAACCGGAGTACTGCTTGATCTTGTCGGCGTCGCCCGCCTTCTGAGCGGCGACGAGCTTGGAAAAGACCGGGTGCTTGGCGTTGAGCTCGAGCACGCGCTGGCTCTTGGGCATACCGTCGGGCGCGCCCTCGGGACCCTTCTGGAGCACCTTCTCCATCTCGAGCGAAAGCGGGCCCTCGGTGGTGATGCACGCGGGAGCATCGGTCAGGCGCGCAGAGACGGCAACCTTCTCGACCTTGTCGCCGAGTGCCTCCTTCATGGCGTTAAAGAGGTCCTCGTTCTCCTTGGTGGCGTCCTCGGCCTCCTTTTTCTCGTCCTCGGTCGCCAGGTCAAGATCACCGGTTGCGACGTTCTTGAGCTCCAGGTGACGATCCTCAACCTCGGGCTCGGCACCATCGGCCACGGCCTTCTCGGCAGCCTCGCGGGCGGCATCGTCCTCGTAGATCTTGGGCATATCGGCGGCAACGTACTCACGCATAGCCTGGAAGGTGAACTCATCCACGTCCTGCGTCAGCAGCAGCACGTCATAGCCGCGGTCGAGCACGCCCTTTACCACGGGCATCTTGGCCAAGCGCTCACGCGAGTCGCCGGCGGCGTAGTAGATGGCCTTCTGATCCTCGGGCATGCCCTTGGCATACTCGGCCAGGGTAATCATCTTCTGTTCCTTGGCAGACCAGAACAGCAACAGATCGGCGAGCTCATCGGCCTTCATGCCATAGCTCGAGTAGATGCCGTACTTAAGACCGCGGCCAAAGTTCTCAAAGAACTTCTCGTAGGCCTCGCGGTCGTTGTCACGCATATCCTCAAGGTCGGCGGTGATCTTCTTTTCCACACGCTTGGCGATGGCCTTGAGCTGACGGTTCTGCTGCAGCGTCTCACGCGAGATGTTGAGCGACACATCGGCGGAATCCACGACGCCGCGGACAAAGTTGTAGTAGTCGGGCAGCAGGTCGTCGCACTTCTCTATGATCAGGACGTTGGAGCTGTAGAGTGCCAGACCCTTCTCGTAATCCTTGCTGTACAGATCGAACGGCGCGCGGCCCGGCACAAACAGCAGGGCATCGTACTCGAGCGTGCCCTCGGCATGGAAGCTGATGGTGCGCGCAGGATCGTCAAAGTCGTGGAACGTGGACTTGTAGAACTCGTCGTAGTCCTTCTGCTCGACATCGGAGCTGCGCTTCTTCCAGATCGGTGTCATGGAATTGACGGTCTCGAGCTCCTGGTAGTCCTCGTACTCGGGCTTGTAATCGTCGCCGGCGTCCTCGGGCTTGGGTTTCTGGCGGCTCTTGGACACCATCATCTGAATCGGGTAGCGCACATAGTTGCTGTACTGCTGAATCAGGCTCTTGAGACCCCACTCGGTCAGGAAGCGATCGTAGGTCTCGGCCTCGCCGTCGGCATCGAGCTTCTCGTTCTCGCGCAGCGTCAGGATGACATCGGTACCGTGCTCGGCGCGCTCACCGTCCTCGATGGTGTAGCCCTCAAGACCGTCGGATTCCCACACATGGGCGACATCCTCGCCATAGGCGCGGCTGACGACCTTCACATGGCTGGCAACCATAAAGGCAGAGTAGAAGCCCACGCCAAACTGGCCGATGATGTCGACATCGGAGCCCTGCTGCTCGGCGTTCTCGGTCTTAAACTCCTCGGAGCCGGAATGGGCGATGGTGCCCAGATTGCGCTCGAGCTCCTCGGCGGTCATGCCAATGCCGTTATCCGAGATGGTAATGGTGCGGGCGTCTTTATCAAAGGAGACGCGAATGGCCAGGTCGCCCTGGTTGATCTTGACGCTCGGATCCTGCAGGCTCTTAAAGTTGAGCTTGTCGACGGCGTCGCTCGCGTTAGAGATAAGCTCGCGCAGGAAGATTTCCTTATTGGTGTAGATGGAGTTGATCATGAGGTCGAGCAGTTTTTTGCTCTCGGTCTTAAATTGACGCATGTGCAGTCCTTTCGCGCTACCCCCGTCCGCAAAAACGGCCCGGTTGCCCGAGCCGCATCGCAGACCTGCTATGTTCAGACTTAGATTTTATAACCCAATAGCGCGCATATATACATACGGAATCGAAAAACTGTATGTCCGAGCGCTCCAATGCGTCAATTGCCAAGGAGTGTCCCCAGCTGCCGGCAGAAAAGGAACGTCCCTATCTGCCATCTACGCGCTTGGCCATCCAGACATGGGGCTGGCCCTCGTCTTCGTAATCTACCGGGGCAATTTGCGTGTAGCCCGCCTTTACATAGAGCGGCAGCACGTATTCCTGCGCATGCAGCTTAATAAGCTTGGCGCCGGCATCGCGTGCACACGAAGCACTGGTCTCCACGATCGCACTCGCCAGTCCGCGACGACGCATAGCCGGCAGCACGGCGACGCGCCCCATAATGTAGGTCTCCCCCGCCGCAACGCCTTCGTCCATGTCGCATGCCGGCAACACCGGGGCCTCTGCGTCAGCCACGCGCTCAAGCTCTTCGGGAAACACGCGCGAGCAACCGGCAAGCTCGCCGTCTACATAGAGCGTCACATGAATGCAGTTTGGATCCTCGTCGATAGCGTCGAACTCATTCTCGTAGCCCTGCTCGTCCATAAAAACGACGCGGCGCACCAACGCCGCGTCATCAAAGCATCCCGTCTTAAGTTGGATATCCATGGCTGCCCTTTCATTCAATGCGAACGTTAGGGACAGATTTTAGCGAAAATGAGCTCCGCGCACGCTAAACTTCGCGCGAGCCTTCGCCAGGCAGTCGTAATGACCCACGTTATGGGCATCGCTCGCGATGAAGCTGTACAGGTTCTGATCGAACAGGCGCTGTGCCGGCTTTTTTTCGCGACCAAAGCGACCGCCGGCAATAAAGTCCGCCGAAGCCTGCAGCTTGCAGCCCATATCGACCAGGCGCTCCGCCACGCTTACATCCTTTTGAACCGCACGATAGCGCTCAGGATGAGCGATGATCACCTGGTAGCCACGGCACTGCAAATCGTAAATCGTGTTCTCGTACTCTCTAAACGCATACGCATCGGCATGCGTCGAAAGCTCGAGCAGAAACTCGTTGGTTCCATCGAAATGCAAGTGCTCCGCGGCATCGATACCAAGTTCAACGAGCTTTCGATGGTTGACCTCGAAGCCCATCTGGAGCGGAAAACCGTCAGCGTTATCACGCAGCAGTTCAAAGGCATCCCACATCTTGTCGTAATCAAAATAGGGATCACGGCAGTGAGGAGTGCAAACGATTCTGGTTACACCGGCCCGCTTGGCAGCCTCGAGCATCGCCAAGCTCTCATCGAGATCGGCGGCGCCGTCGTCTACACCCGGCAAGATATGGCAATGAATGTCACGCATAGGTCAGCCTTAATCAACTAAACGTTTGCTCGGTTGGTGAAGATGCCCTTTTTGGAAGTCCCCTGATCGTCCGAGCCCTTCTTCACCTTCTTACCGTCCTTGGTGTAGTAGGAGTAGTAGTACTCGCTGGTCTCGGTCTCGCAGTAGTTCATAACGGTACCGATGAGCTTGACCTTTTCGGACTTCTTAAGCTGGCCGATAGCGTTGAGTGCCTCCTCGCGCTTGGTGAAGTCCTCGCGCACCACGAACAGCGTACCGTCGGTCAGGCTGGCAATCTCGGCAGCATCGATGAAGGTGCCGACCGGGGGAGCATCAAAGATGACGTACTGGAACTTGGCGGACAGTGCCTTTACCAACTTGGCAAAGCGGTGAGAGACAATGATGTCGGCAGGATTGGGAATATGCGGCTCGGCATCGAGGAAGTAGAAGTTCTTCTGACCCGTCTCGACAATTGCCTGGTCAATGGAGATCTGCTCGGAAAGGACCGCATAGAGTCCGCCGCGCGAACGAACGCCGAGCATATCGGAAAGGGACCTGCGGCGCATATCGGCCTCGACCAGGAGCACGGACTTGCCGCTCGTGGCGATAGCCTGGGCAAGGTTGATGGAAACCGTAGACTTGCCCTCGTTGGGAATCGAGGACGTGACGGTAATAGTGCGAATGGGGTCGTCCACGCTCGCAAAGCGGATGTTGGCCAGAAGGGTCTTGGCGGCATTCTGTACAACGAGCTTATCGGTGTTCTTTGCCTTAGCCATGCCTATTTACCACCTTTCATAGCCGGAATTCGGCCAACAACGGGAATGCCCAGGAGCTCTTCTGCCTCTTCGGCACCGCGGATGCGGGTATTGAGCATGTCTGCCAAAACGACATAGGCAACTGCGATAAAGATGCCCGCGAGGAACGCGACAGCAACGTACAGCATACGCTTGGGGCCGCTGGGGGCTTCGGGAGTCTTAGCCTCGTCGATAACGTTGATGCTCTGGGCAGCGCCGACGTTCTGAGCGACCGTACTCACCGAGCTAGCTATGGCCTTTGCGACCTTAGCCGTCTCCTTGGCATCGGTGCCGGTAACCGAAAGCGTAATGACACGCGTGGTGGTCTCGGAGGAAACAGACACCTTGTAGTCATCCAGATCGGTGAGGCCCAGTTCATTGGCGGCGCCGCTCTTAACGCTATCGCTATCCAGCAGCGTGGCGATATCGTTGGAAAGCATCTGGCTCGCCGAGAGATCGTTGTAGCTCATCTGGCCGCTATCGTCGGTCTTGGCGAGAATGTACATGCTCGTCGTCGCGGTATAGGTGTTGTCCATCGCGGCGAAGGACACGATGCCCATGGCGATCGCGCAGACCACCGGAAGGGTGATGACCAGCTTGAGGTGCTTCTTCAGCAGCTGGAACAGTTCGAGAAGGGTCATGCAGCTTGCCTTTCATTTCCCCAGTTCGGATTGACAAAACTGTCCGTATGTTATCGCATCTTTTTACCGAGACCAAACTCTATACATAAGAAACAGGCTCTCCTGTAAAAATGTCGGAAGCAATCGTAAAATTGCACAACAACGCCGCACCCGAAAGTCAAATGCGGCGTCTACATCAATACCTATGTTGTATCGCTATGCGAATGGCTCGTCCTGCTGTATGGGAAACGTCACCGTAATGGTGGTTCCCACGCCCAACTCGCTCGACAGATCGAGCGTGGCGTGATGATACAGGGCCGCATGCTTGACAATGGCAAGCCCCAGACCGGTTCCGCCGCGCGCCTTGGACCTACTCTTGTCCACGCGATAGAACCGCTCAAATACCTTGCCCTGTTCTTCAGGCGCGATACCGATTCCCGTGTCGGCGACCGCAAGGAACGGATGGCCTTCGTCGTTGGTGCCGCACTGCAGCGTAACCGTACCGCCAGGTCGATTGTAGCGGATGGCGTTGCTTGCCAGATTATAGATGAGCTCGTCAATCAAGCGCGACACGCCCTCGATGACCACAGGCTTGGTCTCATGACTTATCGTCACATTCGCCTGACGGGCGACCTGTTCAAGACGCTGCTCAACCGCGTAGATGGCACGCGAGAGCTCAATAGGCTCCGTGGACCCAATGGGCACCGCCTCGCCCTCAGTTGCACGCTCGGCCTCGTCCAAGTTAGACAGCGTAAGGATGTCGTTGACAAGCGCTGCCAAGCGGCCCGCCTCACGATAGATGCGACCGCCAAAGTTGCGCAGGTCGTCCTCGCCCTCGACCATGCCATTTGCGATGAGCTCGGCATAGCCCGAAATCGCCGTAAGCGGCGTCTTGAGCTCATGGGTGATATTCGCCGTGAACTCGCGGCGCATACGATCGTTGTCCGCCAGCACCGCCATTTGGCGCTTGAGTTCCTGGCGCTGCGACTCGATACGCTCAAGCATGGGGACCATCTCGGCATAGGCGTGCTCATAGCTACGGCGTGGGTGGTCCAAATCCACCTCTTGCAACGGCGCGATGATGGCACGGGACTCGCGGCGCGCCATAAAAAACGAGAGTACCGCGCCCGCTGCTGCGATAAGCAGCATCGGCGCCACCATCGACAGCAAAATCGCTGCAACGCCAGGCTGGGCCTGCGCCAAGCGGACAACCTGGCCGTTATCAAGGGCGATGGCGCGATACAGCATAATCTCGTCGAGCGTAGAGCTTGCGCGCTCCGCGGAACCCGAACCATTCTCAAAGGCCTCGATGACCTCGGGGCGATCGCCATGGTTGGGCAGTGTGGAAGGCGACGCCTCGTTGTCGTAGGCAACCGATCCATCCTTGTTAATCAGCGTGATGCGCAAGTCCTCGCGATCGAGGCTACGCAAGAACGGGATGGGCTCCTGCTGCTCGTCGAGGGCGGCAGCAATGAGCTCGGTTTCCTGCGCCAGATTGGCACTCGTGGCATCCGCCAAGGTGTTTTGCACAAAGAACGCACCCAGCACCGTAAACGCCACGATAACCGCCATGGCGCAGACAAAGATCGTCACAAAAACGCGGTGCGACAGCGTATGTTTTCCCTGGGGGGCGAAGACCACGGGTTACTCCTCCGATGCGGTGGCCGCGGTGACGTCACCTTCGGCACCATCACCGGCAGAAGGCTCGGCCAAGCGGTAGCCCACGCCGCGCACGGTCTCGATGGCGCTGGCATGCTCGCCCAGTTTTTGGCGAAGCGTCTGCACGTGCACGTCAACGGTGCGCGAACCGCCGTCGAAGTCCCAGCCCCACACGCTCTGCAGCAACGACTCGCGGGTAAAAACCACGCCGGGCTTGCGCATGAGGTACTCGAGCAGGTCGAACTCGCGCAGGGTGAGCTTAAGCGGCTCGCCGGCAACGGTCACCTCGCGATGGCTGGGCGAGAGCACGATGTCGCCCACGCTGAGCACATCGCTCGCCTGCTTGACCATTCCGCCGCGACGCAGCAGTGCGCGGCAGCGGCTCGCAAGCTCCATGAGCGAGAAGGGTTTAGTCAGGTAATCGTCGGCACCGCCATCGAGCGCCATCACCTTGTCGAGCTCGGTGTCCTTGGCGGTAAGCATCATGATGGGCACCGTCGCCGTCAGGCGGTCGGCGCGGAGGCGGCGCATAATCGCCAAACCATCGGTATCGGGCAGCATGATATCGAGCAGCACAGCATCGGGCACCCGTCGCGCCACGGCAGCCTTAAACTCACCGTCGCACGAAAAGCCTTCGGCCTCGATCCCCTGCTTGCGCAGCGCATAGACCGTCAAATCCCTGATGTTGTCATCGTCCTCGACGTAATAGATCATGTTGAACCCCTTTGCGGCCGGCATGACCGCATCTTAACCCTAAAGGTACCTTTACTAGATGGTATCAGCCAAAACGTCCCGTCAAATAATCCGCCGTGCGCGGATCGGTCGGATTCTTGAAGAGTTGCGCGGTGGGCGCGTGCTCCACCAACTCGCCCAGCAAGAAAAACGCGACCGAGTCGGAGATACGCGCCGCCTGCTGCATATTGTGCGTAACGACCACGAGCGTACAGGTCTCTTTGAGCTCGCAGGCCAGCTGCTCCACCACGAGCGTCGACACGGGGTCGAGCGCCGAGGTCGGCTCGTCCATCAGCAGAATGTCGGGCTGCACGGCCAGCGCGCGGGCGATGCACAGGCGCTGCTGCTGTCCACCCGAAAGACCCAGGCCCGACTCCTTGAGCTTGTCTTTGACCTCGTCCCACAGGGCGGCGCGTCGCAGGGAGTCTTCGACCAGCTCGTCGAGCACGACGCGGTCGCGCACTCCCATGCCGCGAGGACCGTAGGCGACGTTGTCGTAGATGCTCATGGGAAACGGGTTGGGGCGCTGAAACACCATGCCCACGCGCTGGCGCAAGCGGCAGATGTCGTAGTCGCCCAGGATATCTTGACCATCGAGCGCAATCTTGCCCTCGATGCGGCAATCCTTGATGCCGTCGTTCATGCGGTTAAAGCAGCGCAGCAACGTGGACTTTCCGCAGCCCGAAGGCCCGATGAACGAGGTGATCTGCTTGTCGCGGATCTTGATATTCACGTCCTTGAGCGCATGGTGGTCGCCATAGAACAGGTCGAGGCCCTCGACATCGATACGCGTCGGCGAGGCGGCAAGATCCTCTGCCGTGGGGCGAGTCGCATCCCCAACCTCGCGCTCGCGCGCGGCCTCGACCTGCGCTTTCATGAGTTCTTCAAGCTCCGTGGGCTCCACAGCCGCAGCAGCCGTCATACCGCATACCTCCACATCGATATCAATTCAGCAGTATCGATAGTAGGAATCGCGGCTCATATGCACGTGAGCGCATTGTCAAGTGTTTGTAAGGGCGCCTACGCTACGTGGCGGGCAACTCGATAGTAAAAACAGTATGCTCGGGCGTCGATTCGCATGCGATGGTACCGCCGTGCGCGCATACGATCTCCTTGGCGATGGCAAGCCCCAGTCCAGCGCCGCCGCGATTGGTCGCACGCGCCGCATCCAGGCGATAGAACTTCTCAAAGATCACCTTGAGCTTTGCCTCAGGGATGGGATCGCCCTGATTGATAAAGCGCACGCGCACGCCACCGCCGTCCCGGCGTCTGGCCTCGATCGTGATGGTCGAGCCCTCATAGCTATAGGCAACGGCGTTTTTCATGATGTTGTTGAACACGCGAGCCATCTTGTCGCCATCCACGAGCACCGTCAGGTCCTCGTGGATATCAACTTGGGCTTCCTTATGCTGCTCGTTGAGGATGGGATAGAACTCGTCAGCCACCTGAGCCAGCAGCAACCCCAGATCAACATAGCCGCGCGTGAGCACGATATCGTGGAAGTCAAAGCGTGTGATATCGAAGAACTCTTCGATGAGTGCATCGAGCCGGTGCGCCTTGTCGAGAGCCACGCCCGTAAAGTGCGCACGTTGCTCAACCGGCAGCTCAGGAGCCTCTTGCAGCAGCGAAAGATAGCCCACCACACTGGCAAGCGGGGTGCGTAGGTCATGTGCCAAGTACGTGACCAGATCGTCCTTGCGATGCGACTCGTCACGCAAGGCCTGTTGCACCTTGCGCTCACGGTCACGCACGCGGTTAAGGGCGCCCTCGACCTCCAAGAAGTCGCCGTCGATGTTGTCCCAGGTGTCGGGGTGATCGATCAGGCGATCTTGAATACGAGCGGCCAGCACACAATCGGCATGCTGCTCGCCCTGTTCGTAGCCCTGGTAGTACAGGGCGCGGCCACACAAGAACAGCACGCACGCGGCAAGCGCCAGCACAAAGCCAAGCATGTTGAATACAAAGCCGGCATCGAACAGCACCGGCCCTTCGATGCCGCCGAGCGCCATGGCGCCAATCGCCAACGTCATGGCCCACGCGGCGCCGCCAATCACCATGCAGCGGCGCACGATCTCAAATCGATCGATCAGCAAAAAGCCGGCAAGCAGCACCGTCAAGATTCCGGCGATGTTGTCGATGCCAATCAGCAGCAGGCTCAGCAAAAAGAGCAGCACCGTTGCAAGCGCGCGGTTGTCGACGACCGACCTCACGTATTCAAAGAGCCGATCGGGTACCTCGAATGCCTGCCTATCGTCTTTTGTCATATCCACTTCCCCACCATCAAAGGCGCTATTCGATGATGTAGCCGACGCCCCAGACGTTTTTGATAAAGCGTGGCTTTTGTGCGTCGTCGCCGATTTTTTCGCGCAAGTGGCGAATGTGCACCATCACCGTATTGTTGGAGCCGGGCATAAAATCCTCGCTCCACACCGCGCGGAACAGGTCCTCCACGGCCACCACGCTGCCGCGATGCTCGACCAGATACAGCAAGATTGAATACTCGGTGGGTGTGAGGCGTACCGGTGCACCGTCCACCGTCACGGAACGAGCGTCGCGGTTGATCTCCAAGCCGTCGAGCTGAATGGTCGGCGACTCGGCCGCCTGTGCACGGCTACCGTAGCTGGTGTAGCGGCGAAGCTGAGCGTGCACGCGCGCGATGAGCTCCAGCGGACGGAACGGCTTAACCACGTAATCGTCCGCGCCAAGCGAAAGGCCCCCGATCTTGTCTTGCTGGGCATCGCGCGCCGTCAGCATGATCACGGGATAGGTATGGCTGGAACGGATCGTACGCAGCAGCTCAAACCCATCGATATCGGGCAGCATGACATCTAGCAGCGCCAAATCGAACTCCTGCTCCAAAATCGCCTTGGCAGCATCGGCCCCGCTATAGGCAATCTGGACATCAAAGCCCTCTTTTGTAAGGTAGATGCCAACCAAGTCGGCGATGGCCTTTTCGTCATCAACTACCAGTATGCGCTCGTTCATGCGTGCTCCTCTCGCGCTCCATTATGCCTGAGGCGACGCACGCCACACACAACAAGCGTGGGTGATTAAGTCGGTCTTAAGCACCCTTGTGCCCGTTCGAACGCGGATGTGGGCCACGCACGCACGCGATGATCGCCGACGCCGACAAACGATATACTCTAGTTCCAGAAGAGACCATCCCGTCGAAAGCGAAATCCGTGAAGCCCCTCACCTCTTTTGCAAAGCGCTCAGCCCAGCTTGCCGCCGGCTTTGTCTGCGCTATCGCCCTTGCCGCTGGCGTGCCCACCGTCGCCGGCGCCCAAGTGCTCACGACCGACAATGTTTGCGGCAAAACCGCCGATGCGCGCGGCATCACGGCCGAAAACCTGCCCGATATCGATGCGACCAATGCCCTCGTCATGGGCAAAGACGGCACCGTCTACTATGCCCGCGGCGCCGATGAGCAGGTCAAGATCGCCTCGATCACCAAGGTCATGACCGCAATCCTAACCGTCGAGAATTGCAAGATGGACGAGAAGGTCACGGTGAGCAACGCCGCAGCCACCGTGGGTAATTCGACCGCCGGTTTGCTCGAAGGCGACGAGCTTACCGTGGAGCAGGCACTGCGCGGCCTGATGATTCCCTCGGGCAACGACGCCGCCATCGTGCTCGCTGAATATGTGGGCAAGAAGATCGACCCTAAGACCAAAGACGCCGAGGCCACATTTGTGAAGGCCATGAACGAGCGCGCTAAGAAGCTCGGCTGCACCGGTACGCTTTTTGAAAACCCGCATGGTCTGGACTTTGATGAGTGGGCTGGCGATATGCACTCAACCGCACACGACGTAGCGCTGATGATGCAGGAGGCCATGAAAAACGACACGATCCGCAAGGTCGTAGCGAGCGAGGATTCCTGGATCGAGGTCACGGGCGCCGACGGCACCGACCATTCGCATTCCATGGACACGCATAACTATTTGCTGGGCCAAGATGGCAACATCGGTGGCAAGACTGGCACCACCGACGATGCAGGCTATTGCTTTACGGGTGCCTACAACCGCGATGGCGACGAGATCTACACCGTCGTTTTGAACTCCACCACCACCGACCAGCGCTTTACCGATACCGCAACCCTTGCCAATTGGTACTACGGCCACAAGGCGACGGTCGCGATCGCCAACACGCAGGAAAAGACTGCCAACGGCAACCCGCTTATGGCGCGCATTAGTCAAACCGACTGGACGGATAAGACGATCGACGCCACGCTCGCCGATCCCACGGCGCAAGCGACCGTATTTTCCCTTGCCGGCGAGGTGACCGAAAAGGTTAGCTACGACGATCTTTCGGGCACGGTGCATGTGGGCGACAAGGTGGGCAGCGTTACACTCAAGCAGAACGGCACCAAGATCGCCGTTATGGACCTGGTCGCCGACGAGGAAGGCGCAGGGCCGAATCCCATTGAATGGCTACTCGTGAAGCTCGATCGCTTGGGCCGTCGTATCGACAACCGCCCGCTCACAGCCGAGAGCGAGACCGTAGCCAAGGCGCCCGAGATGTAAGATCGAAGAACAATACACTCGCTGAAAGGAGGTGTCCGAAAGGATGCCTCCTTTTTTTGAGGGTTCGAATCCCCAGCGCCCTTTCTCGATAATAAAAAAGGGCCCCCGATGGGACCCTTCTTTAAAGTTAAACTGGCGGAGAGCTGGGGATTCGAACCCCAGATGCCCTTTTGGGGCATACTCGCTTAGCAGGCGAGCACCTTCGGCCTCTCGGTCAGCTCTCCGTAACAGCCGTTCTATAGTAACCAAACAGCCAAGGATGGGCAAGAGGAAATTTTCTAATTGCCTAGCATCCTTTCCTCCTTGGAGGCTTCGCCTACCCCAGCGAGCGGTTGAGGGAGCCGAGCTCGTCGTTGCCCATGGTGCGCCACATTTGGAAGATGCAACCGCGTGCCAGGAAAAAGAAGCCGTTGTCGACCAGTTGCACAGCGGCATCTGCCAGCTGATTCGTCACGGCGGACACTGGCGGCAGCTCGAGTCCAGCCTTGCGGATGGTCTCGACCGCCTCCTCGAACGTCGGAGGCTCGCTGACGCCCATCTCGTTCATAAGGCCCTGCATTTCTTCCAGCGCGCTGCTGCCCGATTCCTCACCGCGCGGCACCAGACGGTAACAAGCCAGCGCCAGGTCGAGCTGATCGCAGTTCCAATAGGCAAACGCCAAGCGATAGAACAGATAGCCGATTGCAGAACGATCGCTGGCAATACGTAGGCCGTGGCGTGCCACCTCGATAATCTCGTCAAAGCGCTCCAGACGCGCAAGCACGTTGATGAGCGCAAAGTGCGATTGCATGGACGAGCGCGCCAGATCGTAAAGATGGCGCACCTCGGGCAGCGCTCGTTCAAAGTCCTCTTGCTCGGCGTAAAAGCTACAGATCTCGTTCTGGGCAAAGTACAGCGCATCGGGCGCACGGAGGATTCGCACAGAGCGATCTTCTTCCAACACCGGTAGCACCATGCGCACCAGCTGGTTATCGCAAAACTGCGTTTGAACCGGACCTGTCGCCAAAAGCTCGGCAACGGCGCACTTAGCCTCCAACTCCTCAACAAGACGGGAAAAGCCTTCAAAAGCACCTGTACGGTCGACTTTTGCCTGCTCGCGCAATTCAACAACGCGGGCCACGTATGGGTCGTCGTCCTCTTCCATGACCTCCAACTCGTCAGCCGTATCGGCAAGCAGCAAATCGCGCAGCGCCGGCGGCAGTGTGCGATGGTCATCACGCGGACGAGCATGAACCTCCGCAGGCTCAATCGTCTCCGGAGCGGTTGACTCATACGCCTCAAGCACACGCTTGCACGGCATATCGTCCATGTCCATGCTCTCAAGATTCTTGGCAACAGGCACGCAATCGGCCAGATAGGCCGCGCGCCCAAAGAAATACGTTGCGACAACGTGCTCGCCCTGCTCACTGTCGGGAGCAGCAATCTGCACATAGCAGCGCGTGATGCAGGTGCCCGCGGCAAAACACGCTGCCGCAAGCGTGAGTGCCACGCGCGCATCGTGTTCCGCAGCCCAGACCGCGCGCGTGTCCTCGTCCAGCTCGCGCCAGGCGTCATCTTGAGCGTCGTATTCACGTTGCGGCATGGCATCCACGACAGACTGCCCAAACCGAACGAGCATAATCCCCTCGGCAACGTTTGCCCGATAGGTATAGTCGAGCCGTGTGACCACGTTAAGTGCCTCGACGATACGCGCGAAGCGGGTACGCACATCCCACTCACCGCCCGGCTGGCAAGCCACCGTACCCGGTTTGCCCCACGGGTTATCGCTCGAGGCCGTATCGAGCAGTCGGGGAACATCGTTGGTCGTCTTGGCGATATGCCACGCATCAAAGAGCGCGCAGCCCTCAAGGCTCGGCGAGGATGCCGCAGGGGCCAATCCGGCCCCGATGCGCTCAAGGATGCCGGAGAGGCGGTTGAGACGGCACTCGATGGCGAGCAGCATGTCAATCTCGTCCTGATCCAGCAGGCTACGATCAAAATTGAGATAGAAAAGCTTTGAGCGATCAATGCGAGCCAGGCTCATTTCGGACTTGGCGGCAATGGTGCGCAGACGGGGCAAGTCGACCTCGCTCATAAGGGCGGCGGCATAACGCTCGATACCGCTCGGATTCTCGGCATGGTCGACACGGTAGAGCAGCGTCTCGATAGCGTCAGGTAGCGGTGCCGTGTTAAAGCCCAAAAACACCTCGACCGGCTCGGACAACTTTACGAGCTTGATCTTGTCGACAACGTTTTGCATACCCTCGTCGAGTCCGCCGGCGTCCGCCGTGTTCACAATAGCGCTTTCGGAGTTGGCAAATATCACGTAGCGCAAGAACATCGAGGCCATGAACTCGCCGTAAGGAAGGGCGCGGGTCGAATTCCATGTCTCGTGGTCGGACTGCTCGCGCATGGGGCCTTCGGGAGAGCCGGCAGTTTGCGCACACGCGCGCATTGCACCGTTGGCTTCCCTTACCATAATCTCACCAATACCGGAATCCGACTCGTCAAGGACCAGTTCCATGTCGGGATCGTTGGGCAGCGGAGCCTCGCTGACGGGGCGGTCCACCTTGTACACCTCACCCGAAACGCTTACGTAGCCCAAAAGCGACACATGACTTTTGCCAACGAATTCGACGACATAACAAGATTCATGCTGATCCTCGCCAAAGAGTTTCCAGACCACGCCATATGAGCGTCCCGCAGGCTGCTCGGGCATCGCCGGAAAGCGCTTCTTGGGATCGAGAAACCTGAGCTTGTATGTCGGACGCTCTGCCACGAAATATCACCCTGATCGGTCGTTGAGAGAAGGAGTGGTCGCGGATGGGCCGCGACACCTACTCGGAATCTTACACGAGTCGACAGGAAATCGTCCCTTTGGACGAAAGCACTCAAGCTGGCGCAAAAGAAAAGCCCCCATTGCCGGGAGCTTTAATCTCAAATGGTGCGGCGTATAGGATTCCGCGCATCCGCTTCGCGGATCCGCATCGGCTTCGCCCGCCTGCCGGCGCGCTCGCCCGCGGGCTGAAAACGCTCCGCGTTTTCTTTACGCCCGCGCCTCGACCGAGGTTCGAATCCATGCAGTGCTTACGTAAAAGAAAAGCCCCCATTGCCGGGAGCTTTAATCTCAAATGGTGCGGCGTATAGGATTCGAACCTATGACGTTCTGATTCGTAGTCAGACCCTCTATCCAGCTGAGGTAACGCCGCGACTTGTTGATTATTATGCACATGGACTGAATAAAGGTCAAGCGTTTTTCACAAAAAATTATTGAATTTGATTTTTACTCATTTAGACCACTTGATGCGATCTTCGACGCATCGCGATATAAGAAAAGCTCCCGTTGCCGGGAGCTTTAAAATCAATTGGTGCGGCGTATAGGATTCCGCGCATCCGCTGCGCGGATCCGCACCGGCTTCGCCCGCCTGCCGGCGGACTCGCCCGCTCGCTAAAAACGCTCCGCGTTTTCTTGACGCTCGCGCCTCGAACGAGGTTCGAATCTCCGCAATGCCCCCGTAAAGGAAAAGCCCCCGTTTCCGGAGGCTTAAAACTCAATTGGTGCGGCGTATAGGATTCGAACCTATGACGTTCTGATTCGTAGTCAGACCCTCTATCCAGCTGAGGTAACGCCGCAACGCACGGATTATTATGCACGTGACCCCTCGATGGGTCAAGCGACAATTTGGAAAAATTTTACGAAGTGATGATTAAGATGCTCGCACCTCGACCGAGGTTCGAATCCGTGCGGTGCCGGCGTAAAAGAAAAGCCCCCGTTGCCGGAGGCTTTCGATTTCAATTGGTGCGGCGTATAGGATTCCGCGCATCCGCTTCGCGGATCCGCACCGGCTTCGCCCGCTTGCCGGCGGACTCGCCCGCGGGCTGAAAACGCTCCGCGTTTTTTGACGCCCGCGCCTCGACCGAGGTTCGAATCCATGCGGTGCCGGCGTAAAAGAAAAGCCCCCGTTGCCGGAGGCTTCAAGTTCGATTGGTGCGGCGTATAGGATTCGAACCTATGACGTTCTGATTCGTAGTCAGACCCTCTATCCAGCTGAGGTAACGCCGCAGCGCAAGACATATAAAACCACTTTAGCTTATTGGAGTCAAGCTCAATCTCAAACTTTTTTGTGAAACGCAGTTTTGTCATGCTGCTCCGCATATACCGCTGTTCCCCGTACGATCGATTGGCTTTTCGATCACGTCGAACTTGGCATCAAGTTCCCTCAGGAGCGATCTCACCCGCTGGGCACAATCATAATCGGCAAACGAGATACTCAGCATGCGCGCGACCTGGTTGGAAGTCCCAACTCCATAGAATTGCTCCAGCGCCACAAGCCCCTCGTGCGCCACAAACGTCTCGACCACATGCGGCGACTCCTCAAAGCACCATTGTGTCAACGGACCCTCACTCGTCTGCCGAACCACCAGGCCGCCCATGCCAGACGGCTCACACGTTACAAGCAGGTACTCCCCGCCCTCGTCGCTCTCAAACAAAACCACCCGATCATCAAACAGCTCCATCGCGTCCCCTTTCTCTCGCTCTTATTTAGCAAAAGCATAGCAGGTAGATGGCTGTATACAGAACAGTTGTTCGTGTGTTTTCTATTGAGCTGTCCGCACGGCATGGTATGGACCTGCGCACGAAATAGGGCGCCCCCGAAGGAGCGCCCTTGCATATCCCCTATGCAGGCAAGTTACGCGACCGGCTCGATCTTCTCGAGGCCGCCCATGTAGGGACGCAAAACCTCGGGAATCGTGATGGTGCCGTCGGCGTTCTGGTAGTTCTCCAGAATAGCAGCCATGGTACGACCAGCCGGCAGGCCGGAACCGTTAAGGGTGTGCAGGTAGCGCGAACCCTTGAAGTTCTCGGGGTCGCGATACTTGATGTTGGCACGACGGGCCTGGAAGTCGCCGCAATTGGAGCAGGAGCTGATCTCCTTGTAGGCGTTGTAGCTCGGCAGCCAAACCTCGACGTCGTAGGTCTGACGGGCAGAGAAGCCCAGGTCGCCGGTGCACAGGCTAATCACGCGATACGGCAGGCCCAGCTGCTGCAGCAGGTACTCGGCCTCGGCGGTCATGCTCTCGAGCTCCTCGTCGGACTCCTCCGGCTTGGCAAACTTGACCATCTCAACTTTGTCGAACTCGTGCTGGCGAATGATGCCGCGGGTGTCGCGACCGGCGGAGCCAGCCTCCTCACGAAAGCAGGGGGTGAAGGCAGTGTAGCGGCGCGGCAGGGTGTCGGCGTCGAGGACCTCGCCGGCGTGCAGGTTGGTAAGCACGACCTCGGCGGTGGGGATCAGGAAGTTATCGCCCGAGACGTGATAGGCGTCGTCCTCGAACTTGGGCAGCTGGCCCGTACCGAACATGGTCTGACGCTTGACGACGATGGGCGGCCACCACTCCTTGAAGCCACGGCTCGTATGCGTGTCCAGGAAGAAGTTAATCAGAGCGCGCTCCAGGCGGGCACCGGCGCCACCGAGAACGGTGAAGCGGCTGCCGGAGAGCTTGTTGCCACGCTCGAAGTCGAGGATGTCCAGATCGGTGCCCAGATCCCAGTGCGGCTTAAAGTCGAAGTCGAACTCGCGCGGGGTGCCCCAGCGGCGACGCTCGATGTTCTCGTCCTCGTCCTTACCGTACGGGGTAGCCTCGCACGGAATGTTGGGTAGGTGAGACATGAAGTCGTACTGCTCCTGCTCGAGAGCGGTACGGCGCTCGGCCAGACCGTCGATCTTCTCGTTGACGGAGCGCACGGCCTCCTTGGCGGCCTCGGCCTCGTCCTTCTTGCCCTCCTTCATCAGGGCGCCAATCTTCTTGGACTCGGCGTTACGCGTGGCCTGGAGCTCCTCGACCTCGGTGATGACGGCACGGCGCTCGTCGTCGAGCTCAAAGAACTTCTCGCGATCCCAAGACGTCTGGCGATTTGCCATGGCGGTATCGATGGCATCGGGGTTCTCGCGAACAAACTTGATATCAAGCATTAGATCCTCCGGCGATATACATTCCATTTAGGTTGCAACCTTGTACATGTATGGGCAAGTATATACTTATGAGCGTTTACGACCCAACTCAACTACGCAAGAAGGCACCCAATGGACGCAGTTTTTTCCTTTTTGTTTGGCACCCGCACCGGTTTTGCCATTCTTTTCGCCGGCGGCATCCTGCTGTTTGCGATTCTTGCCTTTGTAATGGAGAAGCGCACCCATAAGATGTATGTCGACCGCGGTCCCAAGTCCGAGGATGAGGAAGACAGCTTCTGGGACTAACCTGCCAAAAAGAGACAGGCTTATTTTGGTCGGTTTTATCTGGGCAAACGCAAGCGCCCCGCAACTGGAATTGAGCCAGTTGCGGGGCGCTTTTTGCTATAGAGATAAAACCGCAGGAAAAACCTGCCAAAATAAACCTGTCCCTAAATGGAAGGTTTTACTGGAGAGTAGCGTCGATGGCCTTGACTAGGGCGCTGCGCATGCCGGCGTCCTCGAGCGCGACGACGCCCTTGATTGTAGCACCGCCGGGCGAGCACACGGCATCCTTCATCGCTGCGGGATGCTGACCAGTTGCAAGCTGCAACTTTGCCGTACCCAGCACCATTTGGCTCACAATGCGATAGGCATCGGCGCGCGGAATACCGTGTTTGACGGCCGCATCGCCCAGAGCCTCGATCGCCATGGCGACAAACGCCGGGGCGCAACCGCCCACGGTACCGCCCACAAACAGCAGGCTCGAATCGAGCTCGACCACCGTGCCAAGCTTTCCGAGCAGATCGAGCACCGTGGCACGCTGCTCATCGCTAAGCGTGGAAGCCTTCTCGCAGGCGATAACGCCCTCGCCCACCGAAACCGGCGTGTTGGGCACCGTCGAGATATGAGCGACACCTGGCAGGACCTGTTCCCACTTGGCGCTATCCCAGGTCCAGGCGACCGAAAGGACGGCCTTGCCGGCAAGCGCATCCTTGAGTGGAGCGAAGACCCTCTCAATCATGTACGGCTTGACCGCCGCAACCACGATATCGGACGCGGCAACAACCTCCGTCGCATCGTGGCAGGCAGCCATGCCCCGCTCCTCGCAACGCTCAACCAGAGCATCGTAGCGGCCTGCGCAGGCGCACATGTCGCCCGCGGCCACGCCGGCGGCAATCCAGCCATCGGCCATAGCGCTCGCCATATTGCCAAAACCGACAAATCCGATCTTCATATCACACAGTCCTCTCAGATGCGTTCCTCAAAACGAAAGTCATTGTCCCACGCCATTGTTTCGTATTGCCGACCTACTTGTGATACGGCTCGCCACGGCTAATCTTGCAGGCGCGGTAAATCTGCTCCAGCAGCACCACGCGCGCCAGGTTGTGCGGCAAGGTAATGCGCCCAAAGCTGAGCATCTCGTCGGCGCGGGCGCGCACGGCATCGCTCACGCCATCCGATCCGCCAATTACAAAAGCGATGTCGCTGTTGCCTCGCAGCATGAGGTCATCGAGACGGGTCGAGAGCTCCTCGCTCGAACGCTCCTTGCCCTCGATAGCCAGCAGAATCACATGTGCCCGCAGTGGCAGGGCAGCAAGAATCGCCGCGCCTTCTTTGTTGCGCGCGACATCCACACCGCCCGCCTTGGCCGGATCGATATCGGCCACCTCGCGGATATCCACCTTTGCATAGGCACCTAGGCGCTTGGTGTACTCAGCGCACGCGTCCTTCCAAAAGCGCTCCTTGAGCTTACCGACGCAAACGACGGTGTATTTCACGCGCGTCTACTCCTTCGAATCGTTTTGAACTTTGCCGGCGGTCAGCATCTGCTCGAACATCGAGGCCGACTGTGAGAAATCGCTCGGCAGCACGACCGTCGAGGTTTTGCCCGTGCGAGCGAACTCCGTCATCATCTCGGACCACTGCGTAAACATGAACAGCTGATTGGCCTCATCGTTGCCGACGCCCGTCTCCTGGATAATCTCGAGCGAGTCCTTGATGCCCAGCGCGATGGCCTTGCGCTGGTTGGCGATGCCCTCGCCCGCCTTTTCCATCGCCTCAGCCTCGGCGGTCGCCTCGGTAACGCGCTTGATGCGATCGGCCTCGGCGAGCTCCTGCGCAGCGGCCCGCTTTCGCTGAGCGGCGTTGATGTCGTTCATGGAGTTCTCGACCTCGGTCGGCAGCGCGATCTTGGTGATAAGTGTCGACACGAGGGTGAAGCCGTAGGCGGCCATCTGCTCGGACACGGTGGCGTTGACGTCCTTGGCGATATCGTCTTTTTTGGCAAAGACCTCATCGAGCGTGTAGACGGGGATGGAAGAGCGCAGGGCATCGGTGATGAAGTCACGCATTTGGTCGACGGGCTCCTGCAGCATGTAGTAGCTCTTGTAGATACCCGAATCTGCCGGGCCGGCGCCCATGTCATAGCTCACGTGGTACTGAGCAGAGACCTCAAGACCGATGGTCACGTTGTCCTGGGTCTTAACGTCGATGCCGAAGCCGTTTTTCATGGTGCGCAGACTCACCGTGGCGGCCTTGCGGTCGATCACGGGTACCTTCATGTGGAAGCCCGCGTTGACGATGCGATTGAACTTGCCCAGGCGCTCGATGATCACAGCATGCTGCTGTTCAACGACATAGCAGGCGTTGGGGAGCAATAGCAACAAAAGGATGATGGGAAGTAGAAGGCTCGTAAGGGTAGCGATGATACCGGACAACAGCATGGTTTCTCCTCTGATAGGCACGCGTTGGGACTAGGATACCCGCACGAAGCAGCTGTGTGACACCAACAAGAGGACCCGTGGTCAAAAAAGGCCAAATATGAGTACTGTTACCAGTTTAGTAACAGCGTATTTGGGTCAAAATCGCCTCTTTGAACCCGAGGTCTATCGAATTTACTTCGTCTTGTCTCAAGATTGGGTCAAATTAGCGTACATCTGTTGCGCAAAATGAGCAAAAATGGCTTCGTGAAATGTCTCTATTTTCGTGCCAGTACTCATATTTGCCACTTTTTGACCACGGGGGCATCTACCGCGCGAAATCGATAGGTCAAATCTGCCAAAAACGGCCCATAACAAAAAAGCTCCCATTGCTGGGAGCTCTTTCATTTAATGGTGCGGGCGAAAGGACTTGAACCTTCATGGGGTTGCCCCCATACGGACCTGAACCGTACGCGTCTGCCAATTCCGCCACGCCCGCGTGCAGGAATTAGAATAACGGAGCGCCACCGTGAACGCAAGAACTATTTTTGAAAAAGTTTGCAGGCATTTTCCCAGGCGGCTCGAGCGATTGCCTCGGCGTCCTCGCCGGTACGATCGACGCGGTCGTTGACCAGCGTGTTTGCTGTAATGGAAATCATTGCAGGCTCGCACTCAAGACCGCGAATGGGCTCCGGAGCCATATAGGGACAATCCGTCTCGAACAGAATACGGTCGAGCGGGGTTGCCGCGAATGCCTCGCGCACGTCGTCGTTGCGCTTAAAGGTAGCCGCGCCGCCATAGGCGATGTAACAACCCAAATCCACAAAGCGCTCCATTGTGGCTCGGTCCTCGCCAAAGCAGTGCAGTACGCAACCGGCCTGGGGCACACCCACCTCGCGCAGCACGTTGTACGCATCCACATGCGAGGTGCGCTCCTCGTCCGTGTCCTCATGACGCAGGTGCAGCTCCACCGGCACATTGCGGCGCACGGCAAGCTCGAGCTGGCGCGCCATGCAATCAATCTGCACGTTATGGGGTGCCGGCGCGATATCGTCGTCATAGTCCATGTGGTAGTCCAGGCCAATTTCGCCGATGCCAACACACAACGGATCGTCGAGCGCAGTCACAATCTGGGCATGGATATCATCGGTGTAGTCCGGTGCGCCATAGGGGTGCACGCCGGCGAGATACTTAATCTGCGGAATATCTCGCATCGGCAAAATCTCGCGCACCAGCCAGTCACTATAGTCCGTCACGCTACGCTTGTCGGCGATGGGGTCGAACATCGTCACCAGCAGGTCGACGCCCGCGGCTTTAGCGCGCACGAGCGTCTCGGGCACTTCTTTGCCCCAGAACGAAAGCAGATGCGCATGCGTGTCGGCAAGCGGTGCCAAGGGCACGGGACAAGCAACCGTCTTCTTTTTCTTGGTAAACGTCACGCGTTCGACATTAGGCGTCATGGGAAAGCTCCTGAGCCAAGCGGACAAAGGCAGCGACGTCGAGCGTCTCGGCGCGCGTGGTAGGTGCGATACCGCAGGCCTCAAAGGCGGCGTCGAGCACGTCCTTGGCAAAACCGTTGGCGCTCATGGAATTACGGATGGTCTTGCGACGCTGAGCAAATGCAGCGTCAATCACGCGGGCCACAAACTCGCGATCGAGCCCCTCGGGCACCACGCCGTCAGCACGGTCGATGCGCACCACGGCAGAATCAACATGCGGCGCCGGCATAAAGCAGCGCGGCGGCACCTCAAAGCGCCCCGTCACCTGCGCATACAGGCCGAGCTTTGCCGTATAGCCGCCATAGGTCTTGTTGCCCGGCGTTGCGGCAATACGATCTGCAACTTCCTTTTGCACCATGACGACAGCGCGCTTAAGCGCGGGCATCGTCTGGAAGAATTGAAGGATGATCGTCGCCGCCACGTTATAGGGCAGATTCGCGACAAACACCGTAGGTTCACCACCGGCGGCCTGCTCAATCTGCCCCGGCGTCACCTTGAGCGCATCGCCCATGATAAAGCGAAAGTTGGCATAGTCGGCGGCGTGGGCGTCGAGCACCGGCTCAAGCTCGGGATCGGCCTCAATCGACGTAACGCACGCCGCCTCCTGCAGCAGGGCCAACGTCAGCGTGCCGCAACCCGGGCCGACCTCGAGCACGCGCTCATCGCCCGCAAGCTCAGCGAGCTCACAGATACGTTCGATCACATGGTTGTCGATCAGGAAGTTTTGGCCCAGGCGATGCTTGGTCGCAAGGCCAAACTCCTCTAGCAGCTCCCTAGTTGCCGTGGGGTTTGCCAAAGGCGAAGTTGTCATGGTTGCCTCCTTAACATGGTGGCTGCATCGTAAAGCAAAAGGGCATGGACCGTTGCGGCCATGCCCTTACATCTAAACAGCAAATTGCCGATATGGCGCGCAGCGGCTTAGCCCAGACGCGGGAACAGCGGCTCGCCCTTCTCGACGGGCTGACCACCGGCAAGCAGGCCCCAAGCGCAAATGCCCTTGAGGTCGTCGCTCGCGGCCTCGTCCTCGCAGGACAGGCGACGCAGGGCCTCGGCAGAAGTCTGGGGCATGAGCGGCATCAGCAGGTGAGCGGCAATGCGGATGGCCTCGAGCAGGTTGTAGATCACAAATGCCAGCTCGTCAGCCTTGGCCTCGTCCTTGGCAAGCGCCCAAGGCTCGGAGTCCTCGATGTAGTGGTTGGCAGCGTGGATGAGCTCCATGACCTCGTCCTTAGCTCCACCGTAATCGAGCACGTCCATCTTGGCCATGTAGCGATCGACCAGGCCATCGGCAATCTTTGCCAGCGGGTTGTCGAACGCATCGAACGATGCGGGCTTGGCGGGCGCGCAACCGTCAAAGTACTTGCCGCTCATGTTGAGCGAACGCGAGATAAGGTTGCCCCAGCTGTTGGCCAGGTCGGCGTTGTAGACCTGCTCCATGCGCTCGAAGCTGATGGCGCCGTCGGTGCCGGGCACCACGTCGGTCATAAAGTAATAGCGATAGCCCTCGACGCCCAGCATGTCGATAACGTCCTGCGGAGCGATGGCGTTGCCGCGGCTCTTGGACATCTTCTCGGCCTTGCCGGTCTCGGCATTGCGCACGGTCAGGAAGCCGTGGGCAAAGACGTGCTCGGGCAGGGCCTCGCCGATGGCCATGAGCATGGCGGGCCAAATGACGCAGTGGAAGCGGATGATGTCCTTGCCCACGATGTGGAACTGCGCGGGCCAGCGATAGGCCAGCTCGGCACGCGCCTCGTCGGTGTCGACACCGTAGCCGACGGCCGTCATATAGTTGAGCAGAGCATCGAACCACACGTAGGTCACGTGGCCCTCGTCAAACGGAACCTGAATGCCCCAGTCAAAGCTCGTACGGCTCACGGAAAGGTCGTTAAGGCCGCCTTCGACAAAGCTACGTACCTCGTTCATGCGGAACGCAGGCTCGACAAAGTCGGGGTGCTCGTCGTAAAGCTTGAGCAGCTTGTCCTGGAAGGCGGAAAGCTTAAAGAAGTAGGACTCCTCCTGCACGCGCTCGAGCGGACGGTGGCAATCGGGGCACAGGTGCTGGCCGACACTGCCGTACTCCTCGTCGCCCTTCTGGACCTGCGTATCGGTGAAGTAGGTCTCGTCAGGCACGCAGTACCAGCCGTCATAGCTGCCCTTATACAGGTAGCCGGACTCCTTCATGCGCTCCCACAGATACTGCACCGCATGATGCTGGCGCGGCTCGGTGGTACGAATGAAGTCGTCGTTGGAGATCTCGAGCTTGCTCCAAAGCTCCTTGAAATGCGGAGCCTGGCTGTCGGTCCACTCCTGCGGCGTCATGTTGTGCTTGGCTGCAGCCTCGGCGACCTTCTCGCCGTGCTCGTCCATGCCAGTCAGGAACTTGACGTTATAGCCGGCGGAGCGGCGATAGCGAGCCTGGACGTCGGCGATGATGGTGGAATAAGCCGTACCCAGGTGCGGATCGGCGTTGACGTAGTAGATGGGAGTCGTGATAAAGAACGAAGGCTTGCTTTGATCCATGGGGTTTGTCCTCCAGAAAAACGTTGCATACAGGGGATGATTCTAGCGCAAGGGCTGGATATCCTCCATCTATTGCATATCGAGCACCATGGCATAGACATCGCGCTTGCGGCGCGAATACTTCTGAGACAGGCGCTTGGCCACCGCAGACGCGGGCTCCCCCTCCTCGAGCGCGGCGCGGATATCCTCGCGCAGGGCCTCGTCGGGATCCGCTGCCGCGGCGCCAACCGGCACGATACCGGCCTCCTCATCCTCGCTCGGCGGCGCGATGACCAGCGCAATCTCGCCCTTTACCTCGCCGCGAGCACGCAGCTCCTCAGCAAGCTGGGCAGCGGGCCCGCGCAAGACTTCCTCGTGCAGCTTGGTGAGCTCGCGGCAGACGGCAACCTCACGCTGGGGAAAAACCTCTGCCACGGCCTCGAGCGTCGCCACGATGCGATGTGGAGACTCGTAGAAGATGAGTGCGCCGGGAACCACGGCAAGGCGCTGCAAACGACGCACGCGGTCGCCGTGCTTTCGGCCCAAAAAGCCCTCAAAGAAAAAATGCTCACAGGGAATGCCGGACGAAACGAGCGCCGTGACGCAAGCGGAGGGCCCGGGAATAACTTCGACGGGCACATCGGCCTCACGTGCCGCCTCGACCAGCGCCTGGCCGGGATCGGACACGCTCGGCATGCCGGCGTCCGAGGCAAAGGCGAGGGTCTCCCCCGCCAGCAGACGGTCGACCAGGCCGGCGGCGCGGCTGGCGATCACATTCTCGTCGCAACGGACAAGCGACTTGGAAATGCCCAGGTGCATCAGCAGCTTTGACGTCACACGCGTGTCTTCGCAGCAGATGGCATCGGCGGCGGCAAACGCCTCGCCAACGCGCGGGGACAGGTCGCCCAGGTTGCCGATGGGCGTGCCGACCACATAGAGTTTGCCCGTATGGGCGCTGTTTTGCGTCATATCAACCTATTCAATCATGCCACGCTCGAGCGTACCGAGCGCCGCGCGGGCGTCCCATGCTGCAATGCGCTTCTCGGTCTTCCACGTTTGGAAGAACCAACCGGCAGCCGGTGCAAACGAAGCCAGTTGGTTGGCGATAAACACTCGCTCGTAGGCATTGCGGCCCTCGGGCGTAACCGACGAGTTGGCAAAGATCGCCGCGCCCGACCATTCGCCCACCAGCACGGGGAACCCAGTCGAAATCGCTTCTTTAAGCTCGCGCTTGTTACGCGAAATCGCCGTCGTCAGCCCGCGGGGGCTCGTGATATCGAGCGCATACTCGTCGCGGTAATGGTACAGGTGAAGGTCCATGTAGACGTTCTTGTACTTAGCGCCGCGCATAAAATGCTTCCACTCGCTGGGATGTCCCGAAGACGAAAAGACGACGATCTTATCCTCGGGCATATACGAACGGACGAGCTCATAGGCATCGCGATAGAAGTTGCGCAGGTAGTGCGCAGGAATGCCATCCGTCATGGTGAAGAGGCTCTTGCGGACACTCATCTGCGGCGTATCCAGCAGCTCAATGCCCAGCAGGCTCTCGGCCTCGCCGTAGCGATCGGCCAGGCGCTCGAGCACGTCGAGTGCGACATGACGACCGTTGGTGGACGAATGCCACTCGGCAACAGCCTCCGGCGTGGCGGGCGAATCGTTGGAATCGCCCTGGCCACCGGGCACAGTTGCTAGATCAAGCAGCACGCGGATGTCGTACTTGGCAGCCCACTCAATTGCACGGTCGATGTAGTCGACAACCGAGATGTAGGACGCATCGGACTCCTGCGAGCCAAAGGCATACCAGGGTACCGGCAGACGCACGGCATTGAGGCCAATCTGCGCCATGCGGCGGAAATCGTCCTCGCTCACAAACGTCTCGTAATGACGGCGCATGCGCTCGTTATAGGCGGCGGTGCCCATGGCCTCCTGCAGCTCGGCCGCGTTGGATGCACCGGTCGCCGCGTATAGCGACGGGGTCACCCAAGGCTCGGGAATAAACCAGCCAGAGAGATTAACGCCGAGTATCCTCTCCATCACTGCCCCCTTCGGATCGTGCAGGCTGAGCCTGCATCGTATTGCACAGGAAAAGTATCGTTTTGAGTATACCCGCGCGTGCGGACAGACGACCGAACGGTCTGTAAAGTGGCGCAAAAGCGGGAGGAATATCTGGGCGGGCCCGAGATGGCGCGCCGAGATGTACATATGCGCCGGAAGTAGGCGGCCGAAAAGCGCATCCCGTTCTGAGCGCGGGATCTGGGACGCAGTTTCCGCCAAAGACCGCAAAAGGAAAGCACATCCCATTCTGACGCCGGATTCCGGGTCGCGCTTTCCCAAGCGGCCTCAAAGCGGAAAACGCATCCCACTCTGAAGCCAAATTCCGGGACGCAATTTCCGCAGAGCCCTCAATAAAAGAAAAGGACCCCTTTGCAGAGGTCCTAGTCAATTCAAGGTGGCGGGGAAGGGAATCGCGTCCGCGCGCTGCGCGGACGGACCGCTGCGGCGCTTACGCGCCTTGCGAGCTGCGCTGGCAAACGCTTACGCGTTTACTCAGCTCCGCGCCCTCACGGGGTTCGATTCCATGTGGGAGCTTCATAAAAGAAAAGGACCCCTTTGCAGAGGTCCTAGTCAATTCAAGGTGGCGGGGAAGGGAATCGAACCCCTGACACGAGGATTTTCAGTCCTCTGCTCTACCAACTG
>DBFOPP010000014.1:0-35316 GCA_048428865.1 Collinsella sp.
GGTTCGATGTCTGCCCGGATGCGACACATCTGGTGTGTCCATCCTCGCAGTATCCGGTTCTCAAGGTGCACGCTCTGCGGCTCATCCGGTCCGACCGGGCCGCGCGGCAAGGAGATATATTGCCAGACCGGAGGGGCCCCGCGGGCGGGAATCTGGTCGTACACATTTCCTACACATCTTGTGATCCGACTAACGTTTGCCAGCTGTTACCTACCGCTCGCCGAGCATCTCTTTATATAAGGCAGTCTCATGGTTAAAGCGGATACGTCCCCCTAGCTAAAGCACAGCCAGCATCGAGCAACTCATCGCGTTCTTCCACCGAGAACCCCTCGGCGTAGACGCGCACCACCGGTTCGGTCCCGCTAGGACGGACCAGCAGCCACGTGTCATCCTCGAATGACAAACGCAAGCCATCCATATGACTAACGTTTTGCGGCACCTTGCCACAAATCGACTTGGGGTTTACGCCCGGCAGCAGGGTTCGTAACGTTTCGGCATCTTCGGCCTCAAGGCGCAAATCCCGTCGACCGTAACTCGTCTTACCAAAACTGTCCTCGAGTTGGTCGACCAGAACGCCCAAAGGCGCGTCCGTCTTTGCCATAAGCTCACACAGAATTAGACAGGCGAGGATTCCATCGCGCTCGGGCATATGCGCGGCGATGCCGATACCACCGGCTTCTTCGCCGCCCATGAGGACGCCGCCCTTTTTCATCTCCGCCGCTATATATTTGAAACCGACTGGTTTGACGGTCACGCGGCAGCCAAGCGCCTCGGCAATGCGACGCACGAGCGTCGAGCATGAAAGATTGACGACGACGCGCCCCTCCAAATTACGAAATTGAACCAAGTCGCCCAAAACGAGCGCCATGATCTGATGCGGATGTATATATCTGCCGCGCTCGTCAACCGCACCGATACGGTCGGCGTCGCCGTCGGTCACCAGACCAGCGCAAGCTCCGTCATCGATAACCGTGCGCTCGCAAGCGTCCACCCAAGGCTCAACGGGGTCGGGGCAGATATCTTCTTGGTCAGACGCCTGCCCGGCGTGAATCTCGTGCACCTCAACGCCAAGCTCGCGCAGCAAGTCGGCTAGATAACCCTGGGCTGCGCCGCCCATGGGATCGACAACCACGCGCAGGTGCGCGCCGCGGATGGCTTCGGCATCGACAAACGATGCCACCGCCTGCATATAGTCAGGAATGATATCCGCGGTGCGATATTGCCCCTCGATCCCCATTGGCTCGGGAGCCATGGTCTCTTCGAGCTCTTCGATGACATCCTGGTTGGCGGTCGAGCCGTCACCCATGCGAATCTTGAGGCACAGATAACCCTGCGGATGATGGGACCCCGTCACCATGAGCGCGCCGCACGCCTCACCGTCATAAGCCGCCGCCCACGTAAGGGCAGGGGTCGGAACAGGTCGCGAAGCGAGCACGGCGTCCAGCCCGTGCGCTGCTAGCACGCCCGCCGCAAGCTCAGCGAACTCGCTCGCCAGGGGCCGGGTGTCGAACCCTATATATACCGTTTTGCCCGGATTGGTCTTTTGCCACAACTCGCCGACGGCATCGGCGATACGGGCAACGTTATCGGCAGTGAAGTCCTCATCGACGCGAGCGCGCCAACCGTCAGTTCCAAAATGAATTATCGCGCACACGCGCAGACACCTCACAGTGTTTGGATCATGGTACGCGTGAGGTATACCCGCAACACGCACTCAGCAACCTGCCGGCACCAGCATTCACCATTTGGGCAAATGCTGCCGAGGACATGCAAGCAATAAAAAAAACCGCCCCGTATGGAGCGGTTTTGCCCTTTATATATCGAGCGCCTCGGCCATCGCTGCCGTAGTGATTGCCGTGGTTCCACAGCAACTGCCCACCATTGCGGCGCCGGCATGTCTCCATTCGATGCATGCGCGCGCGAAAGCTTCGGGATTCTCGTGCCATACGGGGCCATCCTGAGTCTGGACCGGATCGCCTACGTTGGGACGCACCGTAACGGGAGTAGTCGCCGATGCAACCATCCTGGGCACCGCCGCATTCGCGGCCGCAAGCGAACAGCAATTAACACCAACCGAGTTTGCGCCGTGTTTTTCGGCGTACAAAACGGCTGCCTCGATGTTGAGGCCATCGCCCAGCAGGTCGCCTTTATCGTCAACGACAAAACTCACCAGAACAGGCATGCCGTCGGCGGCATCTCGGGCGCCGGCAAGCATGGGCTGCAGATTACGGATAGACGTCACCGTCTCGATCAGCAGACCGTCAACACCAGCATTGAGCAAGGCGTGCGCCTGTTCACGCGCAATGCCGCGGATTTCACGATACTCGACAGAGTCCTCGGCAAACCACTCAATACCGATCGGGCCCATCGAGCCCAGCAGTAGCTGAGGGTGCGCCTGGCGGGCATCGTCGACGGCCCCGCGATTGACCTCCGCCACGGACGGCGCAATCTGGTCGTGCTTGAGGGCATAGCTCGATGCCTGAAAGGTATTGGTAATGAGCACCTGCGCGCCGGCGGCGACATACAAGCGATGGATACGAGAAACGGTCTGCGGCTCTGCCAGATTCCAAAACGCCGGTGGAATGTCGGCGGCATCGTACTCACTCAACAAAACACTGCCCATGGGGCCCTGCGCCAACAAGGTCTCGCTCGACAAGCGGCGCGTAAGTTCCTCGGCACCAAAGCGGTTGTAATAACTCGTATCCATATATATCCCGCTATTCCTCGACGCTGATTCCCTGCTTTTCGAGATAGGCGAGCCAGCGGCTCATCGTGTCCTCGGATAGCGCATGCTCCATCATGCAGGCCTCGGAATCGGCTCGCTCAAATTCGACACCGAGCTCCTGAACCAAAAACGTGCGGATGAGGCGATGACGGTACCAGATAGCCGTGCCAACCTCGCGGCCGCGATCGGTCAGGATCACCTTGCCGTAGTGCGATTGCTCGACAAGCTCGGATGCCTTGAGAGCCGAAACCGCTTTATTGACCGATGCCTTGGAGACGCCAAGGCGCTGCGCGATGTCGACCGATCGAACGCCGTTGGTTTCCCCCTCTTCGCTTTCAATGCGAACCATGCACTCCAAGTAGTCTTCGTTCGCCACCGTCAGATGTAGTTCGCGCGAGCTATTTGTCGTATCCATGATCTTCCGTCCCTTCTGCATTCAATGGCTGATTCTACCCCATCCAAGCGTCGCGGTATGCCGTGGCATACCGTGCTAGAGTTCTTGTTGCACACGACGACCAAGATTGGAGCGGTCTTTATGGAAAACACCACCACGAACCCCGATGTCCTCGAGCGCTTTTTGCGCTACGTCCAGATCAACACGCAGTCCGAGGATGCAAACTGCGACCAGGTACCCTCGAGCGCCGTTCAGTTTGACCTTGCCAACGTGCTGGCTGAAGAGCTGCGCGAGCTTGGTGCGGAAGATGCCCACGTGACCGAGCACGCCTATGTCTGCGCGCATATCCCCGCAAGTGCGGGCGCTGAGGACAAGCCCGCCCTGGGCCTGATCGCCCATCTCGACACCACCGAAGTTGCACCGGGTGCCGGCGTGAAACCGCACATCGTACACTACGAAGGCGGCGACCTGGTCTGCGGCACGGTTGACGGTAAGCCCGTTGCCATGAGTACCGCCAAGCTTCCCGCCCTGAACGACCTCGCAGGTGAGGACCTGGTCTGCAGCGATGGCACCACGCTGCTGGGCGCGGACGACAAGGCAGGCGTCGCCGAGATCATGTCGCTTGTCGCGCGTATCGCTCAGGACCCTTCTCTGCCCCATCCCGCACTCGGCATTTGCTTCTGCCCTGACGAGGAGATCGGCCACGGAGCCGAGCTGTTGGATATCGATACCTTTGGCTGCAAGTACGCCTACACGGTCGACGGCGGCCCCATCGGCGAGCTGGAGTGGGAGTGCTTTAACGCCGCCGAGGCGACCGTCCGCTTTGAGGGCCAGTCCATCCACCCGGGCGACGCCAAGGGCCGTATGGTCAACGCAGGCAATCTGTTCTGCGACTTCAACGCGTTGCTCCCCTACGCGCAGCGCCCGGAGTATACGGAAGGCTACGAGGGCTTTTATCACCTTGAGGGTGTATCTGCGACCGTCGATCACGCCACAGCGCGCTATATCGTCCGCGACCATGACGCCGCCAAGTTCCAGCAAAAACTCGACCTTATTGATGCCGCTGCCTCGATGCTCAACCAGCGTCTGGGTGAGGAGCGCGTGACGGTCGAGATTAAGCAGCAGTATCGAAATATGGCCGAGATCGTTCGTGACTATCCCGAGCTTATTGATGTTGCCAAGGAAGCCTACCTTGCCTGCGGCGTTGAGCCCCAAGTGCTGTCAATTCGTGGCGGCACCGACGGCGCCCAGCTGTCGTTCCGCGGTCTGCCCTGCCCCAACCTTTCCACCGGCGGCTATTGCTACCACGGCGTCAACGAGTTCGTCCCGGTCAGTTCGCTCGTCAAGATGACCGACGTCCTGCAGGAGCTCGTCGCCCGCTTTGCATAAGCCTGGCTGCATAAGCCCAAAAGACGAATCGCCCCGTCCTCAACCGAGAACGGGACGATTTTTTTGCTGCAACGAGAACAGGTTGACGCACGCCAGCCTCTTAACGCAAGGAGTGTCCCAAACTGCCGGCACAAAAGGAACGTCCCCAAGTGCCAAGTGGACTACCCAACTGCAAGTGACGACATCGCTGGTTGAATCAACGTCAGCGAGCGACGTCCAGAGCGAACAAGTTGGCATGAAAAAGGCAGGGCATTGACCTTCTGGTCATGCCCTGCCTTTTGAATGACAAATTGTCGCTCTGGGCGGCGCGCAGCGTCGAGCCGTTACGCGGGCTGGTAAGCCCGCGTAACCCTAGTAGTTAGCTTCGTAGCCGTTGCCGTCGCCGGTGGGCTCTTCGTAGTAGTCCGAATCGCTCGAATCGCTTGAGTCATCGGAATCGTCAGAGCTGACCGATGAGGTTGCGGTACCGTTTGCGTAGTCGTCAGACGTGTTGTTGTTCAGGTCGCCGATCGTAGAGCTGGAACCGTCGGAAAGACCCATGGTGTTGGGACCCTTGGGATCCTTGCCGGCATCGACGCGCTCCATCATTTCCTTGAGCTCGTCCTCGTAGACAAAGACGTAGCTCACACCGTCGATCATGGTGCTGTCGTCGGCGTACGAGGGCAGGTTGGCCGAGTAGATACCGTCGACATCCATACCGCGCATGGCGTTGACCGTAGCCACGATATCCTGAACGCTCATATCGGTTACAAGCATATCGGACAGCGAATTAACCAGGCCAAAGATCTTCGTGGCATCGAAGTTATTGAGAATCTGGTTGGCAAGGGCGCCAAGCACCTGACGCTGGTGGCGCATGCGCGTGTAATCGCCGTCGGCATAGGTGTAGCGGCAGCGGGCATAGGTAAGGGCGGTGGCACCGTCCATATGCTGCTGGCCAGCGGTAATCTTAATATCCAGGTGCTCGGGGTCGTCAACATCATCGGTTGCGTTAATGTCGATACCGCCAACCGAATCAATCAGCGCCTGCATACCGTCGAAGCTGACCTCGGCATAGTGGGAAATCTGAACACCGCACAGCTCGTTGACCGCCTCGACCATGGCCTCGGCGCCGCCAACGGTATGGCAGGCGTTGATCTTCATGGTCTCGCCCTTGTACTCGACCTTGGTGTCGCGCGGAACGGAAATGAGCGTCGCCTGCTTTTGCGTGGGGTCGATTCGTGCCAGGATAATCGAGTCGGCGCGATACGTATCCTCGCCCGGACGGCCGTCGGTGCCAAGAAGCAGCACGTAGAACGGATCCTTTGCCTCATCGGTGTCAACCAGAACCCGACGCAGATTGTCGGTAATGACATTAGAATCGCCGAGCTTGCCCATAATGGTGGCAAACCACAGGCCGGCAGCGGTAGTGGCACTCAGCAGCACGCCAAGCACGACAATGAGCGCGACGTGACGAATCGTGTGGCTACGACGGCGTTGGCGAGCGCGCTCGGAATAGCGAGCCACGTTATCGCGACTGTAGATCTTGGCCTGCGCACCAGTTGAGGGTCTTCGGGCGGTGGTATCCGCGAGGGGCTTTTTATTAAACATAGGCAACCTGTATTAGTAGATGACGGGATCGGGGACGGTAGCATGCTCGACATGCGCGCCGAGCGCCTGCAGCTTTTCGACAAACTGCTCGTAGCCGCGCTTGATGTGATGAATGGCCGAAACCTCGGTCGTCCCGTCGGCGATCAAGCCCGCTACGACGAGGGCCGCTCCGCCACGCAGATCGGGCGAGGTAACCTGTGCACCCGAGAAGCCCTTGACGCCATGAATCATGGCATGATGACTCTCGATACGAATGTCGGCACCCATGCGCACCAGCTCAGAGGCAAACATAAAGCGATTCTCGAAGATGTTCTCGGTAATAACGGAACTGCCGTCGGCAAGGGCGGAGAGTACCATAATCTGTGCCTGCATGTCCGTCGGGAAGCCGGGGAACGGAAGCGTCTGGATGTCGACCGGCTTGATACGCTCGGCACGGTTCACATGGACGCCATCCTCGACGCGCTCGCAGTCGATACCCATGAGCTCCATCTTCTTGAGCACCATGCCCAAGTGAATGGGGCAAAAGCCCGTGACATCGATACCGCGATCGTCGGCCATCAACGCACCGGCAACGATAAAGGTACCGGCCTCGATTCGGTCGCCCACTACGCGATGGGTAACAGGATGCAACTCTTCCACGCCCTCGATGGTCACGACAGGCGTGCCGGCGCCGACAATCTTAGCGCCCATCTCGTTGAGCATGTTGGCGAGATCGACGATCTCGGGCTCGCGGGCGGCATTGTCGATAACCGTGGTGCCCTGCGCGCGCACGGATGCCATGATGAGGTTCTCGGTCGCACCGACGCTGGCGAACTCGAGCGTGACGGTGGTACCGCGCAGACCTTGGGGCGCATTAGCGTTGATGTAACCGTGGGCGGTATCGAACTCAACGCCCAGGGCCTCAAGACCAAGAATGTGCATATCGATCTTGCGAGCACCCAGGTTGCAGCCGCCCGGCATGGCAATCTTGGCGCGATGGAAGCGGCCCAGCAGGGGTCCCATGACGGCGGTGGAAGCACGCATCTTGGCAACGAGCTCGTAGGGGGCCTCCCAAGAATCGACCTGAGAGGTATCAATCTCGAGCGTGTGCTCGTCGAGAACATCGATCGTAGCGCCCATGCCCTTGAGCACCTTGCCCATCACATGGACATCGGAAATATCGGGCACGTTCTGCAGCGTCGTCTTGCCCGGCGCCAGAAGCGTTGCCGCCATGAGTTTGAGCGCGGAGTTCTTGGCGCCCGAAACGGGCACGGAGCCTCCGATGGCGTGGCCACCCTCAACGCGGATAATATCCAAGGTCTACCCTTTCAAAAAGCATGCCCGGGGTGGCTGGGCCATCCCGGGCATGATGTGTTCGCAAATGGTCGAACGCTAAATCGTTTGACTATTGGGCAAGCTTGAGCTTACACCATGCGATTTCATTATAGAGGTAGGCGCGGCGTGCATCATCCTCCGACAAATTACCCAGCTTCTCTTCAAAACCTTGAATATCAGCTTTAAGCTTGTCGGCATCGACGGTCGCCAAATCGCAAGCGCGCTCGGCGAGAACGGTCACGACATCGTCCGCAACCTGGGCATAGCCGCCGGCCACGGCAAACGTGTGGTCGACAGTGCCCATGGCCTTATCGGAAACGCGAACGTAACCGCGGTCGATCGTGCAGATCTCGCTGGAGTGAGCAGGCAGAACGCCAAACTCGCCATCCGTGGACGGAATCGACACAAACGCAGCGTCGCCCTCATAGGCGCAGCTCACGGGGCACACGATGCGGATACGCATAACCTACTTCTCCCCCATCTTGCGGGCGCGCTCGCGCACGTCCTCAATCGTGGAAGCATAGCGGAAAGCCTGCTCGGGCAGGTCATCGGCCTTGCCGTCGACAATCTCGGCGAAAGAGCGGACGGTATCCTCGACGCGGACGTAGACACCGGGGTTGCCGGTGAACTTCTCGGCGACGTGGAAGGACTGCGAGAGGAACTGCTGAATCTTACGGGCACGGTTGACCGTAAGGCGCTGCTCCTCGGACAGCTCGTCCATACCCAGAATGGCGATGATGTCCTGAAGGTCGGAGTACTCCTGCAGGAGCTCCTGGACCTTGACGGCGACACGGTAGTGCTCCTCGCCAACGATCGAGGGATCGAGAGCGTCGGAGGAAGACGCAAGCGGGTCGATAGCCGGGAACAGGCCGAGCGACGAAATGCTACGCGAAAGAACCGTGGTGGCATCGAGGTGCGTAAACGTCGTGGCAGGCGCCGGGTCGGTCAGGTCGTCTGCGGGGACGTAGACAGCCTGGACGGAGGTAATGGAGCCCGTCTTGGTCGAGGTAATGCGCTCCTGGAGGTCGCCCATCTCGGTTGCCAGCGTGGGCTGGTAACCAACGGCGGACGGCATACGGCCCAGCAGTGCGGAAACCTCGGAACCTGCCTGGGAGAAGCGGAAGATGTTGTCGATGAACAGCAGAACGTCCTGGCCGCGATCGCGGAAGTACTCAGCGGTGGTAAGGCCGGCTAGACCGATGCGCAGACGCGCTCCGGGCGGCTCGTTCATCTGACCATAGACCAAGCAGGTCTTGTCGATAACGCCAGACTCGCTCATCTCGAGGAACAGGTCGGTGCCCTCGCGGGTACGCTCGCCGACGCCGGTGAACACCGAGGTGCCGCCGTGCTCCTGGGCGAGGTTGTTGATGAGCTCCTGGATCAGAACGGTCTTGCCGACGCCGGCGCCGCCGAACAGACCTGTCTTGCCGCCGCGGATGTAGGGCTCGAGCAGGTCGACGGCCTTGATGCCGGTCTCGAAGATCTCGGTCTTGGTGGTGAGCTCGTCGAAACGGGGCGCTGCATGGTGGATGGGGTAGAACTCCTCCACCTCGGGCATGGGCTTGCCGTCGACGGGCTTGCCCATGACGTTCCAAATGCGGCCGAGCGTCTTGGGACCAACGGGCATCTTCATGGGCTCACCGGTATCGGTGGCGATGAGGCCGCGCTGCAGGCCGTCGGTCGAGGACATGGCGACCGTGCGGACGACGCCGCCCGGAAGCTGGCTCTCGACCTCGAGGATCGTGCTCAGATGACCGATCGGGGTCTCGGCCTCGACCGTGAGCGCGTTGTAGATCGGGGGCACCGCGCCGTCAAACTTGACGTCGACGACAGGGCCGATGATTCGCACGATGCGACCATCACCGGCAGTCGTCTTCTTGGTGGCTTCCTCGACCGCAAGCTTTACGGTGTTATTAGCCATTACTGTTCCTCCAATGCTGAGGC
The DNA here is from genome assembly GCA_048428865.1 of Collinsella sp. Lineage (GTDB taxonomy): Bacteria > Actinomycetota > Coriobacteriia > Coriobacteriales > Coriobacteriaceae > Collinsella. The sequence goes on from DBFOPP010000014.1 coordinate 9,354, forward strand.
TCCGCCGACGATCTCGTTAATCTCGGTCGTGATCGAAGCCTGGCGCACGCGACTATACGTGCGGGTAAGGGTCGAGATGATCGCGGTGGCGTTTTCCGTCGCGGAGTGCATGGCCTTGCGGCGTGCACCCTGCTCGGCAGCCGCCGAATCGATCAGGGCCTGGTAGATGACCGTCAGGATATAAGACGGCACAAGCTTGCCGAGAACATGCTCGGAAGAGGGCACGAACTCGAACGTGGACGAGATGCGCTTAGGGGCGTCGGTCTCGTTCTTACGCGGACCGTGGGCCATAGCGATCATCTCGGGGTCGAGCGGCAACAGATGCTCGACGCGAAGCTCCTGATCCACGCGGTTCTTGGCGTGGTGGTAGACAAGCTCGACACGGTCAAGCTCACCGGCACGATACGCATCGCAGATATGAGAGGAGATCATGCGGGCCTGATTGAAATCGGGCTCAGAGGAGTTGCCCTCAAAGTGCATGACGACGTTTGCGCGGTCACGGAAATACGTGACCGGTTTGCGCCCACACGCGATGATCTCGCACTCGATGCCGTCGTTCGCCCAAGAAGCGGCGAGCTTTTCGGCCGTGCGCTCCACCGTCGTATTGAAACCGCCGGCAAGGCCGCGGTCCGAGGCAATAACGACAATCAGGCCATGCTTGACGCTCTCATGCTTCTGCAGCATGGGATCGGTGCCCGAACAGGAGGCGTCGCCGGCGACCGTCAACATGACGTCGGTCAGCGCCTCCTTATAGGGCTCGGCCTGCTTGGAGCGATCGAGGGCACGACGGATCTTGGCCGTAGAGACCATCTCCATCGTGCGCGTGATCTGCTTGGTCGTGGTAACCGAGGAGATTCGCTTCTTAATGTCGCGAAGGTTGGCCATGGGGCTTAGTTCTCCTCTGATCCAGAAACATCCGAATGGTGCTTGGCCATGAACTGCTGCTTGAAGTCGCCGATGACGCGCAAGAGCTCAGCCTTGGTGTCATCATCGATCTTCTTGGCGCGAACCTTGTCGAGCAGCGAGCCAAAGCCATTGTCCATGTACTCGATGAGCTCGGCACGGAAGGGCAGCACGTCGGCGATCTCCAGGTCATCCAGGAAACCCTCGTTGCCAGCGAACAGCGTAACGATCTGCTCGCCAACCTCAAACGGCTTGTAACGCGGCTGCTTCAGGAGCTCGGTCATGCGAGCACCGTGGGTCAGCTGCTTCTGAGTAGCCTCGTCGAGGTCGGAGCCGAACTGCGTAAAGCCAGCGAGCTCCTGATAGGAAGCGAGGTCCAGACGGAGGTTGCCGGCGACCTGCTTCATGGCCTTGGTCTGCGCATCGCCACCGACGCGGGACACGGAAATGCCCACGTCAACTGCCGGGCGCTGGCCCTGGAAGAAGAGCTCGGACTGCAGGTAGATCTGACCATCGGTAATGGAAATGACGTTGGTCGGAATGTAGGCCGAGACGTCGCCGTCCTGGGTCTCGATGATCGGCAGTGCCGTCATGGAGCCGTAACCGTTCTTCTTGGACATCTTGACGGCACGCTCGAGCAGACGAGAGTGCAGGTAGAAGATGTCGCCAGGATAGGCCTCGCGTCCGGGCGGACGATGCAGCGTCAGCGACATCTGACGGTAGGCCACAGCCTGCTTGGACAGGTCGTCGTAGATGACGAGCACGTGGCCGCCGGGGTTGGTCTCGCTGGCGGGCTTGCCGTCCTCGCCGTTGTACATGAAGAACTCGCCAATAGCGGCACCGGCCATAGGCGCGATGTACTGCATAGGGGCGGAATCGGCAGCAGTGGCCGAAACGATGATGGTGTAGTCGAGCGCACCGTGCTGAGCGAGGGTCTCACGGATGTTGGCAACCGTGGAGGCCTTCTGGCCGATGGCGACATAGATGCAGACCATGCCCTTGCCGCGCTGGTTGAGGATAGCGTCGATGGCGATGGCGGTCTTACCGGTCTTACGGTCGCCGATGATGAGCTCACGCTGACCGCGGCCAATAGGCACCATGGAGTCGATAGCGAGCAGACCGGTCTGAACCGGCTCGCACACCGGGGTACGATCGATGACGCCGGGAGCCTTGAACTCGATGGGGCGACGGTGCGTGGCGACGATGTCGCCCAGGCCGTCGATGGGCTGGCCGAGCGGATTGACGACGCGGCCGAGCATGGCACGGCTCACGGGGATATCCATAATGCGGCCAGTGGTGCGGCACTCGTCGCCTTCCTTGATGGAGTCGACGGCACCAAACAGAACGGCGCCGACCTCGTCACGGTCAAGGTTCTGGGCAAGGCCGAAGACGGTCTCACCGGTATCGGAGCTCTTGAACTCCAGAAGCTCGCCTGCCATGGCGCTCTTGAGGCCGGAGACGCGCGCGATGCCGTCGCCTACCTCGTCGACCGTTGAAACCTCATGCGTATCGACCGTCGCGGAGAGGCTCGTGAGCTGCTCCTGCAGTTTCTTGGCGATATCCTGGGCATTGAGGGTTTCGGACATTAGGCTTCACCTCCGTACGAATTAGCAGAGTTTGCGAGGGTCTCCTGCGCGATGCGCAGCTGCGTCTTGACGGAAATGTCACGACGCTCGCCGCGGGCCTCGAGCACCAGGCCGCCCACGATAGACGGGTCGACCTGCTCGATAAGGAATACCTTGCGGCCGAAGTCCTGCTCGCATTTCTTAGTGATGGTTTGACGCAGCTCGTCGTCGAGCGGGATCGCCGTGGTGACGGTCACGCCCACTACATCCTCGTCTTCCTCGGCAACATACTTAAAGGCAGCTGCCACCTTGGGAAGAAGGTCGAGCTGGTCGCGCTTGGACATGGTGTCGAGCACGGCGATGATCTCGGGGCTGGCAGAAGCCAAGCGCTCGACCATCTCGAGGTCCTCGAACACATGGTTCTCGGCCTTGGCGGCTTCCAAAAGGGAACGCGCGTAGGTCTCGAGCACCTTGTCCTGATAGCGGCTAGTCGGCATTCAGGCTACCTGCTTCCTGGATGTAGCGCTCGATGAGCTTCTTCTGCTCGGCATCGTCCTCGAGTGCCTCGCCCACGATCTTGGTGGCAACGGCAACGGACAGGTCGGCGATGGAGCTCGCGGCACCGGCGTAGATGGTCTTGCGCTCGTCCTCGACGGTCGTATGGGCCTTGGCGATGATCTCCTCGGCCTCCTTGTGAGCAGCCTCGATGATACGGGCACGCTCGGACTCGGCGTCCTTACGGGCCTCGAGAACGATGTCGGCAGCCTGACGACGGGCGTCGGTGACGATCGAGTCGGACTCAGCGCGCTTGGCGATAGCCTCCTGCTTGGTCTTCTCGGCCTCGTCGAGGCTCTCCTCGATCTTCTTGCCGCGCTCCTCCATGGTTTTCATGATGCCCGGCAGGGCGACCTTGGCCAGCACGATCCAGATAATCAGGAAGGCGATAAGCGCCGGGATGAACTCCGCCATCTTAGGGATGAGGATGTCCGCACCGGCAGCGCCGTCCTCGGCGAACGCGGAAACCGGCATGAGCAGCGCGGCCGCGGACGCGGAGAGTGCGATCGCGCTCTTCTGGGATGAAAGATTCATACTTGACGCTCCGTGCTATTTAACGATCAGCGCGACAACGAAGCCGATCAGAGCCAGAGCCTCGCCGAAAGCGGAGCCCATGATGAAGACGGTGAACACGCGGCCCTGGACCTCAGGCTGACGGGCCATAGCACCCGTAGCACCCAGAGCAGACAGGCCGATAGCAAGACCAGCGCCGATAACACCGAGACCGTAACCGATAACTCCCACGATTCCTCCTTTGTCGTGCGTGTCTTATTTCACGCAGGATAACCTTTTTATAACTGCCGGGCTCCATGGGTACGGGCACCGGCGGTTTAACGAATTGCCTTACCTTTAAGGCACGAACGGAAGACTACTCCTCCTCCGCGACCTCCTCTGCCTCGGAGACATACACGGCGGTAAGGACCGTGAAGACGTAAGCCTGGATGGCGCCGACCACAAGCTCGATCGCATAGATCAGGATGAGGATGGCAAGCCAGGCCAGCGAAGGCAGGGCGCCGACGGCGTGGGCCGCGGAAACCTGCTGAAGCAGCGGCTGCATGAACATGCTCGCCATGATGGCGAACGAGCCCATGACCACGTGTCCTGCGAACATGTTGCAGAACAGACGGACGGCAAGCGTGATGAGGCGCAGGAAGGTCGAGAAAAGCTCGACGACCCACACGAGCACGTTCATCGGGAAGCTCACGCCCTGCGGGGCGAGGCTCTTGATGTAGCCGATCACGCCGTGAGCCTTGCATCCGTAGTAGATGAAGTACACGAAGGCGAAAATGGCGAGTGCGGCGGTGGAGCCGATTGCGCCGGTGCCGGGCTTCATTCCCGGGATCAGGCCGATCATGTTATTGATCAGGATGAACAGGAAAAGCGAGCACAGGAACGGGAAGTGCTTCTTCCAGTTCTCACCCACGACACCCTTGCCGATATCGTTCTCGACGTACTCGATGATGTACTCGAAACCGTTGACGAAGAAGCCCTTGGGAACCAGGGTCTGCTTCTTCTTGAACACGGCCAGGACGATCAGGAGCACGATCGTGGAGACGATCAGCCAAAACGAGTACTGCGTGATGCCGCAGCTCAGATCGCCCACGACAGGGGTGGAGCTGAACTCGCTGACCAGATGATTAATCTCATCAGGCAGCTTTTCAAAAATTTCCACGACTTACCTTTCGACCTCATGAGGATCTCGCAGCGCCTTGGCGACGCGAACCGCGCAGGCGGCCATAAAGGCCACGAAGCCGATCGCCTCGCCCAGGAGGAACATGCGAAATGCCTCTCCGAACAACACAAACACAACCAAGGTAAAGACAAGCAACGCGATTGCCGAGACCGCGAGACTCACCATACCCTTGAGCATGTCCGCATTCTGCTTATCGTCAAGAACCGGCTTGAGCGTAAAGACAAAGGGAAGGAAGGCAATCGCGCCCGCGATGGCACCTGCAACGATAGCGAGCAGATCGGCTATCTGAAACACTGGCGTCCTCACTTTCCTTTTTTATCGCCTCACAGGACAGTTCCCGCCAAACATTGGTGACTATTGTACGAGCCAATCGCTAAAGTACAACCGAAAAAGCATCGGTTAATACGCACCTGTTCGTTTTCTTAAGACCTTCTTTATGCCGCAGGTACGGTAATACGTTTTTCTCGAACCCTGCAGGGCAAAACGTCCGTTAACAGGAGTGCGCGCGGTCGCCTTTTGTTCGACCGCGCGCACCGTTTCTTCGTATTTGCAGCCGCGGCCGTCTTAGCCCAGCGACTAGAGCGTGCCGAAGATGCGGTCGCCGGCGTCGCCGAGGCCGGGAACGATGTAGGCGGCCTCGTTGAGATGGTCGTCGATGGCGCACGTATAAATATGTACGTCGGGGTCCTTTTCGGTCAGTGACTTGAGGCCCTCGGGCGCGGCGACGATGCACAGCATGCGGATATCCTTGACACCGCGCTCGCGCAGGTAGCTGATGGCCATCTCGGCCGAACCGCCCGTGGCGAGCATGGGGTCGACGACCAGGCAGATGCGCTGGTCGATATCCTTGGGCATCTTGCAGTAATACTCGTGCGGCTCGTGGGTGACCTCGTCGCGCTCCATGCCGATGTGGCCCACGCGAGCGGAGGGCACCAGGTCGAGGATACCGTCGACCATGCCAAGGCCCGCACGCAGGATGGGCACGATGGCGAGTTTCTTGCCGGCAAGCTGTTTGAACGTGGCGGTAGTGATGGGGGTCTCGACCTCGACGTCTTCCATAGGCAGGTCGCGCATGGCCTCGTAGCCGTCAAAAAGCGCGAGTTCGCGCACGAGCTGACGGAACTGGTTGGTGCCGGTGTTTTTGTCGCGCAGGATCGACAGCTTGTGCTGGACGAGCGGATGATCGACAAGCGTCACACGGGACGCATCGTAGGTGACGGTCATGGGTTGATTGCCCCTTTCGTTGCAGCTGCAAAACGGCCTTGCTGACAAGGCGCGCAGCAATGTTGCCGCCGCACGCCATGCATAAGTTTAGCGGTTTGTTGTATCGAACAGCCCATCGCAGCCCTACTGTGCGGTACTGAGCGAGCGCCTGACTGCATCACGCCAGCCCGCAAGGTTTTGCTCGCGACGCTCGGCGGGCATATGGGGAAGGAAGGTCCTAACGATCTGGGCATTTTGCTCCAGCTCTTCAAGGTCTTCCCAATAGCCGACGGCAAGACCCGCCAAGTACGCGGCACCGATTGCCGTGGTCTCCACCGTCTCGCATTGCAGCACGGGGATATCCAGCAGGTCGGCCTGGAATTGCATGATGAACTCGTTGCGTGAGGCGCCGCCATCGACGGACAGGCGCTCAATCGAAAGTCCCACGTCCTGCTCCATGGCGCGCAGCACGTCATAACTCTGGTAGGCCATGGACTCGCAGGCCGCACGCACAATGGTCGCGCGACTCGAGGCACCGGTCAGGCCGCACACGATACCGCGGGCACGCGGGTCCCACCAGGGAGCGCCCAGGCCAGCGAAGGCGGGGACGAAGTAGCAGCCCTCGTTGTCGTTGATCGAAGCGGCGAGTTGCGCGGACTCGCTCACACTCGAGATGATGCCCATGTTGTTGCGCAGCCAGTTCATGGTTGAGCCGGCGGCAAAGATAGAACCCTCGAGCGCATAGCTGATCTTGCCGTCCGCGGCGATACCGATCGTGGAGACCAGACCGTTCTTGGATTCGACGACCTCGTCGCCGGTGTTCATGAGCATAAAGCAACCCGTGCCATAGGTGTTTTTGGTCTGGCCGGGATAGAAGCAGCAGTGGCCGAACAGCGACGCCTGCTGATCGCCCGCCACGCCCATGATGGGCGGCATGTTGGTCATGATATCGCTCGCGACGCGGCCGTAGTCGCCCGAGCTCCAACGAACCTCGGGCATCATGGAACGTGGAACGTCAAAGAGCGCCAGCAGGTCGTCGTCCCAATCGAGCGTATGGATATTAAAGAGCGCCGTGCGGCTGGCATTGGTGTAGTCGGTGGCAAAGACCTGACTGCCGGTGAGGTTGTAGATGAGCCAGGTGTCGATGGTGCCGAACATGAGGTCGCCCGCCGCCGCGCTCTCACGCGCACCGTCGACGTTGTCGAGGATCCACTGCACCTTGGAAGCCGAGAAATACGGATCGAGCGTGAGTCCCGTGCGGGAGCGCACCAGCTCTTCTGCGCCCCGCTCGACCAGCTCGTCGATCAGAGGTGCGGTACGACGGCACTGCCATACGATGGCGTTATAGATGGGCTGGCCGCTCACGCGGTCCCAGACCACCGTGGTCTCGCGCTGGTTGGAGATGCCGATGGCGGCGATGCGGTCGGAATGGATACCGCTCTTAAACTGAACCTCCATCATCACGCCGATCTGGCTGGCAAGCACCTCCGTGGGATCCTGCTCCACCCAGCCGGGGCGCGGGAAGCTGGTTTTGACGCTACGACGCGCCTGGGCAACGATGCAGCCGTATTCGTCGACAATGGCCGCGAGTACCGAGGTAGTGCCGCAGTCGAGCGCCATGATGTAGGAACCGCCAAAGTTAAACGAGGCATCTTCCATGCCCAGGCTGCCCAGATTCAAAGACATCGCTTACACCCTTCTATTGCATCGGGTCGGACAGGACCCGCTCGATCTCTGATGCGGGAAGTGCGCCTTGGCGCAGGATCTGGAGCCCGCCGTGCTGGAACGACACGATGGTCGAGGCGTCGCGACACGGGGTCTCACCGGCGTCGACGGCAACATCGACCCCCTCCAGGATGCGACCCTCGACGGCGGCAAAGCTTGCCGGCGAAGGCGCGCCGTGCGTGTTGGCGCTCGTGCAGGCAAGGGGACTGCCGCAGGCGCGGATGAGCGCTTGGACCACGGGAGAGGCCGAAGCGCGCAGGGCCACGGTGTCGTCGGCAGCGCGCATAAAGGTCGGCACGCAGGGGGCTGCCTTGACCACGATAGTCAGGGCTCCCGGCCAGCATCGTCGCGCGAGTACGCGGGCATCTTCCGGGATATCCACGCCATAGCGGTCGAGTGCTTCGACGCCATCGACCAGCCAAGCGACGGTTTGCGTGAGCTCACGTTGCTTGAGAGTGAAGATACGGCGATAGCCGGTGCCGAGCGCAGGAACTGCGGCGCCATTGACGGCAGCCTGCGGATCGCGCGGCCACGATGGGAATTCGCTTGTATCTTGGGGCACGGCGCCCGAGAAGGCGTTGACTGCCACGGCGACACCGTAGACGGTCTCGGTCGGAATCAAGGCCAGGCCGCCGCGGCCGAGCACCTCGGCCGTGCGCTCGACGGCAAGCCGATGCGGCTCGCGCGTTCCCTCGTATACCCGATAGACCGTCTGCATGTGTATGCCAGCCCCTTACGCTCCGGTGCAAGTTTGTTTACTGTGGGGCATTCTCGCACGAAACATTCAACCTATTTGCCCAGAGCGCATGTTGGTTTGGTGAGCGGCTCTAGTAGTCGGTGAAAGTGAGGGGGTTAATTGACGATTTTTAGCGCGCAAGCGTAACGGTACGATCGGGAAACTCGATGCTTGCAACCAGTTTTCCGCCGAGGCTCTCTGCGTACCTGCTCAGCGTGTCGAGCCTCATCGAACCCAACTCCCCACGCTCGAGCTCGGATACACGTTTTTGAGAAACGCCCATCGACTGGGCGACCGACGCCTGTGTTAGATCTTTTAACCTGCGAATCTGAGCAAGCTTATAGGCTTCGATACGATCGCGAGTCCTCTCCTGCTCGGCGGTAATGGAGTCGCGTGTTATCCCGCGAGATTCCATATACTCATGCAGTTCCATCTCGATCGAGCCTCCTTACGTGGCGACGGTATATTTGCTCGGCCCTTGGAATGTTGATCGCATACCAACCGTTCCATTTTGCCCTTGACGATCCCGCTCGCGACTTATCACCCGCCAATAGCAATACCGCCTGGCGCTTGGGGTCAAAGGCGAAGAGGATGCGAATCACCTGCCCACCACACGACGTCACTCTCAGCTCCTTTAAATGATGAAGCTTCGAGCCCTTTACGCGGTCAACCAGCAGACGACCAAGGCTGGGACCTTCCTTCTCGAGCACCAAAAGGTCTGCATAAATCTGCTTCAGCGTAGCTTCATCCTGCTCATCAAGCCAAGGTTCAATGTAATCAAGCACGATACGGTACCGATGCAGCTGATTTGACATACCTTTCTCCTTCTATAGTAGAAGTTTTACGGTATATTGCAAGGACAAACTTGCGCAAATGTCTATTTATTCAGCTTAAATACGCTGTTTGGGCTCGGTGACGATGGCTCGGACGATGCGGGGGCGATCGGTGAGGTCGTGGACGATACGCACGTCCGAAAGGCCTGCCTGGCGACAGAGCTCGGCCGCGGCATCGAGGGCGCCCTCGTAGAGCTCGCAGGCAAACAGGCCGCCGGCGCGCAGCATGTAAGGCGCCGCATTGAGCAGGCGGCGGAAGATGTCCAGGCCGTCGGCACCGCCCTCGAGCGCCAAGTCGGGCTCAAAGTCCTTGACCTCGTGCGGCAGCGAGCGCATGACGCCGGTCGGGATGTAGGGCGGGTTGGAAACGAGCACGTCGAAGGTGCCCCACTCTTCGCGGGGAATGGAGCTCACCAGGTTGGTGAGACTAAAGGCAACCTCATCTGCCGTGAGGCCGAGCGCGTCGCGGTTTTTGGTGGCCAGATCGATGGCGCGCGGCTCGATATCGGTGGCGGTGCAGGTAACGTGGCCGCGGCGCTCCCAGGCAAGGGAGAGCGAGATGCAACCCGTGCCGCAGCCGACCTCGAGAACGCGGGCGATACGGGTCTCGGCTGGGGCAGGCGCAGCGGCATCCTGAGCCGAAGCCGTCTCCTGGCCGGCACCCTCGATGGCGATGCCGTATTCGTCGAGCTCGGGCTCGGCGGCTTCCGCGGCTTCGGCTTCTGCTGCCTGCGCGGCGGCTTCCTCGGCCTCGCGGTCGGCCAGCTCCTCGGCATAGGCGCGGCTGCCCAATACGTCGCCGCCTAGCGCCGCCTCATCGGCAGCCGTCAGGTTAGCGGCACGGCGCTCGGCGGCCGCGCGTTCGTCTGCCAGCGCGGCCTCGGCCTTGCGTGCCTCCTCGACCTCATCGTTCCAAGGCAGCTCCACGCGCTGACGGGCAGCAGCCTCGGGGCTCAGCACCTCGGCATCCAGATAATTGAGGACTTCCTCGACGAGCATCTCGGTCTCGGGGCGCGGAATGAGCACACCGGGGGCGCACGCGACGTCGATCATGCGAAACTGCGTGCTGCCCGTGATGTATTGCAGCGGCTCGCCCTTAGCGCGGCGGACAACGGCCGCATGCATGGTCTCGAGCTGGGACGCGTTAAGCGTCTCGTCCATACGCATATATAGGTCAATACGCGCCAGGCCCGTGGCGGCGCACAGCAGCCACTCGGCAGAAAGACGGGGGTGCTCCTCGCCGCGCTCGGCCAGGTACTCCTTGGTCCACTCGAGACAACGCTTGATGGTCCAAATCTCGTTTGCCATGGGGCCCTCCCCTCTTAAGCGCCGGACGGCGCGCGAATGTCGGAGCAGATTGTACGCGAGGCCAGCGCTTGGCAAGGGACGATTGAAGACGATTATCGAGAATCAGCCCAGATTTTTGCTTGGAACCTGCCTGAAATGTTCATTCATCGACGTCTAAATCTGCATCCGTCAAGCTTTTGGCAAAGTTGCCCCAAAACTGACCAATATCTAACCAAGAACTTGCCAAATCACTTGACGCGCGACGCATCAAAAAATGCACTGCGACTTCTTGAACGATTTTTTGAGCATTATTTTCAATAGCAGATAAATGCCGCTAATTTCTTTGAGCAGGTAGCCGGCTTCATGGCCATCAAAGCCGATTGAATAACATCTCAAAGCAATGTGCCCAACCTAGTCATTTAAGAACGTCCCCAATGACTACCTCTAAGGCGCCGCAGGTTGAGCATACCGCATCCGGAGCAAGGCAGCGCCGCAGGTAGAGGACGGACAGCGAGCGGGTCGCATTTGAGACAAGGTGACGTGAAACGAAAGGGCGCTGACCTTCTGGTCGCGCCCTTGAAGTTGAACGTCAGATTGTCCAAATGCGGCCCGCGCAGCGTCGGCTGGTCCGCCGTTCGGTAGAACGGCGGAACCTACACAGCCTGTGCCAGCTTCTCGGCTCGCTCGGCGGCGGCGAGCGCCTCGATGACGGTGCCGAGCTGATCGCCCAGAAGGACGCCGTTGTAGGTGGAGTTGAAACCGATGCGGTGATCGGTCACGCGGTCCTGGGGTTGGTTGTAGGTACGGATCTTCTCGGAACGGTTGCCGTGGCCGATCTGGCTCTGGCGCTCGGCACCAAGCTCTGCCTGCTGCTTCTCGAGCTCCATCTCGTACAGACGAGCACGCAGCATCTGCATGCAGACCTCGCGGTTCTGAATCTGGGAGCGCTGCTCCTGCGACTGCACCACGGTGTTGGTGGGCAAGTGGGTGATGCGCACGGCGGAGTAGGTAGTGTTAACGCACTGACCGCCAGGGCCGGAGGCGCAGTAGGTGTCGATGCGCAGGTCGGACTGGTTGATCTGGACGTCAATCTCCTCGGCCTCGGGAAGTACGGCGACGGTAGCCGTGGAGGTCTGAATGCGGCCCTGGGACTCGGTCTTGGGAACGCGCTGGACGCGATGCACGCCGGACTCGAACTTCATGACGGAGTAGACGCGGTCGCCCTCGACCTTGAACTCGATGGACTTAAAGCCGCCGGCCTCGCTGGGGCTGGAATCGAGCACGGTGGTCTTCCAGCCGCGCGATTCGCAGAAGCGCTGGTACATCTTGTACAAGTCGCCGGCGAAGATGGCCGCCTCGTCGCCACCGGCGGCGGAGCGAATCTCGACGATGGTGTTCTTGTCGTCGTTGGGGTCACTCGGGATGAGCATGTACTTGATGTCTTCCTCGAGCTGGGGAAGCTTGTCCTCGTTCTCGGAGATGTCCATCTGGAGCATCTCCTTCTCGTCAGCATCGGTGGTATCGTGCAGCATTTCCTTGGCAGCCTCGATGTCATCGAGCGCGCCGATGTACTCGCGCGAGGCGGCGATGAGGTCGGACTGGTGCGCGTACTCCTTGTTGAGACGCGTGAACTCCTTGATATCGGAGGCGACGGCCGGGTCGGAAAGCTTCTTCTCGAGCTCCTCGTAGGCCTTGATGATCTTTTCGAGCTTGTCGCGCATGGCAGGACTCCTTTAGATGCGTGAAGGTGAAAATCGGCAGAATTGATGGGGCGCGGGGCGCCGCTGCGGGGGTAAGCCCGGCTAGAACATGTCGATCTTCAGATACATGCGCATCCCTTCGCGTATGGGGTACATAGTTGCGGTCTAACCCATACATGATAGCGTGCGCAGGCAAACCTGCATATAACCCGCACGGAATGATTGGTGCAAACAAACCTGACCCCATTGCACCAAGGGCTTGCTTTTTGGCTAGAGCGTTTGGAGTAGAGCGACGAGGAAGCGGATGCCCTGGAGGTAGGCGCGGCGGGTGATGCGCTCGTTGGTGCCGTGGACGCCGCGGTCGCATTCGTCATCGTCGACCACAAAGGCGGAGAAGCGGATGCACTCGCGGCAAATGCGCTGGTAGTTGGCGGCATCGGTTGCGCCAATCACGGTCGAGGGCACGATGCTGATCGGCTCTTGGCCCACCGCAGACGATCCGTTTTCCTCCGTCCCCTTGGGATCACGGAAATAGCGGGCGGCGATGGCGCGAACGGCCTCGAGCCCCGGACCGCCCACGCGCGGGGACGGCGAGGGCTCGGAGCTGCCGGGGCCCAGCTCGACCTCGACTCGGCCAGCGAGCCCAGCGGTGGCAACGGCCTCGCGGCAGCAGGCCACGACATCGGCCACGCTCGTGCCCTCGAGCATGCGGAAGTTGATATTGGCCCACATATCCTGCGGCATTACGTTGGCACCGGTACTGCCGCCTTCGATTTGCGTGGGCGCGCAGGTGGTGGTTACAAGCGGGTACAGCTTTTTGCTGGCGAGGCAGTCGCGCACGATGGCATCCTTGCTGGCAGCAATCTCGTCTGCGGTATAAAGCCCCAGCTCGACGAGCTGCGCGGCAAGCAGGTCGGTCACACGCGCCGGCCACTCGATATCGCAAATCGCGGCAATAGCGCGGCTGAGCACTTCGAGCGACGTGCCGCCGTAAGGGTTGGAAGAATGCCCGCCTTCGCTCTTCGTCCTGAGCACGATATCGGCATAGCCCTTCTCGGCAAGATCGGCATGCATAAGCCAACCCTCACCTGCGCTGTACTCGGCAGCCGCAACGATACGATAGTCGCCCTCGTCGATCAGGTACTCAAGCTCAATGCCGCGCTCCTCGAGCACGCGGCCAATGGCGCCTGCGCCGTACTGCGTAGTCTCCTCGTCCTGGCCAAAGGCGAGCAGCAGGGTACGCTTGTGCTCCCAGCCGTGGGTCAGCGCATACTCAACCGCCTCGAGAATGCCTGCGACCTGGTCTTTCATATCGATGGCGCCGCGACCCCAAATGTAGGTGTCGTCTACATGCCCGCTAAAGGGGGCGTGCGTCCAATCGTCCTCGGTGCCGGGCACCACGGGAACCACGTCCATGTGGCCCATGAGCATAATGGGCTTGAGCGCAGGGTCGGAGCCGGCAAGCGTCACCAACAGCGAACGATCGATGAGCTCGACCTCGCCCGCCGCAAACACGCGCGGCCACGCCCGCTGCATGTACGCACGCAGGTCGGCAAACGCCTGCCAGTCAACCGCCTCGGCATCCATGCTCGAAATCGTCGGGAACGACAGCACGCGGCCCAGACGCTCGCACGCACCAGCCTCGTCCAGATCGGCAAAATCATCCTCATGCGCAAAAAAGCGCCAAACCTCGGCCATGACATCCTTTCGATTGTGACGACAAGGGCCGCCCCACCGGAGCGGCCCTGCCACATAAGCGCTTGCGGTCGGTTATTTGTCCTCGAGATAACGCGAGAGGAACTCGCGGGTACGCTGGTGCTTGGGGTTGCCAAAGAGCTCTGCCGGCGCGGCGTCCTCGAGCACTACGCCCTTGTCCATAAAGACCACGCGATCGGACACGGTGCGGGCAAAGGCCATCTCGTGCGTGACGACGACCATGGTCATGCCGTCGGCAGCAAGTTTGCGCATGACCTCGAGCACCTCTCCCACGATCTCGGGGTCGAGTGCGGAGGTCGGCTCGTCGAACAGCATGATCTGCGGATTCATACATAGGGCACGAGCGATGGCCACGCGCTGTTTTTGACCACCGGACAGGCGACCCACGGCGGCGTGCGCGAACTTCTCGAGCCCCACGCTGGTCAGGTGCTCCATCGCGACCTTCTCGGCCTCGGCCTTGCTCATCTTTTTGAGCGTGACGGGCGCGATCGTGCAGTTGTCGAGCACGTCCATGTTGTTGAACAGGTTAAAGCCCTGGAACACCATGCCGATGTCCTCGCGGAGTTTATTGATATTGCAGCGCTCGGCCGTAAGGTCCTGGCCGTGGAACCAGATGTGGCCCGCGTCCGGGGTCTCGAGCAGATTGAGGCAGCGCAGGAAGGTCGACTTGCCCGAGCCCGAGGCGCCGATAATGGTGACGACCTCGCCGGGGTTAACGGACAGGTCGATGCCCTTGAGCACCTCGAGCGAGCCGAAGCTCTTGCGCAGGCCCTCGACGCGGATGAGCGGCTCATTGGTCTGTGCGGCGGCCGCGGTGCCGGTAGTGGCGGTATCTGCCATGATGATTCTCCTCGTCTTGAGCCTAGTTGGAGCTGGGCAGCGTGACCGGAGCCTCGGCGCCAAGCTTTTTGCCAAAGGCCTCGAGCAGGCGGCTCGCCACGAGCGTCAGGATCAGGTAGACCACGAGCGCCACGCAGTAGACCTCCATCTGGCGGTAGTACACGCCGGCGACGGTGGTGGTGGCGTACATAAGGTCGAACACGCCGATGACCGAGAGCACCGACGAATCCTTGATGTTGATGATGAGCTCGTTGGTGAGCGCCGGAATCGCGTTTTTAATGCCCTGGGGGAACACGACTTTGCGCATGGCTTGCCACTGCGACAGGCCCAGCGAGCGTGCTGCCTCGGCCTGGCCGGGATCGATGGACTCGATGCCGCCGCGCAGGACCTCCATCATGTAGGCGGTGGAGTTGAGCGAGATGGTAACGAGGCCGGCGGTGAAGGTGCTCCAAATCTGGTTGGCCTGAGCGGTCTCGAAGCCCATGCCGCGCAAAACGGTGAAGCCCGCGTAATAGATGAGCAGGCCCTGGACCATCATGGGCGTGCCGCGCACGATGGTGGAGTAGACGGTCGCAAAGCCGCGGCCGATACTCTTAAAGAAGCGCACCAGGTCGTTATCCACGCGGTCGAACGTCTGAATACGCAGGAACACAAAGAGCAGTGCCAGGAAGAATGCGATGACGGTGCCGAAGGTGGCAAGCGCGATGGTGATCTCGATACCGCGAATGAAGAAGTCCCCGCTCTTGTAGGTCATGTAGACCAGGCTCGACAAAAAGTCGCTGGGGTTGGAGTCCGAGACAATACTCACCTGCACCAGGTCGATAAACGACATGACGCAGCGGTCCACGAAAAAGATCGCCGCGATGGCGACCACGACGTAGCTGCCCAGGCGTGCTCCACGACGGAAACGCTCGGATGCGAACGGCGACGTTTCGCGATAGTCGCTCCAGTGCATAAGCTTGGTGACCAGCGCCGCCGCCGACACGACGAGCCAGGCCCAAAGAATCGCCCAAAGGCAATCCTGGAAGATACCGGTGGGGGCTAAGAAGCTCAGCGGTGTGGGGTTGCGCTGGCTAAACGCCAGGCCGAACGCCGCGATAACGCTCGTGCCCAGGTATACATAACGGTGGTCGGCCTTAATAAAGGAGGCCAGGCGATTGACGGTTTTCATGCTGCCTCCCTATGCCGGCTGACGGTCGAGGCACGCGTCCCACATTTGGTCGCGCTCCTCTTGGCTAATGCCCTTGAGTGTCTTGTCGATGAGCTTAAGCAGTTTGTCCGAGCCCTTGCGGCAGCCGACGTTTGCCGCGACCTCCTGCTTAAAGCCCTCGCCTTCGGCAAAATGAATGGGAACGATGCCCGGGTTTTGAGCCATATAGCCCTTCTCGTTCTCGGTGTTGTAGGTCACGGCGTCGCAGGTGCCCTGCAGCAGGTTCGAGAACACCGTGGGGACGGAGTCGACCGGGTTTTTGTGCACAACGCCCGGGATCTCGTCGATGACGGTGTCGAGCATGGTGTCCTTTTGGCCGAGGACCGTAGCGCCGCTAAAGTCGCTGAGCTTGGTCGCGTTTTGGTAGGGCGAGCCCTCTTTTACGAACAGGCCAAAGTAACCGATAAAGTACGGGTCGGAAAAGCCGACAGACTCCTCGCGCTCGGGCGTGGCGCTCATACCGGCGATGATGAGGTCAATCTGGCCGTTGTTGAGCGAGTCGATAAGGCCCGAGAAGCTCTGTTTGACGGCAACGGGCTCGCCGCCGAGGGCCTTGCAGACGATCTTGGCAATCTGCACGTCGTAACCATCGGCATAGGCGCCCTGCACGTTGTCGATGGGGATGGTGTACTCGCTGGCTTCGGAGACCTGCCAGTTGTACGGGGCGTAGGCCGCCTCCATGCCGATACGGATCTTGTCCTTGCCGATCACGGAATCGGACAGGTCGTCGCGACCGCCGCCCGTCGTGGGCTGAACTACTTCCAGCGTGGAGGGACGCTGGCAACCGGCAAGTGCGCCGGCGACGACAGAAGCGCTCGCAGCGAGAGCGCTACCCAAAAAGATGCGACGGCTGCATACCGGCTGTGGATGCGCGTCGCGTTGATGGGGAGAATGCATAATCTGCCTTCCCTGTTGAATCGTATGCTGACGAGTTAACAGGATATACGCCAGCGACCAGCAGCGCAGCACAAGCTCGAAAAATTAATAGACACACGGTAGTCATTGGGGACGTCGATGTTTTGGCAATGCCGGCGAGCGACGTCCAGAGCGAACAAGTTGGCATGAAAAATGCAAGGCATAGACCTTCTGGTCATGCCTTGCCTTTTGAATGACAAATTGTCGCTCTGGGTGGCGCGCAGCGTCGACCGGCCCGCCGTTCGTCAGAACGGCGGAACCTCTAGAACAAGGTGACGCTAAAGCTACGTTTATCGGTAGCGCCGGGAGCCAAGGTGATGGTGTTGACCTTGTGCTCAAAGACATCGTCCTCGGTGTCCATGGTGGTATGACCGGTCCAGGGCTCGAGCGCCACAAACGGAGCGTCGTTGGCGGCAGACCACACGCCAATGTACTTAAAGCCCTCAAAGTCGATCTTGACGCCGTGGCCCGACTTGCGGCCGCGCAGTGTGAGCGTGGAACCCGGAGTATCGGTGAACATGATGGCATCGTTATCGAAGCTGCGGTGCGTGATGGGCAGCACGTCCGAGTTATCGGGAGCCTTGTAGCTACCCTCGAACGTCATAAGACCGTCGGGCGTGATGATGGGAGCCTCGTTGGTCCAAGCCTCGGTAAACGCCAGCTCGTAATCCTCGAACGCCTCGTCCTCGGCACCGGGGGCGGGCACGTTAAATGCGGGGTGGCCGCCCACCGAGAACGGCAGGTCCACGTCGCCGGTGTTGGTGACGGCAAAGGTCTGCGTGAGGGTGGCGTCGCCGGTCAAGGCATAGGTCATGTTGAGCTTAAAGTGGAACGGGAACGCCTTGAGCGACTCGGGTGTATCGGTGATCTCGTACGTTACCGAGGAGCCGTCCTCCGAAACCTCGACCAGCTTGTGCTCGACAATGCGCGCGAGTCCGTGGCGCGGCATCTCGCAGATGCCGGCCGCAGACGTTGCCGTGTTGTTGCGCAGCGAGCCCACAATGGGGAACAGGATGGGCGCGTGCTTGCCCCAAAAGGCGGGGTCGCCCTGCCACAGATACTCGTTGCCGTTGAGGGCAAGGCTCGTGAGCTGGGCACCCATGGAATCGATGGCCGCGGTGAGGCCGCCGCGCTTGATGGTAGTGACAGTAGACATGCTACTTCCTCCAAAAGTAAACAATAGTGTCGAGGGCTATTGTCCCACTCTTGGCGGCGGGACGGGACGGCAGGCGATTATTGAGTAGCCATAGCGGAATGAGCGGCGAGTGCCTACTGGGTATCCACGTAAAGGTCGAACCCGCCCTGCGGTGTGGTGTCGACCGTGTCGGGCGCCTGTGAGTTAAAGCTCACGGGGACCATGCGCTTTGAGGCACGGAAGCGCGTGCCGTCGGTGGCGACGGGCGGTTCATCGACGGTGAGCTCGTAGTCGCCGGGCTTAAGTTCGATGCCGTCACCAGCGGAATTGACGTATTGATACTCGTCAATCGTCTGCCCTTTGAGCGTGCGCCCCACGATGTAGATGAGCATTTGGCTGTCGCCGCGCGCGGTGTCCCACGTCGCGCCGTCCTTGACCTCGACCGACACATGTACCGAGCGCGTGCGGCCGAGCGATTGCTCGATAGACATCTCGACCTTGGCGGCGTCTTTTCGCTGTTGTTCAACATGGCTCCAGACGTTTCCAATTACCGAGCATGCGATAACGCCGGCCATGAAGGCGATAAGGATGGGGCCGAGCGGAGAACGGCGGCCCGCGTCTTCCTCACGAGCCAGGTCGGGGCGATGTGTGGGCGCAGGCGCCTGGGCGCCTTGCGCGGGCACGTCGAGAATGCTGAAGGATGCCGTGCTGTCGGGGTCGATGGTGTGACGCGGCTGCGGGATCTTTGCCGGCGAGATGGACATGTCCGCCGGCTCACCGAGTGTGGCCGTGGCATCGGCCTTAGCCTCATCGGCCTCGGCTTGGGCCCAAGCCTGCTCAAAGGTCAGGGGCTCGGCGGCATCGGAGGCGGCATCAGGCTCGACAGCGGCATCGTTGCCGGTCTCGTCCTCGTCGCTCGACACGTCACGCGACGCGGGCTCGTCCCACTCCTCGTCCGGAGCCTCGCCCTCGCTATACCACCATTCAAAGTTATCGATATCCATACGGGGCGCCCCTTAGGCCTCGCAAATAAACACTCGCTAGTCTTATACCCCCAGACGGCACCGAAGCTCACCCGCGCCGGACACGAAAACCGTCACAACATTCGACGTTTTTCCTCGTTTTCGAGATTTTCATCGAATGTTGTGACGGTTTAGGCGGCAGCCACGCCGCGAATGTGACAAAGAGACTGTCCCTTTGTCACATTCTGTTAGAGTTGCAGGGATTGAATCCCGCTTATTCATGCGACATTGGAGTGACAACCTTGACCGCCGCAACCACGCCAAAAAGTAAGTCAACTGCCGCCGCGCTCTCCCCCGCACGCACCAAGCTCTGCCTGGCGCTGCTCGTGTTGTTAGGCTTTTCGCTCGGCTGCTCGGAGTTCGTGGTCATCGGCATCGAGAGCGACCTGGCGACGGAGCTCGGCATCTCGCTTGCCACCGCGGGCCAGCTCATCAGCGTGTTCGCACTGATCTACGCTATCGCGACGCCGGTGCTCGCGCTCAGCACGGGGCGCTTCCGTCGTTACCAACTGCTCGTGTACTATAGCATCGTCTTTGTGCTCGGCAACCTGGTCATGGCGTTGGCGCCCAACTTCCAGGTGCTGTTCATCTCGCGCATCATCCTGGGCTCCGTCTCGGGCGCACTGCTCGCCGTGGGCGTGACGTACATCCCCGAGCTTCTGTCTCCGCAGCAAACTTCGCTTGCCATCTCGGTGGTATATGGTGCGTTTTCCGTGGCAATGGTCTTTGTCACTTCGATCGGCAAGTTTGTGGCCGACACGCTCGATTGGCACGTGGCCATGTACGGCACGCTGGCCTTTGCCGTTCTGATCTGCGGAGCGCTCGTGGCGTTTATGCCGCGCGCTGGGCAAACCGACGAGCCCGCCACTTTTCGCGAGCAGGCGGGTCTGCTACGCGAGCCGAGCATCATCACCGGCATGCTCATCTTTTTGTTTGGCGTGGGGTCGGTCTACGTTTTCTACGGCTACGTGACGCCTTATCTTGAGCAGGTGCTGGGCATGGGCACGGTCGAAGCCAGTACCACGCTCATGGCCTACGGCGTGTTCTGCCTGATCTCGAACATCCTGGGCGGATGGATCGATGCGCGCTTTGGCATGAAGGCGCTACTCGTGACGTTTGTGCTGCAGGCTGCAGCGTTACTCGGACTGTTTGCTGTGGGCGGCACCATGCCGCTCGCGCTGGTCTTTGTCTTTAGCCTGGCGCTGCTCATGTACCTGTTCTCGGTGTCGTGCATCACGCACTTTATGGACGTGGCACGCAGCCGCCATCCCAAGTCGATGGTACTCGCAAGTTCGGTTGAGCCCATGGCGTTTAACGTCGGCATCTCGTTTGGCACCGCAGTGGGCGGCGCCGTGGTAAGCAGCGTTGGCATTGCATATGTAGGCGCGGTCGGTGCCGTGTTCTCGCTTGTGGCCTGGGCGCTCACGCTGGTGACGATTAAGTTGGCTCGCTGGGAGCGCCGTCGTCAATCAGCACAGCCCCGGATGCAGGCATAGGGGCGAACATAGCCCAAGGTGGCGAGCAACCGGTGAAAACCGTCCCATACGAGTAGTGTTTATCCGCCTGCAAGCTCCAGCAGTGCAATTTCGTGTACTTCAGATACACACTTTTCTACTATTTCGTGTATTCCAAGTACATGAAATCGTACTAAACTATGTATCTGAAGTACACGAAATTGGAAAGGCGGCCCCATGCGCAGATCAATCGAATCCGTTATCGAATCATGGGCGACAAAGGACGCGTCGCGCCCCCTCCTCATCCGTGGTGCGCGACGCGTAGGCAAAACGTACGTTGCCGAGGAAATCGGCAGACGAATCGCCGGCGATGCGTTTGTCAAACTCGACTTTCAGACCGATCTTGAGCTGATCGCTCCGCTGTTCGACTGTCCCACCGACGACGTTGACGCCATCGTGGCGCGAATCTCAGACTATAAACGCACCCCCATTCGCAAAGAAACCGCCTTCATCCTGTTTGACGAGGTGCAGCTCTGCGAACGGGCGCTCAACTCGCTTCGCTTTTTTTCGGGTTCGGGCTGGCGCATATGCGCGACCGGCAGTCAGCTCGGCGTCGCCACGCGCAAGCGCAAGTTGCCTTTTCCCAGCGGCGTTCGTCAAGAGACCATGCATCCTATGTCGTTCGAGGAGTTTCTCTGGGCGCTCGACGAGGAGCAGATGGCCAATGCCATTCGTACCCACGCCGGCACGCTCGAGACCTACGCCGCGCACCAAGCCGCGCTCAGCATGTTTCATCGATACCAGATCGTGGGCGGCATGCCCGCCGCCGTCAACGCATATCGCAAGACGTTATCCATCGAGGATGCGCGCGTCGAGCAGCGCGAAATCGACGAGACCTATACCGCCGATATGACCGACCCCGAAAACGGGATCAGCGGCGTGGCGGCGCGCAAGGTCTGGCGCTCCATTCCGTCCCAGCTGCTGAGATCGTCCACAAAAAAATTCAAGTACTCCGAGGTCGAACGTGGAGGCCGTCGCGCCAAGCTTATCGAGCCGCTCGACTGGCTCGAAGGCGCCGGCATCATATCGGTCAACAACCTGACCGAAGGCATCGAGCCTCCCCTCGTTCCCTTCGACGACGAAGATGGAAGTTTCTTTAAGGTCTATCTTCTCGATACCGGCCTCATGTTCTACAAACTCGGCATCAACCCGCGGCTCTGGCTCGACCTCAAAGAGGATTCCGCCATAGCGCTATCTTCCGACTTCCGAGGCGCCCTGGCGGAAAACTCGGTCATGCAAGCATTTTCGGGCAATAGCTTGCAGACGTATTACTGGGTGCCGCCGTCGTCTTGGAAGACGACCGGCGAGCTCGATTTTTTACTTCAGACCGACCGTATGGAAATTGTGCCCGTCGAAGTAAAGTCCGCACGTAACGTGCGCGCGAGAACCCTCGGGTCGTTTATGGACAAAGCCCGATCGCCATATGCCTACATTTTGTCCGAGAACAATTTTTCCCGCAGCGAAACCGATGATTGGCGCGAGCTGCGCCACCTCCCCTTGTACGCAGCGGGCTTTATTGGAGCAAACTGCCTCAAGAGCAGTCTGTAAGCCCTGCGCGACCGCCTAGAAAGGAAGCCGCTCATGCAACGCATTCTTTTTATCTGCTATGGAAATATCTGTCGCTCGACGATGGCTGAGTCCGTGTTTACCGAGCTAGTGCGGCGCGCCGGGCGCGCGGGCGAGTTTGTCATTGATTCCGCTGCGACCTCGACCGAGGAGATCGGCAACCCGCCACACCACGGCACCATTGCCAAGCTACGCGAGGTCGGGATTCCCGTCGTCGCACATCGCGCACGTCAGGTGCGTCGCGCGGAGTATGGCGACTGGGACCACATTGTCTATATGGACGACGAGAACGCCCGCGCCCTGTACCGAATTTTTGGGAAGGACCCCGATGGCAAGATCTCGCGCCTGCTCGATTGGACCGATCACCCCGGCGACGTGGCCGACCCCTGGTACACCGGCAATTTCGACGCCACCTACCGCGATGTACTCG
The DNA here is from genome assembly GCA_048428865.1 of Collinsella sp. Classification (GTDB taxonomy): domain Bacteria; phylum Actinomycetota; class Coriobacteriia; order Coriobacteriales; family Coriobacteriaceae; genus Collinsella. Next base: position 31,902 of record DBFOPP010000014.1, read on the forward strand.
CCGGTTGCACCGCCATGCTCGAGCAGCTGTAGGCGCTCGGGCGGCGCGGGCACACGGGCCACGCCATCGGCATAAAACGAGCGTGGGTTTTCTCCCACTTTGAGCGCTCGAGTGCGCTCTAAACGGGAGAAAATCCACGCTCATGAATGTGACAAAGGGACTGCCCCTTTGCCACATCCGGGACTGGCCCTAGACCGGCTTGACCTCCAGCTTTATCCCCTCGGCGCAGGAGTCGCCCAAAACATCCGAAAGGGCCCAGGTCGCATATAGCGGCAAATAGAGAACCGCTCCGTTGCGCTCAACGTTGCCTCTCGAGAAAACAATCCCGAGCCTTACGCCATATTCAGCCGTATCAAGCACATGACCGAGCGCAGCGTGCGCGTGGTAATAGGAGCCCGATTTAACCTCGATCGGAACAGCCGTCCCATCCGGCCCATCGACCACAAAGTCCACTTCACCGCGCTTTTTTGTCTGATAGTAGTAAAGCTGGCGATTTTGGGCAGCCAGCTGCTGGGCCGCCACGTTTTCGTAAATGCCGCCCAGATTGGGCTCCTTGCTATCAAGATACGCCGCTTGGGCGACTCCAACGGGGTAGCGCGCCATCAACATGCCCGTATCCGATTGGTATAGCTTGAACTGCGATGGCCGTGCCGTCTTGAGCAGGGGCGACTTTGGCTCGGTTACGATATCGGCTTTGAGAGCAACGCCGGCATCGACAAGCCAGACAAAATCTCGCTGGTACTTCTCATAATGCGCCTTGGGGTCAATGGAATTGAGCACGAAACGCTTGTGTTCGCCCTCAAGCATAATGGGGAGCTGATCGTAGATGCTCTGCACCTGAAGGGCACGCCCGCTTGCATACTTGGAAATATCCCGTCGGTACTGTTCGTTGAGCTCGGACTGTAGCTGACGAACAGAGGCAAGGTCGCCCTGCGTGTCAAGGAAACGCTGCACGACCTCCGGCATTCCGCCGACAACGGTATAGGTCCTGAAGTTTGCCATCATCGCGTCATGAATGTAATCAGGAATGGGCCTCTCGCTGATACACGCGTCACGTATCGTTTGGCGAGCCCCCTCGCTCACCCCGGTTGCCCAGCAAAACTCCTCAAAATCGAGCGGGAACATCCTAAGCTCGTGGACATACCCCACGGGATAGGACCTGACGCCCTTGAACTGGGTCCCGAGCATTGACCCCGAAAACGCCCAGCGGCACCTCCCGTCCTCTACAAGGAACTTTGCCATCGTCATGATGTCGGGGGCCTCTTGGACCTCATCGATAAACACGAGCGTTTTGCCTGGTGCAATCGACTTTCCCGAAAGAAGCGTCACCCTGCTGATGAAATCATCGGCATTCCGCGCCTCGAGAAGAGCATCTTTTGCCTGGCGATTTTCCATGAGATTGAGCTCGATGTAGGTTGCATGGCTGGCTTTGCCAAATGCGCGAATCGAATAGCTTTTGCCGATCTGGCGAGAACCCGTGATGAATAAGGCCTTTTGCTCGGCAGACTTCAGCCAACGCTCCAGCTCTGCCGCTATTTTCCTGCGCAGCATAGGCTCTCCCCTCAGTGTCATCAAATGAAATGCAAAGTTTTATGCGCTTAATTATCGATGAAATGTAGGATTTTTAGAACCTAAAATCGGATGAAATGCAGAGATTTAGGATTATAAGCAAAAAGAAGGGGCAGCCCCGGCGAATGTGACAAAGGGACTGTCCCTTTGTCACATTGCGCTCGACTACTCGTCGACGATCTCGGCAAGCCAGACGTTCAGCGTATCGACCTCGGGGCAGCAGAACTTTGCCGTACCAGGCTCGTTGCCAGGCACGGTTCCGCCATAGCGCAGGATATCGATATAGGGAAAGCCCACATGGCAGGCCATGGCACACATCTTGCCGCGGTCGCGGTCAAAGTCGAAGACGTCGCCCGGTTTGTGACCATGGTGGCAGCGGCACGCACCCAGCTGGTCCACGCAGCTCACGCGGATACGCGGACGCTTGCCACGCGGCGCGCCGAGCGGCTTGCCCCCGCCCGCAGGCTTGGCGCCGCCCTCGCCAGCATTACTCATGGTCAATCACGTCCAGGCAGGCCTCGATGGGAAGGCCGGCGGACTTATCCTCCTGGTCGGCATTGCGCTCGATAAGCTCCGCTACCACGCGCATGGCATCGCTCGTCGCACGCTGCAGGCTCCAACCGGCCATAACGCGGCCGACGAGCACCGCCGAGAACGTGTCGCCCGTGCCCGGGAAATAGACCGGAATGAGCTCAAAGGGAATCGTGAAGTACTCCCCCGCCACATGGTCGTAACCGATAACCGCGTTCGTGCCATTGACCACGGCGCTCGTAATGACCACCGACTTGGCACCCAGCTCGCGCACAGCGTCCACAAGGGCGCGGGCCTCATCGGGCGTGATCTGCTCTGCAATAGGCGTATCGGCGAGCAGACAGGCCTCGGTGTAGTTGGGCACCGCGTAGTCTGCGCACTCCAGCAGGTGCCGCATAAGGCCAATCGTGGACTCGGGCACACCGGCATAGAGCTTGCCGTTGTCGCCCATGATGGGATCGACGAACACCTTGGTGCCCTTTTGCGCGCGGCGGTGGCAAAAGTCCGAGATGATGCGCGTCTCTTCCTCGGTCACGATAAAGCCGGTCGAGATGGCGTCGAACTCAAAGCCGAGCTCCTCCCAAATGGCAAGACTCTGACGCACGTACTCCGTGGTGTCGTGGATGTAGAACTTGGGGTAGTTGAGCGTATCGGAAACAAGGGCCGTCGGCAGGTTGTGGATGCGATAGCCCATATGCGACAGCACCGGCAGCATGGCGGAAAGCGCGACCTTGCCGTAGCCGCACATATCGTTGATCAACAGCAGCTGAGTGTTCTTCATGAGAGTCCCCCTTGGGTCGGGCGCGGCGCGGCAGCGCCACAGTGCGACTAAGTGTAGCGCAGGGAACGTTACGAGCGAAGTCGGGCAGCGTGAAGGGCAAATTGTTGCGGAAAGGTTACGGGAAGGAAGTTAGTCGTTGGGGACGTTCTTAAATGACTAGTCAAACAAGAACGTCCCCAACGACTAACCCAACGACTATCAGCGCAAGGAGTGTCCCCAAGTGCCGGCACATAAGGAACGTCCCTAATTGCCACCTAAGTGCCAAAACGACTGGTCGGGCAACACCGATGTTTTGGCGAAGTCAGACACTATGACCCAATCCGAGGGCACGGAAACGACAGGAGCCCCCGCTCGTGACCGCGGGTCGGGGCTGCGACAATGTTGTTGAAGTGTCAGAGGCGCAGCCGCGCCGCAACGAGGTTGGGAGGCTCCCGTGCCTAGATATTCTACCGCCTTCGGAATGGACGTACACCTCAGGTCCACCACCGTCTGCGCGCTCGACGCGGAGACGGGCGAGGCCGTGACGAGGAGGTT
>DBFOPP010000015.1:0-20657 GCA_048428865.1 Collinsella sp.
AGGCAACCGAATAGACATAGCCCCCGTCCCGGCGAGCCGGGCAGCCTTCGGGGATACCCCCGCTTTCGCTGGGCGCGCGGCAGCGGCCGCATGCGCGTAGTCAGACTTGGGGAGCCCCGCCGAAGGAGAGGATTGCGGGCCACCGGAGCGGTATCCGCGGATATGAGACTGAGCCGAAGGCGTCGACGACATGCCGGGGGCGGACCGGGACGGGTTCAACGGCAGGCCCCGCCGACCGATTGCAAGCGGTCGGCGGGGCCATTGTGGCTCTTGACAGCGGATTGGGTCATATGAGCGAAAACCCGCCAGAGCGAGCAAGGTGCCTTGAAACGAGGCGGCATTGACCTTCTGGTCATGCCGCCGAAGTTGAAAGGCAGATTGCCGCTCTGGCGGGTTTGCAGCGTCGAGCCGTTACGCGGTTTGGTAAAACCGCGTAACCACTAGTTTGGTACCTTGACATTCATTTCTCATGCTCCTAGATTGGTTAGGCACAAAACAATTCCACTACCTAACTAAAGAAAGGAGCAACACTAATTCATGTGCGATGAACCTCTTAACCTTTGTTCGCACGAGCCCGGCGGCGACCCGTCACAGCCGGCGGATGCACCCGAAGCGGTTAGCTCAGAAGACAAGCTTGCCAAGCGCATCCTCAATGGCCTGGGCTTTTGCGGCCATTACATGCATTTTCATGGCGGAGGCGTGTCCGGCAAGGCGCCCATCATCTGCCTGCTGGCCAAGCAACCCGGCGGCGAGATGTCGCAGCAGGAACTCGGCATGCACTTTGACCTCAAGCCGGGGTCGCTTTCCGAGATCCTGTCCAAACTCGAGCTCAACGGCCTCATCGAGCGCAGCCGTAACCCCAAGGATCGACGGCAGCTCACCATTCGCCTGACCGAAACCGGCCGGGAAAACGCCCGCATCGACCAGGCAGCCCGCATTCGCTTTAGAGAGCAGGCCTTTGGTGCCCTCACCCACGACGAGCGCGAGCAGCTCGCCGAAATGCTCGAGAAAATCCGTGTAACCTGGGAGGAACTGGATGATTAAAACCCTCATGGGCAGCATCCGCGACTATATAAAAGTCACCGTTGCCACGCCGTTGCTCGTGCTTGGCGAGGTGCTCTGCGAGATGCTGATTCCATTTATCACCGCCAACCTGATCGACGCCATCAAAGATGGCACCACCGTAGCCGAGATGCTTCCCACCGCGGGCTTTTTGGTGCTCATCGCGCTGACGTCGCTTGCTTTTGGCGCCGCTGCCGGCGTCACCTGCAGCCATGCGAGTTGCGGCTTCGCTAAGAACCTGCGTCACGACCTGTTCTACAAGATCCAGACGTTCAGCTTTGCCAACATCGATGAGTTCTCGAGCTCCTCGCTCGTCACGCGCCTGACCACCGATATCAACAACGTGCAGCAGGCCTTTATGATGATCATCCGTATCGCCGTGCGCGCGCCGCTGGTATTGATCTTCGCCTTTACCATGGCATTTATCATGGGCGGCAGCGTCGCCATGGTCTACCTGGTCATCATTCCGCTGCTGGGCTTTGGGCTGTTCTTTATCATCTTTAAGGTGCGTCCCATCTTCTCGCGCGTGTTCCACAAGTACGACGCCCTTAACGAGTCCGTCGAGGAAAACGTCACCGGCATGCGCGTGGTCAAGAGCTACGTGCGCGAAGACTTTGAGAAGGAGAAGTTCGCGACCGCCGCACGCGACGTCCAGATGGACTTCACCCGCGCCGAGAAGCTGCTTGCCTTTAACAACCCCATGATGAACATCTGCGTCAACGGCGCGTTTGTCGTCATCATCTACCTGGGCTCCAAGCTCATCATCACGAGCCAGGGCACGCTGTTCGACGTGGGCCAGCTCTCCTCGATCTTTACCTATGGCTTCCAAATCCTCATGAGCCTGATGCAGCTATCGATGATCTTTGTCATGGTGACCATGGCCGACGAATCGGCGCACCGCATCACCGAGGTGCTGGCCGCCGAGCCCACGATCGCCGATCCCGCCGAGCCCGTGCTCGAGGTCGCCGATGGCTCCATCGACTTTGACCACGTGAGCTTTAAGTATTCCGCGCATGCGAAGCGCCAGGCGCTCGACGATATCGACCTGCACATTAAGAGCGGCGAGACCATCGGCATCATCGGCGGCACCGGCTCGGCCAAGTCCACGCTCGTAAACCTCATCGCCCGCCTGTACGACGCCACCGAGGGTACCGTGCGCGTGGGCGGCGTGGATGTACGCGACTACGACTTGGACGCCCTGCGCCACCAGGTGGCCATGGTGCTGCAGAAAAACGTGCTGTTTAGCGGCACGATTGCCGAGAACCTGCGTTGGGGCGACCCGAACGCCACCGACGAAGAGGTCCGCGAGGCCGCGCATCTGGCCTGCGCCGACGAGTTTGTCGACGGCTTCCCCAAGGGCTATGACACCTGGATCGAACAGGGCGGCTCCAATGTTTCCGGCGGTCAGAAGCAGCGCCTGTGCATTGCGCGTGCCCTGCTGCGTCGCCCCAAGATCTTGATCCTGGACGACTCCACGAGCGCCGTCGACACCAAGACCGACGCCAAGATTCGCGCAGGGCTGGCAAGCTATCTGCCCAACACGACCAAGCTCATCATCGCCCAGCGCATTAGCTCCGTGCAGGACGCAGACCGCATCATCGTCATGGAGGGCGGCCGCATCGCGCAGATCGGTAACCACGACGAGCTGCTCAAGACGAGCGAGATCTACCGCGAGACCTTTACCTCGCAGAACAAGATGTCTGCCGAGGGCGAAGAGGCCGTCGAGGCCGACACCGAGGCATCCGTAACGCAAGCTCAGACCCAGGAAGGAGGCGAGGCACATGAGTAAGGCAACGACCGCCGAGCGCGCGCTCAACCGCAAGGGCGGCACCATATCGCGCCTCATCAAGACGCTCTTTGGCTTTTACCCCGTGCTTTTGCCCCTCGTCGTCGCCGGCGTGGTGCTCTGCGCCATCATCAACTCCATCGGCGCGACCTTCCTTCAGAGCGCCCTGCAGATTATTAGCGAATCGTGGCAGTCGGGCGATTGGGGAGCCGCGCAGCCCAAGATCGCACAGCTCGTGACCACCCTCGCCTGCATCTACGGCATCGGCATCCTGTCCTCGCTCTTCTGGAACCGCGCCATGGCCATCGTCACGCAGGGCTCGCTGGAGAAGCTGCGCGAGAAGATGTTCAACCGCATGCAGGACCTGCCGATCCGCTACTTCGACACGCACCAGCGCGGCGACATCATGAGCCACTACACCAATGACATCGACACGCTGCGCCAGATGATCAGCCAGTCGCTGCCCAACCTGCTCATGACGGTCATCGTCATCGTCACGGTGTTCTTTATCATGCTGTACTACAGCGTGTGGATGTGCTTGGTCATTATTGCCGGCGTCGCCTTTATGACCTTTATGACCAAGCTGCTCGGCTCCAACTCCGCGCGCTTCTTTATTGCGCAGCAGACCGAGCTCGGCGTTGTCGAGGGCCATATCGAGGAAGTCATGAACGGCCAGAAGGTCGTCAAGGCATTCTGCCACGAGTCTGCCGCCGAAGCCGATTTTGACGAGCGCAACGAAAAGCTCTTCGAGGTCTCGCAGAAGGCCAACATGTACGCCAACATCCTCATGCCCATCCTTATGAACCTGGGCAACCTGCTCTACGTGCTGGTCGCACTGGCCGGCGGCATTTTCCTAGCGCTGGGCGTGCCCAACCTGAGCATCTCGGGCATGGCGCTGTCCATCGCCGTCGTGGTGCCGTTCCTCAACATGACCAAGCAGTTCTGTGGACAGATCGGCCAGATCTCGCAGCAGATCAACGCCGTGGTCATGGGCCTCGCCGGCGCCGACCGTATCTTTGAGCTCATCGACGAGGAGCCCGAAGCCGACGAAGGCTATGTGACGCTTGTCAACGCTCAGGTGAACCCCGACACCTGGCAGCTCGAGGAGGCCGACCACCACACCGGCATGTGGGCGTGGAAACATCCGCACCGCGCAACCGGCGAGATCGAGTACGTGCCGCTGCGCGGCGACCTGGTCATGGACAACGTCGACTTTGGCTACACGCCCGACCACGAGGTGTTGCACGGCGTGTCCGTGTTTGCCAAGCCGGGCCAGAAGGTCGCGTTTGTCGGCGCCACCGGTGCCGGTAAGACGACCATCACCAACCTCATCAACCGCTTCTACGACATCGCCGACGGCAAGATCCGCTACGACGGCATCAACGTCAACAAGATCCGCAAGGCCGATCTGCGCCGCTCGCTGGGCGTTGTGCTGCAGGACGTGAACCTGTTCACCGGCACCGTGATGGACAACATCCGCTACGGCAACCTGGACGCCACCGACGAGGAGTGCATCGCGGCGGCCAAGCTCGCGGGCGCGAACGACTTTATCACCCGCCTGCCCGACGGCTACGACACCATGCTCACCGGCAACGGCGCGCAGCTGTCGCAGGGCCAGCGCCAGTTGATCTCGATCGCACGCGCCGCCGTCGCCGATCCGCCGGCGATGATCCTGGACGAGGCCACGTCGAGCATTGATACCCGCACCGAGGCCATCGTGCAAGCCGGCATGGACAAGCTCATGGAGGGCCGCACGACGTTTGTCATCGCGCACCGCCTGTCCACCGTGCGCAACTCCGACGCGATCATCTGTCTGGATCACGGCCGCATCATCGAGCGCGGCAGCCACGATGAGCTGATCGCCAAGCGCGGATACTACTATCAGCTCTACACCGGAGCGTTTGAGCTCGAATAACGTCCGGCGAACTGGACACAAAGCTCCACAACGCACAAAGCCCCCGCAGTTCATGAACTGAGCTGCGGGGGCTTTTTGGTGTTGACGGGAAACCGTATCCCACTTTTCGGGCCCAGAATGGGATGCCGTTTCCCGCTGGGGCCCCTCCGGGAAACTGCATCCCATTTCAAGGGCTCAAACTGGGATGCAGTTTCCCCTAACGGCACCTTTGGGAAGCCGTATCCCACTCCTAAAACAGCCCTGTCCCAAATTGACTATTTGAGAAGCTGAGCCATGGCGTTGACGAATTTCTGGACTTGGAGGGTGGGCTCGAGCGGATAGTGCAAAAAGACCGGCACCTCTCGCCCGCACAGGAACGGCACGCCCACAAAGGCCGGGTGCACCCCCGACCATGCGCCGCAGGTGAGCACCGCGTCGCCCTTTTCCTCTGCCTCGTTAAAGAGCGCAAAGTCAAAGCTGTCCACGTCGATCACGTCTACGCCGCCGTCGGCCAACAGATCGATACGCAGGCTGTCCATAGCGTCGTTGCCGTGGCGGAGCACGCGCAGACGCATACCCTCCAAGTCGGCGACCGTAATGCGATTCTTGCGCGCCAGCGGGCTCGTGCGCGGCAGGTCGATATAAAACGGCACGTTGACAATGCGGAGCTTTTGGCAGGCGTCACCCCAGCGCGGGGTCGAAAAACTCGACTGCACCACATCGACCTCACGACCGAGGCTGCGCATGACGGTCTCGCGCTCGTCATAGAGGTCGCTTACCGGCACGATCTCAAATCGCAGCGACGGTTCCAGCTCGTGTACGCCCGACCACATCGACAGCGTTTGGCGCCCCGGGCACATCATCGACACGCCCAGGCGCACGGCACCGCCATCGCCCGCCGCGCGTCGGGCGCGGCGCAGCGCGTCCTCGGACTGCCGCATGATCGAGCGCGCGTCGTCCACCAGCAGCGCGCCGGCCGGCGTCACCTTGACGCCTGAGTGCGAGCGTTCAAACAGTGTGATGCCGAACTCGGCCTCGAAGCCCGACACCTGCTTGACGAGCGCCGGGGTCGACACGCGCAATTTTGCCGCCGCACGTGAGAAGCTTCCCAGCTCCGCGGCGGCCGATATGGCCTCGAGTCGTCGATCGTACACGTCAATCTCCCGTTTCCAGACGCATGGCAATGAACTGCCGAAGGGGGGTCGTTTTGGCAGGTCACGCGCTCAATTGAGAAAAAACTGCATCACACAGTGTAAACCTACGGTTAACGCCATTCTAACAAATATGCAATTCACCTGCGCAAATGCAAAGCATACGATAACCAGCGAAAACCACGTGGGTCGGTTAATGGGAGCGGCCCACCGGGAGGCACAAGAAGGGAAGTTCCTATGAGCAATTGGCTTAAGCTCGAGGGCGATGTCTGCGCCGTGACTGGCGCGCTCGGCGGTATGGGCGTCGAGATTTGCCGCGAGTTCGCCCGCAACGGCGCCAACGTCGTCCTGCTCGATCTGGACGAGGAAAAGGTCAAGGCTGCAGCCGCCGACCTCGCCGCCGAGTTTGGCATCCACGCCGAGGGTTACAAGATGAACGCCACCGACGAGGCCGAGGTTCAGGCCGCCGTCGATGCCACCATCGCCAACTTCGGCCATGTCGACGTCCTCGTCAACACCGCCGGCATCCTGCGCTTCGCCGCCATGGAGGACCTGCCGCTCTCCGACTGGAACGAGGTCATCAACGTCAACCTCACCGGTTACTTCATCACCTCGCAGCGCTTTGGTCGCGAGATGATCAAGGCCGGCCAGGGTCGCCTGGTGCACATCTCGACCGTTGCCAGCCACTCCCCCGAGACGTTCTCGGGCGTGTACAGCTCCACCAAGGCGGGCGTCAACATGATGTCCAAGATGCTGGCTGCCGAATGGGGCCCCTACGGCGTCCGCTCCAACTGCGTCGAACCCTGCTTCGTTAAGACCCCGATGTCGGCCAACTTCTACGCCGACCCCGAGGTCGAAAAGAGCCGCAGCCGCCTGATCGCCACGCGTCGCATCGGCGAGGTCAGCGATATCGCCAACGCCGTCATGTTCCTGGCGTCCAAGCGCTCGGACTTTACCACCGGCGACGCCATCAAGGTCGACGGCGGCTTCTCCAACATGATGGGCGACCTCACCGCCAAGCCCGGCGGCCGTCGCGCCTATGCCGACAACTACCTTAAGAACAAGGGTGTCGAGCTCTGGTCCGATGAGTCCGGCGTCGCCAAGCCGACTGACCAGTAAACCAACCCGACAGGGAGGACCCGCAGACACGCCTGTTCCTCCCCCGTATCGATTAGAAAGAGTCCAATGGCTTCCACCAACTCCAACAAGGGTCGCGCTGTCGTGCTTTCCGCCGCGTGCGTCACCATGTTCTTCATCAGCTCCATCGCGCTGTATTCCGTCGTGAGCAAGAACCTGCTCGCCGTCTACCCCGAGTGGTCCAGCGCTCTTACCTGGGCCTTCCCGGTCTTTCAGACCATCATGGCCGTGACGGGCATCTTCGCCGGCCGCATCTCCGATAAGATCGGCCCGCGCAACGTCGTGATCGCCGCCGCCGTGTGCTACGGCCTGGGCTGGTTCATGTCCGGTACCGTCACCGAGCCGTGGCAGTTCTACCTGTGGTTCTCGCTCGTCGCCGCCATCGGCAACGGCCTGGGCTACAACCCGGCGCTCACCACCGGCCAAAAGTGGTTCATCGACAAGAAGGGTCTCGCCTCCGGCATCACCCTGGCCGCTTCGACCGCCGGCCCCGCCGTGCTGTCCCCGGTGCTCGCCTCGCTGCTCATCCCGAGCCTGGGCATCTTTGGCGCCCTTAAGGCGCTCGGCGTCATTTTCTTTGTGACAATCGCCGCCTCCGCCCTGTTCCTGAAGGCCCCCGAGGCCGGCTGGCTGCCCGAGGGCTTCGAGGCCCCCAAGGGTGGCGCACATGCCGGCACCTTCGGCGACCTCACCCCGGGCGAGATGGTCAAGACCCCGCGCTTCTGGGTCCTCATCGTCACCTTCGCCTTTGCCGCCACCGCGGGCACCCTGCTCGTGGGCAAGGTTGCCTCCATCGCCGCCGTCCAGCTCTTCGCCGACCCCACGAGCGCCGCGGCCGTCGCCCTCGGCGGCGTGGTCGTCTCCGTCAACACCTGCGCCAACCTGGTCGGCCGTCTGTCCTTTGGCCAGATCATCGACAAGCTCGGCGCCTATAAGTCGCTGCTCATCAGCCTTGTCGTCACCATCGTCGCACTCGTCATCATGTCGATGAGCTTTACGCAGAGCATGTTCTTTGTGGCGCTCGCCCTGCTCGGCTTTAGCTTTGGCGCCCTGCTCGTCATCTACCCGCCGCTCACCGGTGGCGCCTTTGGCACCAGCAACATCGGCGTCAACTACGGCATCATGTTTTTGGGTTATGCCGCTTCCACCTGGATCAGCCAGCCCATCACCGCCGTGCTGTATCACGCCGAGGCCGGCAGCGCCGCCTACCAGCAGTCCTTCTACGGCGCCATTGTGATCGCCGCCATCGCCGTCGTGCTCACCGTCTACATGATGGTCTCCGACAGCAAGAAGAAGTCCGCCTAGTTTTACCGATGCGACAAAGGGACAGCCCCTTTGTCGCATCCCACCGGTCACCAGTATTAAGGAGTCGAAATGTCTGAGCTCAACCCCGTCCGCATTGCCGTTATCGGCGCCGGCGCCATGGGCCGCAACCACATCCGCTTTGTCACCGAGGAACCCGAGGCCGAACTCGTCGCCATCGCCGACGCCTTTGAGGGCGCTCGCGCCACGGCCGAGGCCGCCGGCGTGCCGTTTTACACCGATCCCGCCCAGATGATGGACGAGGTCAAACCCGAGGCCGTCATTATCGCCACCCCCAACGACTTGCACCTGGGCGTTGCCCGCGAGGCTGTGAAGCGCAATATCGTGCCGTTGATCGAAAAGCCGATCTCCAACGATCTCGAGGATGCCCAGGCCTTCGCCGCCGAGGCCGAGACCGCCGGCGTGCCCGTGCTCGTAGGTCAGCACCGTCGCCACAACCCCTTCGTCAACAAGGCCAAGGAGATCATCGAGTCCGGCGAGCTGGGCAAGCTCACCGTGTCGAGCTTCCACTACATGATCTATAAGAATGACGAGTATTTCGATGTCGAGTGGCGCCGCAAGAAGGGTGCCGGCCCGATCCTGGTCAACCTGGTTCACGACGTCGACCTGCTCCGCTATCTGCTGGGCGAGCCTGTTGCCGTCCAGGGTATGCAGTCCAGCGCCGCCCGCGGTTTTGAGACCGAGGACTCCGCCGTGGTCAACGTCCGTTTTGCCGATGGCGCGCTCGCAAGCATGACCATCTCCGACGCCACCGCCAGCCCCTGGAACTGGGAGGCAACCGCTCGCGAGGATCCGCAGTACCGCCCCTTCGACGCCGACGCCTACTTTATCGGCGGCACCAAGGGCGCCCTGTCGCTGCCCCGCCTGCACCAGTTCTCCTACGACGGCGCCTCCAACTGGCACAAGCCGCTGCAGATGGAGATTCCGGCTGTCGACTCGGCACTGCCACACAAGATGCAGCTCAAGCACTTTGTGAAGGTTGTCCGCCGCGAGGTCGAGCCCGTCGTAACCCCCGCCGACAACGTCAAGACGCTCACGCTTCTCAACGCCATCAAGGAGGCCGCCGAGACCGGCCAGCTCGTCGAGCTGTAATGCCTTAAGAGCGACCGCGGCAAACCCCATGCCGAACCCCTCGGTCCGCCACCAATAAGCCCCTCTTCTTTGCCCCGCGAGCAGCCTCCTGCCCGCGGGGCATTTTGCTACCTTGCCGACGATTTTTCTGAGACGGGGGCCATTTTGCACCTCAGCCTGATTCGTTCGCCACGAAATGGGCCTATCTACTACGTTTAGCCAATCACCCTCAACCATGCCATATTTCCTAAAATCAAAAGCGCAGGTAGACGGCTTGCGTATTTTCTGAAAACCGGGGGATGGTCGACCCATACGGTTCAAACGTAGTAGATAGGTCGTTTTCGTGGCGAGGGCCCAAAACAGTCTTTTGAAACGGGTGGTATCCTTGGTAGCCCTGTGCTGCAAACGCACCTTAAACGCAAGGAGTCCCATGGATCTTATCGCCCAGCTCGCCCACGAGCTCAACCTTAAGGCCGCCAACATCGAGGCAGCCGTCAAGCTCATCGACGAGGGCAACACCATCCCCTTTATCTCGCGCTACCGCAAAGAAGCAACGGGCGGCATGGACGACGTCGCCCTGCGCGCACTCGACGAGCGCCTGTCCTACCTGCGCAATCTTGAACAGCGCAAAGAGGACGTCATTCTGCTCATCGACGCCCAGGGCAAGCTCACGCCCGAGCTCGAGCAGCAGATTCGCGAGGCCACGCAGCTCCAGCGTGTCGAGGACCTCTACAAGCCCTACCGCAAAAAGCGCATGACTCGCGCGCAGAAGGCCCGCGAAGCCGGCCTGGAGCCGCTCGCCAACATGATCATCATGCAGGCCTCGGCCAAGGGCAGTGCGCTCGACGCCGCCGCAGCATACGTCAATGAGGAGGCCGGCTTCGACACGCCCGAAAAGGCGCTCGCCGGCGCGGCGGACATCGTGGCCGAGACGGTGGCCGAGGACCCCGAGAACGTCGCCGACCTGCGTGCCTTTACGCAAAACACCGCAGACATCGTCGTCGAGGCCACCGACCCCACCGAGAAGACCCCCTACGAGCCGTACTACAGCTATGATGAGCCGCTGCGCCGTATACCCAACCACCGCGTGCTGGCTATCGACCGCGGTGAGCGCGAGGGCAAGCTCCGCGTGCGCGTGAACGTCGACGGCGCCGCCGCCACGGCACGCCTCGGCAGCCGTTGGCCCCGACGCCAGGGCGTCTTCGCGCCCGTCTTTGACGCCGCCATCGCCGACGGCTACAAGCGCCTCATGGCCCCCTCGCTGGAGCGCGAGGCCCGCGCCAAACTCACCGTCCGTGCGCAGACCGAGGCCATCAATGTCTTTGCCAAGAATCTCGAGGGCCTGCTCTCGGCACGCCCCGTGCGCGGCGCCCGCGTGCTCGCGCTCGATCCGGGCTACCGCACCGGCTGCAAGGTCGCCGTCATGGACGAGACCGGCAAGCTGCTCGACCACGGCGTGGTCTATCCCACCAAGCCGCGCCACGACGTCGCCGGCACCAAGCGCGAGCTCGCCCGCCTCGTCAAAAAGGACAGCGTCAACACCATCGTCATCGGCAACGGCACCGCCAGCCGCGAGACCGAGGAAGTCGTCTCGGAGTTCATCGCCGAGCAGGCGCCTGAGCTGCGATACACCATCGTCAACGAGGCCGGCGCATCGGTGTACTCCGCCTCCGAGCTCGCCAGCCAGGAGTATCCCGATCTGGACGTCACCGTGCGTGGCGCCATGAGCCTGGGCCGCCGTCTACAGGACCCGCTGGCAGAGCTCGTCAAGATCCCGCCCCAGTCCATCGGCGTTGGCCAGTACCAGCACGACCTTGACCAGGCCGAGCTTTCGCGCACCCTGGGCCATGTGGTGGAGGACGTCGTCAACCGCGTGGGCGTCGACGTGAATACCGCGAGCGCAAGCCTGCTGGGATACGTATCGGGCATCACGCCGAGCGTGGCCAAAAACATCGTGGCCTACCGCGAGGAAAACGGTGCCTTTACCGATCGCCGCCAGCTTAAGAAGGTCCCCAAACTAGGACCCAAGGCATACCTCAACGCCGCGGGCTTCCTGCGCATCAGCGGCGGCAAGAACCCGCTCGACGCGACGAGCGTCCACCCCGAGAGCTACGAGGTGGCCACGTCCGTCCTGGAACGCGCCGGCGTTAAAGCCAGCGAGCTCAGCCGCGGCGGCGTGCCCGACATCGAGCGCCGTCTGGGCAGTATCTCGGCGCTGGCAAGTGACCTGAACTGCGGCACCCTCACGCTCATCGACATCGTCAACGAGCTCAAGAAGCCCGGCCGCGACCCGCGCGACGACGCGCCCGAGGTGGTCTTTAGCCGCTCGGCGCTTTCCATCGACGACCTGGAACCCGGCATGGAGCTCAAGGGGACGGTGCGCAACGTCGTCGACTTTGGCGCGTTCGTCGACGTGGGCGTGCACCAGGACGGCCTCGTGCATATCTCCAAGCTGGCCAATCGCTTTGTCAAGCACCCGAGCGACGTGGTGCGCGTCGGCGACACGGTCAAGGTGTGGGTAGAAAAGGTCGATCGCGACCGCAAGAAGATCTCGCTCACCATGGTGCAGGGAAAGTAAACCGCCAAAGCAAAGGTACCCCCTGTAGCGATGTGCAAAATCGCGAGTATTCTGCAAATTCCACCGTTCCGGATGCCCCTCAGAGACGAAAAAGCAAAAAACAGCCCCCGTTTTAGCGTCGTCAGAGCCAAAACGGGGGCCGTTCCATGCTTCGGTCAACTGATAAAGACCTTTACCTTGCTGAATACTCTCAATTTTGCACGGCGCAGGCGGGGGTACCTTTGCCCACGGCAGGATATGGAAGCCAATCGCCAACTTGCTGGCAAGCTCGTGCCGGCAGCCCCGGCCTTTCCTTTGCCTAGCGCGACCCTCGCGGAGCGCGTGAGCGATAGGGAAAGGAAAGGCCGGGGCGAACAGCCCACGGTACAGTCGGTGTTCGCGCTACGGCAGGATATGGAAACCGAGCGCCGCGATATCCTTGGCAAAACCGCGCACGGTGTCGAGCGAGACCTCGTACGGGTCGCGACCGATGTTCTTGCGCTTGGCCAGGATGCTGTTGGGCACCGTGATGATCTGGCAACCGCAGGCTTCTGCCTGGTAAATGTTAATGAGCTCGCGCGTGGACGCCCACAGGACCTCACAGTTGGGCTTGGCGGCGGCCTTCTTGACCGACTCCGTCATAAACGGAATGGGATCGACGCCGGTATCGGCAATACGGCCGGCAAAGAGTGAGATAATGGACGGCGTCTCGGTGTCAACGGCCTCGACCATCTCATCGACCTGCTTAGGCGTAAAGATGGTAGTGACGTTGACCTTGACGCCGTCAGCGGAAAGCTTGCGGACCAGCTCGGCGGTGGACTCGCCCTTGGTGGTCACGCACGGAATCTTGACGTAGACGTTCTCGGCCCAGGTAGCGATCTCGCGCGCCTCGACCTCCATGGTCTCGACGTCGTCGGCAAAGACCTCAAACGAGACGGACACATCGGTGATATGGGTCAGGACCTCCTTGGCAAACGCGCGGTAATCCGTCACGCCGCCCTTCTTCATAAGGGACGGGTTGGTCGTGAAACCCTGAACGTTGCCGTTCTCGTACATGTCGAGCATGCCCTCGAGGTTTGCACCGTCAGCGAACACCTTGATTGCCATCTGCCTGATTCCTTTCGTTAGCATACGGCCGATAAACTGATAAACACTTTACCTACGTTTATCAAGGCGTTAACTGCGGTTTTTTATCTTCTCGGCGAACGGTATAAACACCTCAGTGTTTGGATTGATAAATCGATTGAGCATGCAAAAGCAAAGAGTCGCAGTTTAAGCAAACGTCAGAACGCGGGATTCATTAGATGAGGCCGAAATGCTGCATCGCTGTGACGGTGCCGTCGTGTGCGACATCATCAGTCACGTAGTCGGCGAGCGCCTTGACCTCGGGCATGGCGTTGCCCATGGCGACAGCCGTCTCGACCGCAGCGAGCATGCCCAGGTCGTTACCCGAATCGCCAAAGCCAAAGGTGCGCGCATTTCCCTCACGGCCCAGATACGCCAGCGCTCGCGCCACGCCCACGCCCTTGTCGATGCCCTTGGGACTCAGCTCGCGATTCTGGCCACCGGTGTTGCACAGCTCAAACTCGCGATCGATAAAGCCATCATCGTTGGCTACGCGAGCCAGGTCGCTCGCGACGATGCCTACCTTGCCCACGCGCAGACGGCCGTCGACGCGCATTTCCTCGGTGCTGTGCACCACAGAAGTGCCGATCAGAGACGACTGCTCAACACCCGCGGGTTCCAGGGCAAAAGTAGCCACGTTGGTCTCGAAAAAGGCTTCAATCCCTGCCGCGGCCATACGGTGTGCAAGCTCCTCAACAATGTCTTCGTCAAAGCAGTCCTCATACACCACGCGGCCCTCGACCTCGAGCGTGGCGCCCGCCATGGCAACGACGCCCGCGGGGTCGAGCGCACGCAAGCTATCGGCGATGAGCCACAGGGGGCGACCCGTGCAGATAAACGCCTTGTGTCCCGCGTCGCGCAGACGATGAAACGCCTCGACGACCGCCTGCGAGGGGCGAACCGCCGAAAAGTCCTTGTCGGTCATGTTGTCGGGATCGAACGACGTCAGCGTGCCGTCCACGTCAAAAAAGAGCACAGCGGGTTCGGGACACGCATCAATCATATGGGTTCCTTTCGAGGATAAGGGCAAACGAAGCATCCATCATATAATGGAGCGACGCAACCAGAGAGGTCACCCATGGAATTTTACGCAAGCTGCCCCGAAGGCTTTGAGTCCGCACTCGCCGATGAGCTTAAACGCCTCGGGCTTTCGCATGTTCGCCGGCTGAAGGGCCGCGCTACATTTGAGGGCGAGCTTGAGCAGGGCTATCGAGCGTGCCTGTGGTCGCGCCTGGCGAGCCGTGTGTTCGTGGTACTCGGGCGCTTTGAGGCGCAGGATGCCGATGAACTGTACGACAGCGTTTACGACATCGCCTGGGAGACCGTCATCCGCCCCGGCGCCACCATCGCCATCACCGCCCGCGGCGTGACCGAGCAGCTGCGCAACACGCGCTTCTCGGCCCTGCGCGCCAAGGACGCGCTGTGCGACCGTCTGGCCGAGACCACGGGCCGTCGCGCCGATGTCGACGCTGCCGATCCCGACGTTCACCTGTTGCTTTCGCTGCGCCAGCGCCGCGCGAGCATCAGCCTGGACCTTTCGGGCGACCCACTGTTCAAGCGCCTGCCGCCCGCGGCGACCCGTGCCGGCGAGGGTGCGCACGTGTTGCGCCCCGACTACGCCGCCCTGGTGCTGGCGCAGGTCGGCTGGACCGCACTGTGCGAGCGCGAGTTGACGGCCGACGATTACGAGAATGAAGCCCTTCCCACGCTAATCGATGCCTCGTGCGCCGGCGGCGGCCTGTTGCTGGAAGCCGTGAACACTCTGACCGACCGCGCCCCGGGCGCCGCACGCGAGCGCTGGGGCTTTGAGGGCTGGCAGCTACACGACGCCGCTCTGTGGGAGCAGCTGCTTGCCGAGGCGCGCGAGCGCGAGGCGGCAGCGCGCGAGCGCCAGGCGCGCATCGTGGCCATGGACATTGACCCCACCGCCCGCAAGACCGCCGAGCGCATGGTCAAGTGTGCCGGCTACAAGCGCTTTGTCGATTTTTGCGCCGCTAAGTCCGCCACCGTGCTGGACCACGCGGGCACTGTCGCCGGTGCCGCCCTCGTCGCGGATACGACCGAGACACCGCTTTCACTCATGCACGATGCCATGACGCTGGTCGGCGAGCTGCGCCGCGCCCCCGAGCTCGCTTCGGCGCCGGTCGCCGCGCTCACCCGCGACGGATTGCTGGCCCGCGCGCTCCACGCCGAGCCCAAGCGCTCGATCGCCGTCATGCCCAACAACGAGGAGGCGGCTATTGAGATTTGGCCCTCGCTCGACCACGCCGCCGCGGCATTTGAAGCAGCGATCAGCGCAGATGCCGAGGAACAGACCGCAGACGCTCATGACGAAGCCGCCGATACTCCCACGCCCGAACCTGCCGCCACGCTCGACCTGGGCGACGGCAAGCCGCTGCCCGTGCTCATTCCCGAGTCTGAGCAGTTCGCCAACCGCCTGCGCAAGAATGCCCGCCTGCGCCGCAAGTGGGCCAAGCGCGAGGGCGTGAGCTGCTACCGCGTCTACGATGCCGACCTGCCCGACTACTCCGCCGCCATCGACCTGTACGAGGGCTGCCCGCAGACGCCGGGCCGCTGGCTCGTCATTGCCGAATACGCCGCACCCAAGACCATCGACCCCGCGCTTGCCCAGGCCCGCATGCTCGACATCTTGGCCATCGCGCCGCGCATTCTTGATGTTCCGGCCGAGCACGTGCACGCCAAGGCCCGCATGCGTTCGCGCGGCGGCTCGCAGTACGGCAAACAGGGCGCCGGCAAGGGTGGCTCGGGCGAGCGCGCCAACATCGCGCGCCGTCGTCTGCCGCTCATCGAAGAGGGCGGCCTTACCTTTGCCGTCAACTTTGACGACTATTTGGATGTGGGCATCTTCCTGGATCATCGCGTCACCCGCAACCTGGTGCGCGAGCACGCCAAACAGGCGCGCCGCTTCCTCAACCTGTTCGCCTACACCGGCACCGCCACCTGCTATGCGGCCGACGGCGGCGTCGAGGAAACCGTGACAGTCGACCTTTCCAACACCTACCTGGACTGGGCCGAGCGCAATATGCGCCAGAACGGCTTTGTTGGTCCGCAGCATCATTTTGTGCGCGACGACGTGCTCGCCTGGATTCGCGACCAGCGCCAGACGCGCAACCGCTGGGACCTGATCTTTGTCGACCCGCCCACGTTCTCGAACTCGTCAAAGATGGGCCGCCGTACCTGGGATGTCCAGCGCGACCATGTTGAGCTTTTGGCCGGCGTGTCGCGCCTGCTCGCACAGGGCGGACATGCCATCTTTAGCTGCAACCTGCGCGGCTTCCGCCCCGAAACGCGCAAGCTCGCGCGCGCGGGCGTCGTGCTGGAGGACATTACGGCGCAGACCATCCCCGAGGATTTCGCACGCAACCAGAAGGTGCACCACTGCTATATCGTGCGCCGCCTGCCCATCGAGGACGCCATGGCCGAAGTCGGCTTTAGCGCCGAGGAGATTGCCGAGCGAACCGAGGAGCTGCGCAACCCCGAGGCCCGCAAGCCCCGTGCAGCAGCGCCCGCGCACGCGCAGGCCGGCAACGGCAAGTCCAACTTTGCCAGCAAACCCTCCCCTGCCGGCAAGTCCAAAAAGAAGAAGTTCTACGCCAGCAAGCCCAAGGATAAATAGACAACGTTGCGGTGGAATACGGACTGTTTTGCCTGGAATTAGGTAAATTTAGACCGTATTTCACCGCAACTCATATTGGGATGGCGGATGCCGACCTATCCCTGGATGACCAATCGGTAACCAATACCCACGTGCGTCTGGATATAGCGCGGGTGCGCGGGGTCGGACTCGATCTTCTTGCGCAACGTGCCCATAAAGACGCGCAGGCTCGCCAGATCGCTCTTAGTTGCCGTGCCCCAAATCTCGTGCAGGATAAACTGGTGCGTCAGCACCTTGTCGGCGTTGTGCGCCAGCAGGCACAGGAGCTTGTACTCGATCGGCGTCAGATGCAGTTCCTCGCCATCCATCGTGGCGATACCGGCATCAAAATCGATATGCAGCTCACCGGCATCGAACGAGCCCTCGGAGGAAACACCGCCCGTCTGCGCATACGAAAGGCGCCTGAGCGTCGTGCGAATGCGCGCGAGCAGTTCCTCGACCGAAAACGGCTTGGTCAGATAGTCGTCGGCGCCGGCATCGAGCGCGCGGATTTTGTCCGCGTCCTCGCTGCGCGCCGAGACCACGATAATCGGCATGCCCGACCATGCGCGCACCGACTCCACCACCTTGACGCCGTCCATATCGGGCAGGCCCAGATCGAGCAGCACAATGCTCGGCGTCTGCGACGAGGCGGCGGCGATAGCGGCATGGGCGGTCTCCACAGCCATATGGCGCAAGCCGTGCGCCTCGAGCGCGGCAACAATAAGATTGCGGACGGCGGGGTCGTCCTCAACGACCAAGATGAGCGGTTTTACGGCAGAGTTCGGCACAGCGCTACTCCTTATCAAACGAAACGTCGGCGGCAGGAAGCTCAATCGTAAAGACCGAGCCGTGCGGGTCCGCCGCGGCAACCTCTATGCTACCGCCATGCGCCAGCGCAATGGAGCGGCAGAGCGAAAGACCCAGGCCCACGCTGCGGTGACTGTCAGCCAGACCGTGGTTGGCGGTATAGAACGACTCGAAGATCCGCTCGCGATCCTCGGGTGCGATGCCCGGACCATCATCGGCCACCGAGCACGCCACGCGTCCATCGTCGACGCTAATCGAAATCATGATATGCGAGCCCGCGGGCGTATAGGTGATGGCGTTGTTCACCAGATTGACCACCAGCTGCACCATCAGGCGCGCATCGACGTTGACGAGCGCCGGCTCATCGCACGCCACTACCTTAAGGTCGTGCTCGCGCACGGCAGGGTTCACGTGGCGCAGCGCCTCCTCGACGATATCGTCCATGAGCTCGAGTGTGGTCGACAGGCGCATACCGCCACCCTCGAGCTTGGTGATGGCGAGCAGGTTCTCGACGGTGGCGTTGAGCCACAGCGCATCCGAGCGAATGGATAGAAGCAGGCCGCGGCGCGTCTGGGCATCGAGCACCGCGGTGCCGGTCGAGCCCTGGTCGAGCAGCACGTCGGCATTACCCGAAATACTGGTAAGCGGCGTGCGCAGATCGTGCGAGATGGAGCGCAGCAGGTTGGCGCGCAACTGTTCGTTTTTGGCGAGCACCGCCGCCTCCTCGCGGGCCTCCATGGCGCGGGCGCGATCGAGTGCCAGCTCGCCTTCGCTCACGATAGCATCGGCAAGCGTCCGCTCCTCATGCGTCAGCACGTCGGGCTCGGCAACGATAGCCAGCACGCCCACCACCGAGGCGGGGTCGCCCGAGCGCACGAAGCCGTCGCCCGTGCGAACCGTCAGGTAGATGCCATAAAACGCCGAGCCGCCAAACGTGGCGTCGAGCGGCGTTCCCACATAGGCGGACGCCGAAAGCCGCGGCGGCATCTGCGGCGCCAGCTCGTGCACCGGCGCGGCATCGCCCACGGCCGTGTACGTCGCACGCGGCAGCAGGTCATCGCCCTCGGCGTCGGCGCTGTACCACACGACCGGACAGCCCGAAAGACGCGCCAGCTGCGTGGCCATGGCGTGAACGATCTGCTGCTCGTCGGCGCAGCGCTGGAGCATGCGGTTGGTCTCGAGCACCATATGCGTGCGACGGTCGCTGGCGGCAGCCTGCGCCAAGGCCCGGCGCAGGGCTAACGCAATCGAGCTCGATACAAGCGAGACCACAAACATGATGAAGAACATGCCGGGATAGCCGCGGTCGATAAGCGACAGCGAGTAGCGCGGGTCGACAAACAAGAAGTTGTAGAGCGCCACGGCGGCAGCCGAGCTCAGCAAGCAATACAGGCGACTCCAGGTAAAGAATGCGCACAGCTGCACGGCGAACACATAGACGATCATGATGCTCGGCGCGAGACCCGGATGGTCGAGCAGCGCGCCCACAATCGTCGCCGCGACCAACAGCCCCACCGACACGCAGGCGTCATACAGAGGAGTGCGGCGCGTCAGCGTTGTGCGCCGCCACCAAAAGCTATCGGCAATATCGCCGTCCGTACGGACGTCCATCAGCGCCCCGCCCCTCTCTCAAAAACAAAAACCACCACAAAGGGACAGGTGAACTGCGCCCCGAAACTTGGACTGAATAAATAGCGACTACGCCGCAAGGGCCTGGTTCCGGAACTCCTCCGGCGTCAGGCCCTTCAATCTTACCTGCCTGCGCCGCGTGTTCCAATGGTCTATGTACTCCTCCAGGTCGCGCTTGAAGTCCCCGAAGCTGCCCCACTCCCTGCCGCGGTAGAACTCGTCCTTCACGTGGCCGAAGAGCTGCTCGGTGGCGGCGTTGTCGATGCAGTTCCCCTTGCGCGACATGCTCTGGGTGATGCCCGCCCCCTCCAGCCTGGAGGCGTAGGACTCGTGCTGGTACTGCCAGCCCATGTCCGAGTGCATGGTCGGTGCCGCCCCGTCTGGCAGGGCCTCGAGGAGCCGGTCGAGCATCCTGTGCTGCTGGGCGAGGTCCGGCGAGGTCGATATGTCGCTCGCCACGATCTCCTTCGTGCAGAAGTCGAGCACCGGGGCCCAGTAGGCCTTGGCGCCGGCCACCTTGAACTCGGTGACGTCGGTGCCGAGCTTCTGCCACGGCCCCTCGGCGCCGAAGTCCCTCGCGATGACGTTCTCGAACGTGCTCCCCACGAGCCCCCTGTAGGAGCTGTACCGGCGGCGGGAGCCCCGGCGGCGTATCCCGCACCGGATGCCCATCTCGCGCATCATCTTGAGCACGGTCTTGTCGGCCACGACCGCGCCCAGCTCGGCGCGCAGGCACATGGCTATCTGCCGGTGCCCGCAGCCGTTGGCGGTGCGCGAGAATATCTCGGCCGCGGCGTCGCGCAGCTCGGGCCTGGTCGGCCTCCGCGGGTGCGCCAGCGCGTAGTAGTAGGTCGACCTCCTGAGCCCCGAGCACTCCAGCAGGTGGCGCAGGGAGTGCCCCTCCGCGCGCAGCGCCCTCACCGCCTCGGCCGCCGCCCTGGTCAGAGCCCGTCCCGCTCGACCAGGGCGCGCAATTTTTTTAGGTAGGCGACCTCGGCCTCGAGCCTGCGGCAGCGCTCCTCGAGCTCCTGCTCGCGGGTGCGGGCCCGGGGTTTCGACCTCGACCCCCTCGGCCTGCCCTTCGGGCGGGGCCGCAGCGCCTCGGCGCCGCCCTCGCGGTAGAGCCTGCACCAGCGCTCCAGCGGGGACTTCGACCTGACCCCGAACTCGGCCATGGCGTCGGCCTTCGCCATCCCGCCGTCGACCACGGCCGACGCCGCGGCGACCCTCTGCTCGAATGTGTAACTGGATTGTTTCCCGTCCATGGACAGCAGCGCCTCGCTTCCGAACGCCCGGTATACCCACTGCCATTCTCTCACGGTCTCGCGGGGGACGGACAGGGCCTCGGCCGCCGGCTTGCAGCCGACGCCGGCGTCGAAGAGCTCGACGGCCCGCCTCCTGGACTCCAGGTCGTGCTTCACCCTGAGGTCTATACTCATGGAAAACCTCCCATTTCC
>DBFOPP010000016.1:0-51218 GCA_048428865.1 Collinsella sp.
CATATAAGGTCGCCTGCTCGGACAGGCCTGACGCGCACGGAGAGCACATTAAGTGCTCTCCGGCTCGTGCGGACCTCGCGATCGACCTTATATGTCTGCCGCCCGGCGGCGGGGCTCCCGCACAACGGGACCTCAGTTGGGTTCTATCCCGTTTGGCAGTCGCTTCGCTTCTGCCCATCCTGGCTGGTGCGGTAGTTTGGCGTTGGATCGGTTCTTTCTGATATATGCTGGTTGCGGCTCTTCTTTTGGGAGGAGTCGCTTTTTTGTTGCTAGGAGGTTGGCCCGTGGCTGATGGTGTAATTCAATCTGAGCTGCTTTCTGCGGATTGGAATGAGGAATGGATGCGCTTGCAGGCTGGTCGGCGGCAGGCTGATGACTCTTTTGAGTGGGATAAGCGGGCTCGGCATTTTCGGCCGCTTGAGACTGCTCCGTATGCCCGGGACTTTATGAAGCTGTTGGCGTTAAAGCCTGGTGAATCCGTGCTTGATATGGGGTGTGGAGCTGGGTCGATTGCTATTCCGCTTGCGCAAGCCGGGCACCCTGTGATTGCGGCTGACTTCTCGCCTGCTATGTTGGGCACGCTTGATGCTGGCATTGAGTACTATGGGCTCGAGGGTCGCATTACGCCGCTTGAGCTTGCTTGGGATGATGATTGGGATTTGGTTGGACCGGTCGCGAAAGCGGTAGATGTTGCCTTTGCCAGTCGGTCGGTTACGACGACCGATCTGAAAGACGCGCTTGCCAAGCTTGATCGTACGGCTCGTCGGCGTTGTGCCGTCACGATGGTCGCCAACTCCAGCCCGCGCTATGACCTACACCTGATGAACGCCATCGGTGCCTCGGTTACCTGCAGTAACGGCTTTGTGTATGCCTTCAACATCCTCATTCAGATGGGTGCCCTGCCGCAGGTTACATACTTTGAATCGCCTCGTCGCGATACCTTCGATAGCCTTGAGGCGGGCGTGGCGGACTTCTCCCGCATGCTCGAGCACGGTAACGAGGATAAGATCGATCGCCTGCGCGACTACATCGCCCAGCACATGATCGAGAATCCCCATGCCGGCGAGCCGGGGTCTAAGGGCGTACCGCAGGGACGCTATATGCTCGATCATGTCCGCAAGGTCCGCTGGGCGTTTATTAGCTGGGAGCCGGTCTCTGCGGACCGTCCGTAGCCCATCTATAAGCTGCTCGCAGCCCGCACCGGCCACTCGCTCGGCATCCG
This sequence comes from Collinsella sp., assembly GCA_048428865.1. Classification (GTDB taxonomy): domain Bacteria; phylum Actinomycetota; class Coriobacteriia; order Coriobacteriales; family Coriobacteriaceae; genus Collinsella. The sequence goes on from DBFOPP010000016.1 coordinate 1,223, forward strand.
CATTCTTTTTGAACTGGGCAAACGCGCTCCACACCGCGCCGTTCCTGCGCTATCGTGGGACAGCTCACGTAGATTAAGGCCCCGTCGCGGGGCGCCCCATACATAGAAAGCGAGAACCCATGACACTGACAGGAGCACAGGTCAAGCAGCTTCGCAGCATGGCCCATCACCTCAACCCCGCCATCATCATCGGCAAGTCCGATATTAATGAGGGCACCGTCGAGCAGACGGTCGCCTATCTGGAGAAGCACGAGCTCGTTAAGTGCTCCGTGCTCGATGGCTCCAGTCTTTCCGCCCGCGAAGCCGCCGAAGAGCTCGCCGAGCGCTGCCACGCCGAGGTCGTCCAGGTCATCGGCCGCAAGTTCTCGCTGTATCGCGAGTCCTCGCGCAAGGATATCGAGAAGATCAAGCTCGTCTAAGAGCCAATGATCCGGCGAGCCAACACATAGCAAGCTTACGGGTGCCCAAGTACTTCGGGCGCCCGTTTTTTTATCGCTCGACCAACACGCGATTGAGCCGCCCCTCCACCAAGCGCTCGTATAGACGCCGCGTCTCGGGCTCGGGCACGCCATTGACCTGCTCCCTCAGATGGTGCATATGCCCACTGTATAGCTCGACGATATCGCGCCGCCGCCCCGCCGCACTGTAGACACGCATGGCGCAGCGCACCATATCCTCACGCGCCGTTTCCTGTCGAAGCCCCGACTCCGCCAGCCAAATCGCCGACTGCAAATCGTTTTCTTCTAGAGCGGCATTTGCTCCCTTAATCATGCAATCGATGAACTTTGACTGCATAATGCGTCGCATACGCAAAAAGTAGGTGGGATTACAGCCATTGGGAACATACAGCGGTCCGGCATAAAGCTGCTCAATCTTAAGGCACAGCTCAACTAAATGGGGCCCGCGCGCACCCGTGCGATTTCCCAAAACCTCGCGGCTTATCTGGTCAAACAGCCGTACATCGGTCTTGACGTAGTCACTGTTGAGCCCAATGCATTCATTTTGGATGAGCACGCACGATTTGCCGTCCGGCGTCGGCCCCAAGGCCGAGCGCAGGCGTGATATCGTCGAGTACAAGTTGTTGCGGGCGCTATTGAACTCAGCATGGGGCCACAGTTCCATGGCCAGTGTCTCGCGGTCGACCAGCGCATCCATGCCCAGCGCAAGCCGTTCGGCGAGCGTTGCCGCTTTCTTGCGGCGCCACATCTTGTCCGTGATGGGAAACCCGTCGCGCTCGGCGCGAAACGCCCCAAACATGCGAATCTCGATATGTTCGATAGCATCGACGGCTTCAACCTCGCCAGCCTGAAACAGGCGCTCACCCTCCCCTTCCAGATCGTCACGCAGCGAGTACCGCGATAGCTCGCGCACGGGGAGTTTCTTACGAATTCTGGCCGCCGGCTCGCCCAGACAATGCATGGCAAGGCGTGCAAAGAGCCGATACGATGGCTCTAGAATCCCCGCGCGATTCATGGACATCCAGGCCGCAAGATCGCTATCTCGCCCCGCGCAAGCCAAATGCAGCGCCACCATCCATGCTTCTGCACCACCAACCTGCGTCTGGCTTATATCGAGCAGCTCCGCCTCCTCGCGCACCGAAACCATCGAGGTGTTACGCAGATACGCCGCACGCTCCAGCAGCAACGCATTGTCGCGCATGTATGCAATTGGCTCCTCAGCCAGTTTGAGCACCTGGACCGCGCGGAACTTCGCATTGACCGGCCGACCTTCTGCCAGCGATTGCCAGCCTTCTAGCAGCAGGCCAAACAGCTGAATCTGGTTGTCGCGCATGCGTACGGCAAAGCGATCGAGCTCGTTGAACGCCGCATCGTCGGTTACCGGCAAGCCGGAAAGGAGCCGCCGTGCCGCCAGCACCATGCGCACCCAGATAGCCGGCGCCTTAAGTCCACGTACATCGAGCGCGTCCCGTATCAGCGCCATCTCGTCGTCGCGCTCGTCGATCCCCGCAAACGACCCATCGAAGAGCTCCACTAGCATGCTATCGGCCCGTATAAAAGTCCCCGCGATATCGAGCTCGCAGTCATATGCTTTGCGCGTTTTGAGCTGCTGCAGAGCACCACCGTCGTCTCCCCGCTCAGCCAACCAGTGCTTGGCCCCGATATGTGCAAAGAGCATGTCGAGTGCCGTGTGTTCCGTCTCGATTTCCGGCACAGCAAGGTTCATGGGAAGCCCAAGCCCGTTGTCCCCATAGCAAACTGCCGTAAGGACCTGGGCGACCTTCCACGAAAAGGGATCTATTTCACAGGCTGCCCGATCGCCCGCATGCTCAATGAGCGATGCCATGCAGCGGGCGAGCTTTGTGTTGGACACGCTGACCGCCGCCAAATATACGCCGAGTGCCTCGGCAGGCGTTGGCTCTGGAGCGTGATCTTCGGCATCGATCGTACTCAACGCCGCCCGGCAGACATCGGCACCGTGCCCCGTCAGAGCAAGATCGACCCCATACTGCCCGGCAAGTTCAAGGACCACGCTACGGTCCAGAAAGGCGTCGGCCAGGTCCATCGCCGCATCACATCGGCCTGCCTTGAGCAAAATTCGAGCCGCCCGCGGAACTAGCTCGGGACGGATCTCGGCCACCAACTTTCGCAGGCGAAGCCGTCCGTTATCCTCGGCGCCCAGGCACGTAAAGCTCCGGTCGGCCGGATCTAAACCAAAGATCGGGTAATCGCGCACAAGGTAGGACTGGTCGATCATCGACAGCCTCACCCCGCAAGCCTCGAGTTCTGCAATATTGCCCTCGCCCATCAAGATCATGAGGCAGGCAACGCAGAACAGCGCATTATTATCGAGCGAAGCAAGATCGACAAGTGCCGCACCATACACGTTGACAATCTCGCTTTCGAGCAGACCGGCAACATCGCCCTGGCCGTACAGACCCGTCTGCAAAGCCGAAACAAGCTCGGGCACACCCTGTGTGAGCTGGTAAAAGTCAAGCGATGTGCTAATCGAAAACGCCGATGCCCACGCCGAATACTCATAGGCATGCACCTTGAGCATTTGCGCATTGATCTTAACCGAGTCACCCAGCCCATGAATCAGCTGACGATTTGAAGGACGGCAGGAGATAAAGACCCCTACCCCCATAGCGCGCAGGCCGCGAATCCTGTCAATGAGGTCTTCGGTATCGTGCTGATCGAGATTTGGCACATTATCAATCGCGACAAGGGAATGCGGCTTGTCTTTGAGCTCTTCGGTTACCACCTCGAGCTGCATAAACACCTCGCGCCCAATGGCTCGATCCGCCTCGATAATCCGCACGGGGCCTCGCGTCGGGTCACTTTTTACCTCTTGGGTGTACTGCAGCAGCACCGAGGTTTTCCCAAAGCCATCAGGCGCGTAGAGAACCACGATGCCGGCCTTTCGGCCCTTGGCGATAAGCTCATTTAGCAGACGCTCACGTCGCACCATATAGCCTCCGCCCAGCGGCATCAGTTCGAGGTCGTCTATACTATCCAAATCGTTTACCATACCTGCTCCTCTACTCGACCGTATGGACACCGTAACCGCAAGACTATACAAGCCGCACCATGAATAGAGCGGTTTTGTGTTTTAGGTTGTCTTTCGGTACGCAAGCGGCAAGTTTTTGTACAGCGAGGGCCGATTGTTATTAATCCCCCGACTAATCGGTCTTTAAGCAGGTAAATGAGCTTGTCAGCTTGTCCCATCTAAGCGGCAGTGTAACGCAGATGAACAAGGTTCAGCTATGTCATTCAACTCGCCTAGCACCCGCTACCGTCTACGACCTTTTAGTGGCATTTTTGCATAGAATCTGGTATGAAATGAATCAAACTGTTGGACATCCGGCATTCGTCAAGCTTGCGGCAAGATTTTGGTCAAGCGGGCGGAAAGGGATAGCAAAAAGGCCCCCGCAAAGCGGAGGCCTTAGGCAAGGCTATGTCGAGGTGCAGGATTCGCGCTACTCGCAGAGCGAAAGGGCGGCCTCGTCGGCAACGACAACGCAGTTGGTGTGCAGCTGCAGGATCGAAGCCGGGCACGCGGGCGTAACCGGACCGTAGCACATGTCATGCACGGCCTGAGCCTTGGCCTCGCCGTTGGCGACGACCAGGATCATGCGGGCATACATGATGGTCTGGGTACCCATGGTGTAGGCCTGACGGGGAACGTCGTCGATGCTGTCGAACAGGCGGCTGTTGGCCTGAATGGTGCTCTCGGTGAGGTCGACGCAGTGCGTGCCCTTGGAGAAGTGGTCATCGGGCTCGTTGAAGCCGATGTGGCCGTTGTTGCCAATGCCGAGCAGCTGCAGATCCGGGTAACCGGCGGCGGCGACGATCTTGTCGTACTCAGAGCAGGCAGCGGCGGCGTCGGGGTTGGAACCGTCGGGCACATGCGTGTTGTTCAGGTCGATGTTGATGTGATCGAAGAAGTTCTCACGCATAAAGTAGTGATAGCTCTGGGGATCGTCGTGCGAAAGGCCGCGATACTCGTCCAGGTTGTAGGTGCTGACCTCGGCAAAGTCGACGTCGCCCTTCTCGTACCAAGCAGCGAGCTGCTTGTAGGCACCGATCGGGGTGGAGCCGGTGGCAAGGCCCAGCACACAGTCGGGCTTGAGGATAACCTGCGCCGAGATGATATTGGCGGCCTTGCGGCTCATATCCTCGTAGTCTTTAGCTTTAATGATCTTCATTACGCGTCCTTTCTCGTACAAGAGAGGCAAGGCTCCCTTTACAAGCACTTGCCCGCGGCCCGCGTCGGCCGCAACCAACGTGTGCGGCCACCAGGGCGAGGTCGCGTAATGTATGTGTCTCGTGTCTAGCCGCGTCGAGGCCCCTGCCCGTCCACGGTGACCCGAAGCCTTTTAGCTTCGGACAAATCCCATCTTGCCACGGAGGGCGTCCTCTTTCAAGGGCGCCCTCCGTAAACGTGTTTGAATTGTAGGCTAATGGCCACGTGCACTTGCTATCGCTCGCGAGCAACGATGAGCTGGTCCATCTCTTCGACATGCACGCCAACGGAGCCCTTGATGCTCGAGAACTCAACGGAGTTGCACACCAAGATGGGAACCGTCACATCGTAGCCCTCGGCAGCAATTGCCTCGCGATCGAACTCAATGAGTACATCGCCCTTATGGACGATGTCACCCACTTGCGCATGTACGGTAAAGTGCTTGCCCTCGAGCTGAACAGTGTCCAAACCAACGTGGATAAGCACGTCCAGGCCATCGACCGTGTTAAGTGCAACGGCATGACCCGTGGGAAAAATGGCCTCGACCTTGGCATCAGCCGGTGCAATCACACGCGTTCCGGTGGGCTGAATGGCAACGCCCTGGCCCAAAAGGCCAGTGGCAAACGTCTGATCGTTTACCTCGGAAAGCGGAATGACGTCGCCCGAGATGGGAGCATCCAGCGTAAGAACTCGACCACGCATACCAAAAGACCTTAGGACTTTAGTGAACATGATCCCCCTCGGACATACCAATCAACCAAAATAGCTTTAACAGTTTACCACTTGGCACCCGTTTTTGACCATTAGGGAAGTTCGCGCTTGACAACCTCGACGATGTCGTCGACAACACGCTGGGTCAGCTCGTGCGTCTCCGCCTCGGCCATAACGCGAACCAGCGGCTCGGTACCGCTCGGGCGCACCAGAATGCGGCCGCGGCCGTCAAGCTCCTTCTCGGCAGCAGCGACGGCGTCCCAAATGGGCTGGCAATCGTCCAGACCAGCCTTGTTGTCCGAATGCACGTTGACGAGTACCTGCGGGTACTTCTTCATGATGCCGGCAAGATCGGTGAGGGTACGACCGGTGCGCTTGAGCACGGCCAGCAGCTGCAGAGCCGTCACCAAGCCGTCACCGGTGGTGTTGTGCTCCAGGAAGATGATGTGCCCGGACTGTTCGCCGCCGATGACGGCGCCGTCCGCGAGCATGCGCTCAAGAACATAACGGTCGCCCACGGCGGTCTGAACCATCTCGAAGCCCTGCTCCTTCATAGCGATGGAGAAGCCAAGGTTGCACATGACGGTCGAGACGATCTCGGAGTTGGCGAGCTTGCCGCGAGCGGCGAGGTCAGAACCGCAGATAGCCAGGATGTAGTCGCCATCGATCTCGTTGCCCTCGCTGTCCACGAACAGTACGCGGTCGGCGTCGCCGTCGTGGGCCAGACCGATGTCAGCATGGGTGCGCAGCACGAGCTCGCGCAGGGGCTCGAGGTGCGTAGAGCCGCACTCGACATTGATGTCGGTGCCGCAGTAATCGGTGTTGATGGCATGGACCGTGGCACCCAGGCGCTGCAGCGCGGCGGGCGTAGTCTGGCAGGAAGCACCGTGACCGCAGTCGACGGCAACGACCAGGCCATCGAGCCTCAGGCCATCAAGCGTATCGATGGCGTGGTCGACGTATGCCTTGCGAGCGTCCTTCATCTTGATAATGTGGCCCACGCCGGCGCCAGTCGGCAGCGTATCGGCAGCCATGGCTTCCTCGGACATGACCCAGGCGCTGATCTCCTCCTCGACCGCATCGGGAAGCTTCATACCCTTGCGGCTAAAGAACTTGATGCCGTTGAACTCCGGCGGATTGTGCGAAGCGGAGATGACGATGCCGCCGTCGAGCTCGTTCTGAACGGTGAGCAGCGCCACGGCGGGCGTGGGGATGACGCCGCAGCAATGCGGACGGCCGCCCTCGGCCATAATGCCGGCGGTCAGAGCGCTCTCGAGCATGGTGCCCGAAAGACGCGTGTCGCGGCCGACGCAGATATCCGGACCAAGAAACTTGGTCGCCGCGCGGCCCAGGCGAAACGCGAGGTCGCACGAGAGGCCGGCATTGGCGACGCCACGGACGCCGTCGGTACCGAAGATGTTCTGGGGCATAGGATCGCTCCTTCCCTAGCAGGCGATATACAACCGCCCACCCTAGTCGAAAAAGAAAAGCGGGACCCGCCGAGGAATCGGCAGGCCCCGCTTGTACATTGTATCTCGAAAGGAGATAAAACCTTAGCGCTTGGAGAACTGGGGAGCGCGGCGGGCCTTCTTGAGGCCGTACTTCTTGCGCTCGACCACGCGAGCATCGCGCGTAAGGAAACCGGCCTTCTTGAGGTCAGCACGATAGTCGCCAGCGTTCAGAAGAGCGCGAGCGATGCCCAGGCGCAGAGCGCCGGACTGACCGGAGATGCCGCCGCCATCGCACAGAGCGATAACGTCGAACTGACCGGCGGTGTCGGTCACCTTGAAGGGAGCAAGGGCGTTCTCAACGAGCTGATGACGGCCGAAATACTGCTCGGCGTCACGCTTGTTGATGGTCACCTTGCCGGTGCCGGGGACGAGACGGACGCGGGCGACGGCGTTCTTACGACGGCCGGTACCCTGGTAGACAACGGTGTTCTCAGCCATCTTTAAGCCTCCAGCTCAATCTTCGTGGGGTTCTGGGCAGCATGCGGATGCTCGGCACCAGCGTAGACCTTAAGCTTGGTCATCTGGGCACGGCCGAGGGTGGTCTTGGGCAGCATACCGCGAACGGCGCGCTCGATGACCTTCTCCGGGTGCTTCTCCATAGCCTGGCGGAAGCTCTCAGCCTTGAGGCCGCCGTTGTAGCCGCTGTGGCGATAATAGGTCTTCGTGTCGGCCTTGTTACCGGTAAGCTGGACCTTATCGGCGTTGATGACGACAACGAAGTCGCCGCAGTCGCTGTTGGGCGTGAACTGGGGCTTGTTCTTACCGCGCAGGATCATTGCGATCTGGGTGGCAAGACGGCCCAGGACAGCACCATCGGCGTCGACGAGAACCCAGTTGCGCTGGACCTCGCCCTGCTTGGCGTAGTGAGTCGATTTCGAAATCACTTAGACTCCTCCATGTACAGTACGTGTTGTTACAGAGATTCACGGGGCTCTGCAAGTAACCCGTCCATATTACCCCGCTCGCCGTACGAGTCAACAGGTATTTTGGCTCCGACCAGAGTTTCTGCACATGTCATCCACGAGCCGTGATTTTTCCAACTCTTTAGCTGTTGTCATTTTTTGAGGGTTCGCCGTCGCTAGCGCTCAACGAACTCTTGGATTTCCGCGAGCAGGCGCTTTGCCTCCTGACGGCCCTGGATATACAGGTCCAAAAGCTTTGCCGGATCGTGCTCGACATGGCCGACCTCGACCGGCTTTTGCGGAGCGACGACCAACGCACGGCCCTCGCGCTCATACTTCCACAGGTGCATGCGCTGTATGTTGTAACGGTCGTGGCGCGTCTCGATAGCCTCGAGCAGGTAGGGGTAGTCGGCATAGCGGGCGCGCGCGGCAGGCATAAACTCGTAGGGCTTTTTCTCGTACGAGCGGTCCTGCGTGACAATGACAACCGCGCGCTCGAAGCCGGCCTCCTCGAGCACATGCTCGATAGGAACCGAATCGGCCACGCCGCCGTCGACGTATTTGTGCCCGTCAATCTCGACCGGCGGCGTCACCAGCGGCAGCGAGGTCGAGGCGCGCACGGCGTCGAGATCGAGCACGGCGCTTTTGACCGGGAGGTACGTGGCGGTTCCAAAGAGCATGTCCGTCGCGACGGCGTACATCTCAATGGGGCTCGCGTCGAACGCCTCGTTGTCAAAGGGATCCAGGCGGTCCTGGATATCGTTGAAGATAAAGTCGTAACCCACGATGGAGCCCGTGGATGCGAAGGATGCGGCACCCATGTAGCGGTTGTCATTGCAGAAGGTCAGGTTGATGCGATTGACGCGACCGATCTGGTGTGACTTGTAGTTGACGCCGTTGAGCGCACCGGCCGAGACGCCGTACACCGCCGGAATTTCGACACCGGCCTCCATGAGAACGTCGAGCACGCCGGCGGTAAACTGCCCGCGAAAACTGCCGCCCTCCAAGACGAGCGCGACCTTGCCAGCGTTTTTCGCCTTATCTTCTGCAGTCATGTTGACCTCCTGCGATTGCGTTTTGGCTTTCTTCTACCCAGTTTTGGGATGGAGGGCGCGCAGGTTTTTCGAGGCGGCAGGTGAAGCGGAAAGCGCGTCCCAGTTTGAGGCGGGATTCCGGGATGCGCTTTCCGCTTGGACCGTCATTGGGAAAGCGCGACCCGTTCTGAGCGCGGATTCCGGGATGCAGTTTCCGCTTGAGGCGTCTTCCGGAAAATGAATCCCATTCCGAGCGTCGATTCCGGGATGCAGTTTCCGCTTGAAACGTCATCCGGAAACCGCATCCCAGTCTGAACCGGAATTCTGGGATGGATTTTCCGCCTGGGGCGACGTTGATGCGGGGCATGGCAGGCTGCAGTCCGATCGGCATCGCATCTGCATAGGGCTGAGGCTTTGCGCGGAGAATCCGCGTATTTGCTTCGCAAATACGCACCGGCTTCGGCCGGCTGCCGCCGCCCTCGCCCGCGGGCTACAAACGCTTCGCGTTTGCTTAACGCTCGCGCCCTGCACAGAGTTCGATTCTCCGCGGTACGAACTGGAAATCAAAAAGCAGGTAGATATAAGTATCTACCTGCCTGTTACGTATGGTGGAGGCGCGGAGAATCGAACTCCGGTCCACGAAAGCCCCCTGATTGGCATCTCCAAGCTCAGTCGCTGGTTTAGTCTCGGACGCTTTGCGCGCAGCGACACGCTCGCGGTGTCCTAACCGGTTCGGTCTTAGCCTGCGCCATACCGATTACGTGCGCAGGAGCATTCCCCTAAAATGACGTCGCGCCGGTGTCGGGGAAATCACCGGGTTGACGCGCCGCTATAAATTAAGCAGCGAGAGCCATAGGCTCAAAAGAAGAGTTGTTGTCAATTCAATTTGACGGTACCCCTGTTTAACGAGGCGAGGAGACCTCGGCTTGCTTCCTCTCTCAGAGCTATCGTGTCGAAACCAGTCGCCCCCGGATGTCGGGAAAGTCTGGATGGTATCGGGCCTGCAAACACCCGATAACCGTCGACTTTTCAAGGAACACGCGGGGTGAACCCCGCTCGTGGATAGCTATCTTACCACGTTCTAAAGGCAGACAGCTGCTCTATGCACGAGCTGTGAAGACCCTAATGTGCACCATACTTCGCACTTTTGCCACCGAACGCGTCACGTATATTTTCGCCAAGCAAAATTGACCCGTCGAAAGGACCGTTATGGATACCAAGCAGCAACTCGTCAATGCCCTCGCAGGCCTGGGCTCAACCATTACCGAAGCCATGGATGTCATCGAAGGCTTTGTCCCCTGCGGACATCCCGCTCTCACGGTATCGAACGCACTCGTCGCGCTGGACGCAGCCGATGATGCAGCTCTCGCCCAGCAGCTTGAGACCGTCGAGGGCTTTATCGACCACGTGAGCGAGAACCGTGGCGTGACCGCCTACCACGGTATCGAGGTCGAGCTCGCGGGTCCCAAGGCCGATCTGTTCGCAGCAATCCGCGAGGTAGGCGCCCTTATGCAGACCGCAGGCGTCAAGAACACCCAGGTCAACGAGTGGGTCTACCGCAGTCTGGCAGCACTCGACAGCTCCAACGAAAAGGCAGCCGAGCAGCTCGCAGAAAGTCCCACCATCAAGGCCGAGCTTTTGTAAATAGCAGACGCGGGCCCCTTGGCGCATCGTCGTCCAAGGGGCCCGCGAACAGCTCGCGTCAACCGATAGCCGTGCCGCCGCGTTTGGCCAAAACAAGAATCGGCATCATTTGACGAGGTGTCTTTGCTGCAAGATCGGCATGTTCGAGCAGTTTTCGATCGTTGGTCACCAAGTAATCAACCTGGGCGCGTTTGCATGCGGCGAGTACCAAGTTGTCCTCGTAATCGCGATGGAGCGCTAAGTATTTGTCGGCCAGCCAAAGGTCCGACGCATCTGCACCCACGGCCGTGGCGTTTTCGGTCATGTTCCGAACAAACGCCAGCGCCGCATCGCCAATCGCGCGGGCAGAAGCCTCGCCGAGCGCTCCCCCGCTGGCAAGAACGCTGCGCTTCAGTTCGTGCTGTACAACATACAGTACGTCCTTGGCGATATGCACCGGAAAGAACAGCAATGCCCCCGCCTCCGTCGCCTGCCCAATAAACGCGCGTGCGGCAAGCGACTCGGCATGGTCGGCGCAAAACGAATCAACCCATACGTTGGCATCCACCATTATTTTGAGGGGAGCCCCGCTCACAGGATCATCCCCTTTTGGCGATAGTGCTCGTCCATGGCTTCGGAATAGATTGTTTCCCAACCGCGATCGTCGGATACGGGCGACGTAGCGATGCCCAGGTCCGCGTAAAGCTGATCTGCCGCCGCCCATGATGCGGCGAACGGAGTATCGGGCGCGACGGTCTGCCGCCGGTCGTCGACGGCCGCAAGCACTTCCTCGCACTGCCCGCCACCCTGCGCGACCTTGGCCACCACCTTTTTGATGAGCTCGGGCAGTGACCCGCCCGAAAGCCGCAGCGCTTCCTCGGCGCGCTCTTTAACCGAGCGATCTACGCGAACATTCACCTGCGCCATGCTGCTAACAGCACCCACGTCGATCCCGCTCCCTTCAATTGCTAGCCCTGCTAGCAACACTATATTGAGAAGCTAGCACATGGTCAAATGCAAAAGGCCTGCGCCCGGACGACACTGATGCCGTCCAGGCGCAGGCCAGATAACGTGAGCGAACACGTCTGCTAGCGCAGGTAAGCCTTTGCGTTGCCCAGGCTGTAGGCGATCGTTGAGCCGTTGTGCAGCAGTGACGACGTCTGCGGAGTGATCATGCCGGTAATGCCCAGCGCCAGGAGCGCCGAGTTGGTGAGCATCACCTTGGAATACGAACTCGTCAGACGATCGATAAGCCCCTGACTCATACGGCGCAGGCGCACGATCGCGGCAAGATCCGTATCGGTCAGGATGATGTCGGCAACCTCCTTGGCGATGTCGCTTCCGCCACCCATCGCCAAGCCCACGTCGGCCAAACCGAGCGCCGGCGAATCGTTGACACCGTCGCCCACCATGGCAACGTGGCGCCCCTCGCCCTTAATGCGCTCCACATACGCGTACTTGTCCTCGGGCAGCAGCTCGGCCTTAAACTCGTCGACCCCTGCCTCGCGAGCAATGCGCTCGGCCGTGCGCTCCGAGTCGCCCGTGAGCATAACGACATGCTTAACGCCCAACGCGTGCAGGTCGGCGATGGCCTCACGGACCCCGGCCTTGAGCGGATCCTCGATGCCGAGCACGCCGACGACCTTTCCATCGACCGCCAGATACAGCGGCGACAGGCCCTGCATCTGGGACTCGATTTGCTCCTTAATGTCGGCCTCGAGCTGCGCGCTCTCGTCCTCAAACACAAAGTGTGCCGAGCCGATAATCGCGCGACGCCCTTCGATGGACGAAGCGATGCCGTGCGCCACAATATACTCGACCGCAGCGTGACGCTCGCGGTGCTCGAGCCCGCGCTCGCGGGCGGCGTTGACCACGGCACGCGCCACCGGATGCGGAAAATGCTCCTCCAAGCAAGCGGAAAGGCGCAGGACCTCGTCCTCGCTCCAGCCGTCGGTCGTGAGCACGCAAGCTAGGCGCGGCTGGGCCTCGGTCAGCGTGCCGGTCTTGTCAAAGACAATGGTATCGACCTTGGCAAACGACTCAAAGTACTTAGCGCCCTTGACCATAACGCCCATCTTGGCAGCATCGCTCATGGCAGTCATGACGGCAACGGAACCCGTGAGCTTGAGTGCGCACGAGTAGTCGACCATCAGTGCCGCGGAGGTCTTGATGAGACTGCGCGTGGTGAGCGCAACCAGGCCCGCGAGCAGGAAGTTCCACGGGACGATCTTGTTGGCAAGGTCCTCCATATGCGACTGGCCCTCGGACTTGAGCGAGTCGGCCGTCTGCACGAGCGAGACGATTGAGCGCAGTTTGGTTTGCGCCGTATTGGCGCGCACGCGCACCAAGATGCCGCCGTCTTCCACGACGGTACCGGCGAACACGTCGTCGCCCACGCTGCGCTCGACGGCCAGCGGCTCGCCGGTCAGGGTCGCCTGGTTGACCATAGCGCTCCCCTGCTCGACAACACCGTCGATGCAGATGGACATGCCGGTGCGCACGGCGACCAAGTCGCCGGGCTCGAGCTCGGTGGCGGCAACGCTTACCTCGGTGTCGCCGACGACCTTTTGCGCCTTGTCGGGCACATCGAGCAGCGAGTTGATGAGCTCGTTTTCGCTCATGGCGCGGGTGTAGTCCTCGAGCAGCTCGCCCACGTTGAGCAGGAACATCGTCTGGCCCGCGGTGTCGACATCACGCTTGACGAACGAAATGCCGATGGCCGAAGCGTCGAGCACGGGAACGGTCAGGCGCGGCTGCGCGAGCTCATGAAGGGCAGCGCGCAAAAATGCCATGTAACCGGCCACGACAAACACCGCACGCAGAGGCGTCGGCAAGAACCAGCGACGTGCGTAATGGGCACCGATAAGTGTGGCAAGATCCATGACGAGCTTGTGCTTGCGTGGCTCAAGCTGCATCACGTAGCCTGTCTTTGCGTCGGCAATGGCCTGAGCGTCGAGCGCACCGACGGCGGCCAGCACGGCATCGCGGCGCGACTCGTCGTATTCGAGTGCCATCTGGCCGATGCGGCCGTAGACGCGCACCTTGTGCACGCCGTCGATGTCGCCGCCAAGCTTAAGAAGTGCATCGAGATCGCTCTCTGGCACAGGACCCGCCAATTGAAGACGGGTCCTGCCGGGGATCTCGCTAATAATCGAGAATCTCATAGTTTGTGCCTAGGAGCGCTACTCGGCTGCCTCGTCAGCAGCGGCCTCGCTCTGGGTGATGTAAGCAGCCTCGGCAACCATGTCGTCGACATTAGCCTTGGCCTGCTCGACCATGTCCTGGTAGCCGTTCTTGATGCGCATGCCGCACGCGATACCCTGCACGCAGGCATTCTTGACCGGAGCGCTGGTAAGCAGCTTGATGCCGGCCGTGCCAAGCAGAAAACCGCCACCGACAAGCAGGGTATTGAACGTCGACTTCTTCATGTTGCTTCTCCCTTTTGCCGCATTGGACGCGGCATGGTGCTTCAGCACCCGAGTAAACAAGTTTGCTCGAGCACGCTTTTGAAATATCTCAATTTTATCTAACTATCTAGGTCAGCCATGGCTAACCTTTTGAAAATTAACGATGCGGAGTAACCGATTGTCAATGTGAGAAAGGGACTGTCCCTTTGCCCCTTCTTACAACTGCCAGGTAGCTGCTTCCTTTTGCAGCGCCACCATGCGGGCGAATTCTCCACCTGCCGCCTTGAGCTGCGCCGGAGTGCCCTGCTCGGCTACCACACCATCCTTGAGCACAACGATCTTATCGGCATTTTCTACCGTGCGCATACGGTGGGCGATCACGATAACCGTCTTGCCTGCGAGCAGGCGGGAAAGCGCCTGCTGCACCACGGTCTCGTTCTCCACATCCAAACTCGCCGTCGCCTCGTCCAGCAACACGATCGGCGCGTCTTTGAGCAGCGCACGGGCGATAGAGATGCGCTGGCGCTCGCCGCCGGACAGCTTGGAGCCGTTCTCGCCGATCATGGTGTTGTAGCCCTGCGGCATGCGGCTCACAAACTCGTCGCAGTTGGCGGCACGCGCAGCCGCAAGCACTTGCTCATCGGTGGCATCGTGACGACCAAGACGGATGTTTCCCATCACCGTGTCGTCAAAGAGCAGCACGTCTTGGAACACAATGGCGTAGTCGCGCAGCAGCACCTCGGGATCGACGCTCGCAACATCCACACCGCCCACGGTAACCTTGCCCGCGGTGGCATCCCAAAAGCGCGCGGCAAGGCGGCTCACCGTAGACTTACCGGAGCCCGAAGGACCGACCAGTGCCGTGACCTCGCCTTCCTTGGCGGTAAAGCTCACATCGGTAAGAACTTTCTCGCCGGCGCGGCCGTCCTCGCCCGCACCATAGCCAAATGCTACGTGATCGAACACCACATCGTGGCCCACGGGCTCAAATTTCTCGCTGCCCCGCGCCACAGGCTCTTCCATGATAGAGCGCATACGCTTAGCTGACGACTCGGCGGCAAACAGCTCGGACACTAGCATCAACGCCTGGTCAAAAGGCGCATAGATGCGGCTCACCATAAGCAAGAAGGCAAACATCACCAAAAAGTCGACCCGCCCCGAGGCAACCATCGCGGCACCCGTTACCAGCGTGGTGGCAATGCCCAGACGCAGGATGACAAAGGCGGAGTTGACCAAAAGCCCGTTAACGAGTTCTCCCTTAGTGGTCTCGCGCTCCTCGACATCAATCACGGCGCCGAGTCCCTCAAGATAATAGGCCTCCTGGTTGGTAGCGCGGATCTCGCGCACACAATCGAGCGTCTCCTGGATCGCCTCAGTGACTTTGACCTTCTCGGCGCGAACACGGTCGAACACCGGGACCATGGGACCGCGCGTCAAATACAGCACGGCAAAGGCCACGGGAACGCTCCAAAACGCCGCTATCGCCAACTGCCAGCAAAAGAACAGCGATGCCACGAACACAATAGCGCTTGCGATAATAGCGCCCCAAAGCTCTCCCAACACGTGGCTGTAGGCATGTTCCATGGTCTGGACATCGCCCATGATGGTCTCGGTTAAATCGGCCAGATCACGACGACCAAAAAACGACAGCGGCAGTTTGCGCAAGCGCTCGGCAATCTCCATACGCTGCTTGCCGCACTCCTCGTAAAAGATGCAGTAGGTGTAGTAATACTGCTGCCAGTTAGAGGCAAAGAGCAACACGAAAAAGACCAGGAGGCCGCCCACAATCGGCAGGGCATCTGGCAGGTCGGCACCGGTGGCGAGATGTTCGACAAAACCGGCCATGACCAGGAACAATAAGCCCATGCCGGCCATGGTAATGAGATTGGTGAGCGCGGTCCAGAAAATGCCGCGTTTTACGCCGGCGACGCCTTTATCGGATAGGAAGTACTTCTTTTGGAATGAGGCGAACATTTAGGCCTCGCCTCCCTTCGTGACGACGGCATCCGCGGCAGCAGTGATCTTCCAGCTCGCGGCCTGTTCGTATTCGGCCCACATCTTGGCGTATAGACCGTTTTGGGACAGCAGCTCGGCATGGGTGCCAGTCTCCTGCACGCTACCTTGGTTGAGCACCACGATCTTGTCGGCCCCCACCACGGTCGAAAGCCGGTGCGCGATCATAATGACTGTGCGACCCGCCGCCAGCTTGCTAAAGGCACGCTGGATGAGCGCCTCGTTCTCGGGGTCGGCAAACGCCGTGGCCTCATCGAGCACCACGATAGGCGCGTCTTTAAGGATCGCGCGGGCGAGTGCTACGCGCTGCACCTCGCCGCCCGAAAGATATGCCCCTCCAGCACCGAGCATGGTGTTAATGCCCTGCGGGAGCTTGGCCACAATGTCGTCGCACTGAGCTGCGGAGAGGGCCGCACGCACTTCGTCGTCAGTGGCCGTGGGCTTGGAGGCACGCACGTTATCGGCAAGTGTTTGCCGGAACAGCTGGTTGGTCTGGAACACGAAGGCAACCTGGTCCATAAGCTCGTGCGGGTCCATGTCGCGAACGTCCACACCGCCTACGAGCACTCGACCCGAAGAAACATCCCAAAAACGCGGGATCAGGCTGGCGCAGGTTGACTTACCGCCGCCCGAGGGACCCACCAGGGCGAGGGTGCTACCCGCGGAAACGTTAAAGCTCACATGGCTAACGGCAGGTGCTTCGGCACCCTCGTACGTAAAGCTCACGTCCTCAAATCGCACGTCGCCGCCGGCAGGGTGCTTGGGTTGCGCGGGCACGGAGAGCCGCTTGGAATCCATGACGCTTCGAATTCGAGCCAGCGAATCGGCACTCATCTGAGAGGCCTCGCCCACAAACATAAGCTTGGTCATGGCCGTCGGTACCACGGCCGAAAATATCGCGTAAAACGTGAAGTTGGCCATAAAATGCGCGAAGTCCTTCTCGCCCGGCGCCAACAGCAACGCCACGGGCAACAGGAATGTCACAAGACCATTGAGCGCGGTAAGGTTGAGTACCTGCGGACCTCGGCAAAACGTGCCCGCATAGCTTTGTGCCATGTCGGCGTATTCGGCGATCGCGTCGTGGAACGCCTTAAAGGAGTAGACCGTCTGCTGAAATACCTTGACCACGGGGATACCGCGTACGTATTCGGTGCCGGTCTTGTTCATCTTGACCAGCGCGCCCATGTAGGCCTTCATGAACTCGGCGCCCTTGCCGCTCATCATGGTGGCCATAGCGCCAAACGAAATGGCCACCGAGATGAGGCATGCCGCGCCCAAACGCCAATCGAGGGCGAAAAGCAGCACGAGTAGGCCCACGACCATGGCGATGGCGCCGGCGATATCGGGCAGCATATGCGCGAGCAGAGTCTCGGTGGAGGCGGCGCATCCGTCTACGATGCGGCGCAGCTCACCGGTGGCGTGCGTGTCAAAGTAGCCGAGCGGTAGCTTAAGCAGATGCTCGCTCGTTGTCTTGCGGATATTGGACGCGCAGCGAAACGCGGACAGGTGCGTACACATGAGTCCCACGAAATAGACCACGATGCTTGCCAGCGCAAACCCCACGGCCCACCAGCCATACGTCGCGATGCCGCAGGCTTCGCTCCAGTTAGGTGCCACGGCGATCAGATCGCGCGCGACAAGCCAAATGCACACGTACGGGCCAAAGCTCAGCAGCTGCGAGAGCGCCGAGAGCGCCATGCCCAAATACGTTAGGAATTTGCGGTCACCGGCATACACGAGCAACTCGCCGATGCCTCCACCTTCCCTTTTTGATTCCTTTGCCATGAGATTCCTTTCTAACGGCTTGAGAGTTAACCGTAATGAACTTATCATTGATGTGTTAGCCATGGCTCACAATCAAGCCAGGCGTGGACGTTTCTGCAAAGGAAAGGGACGCTTTTGCAAATACGGCGGGCAGCGACCGACATAACCGGGCTCTATGCACCACAGTTTGAGCAGTTTGGCCTGGAACTTACCGGCAAGGGCGCCGTCTTTACCGGCGAGGTGGCAAACGACCGGGCGCACGGCCGCGCATGGATCATGCCTCTCTCCCCCGCCTGCATCGTTATGGAGCATTTCATTACCCCGACGCACGATATGCACCTGGCCGAATACACACCCGAGCCGTACGCCTGCGTGAGCGAAGTCAGCGCGCCCACGCTCATGTGCATGCCCGAAGCCGGCATAACGCCTGCGAACCTTAAACCCTTGCATGGACCGTGGCCGAACAGCGCGGTGTGCAGCTTTATCCAAGATAGCTGCGGCGAGGAACTAAGTCCGCTGTTTGCAGGGCAGCTTTATCACTCGCGCTCGGTGCTCTTTTTGCCTGGATATTTTGACGAACTGGAGCACCGCTATCCCACCGAGTTCGCAGGGGTCTTTGAGGCGTTTGCCGAGCCATGGCACGAAGAAGCGACGTCCGCCATCTGCCACACGCTGCACCGGATTAACGAGGACCGCGCCCGCACCGTAGGCGGACACGTCTATATGCAAGGCATCGTGGAGACCATGGTCGCGGAGCTCGCCTGTTCGCGCGCGGCCCACAAGCAGGCGCAGCAGGCGGCAGACACACGCGCCAGCGTGACCATTGCCGAGGAAGCGACGAGCCTTGTAGAACACTCGCTCGACAAGGGCAAACATGTGGGTATCAACGAGGTGGCCGAGAGGCTCTACACAAGCCGCTCCAAGCTATGCGCCACCTTTAAGGCCCAAACTGGCGAGTCCCTGGGCGCCTACATTCGCAGACGCCGTATGGAGCGAGCACAGGACCTTTTGGCCGATAGCGCGCTCACGATAGCGCAGGTGGCAGAGCGTCTAGGCTACCCTCAGCAGGCCGCCTTCGCCCAAGCCTTCAAGCAACACACCGGCACCACCCCCACCACCTGGCGCTCCCAACATTTATAAAGAATGAGGGCGCCAACGACGCCCTCATTCACCAAATTCCATTCAGCCCACCTGACCCGAACGGCCGAGTCGTCGCAGAACCCGGGAGCCCCGGCAGGGCGGGTGCTTGCTCAAAATGAGTTCCGCACGCAAAGAAGGCCACTTAATGTGGCCTTCGTCTTGCGCAGGACTGTTCGAAATTTTGAGGAAGCACCCGCCCTGCCGGGGCTCCCGGGTTCCCGCTTACGAGAGCGACGTTCTCAGCAACTCGTTGAAGAGCTTCGGGTTGCCCTTGCCGCGGCTCGCCTTCATGCACTGGCCCACCAAAAAGCCGATAACCTTCTGGTTGCCGTCACGATACTGCTGCGCCTGATCGGCACAGTTTGCCAGCACCTCGTCCACAATCGGCTGCAGCGCACCGGCATCGCTCACCTGACGCATACCGCGCTCGTCGACGATCTTGTTGGGGTCGTCGCCGGTCTGGGCCATGGCCTCAAAGACCTCGTGCGCTTGGTTGGAGCTAATGGCATCGGTCGCCAGCAGCTTGGCAAGGGCTGCCACTTGAGCCGGCACGATGCCGGACTCGGCGAGCGACACGCCCGCGCCCTTAAGGTAGGCGATCATCTCGTTGACCAGCAGGTTTGCGACCGTCTGAGCCTCCTTGCCAGCCATACCGGCAGCGGCCGCCTCAAAGAACTCGGCAAACTCCGGGTCGCCGGCGATCTGCTCGGCGTCGGCCGCCTTAATGCCAAAGTCGGCCTCAAAGCGGGCGCGCTTGGCATCGGGCAGCTCGGGGATCTCGCCACGGCAGCGGTCGATGAACTCGTCGTCCAGATCGAACGGTGCCAGGTCGGGATCGGGGAACAGACGATAGTCGTCGGCCGTCTCCTTCACACGCATGACCACGGTGCGCTTGCGGCTGGGTTCCCAATGGCGGGTCTCCTGATAGATGATGCCGCCCTCCTCGAGCACCTCGGCCTGACGGCAGATCTCGTAGGCAAGGCCATCGTGCAGGCTCTTGAACGAGTTGAGGTTCTTGAGCTCGGTCTTGGTGCCCAGCTTGGTCTCGCCGCGGCGGCGCAGCGACACGTTGCCGTCGCAGCGCATGGAGCCCTTCTCCATGGAGCAATCGGAAATGCCCAGCGTCACAAAGATGCGACGGAGCTTCTCCATAAACAGGCGAGCCTCCTCGGGCGTACGCAAGTCGGGCTCAGTCACGAGCTCAATCAAAGGCGTGCCGCAGCGGTTGTAGTCGACGAGCGACTCGGCCGCGGCGGTAATGCGGCCTTCGGCACCGCCCACGTGCACCATCTTGGCGGCGTCCTCCTCCATGTGGATGCGCAGGATGCGGATGGGCACCGTGTAGGAGCCGTCCTCGCGACGCTCAGGCATCTGCAGGTTGGACGCGTCGTAGCTGGCCAGGTGGCCGGCGCGCTGGTTGCCCTCGCGCATGGTCGACGACATGGACGTGGACAGGCCCTCGGCGTTGGCCGAGGCGCTCGCCAGGCTCTGAGCCTCGGCCTCGCCAAACGCGCAGTCGGGGCGCTCGGCGGCACCGCGACCGGTCACGTCCAGATCCAGGTGACCATACATGGCAAAGGCGACCGGACCCTGCGTGGTCTGGAAGTTCTTGGCCATATCGGGATAGAAGTAGTGCTTGCGGTAGAACATCGAGTGGCGCTGGATCTCGCAGTTAGTGGCGAGACCGGCCTTGACGATGCTCTCGATGGCGCGCTTGTTAGGCACCGGCAGGGCGCCGGGCAGGCCCAGGCACACCGGGCACACGTTGGCGTTGGGCTCGTCATCGTGGCTGAGCTTGCAGTTGCAGAACATCTTGGTGTCGAGTGCGGTGAGCTCGGTGTGGATCTCCAGGCCGATCACGGCCTCCCAATCCTGCAGGACCTCGGAAAGCTCCTTCATTACAGCTCGCCTCCCTTCCCGGCAAAATCGGGCGCGACGGAAAGCGCGGGCGCACCCGTGGCGGCATCGGCAAAGCCGCGCTCCAGAGCGCAGGCAAACGTGAGCAGCTGACGGTCCTTAAACGCAGGTCCCACCAGCTGGGCAGAAACGGGCAGCTTGCTGTCCTCGCCCAGGCCCAGCGGCACCGAGATGCCGCCGTTGCCGCAAATGTTAAGCGAAATGGTGTACAGGTCGGACAGGTACATCTGCGTGGGGTCGCTGATCTCGCCAAACTTAAAGGCCGTGCGCGGCGAGGCGGGCATCAGGATCGTGTCCACCTTGGCATACGCGGCGTCGTAGTCCTGCGTGATGAGCGTACGGGCCTTTTGCGCAGCGTAGTAGTACTTGTCGTACACGCCCGAGCTCAGCAGGTAGGCGCCGAGCATCTGACGGCGCTTGGCCTCGGCGCCAAAGCCGTGGGCGCGCGACAGCGAGCTCTGGTCGGACAGGTTGGCGCAGCCCTCCTCCTGATAGCCATAGCGAATGCCGTCGAAGCGAGCCAGGTTGGAGAACGCCTCAGCCGGGCCGATGACGTAGTAGGCGGCGATGGCGGCGTCCAGGTGCGGCAGGTCAACCTCGACCAGCTCGGCGCCCTGGTTCTGCAGCTCCTGGGCGGCGCGCTGAACAGCGGCCTTGACCTCGGGCGTCAAGCCCTCGGCCTCCATAAACGCGGGGATGATGCCCACGCGCTTGCCCTCGATGCTGTCGTTGAGGTGCTCGGTAAAGTCGACGGCGCAATCCTGGCTGGTACAGTCGTACGGATCGTGGCCCGCGCCGGTAAGCGCGTTCATGGCCAGCGCGACATCCTCGACCGTGCGGCCAAAGGGCCCCACCTGGTCGAGCGACGAGCCAAAGGCAACCACGCCGTAACGGCTCACGGCGCCATACGTGGGCTTAAAGCCCACCACGCCGCACAGCGACGCCGGCTGGCGAATGGAGCCGCCGGTATCCGAGCCCAGCGAGAGCGCGACCTCGCCCGCGGCGACGGCGGCAGCGGAACCGCCCGAGGAGCCGCCGGGCACGCGCTCGGTATCCCAGGGGTTGTTGGTGCGGTGAAACGCCGAGCTCTCGGTGGAGCTGCCAAAGGCAAACTCGTCCATGTTGGCCTTGCCCATGGGCAGGCAGCCGGCATCGAGCATGCGCTGGACGCAGGTGGCGGTGTAGACGCTCTGGTAGTTCTCGAGCATACGGGAAGCGCAGGTGGTGCGCGTGCCCACGAGGTTCATGTTGTCCTTGATGGCCAGCGGCACGCCCGCAAGCGGGGGCAGCGGCTTGCCCGCGGCACGGTCGGCATCCACGCGCGCGGCGGCCTCGAGCGCAAGCTCGGGCGCCACCTGCAGGAATGCCTGGACCCCGCCCTCGCGCGTCTCGATGGCGGCGAGGGAGGCCTGGGCCACCTCGGTAGCGGTAAAGTCGCCGGCGGCAACGCCCGCGGCGATCTGGGCGGCGGTAAGGGAATCGAAGCTCTGCGCCATTACTCGCTCTCCCCCTCTCCCAAAATGGACGGCACACGGAAGTAGCGCTCACGCGCGCTGCCGGCGTTTTCGAGCGCGACGTCGAGCGGCAGGTCGCGCTCGGGCTCGCGCAGGTCATCGCCCATCACGTTGGACAGGCTTCCGATGGGATGGAACGTGGGCTCCACGTCGGGCAAGTCATATTGCAAGACGGGCTCGAGCATCTGGACGGCGTCGTTCATGTAGGACGTCATCTGGGTGAGCTCGTCATCGGTCAGTGCGATCTTTGCGTACTCGGCGATGCCGCGCACGTCTTTCTCGCTGAGTGCCATAGGCGCTCCCTTCCGCATAACAGTTAAACCGCTCTAGTATACAGGGCAACGCCGGCTTGGAGCAGGCGCTTTACCCAAATGCAGCGAAAACGTAACGAGGACGGCGGGTTGGCGGGGCGGGTCCGGCGAACCTGCGGCGAAAACCGTCCTGCCCACAACAAAAACCGTCCCAACATCCAACGTTTTTTGGCAAAATCGCGATTTTCATCGAATGTTGGGACGGTTTGGAAGCCCTCGGGCCACCACAAAGGTGCCTGTCCCCATTGTGGTGGTTCTGAACGATGGCTATGCCGAGGCCTTGGCCTTGCGGCGTTTTCGGATCGCGTGGATCACGATGTCCAGCAGCAACAGCAGGATGGCCACGACCACGATGAGCACGGCAAACTCGCGCTTGCCCCAGTGGCGGCCGGCCAGCGCCTTTTGCTTGTCGACGTCCTTCTTGTTGTACTTGGTGCGCACGCAATGCACCAGCAGGCGATGGTCGTTCACGCCGTAGGGCGTGCAGGTAACGAGCGTCACCTTGTCGGCGCCGGGCTCGATGGTCAGCGACTCCATCTCCTCGGGCAGCACGACCTCGGAGTCCACCATCTTGTAGGCGAGCGTCTTGTTCATGGTGTGCAGCAGCACCAGGTCGCCGGGCTCCAGCGAATGGATGTCGTCGAACATGCTCAGGTTGCGCATGCCCGAGTGCGCGGTGAGCACGCAATGCGTCGAGGTGCCGCCCACCGGCAGGCTCGTGCCCTCCAGGTGGCCGACGCCCGCCATGAGGACTTCCTCGCTCGTGCCGTGGTAGATGGGCATGCTCACGTCGATGGAGGGGATCTCGACCCAGCTCATCATGGGGTCACGGTCAAAAATGAGCTGCTGGGCGTAGGGCTCGATCTGATCGGCGGGAAGCTCGGTGGCCTCGCCCGCCAGCTGCTCGTTAAAGGAGCGCGCCTGGAGCAGGATGCGCTCACGCTCCTCGGCAGACAGCGCGTCCACGGTGCTGGACACCGTGCTGATCTGGTTGAACACGCCCGAGGCCTCGAGCCGGTCCAAAATCCACGGCCAGGTCATAAGGCCCACGCCAATAAGGATGATGACGATGGTGATGAGCCGGTCGGCCCAGCGCGGCAGCCGCTTGCGACGGCGCTTAGGTTTTGGTTGATGTTTGGGCTGAGGGCTTGAGCCGCCGCTGGCCGCGGCGTTATTGCTCTTCATATGTTTGGCGCCCTGCACCATCGCCGGTCACTCCTCTACAACTCAAGTTGTCTAAACAAATAATAGCCGAATTGCGAGCTTTCGCGCCGGACAACGCAGCTAGACTGCACCGTCCGGGCCACGTAACCCCACTCAATCAATCAAGCCATATGTTGCTTTCATCGTCTCGAGCAACTGCACCATCGTTACGCCCGCAACCCCGATCTGTTTCAGATTGACGTCGCCCACCTCGCAATCTTTAACAAACGCAAGCATATCGTCCTTCAGTTCTCCGCCCAGGTCGACACCTTCCGACTCGCCGAGCAGCTGAGCAAGCCTCAGCGCATCGCGTTTATGCTTTTTTACCTTCTGCGAATCAACATTCTCCCCCGCCTCCCTTCTAGCTTTTAGGTCGAGATACGCCTTCGCTTTGAACGGGACAATGTATTCCGTACCCAGGACCGAAACGCCGTCTACGGTCCGAATTCCCTGAAGGAACAAGCTGTAGTAAGCATCGTCCAACAAAATTGCCGAAAGACTGCTTATGTTTTCATCAACGTGAATTGGCGCCACATCAATCCCCTCACGACCCTTTAGAAAGTCGGGGCACTTCGCGAAGAGTTCGATCATATGGGGGTAACCCGGCCTCTTAGGCTCTGTAAACCGATAAAAACATGAACCTTTGCCTTCGCCCCAGCCGCAGCGGTAGCCGCCATCACGCACCAAAGTCCATATAGCTTCTGCCGTCTGAGGCAACCGGTCATCGGCGACAATTACCACATCAAAATCGTGAGTCCTCCTAAACGGAAGTCCCGCCTCCGCGAGCAAAATGTCGCATGCCGTGCCGCCGATAAGAGCATACGATCCTGCAGCTTCTTGCATATGCTGCTGAAATTCTTGGAGACCTTCTACAGCGCTTCTTGCCATGGATATTCCTTTCCAAACATGCGATCGACTTCGAGCTGAATTCGCTCATCATCGATTGCCGCCAAAGATAGCGCAAGCGAAATGTCGTCGACACGGGAGGAGCCGGCAAACACGGGTGCATAGCGCCACACTTGGATCATCGCCGTCTCGTTATCCGGCAACTCCCCGTCTGCGACTTCGAGGTCGCTCAGTTGACGCCATACACTTCTTAAGACGGCCTTTTGTTCCATGCCCGGCGCAGCGAGCATCGAACGCTCAGCGAGCGCCGTCTCCCCGGCGTCAACAAGATAGTCGATCTGCGGCGTCTTCCTTGCAAAAAAGACCTTCGAGACAGGCGAGGAGAGCTCTGCCATGTGCTCGCTAAGCAGGAGATCAACGGCAACAGGGAACACGACGACACGTCGCTCGCGACGCTCGCGCCTCGCGAGCCCCCTGTCAACAAGCTCGGTTATGGCCTCACTCGCGCGGCTTGCCGAAATCCCAAGCGCACGACAAAGGTCATAGGGACGATATGGCTCCCGGGCTGCTCCCCAGATTGCGGCAGCCTGTGCGTTGGGTGACATCTTGGTCGCGTGATTGCGAAACCGGGCACCGCCCCTCTCCGTGCAAGCTGCGCCCATAAATGGAAGAAAAGCCTGTCTACCGGGGCAGACAAAGGGAATCCCTTGTGCGACCAATGCTTTGCGCTGACGTGCATCGGCATCAGGAAACGAAACGACAACAGGAGTCTCCGCGCGCAAGGCTAGCTGACTATAGACTCTCTTAGCCTCGGGAAGCCCGACGCCTGTAGGCAAACTTGCAAGCAAAAACGAAAAACCGTTTGCGTCAACAGCGCGGACCTCAATCGCCCGCAGATGCAGCGGCAAGCATGCGGATCCAGGCCAAGTTTTGGTCTTGGCGGAAAGGCCTAGTGCTTCTTGTAAGTAGATTAGTGCTTCGTTCATTTCCATTGTTTTCGTTCGATTCCAGTTTGTATTGGAATTATACATAATTTTCGGAATTAAAGAGATACCGTTCGTGCCTAAGCCCATATTTGCGTTTTCAAAATGTCCCGAATCGGCGGGGCGATTCGGGATACAATGTCAATAGAAAACGACGCATCCCGCGTAAGTGTACGAGAGCGCGGGCGGCCTAGTTTTCAGCTTTAGTTAAATGCCCGGGATCCGACCCCCGGGCATTCTTATTTGCGCTTGCGGCGCAAATGCCGTCCACCGTCCGCACCGCGCGTGCGCCTACGGACCTTAAACCGAACCTCATACGAGTCAAGAAACGCGATGACGAACGAGCCCACCGCCGCGAGGGCGGCGAGCGCGTTAAGGAATTTCAGCATATGGTGACCTCCGATCGAGTCGTCGGCCGCCCGCGCACGGGATGCGTCGCAAGGCCATTTTACTGCGAGTGTATGCACCCACGCCTGGCAAACGCAATAATTGCAAACATCTGTTCGATAGTTACACACGCGGTTCCTCGTCCGGCGGAGCGTGGCCGCATTGTCCGGATTTGCCAGACGTGTTTGCGTTTTCAAAATGTCCCGAATCGGCGAAACGATTCGGGATACAATAGCTACAGGAAACGACGCACCCCGCGTAAGTACTTAGGAGCGCGGGCGACCAGTTTCCGACGTTGTTAAATGCCCGGGCCTCTAACCCCGGGCATTCTTATTTGCGCTTGTTGCGGCGCAAATGCCTTCTACCGTCCGCACCGCGCGTGCGCCTACGGACCTTAAACCGAACCTCATACGAGTCAAGAAACGCGATGACGAACGAGCCCACCGCCGCGAGGGCGGCGAGCGCGTTAAGGAATTTCAGCA
This sequence comes from Collinsella sp., assembly GCA_048428865.1. Lineage (GTDB taxonomy): Bacteria > Actinomycetota > Coriobacteriia > Coriobacteriales > Coriobacteriaceae > Collinsella. Next base: position 27,675 of record DBFOPP010000016.1, read on the forward strand.
TTTGGGGACCTCCGATCGAGTCGTCGGCCGCCCGCGCACGGGATGCGTCGCAAGGCCATTTTACTGCGAGTGTATGCATCAACAGCTGGTAAACGCAATAATTGCAAACATCTGTTCGCTAACCATACGCCCGATCCTACGAGTAACGGCGCCCCGGCTGCTATGTCCAAAAAAACGGGGCAGACTCCAGTGCGAAGTCTGCCCCGAAAAGAGAATGGCAAAGCAAGAACGTCGATGGACGAGAAAAGTGTCCGCAAGTCTCATGGCCATCACATCCCACCTGCCAAAGGGATGGGTGAGCGAGCGTTACTCCTGCTCGGACTCCTCAGCCTGCTTACGGCTGCGGATGAGGTGCGCCACGCCGATGCACAGCACCGCGCCACCAGCGATCCAAGTGAACGTCACGCCGTTAAGGCCGGTGAGAGGAAGGCCAACCTGCTTGGTATCGCCGACGGTGATGTTGAAGGTGCCGTCGTTATTTGTGGCAGTGTCAGTCTTGGCCACGAGCTTGTTGTCGCCCTTCTTATCATTCGGCGTGCCGATGATAACCTGATTACTTGGGCCGTTTAGCTCATACTTATTCGCTTTCGAGCTTTCACCCGTTGTCCCGCTTTCATTAATCGTGAAATTGAATGTGACCTTATCGTAGTTGTCGGGAGCGTCAGTCTCCTCTACCTTATAGGTTCCCGCACCGAGGCCCTTGACGGTAAAGGTGCCATCGGAGCCAGTCGTGAACTCCTGCGGATTACCTCCAAGAGCTCCAGTGGACTGAACGTATTTCCCCACCAGGTTTGAATCCGCCGCAGCCGTCACCTTGATGGTAAATTTCGCATTCGGGAGTGGCTTCTCAGTACCAAGGTCAACCTTATTCAGTTTAAGGCCATAGGTGTAGGTCTTAACCTCATCGGGCACCGTCGTGCCGGTGTCGGTGGTCATAGGGTTGTTTGAATACTCAAGTTTGACAATGTTGGTGTTACCCACATTGTCTCCAACGATAGCCTCGCTGTTAATCTTTGCCTTATAGGAGACGACGATGTAGGAGTCCTTAGTGACGTGATCGACGCTCTTCAGGTTATTGCAGGTCCACGTCGTCGTCTTACTGCCATCAGCGGCAACCGCGGCGGACGTTTCCTCCTGGAAATTCGCAGTGATATCCGTGCCCTTCATGCGGTTGAGATCGCCCTTCGCGTCATCCTTGCTCGCATACAGATAGACCTTGGCGCCGTTCTGCAGAGTCAGTCCCTTGGAGATCTGGTCGGAGAACTTGTAGAGATACGTGTCGTACTTGTCGTAGTTCTCGGCAATGGTGCCATAAAGGTTGTACGTCACGTCCTGGCCAATCTGGGAGTCGGCAGCATCGTGCTCTTTGCTATCGGCATCGCTCACGATCTTCTTCTCGACGGTGGGGATGCCAGTTTTCTCGGTGATTTCGACAGGCGCGTTTCCCACGACAGTGAAGATGGGAGATGTGCCCGCCTCACCCTCATTAATAGTGTCAGCCTTGGTCACAAAGAGCCAGTAGCCATGCTTAAGGCCGGAGGCAACGCGCTTGGTCGTTGTCGTCTTGTCAGTAAGATCGTCTACGGCAGCGGCAATCTTATAAGCAATGTGATTAGAGTCAACACGGGTTGTCTCATCGGTCCCTGTCACATTGGACGTTATCCAGTCTGCAGCATCCTGAGCGGTTGTGCCACAGTAACCGTTACCCTTAATGACTTCCTCGACAGCCGTCTCCACATCATCGTTCGCCCAGGTGATATTGCTCACAACCGTCTTACCGTTGACTATCGCAACGTCAGCATTAAAAATCTGATAGCCATAGAATTCGGTATCGTTGCCCTCAACGTTGTTGATGGTCACCGAGCCAGTGGCCGTTGCAGCCGCACCCTCATCCGCAAACGCCATGGTCACCGGGGCCATTACGCCGCCAAAGCTCAGCGCTGCTGTGAGGCCGGCGGTTACTGCCAGGCGTGCGATGTTCTTGCTCATGCTCATCTTCTTTTCCTCTGCTTTCTGCTCGAATTCCATTTGATCTAAATCTGTCTGTCTGTGTCTAAGCATCTGCTTGGTTATGTCTCGCCCCGCTCTCTGTGGGGCCATTGGCTACTCTGCATGGTTGCCGCCTCCCCGCTTGATTAGGAGCGCGACCACGAGGAGTGCGGCTCCGGCGACCGCTGCGGCGGCCGCGGCGTACATTGCCATATCGCCAGTCGAGGGCATAAAGCCTCCGGTGGTAATGCTAGGGGGTGTGCCGGTGGGCGTGTTGATGAGCGACGCCTCCAGGCTGCCCGTCGACCCGTCCGCGCTGTCGGCGCGCAGGGGCGACTCGGCCGTGATGGTGAGCTTGGGCTTGGCGGCGGCCACCTGATCGACGTCCAGGCCCTCGGCCTTGACCGTCACGGAACGCGTGCCCTCGAAGGCGGTGTAGCCCTTGGGCGCCTTGAGCTCGCAGACCTCCAGCTTGCCCGAGTCCACGCCCGAGACGGTCACGCGGCCGTCCTCGCCCGTGGTGACGGTGGCCTTGCCCTCCGCATCCCACGTGCCGTCGGCCGACAGCGTGCGGCCGCGGTCGTCGGCGATGCTCAGGACCGCCCCGGCAAGCGGCTTGTCGCCGTCGCTGCCGCGCTTGGTGAGCGCGAGATCCCAGGTGTAGGCGCACGCATCGTCGCTCGGCGTGCGAGTAAAGCCGGCGTCGCCGGACTGGTCGGCAAAGGGAGAGCGCGGGTAGCGCAGGTAGACCTCGTTGGGGTTGCCCTTCGCGATGCCGTGGTTGCACGCGCTGTTGAGCGGCGCATTGTACACGGCGACCACGCGGGCGCCCGCGGTGAAGGCGTCGGCCCCGCCGAGCGCGGCGATGAGGTCGCCGGTGCGCACGGTGAAGGTCTTGCCGTCGGCCGCTACCTTGGTGGCGCACTGGGCCGTGATATCGGTCCAGCCCTTCGCGGGCTCGGTGCCGGCGCGGCCGTCCTTGTCGGTCGGGACGGCGTCGAAGCCGCCGTCCGCGCCCGCCGCCACGTACACGCGCATGTTCGCGGCGACCTTGGAGGGGTCGAGCCCCGCGCTCATGGTGTCGACGAACTGCACCGCGTAGGTGTCGTAGGCCGTGAGACCCGCTGGGACCGTGGCAGAGAGGCGCCAGTACAGGTCGTCGGCGACCGTGGCGTCGGCGGCCTTCTGCCATGCGGCGGTACTGTCCTCCAGCACGTGCTTGGCGACCTTGGGCGTCGCGGCCTTGGGCTTGACGGTGACGGCGCTGCCGCCGACCAGGGCCATGATCGGCGCGGTGCCGGCCTCGCCCAGGGCGATGGCGTCGTCGTCGGCGACGATGAGCCAGTAGCCGCAGGGCAGCTCGGTCGTCGTGCCCGCGTTAAGGGCCACGGACACGGCGCCAGAGCTCTGGAGGGAACGAGCGAGCTGTGCGCTCAGCGCGCTCGTAAGGTGGGAATCGGTGTTGAGCCACTCGGCAGCTTCCTGCGCGGTGGTCTGGGAATTGGGCATGCCGGCGCTGTGCAGCACGGGCAGCGCGGCGTCGCGCACGGCGTCGCTTGCCCAGACGAGGTCGGTGGCGATCTTGGCGTCGCTGTCGCCGTCGACGACGTTGGCGCTAAAGATCTGGTAGGCGTCGTAGCTGCTCGCCACGGTGCCGCTCACCGTGATGGAACCGGTCGAGGTCGGCGCGGCCTGCGCGGAAGCGGGGAACACGACCGCGCAGGTGCCGATCAGGAGGGCAAGCAGCGCAAACAAGATCGGGAAGGAGCTAACTTTCTTATTCACGACGCTCACCTCCCTTCGCATTCGCCTTGCGACGAATGTGCATCCAGGCCGCAGCAGCGCAAAGCACCGCCGCGCCGGCAAGGTACGTCAGAGTGACGCCCGACATACCAGAAAGGGGCAAAGAGGTTGAGTAGGTGTTGGTGAAGGTGGGGGTGGACTCGGGAAACTCGTGGCCCTCGTTCTCGGCGCTTACCCACTTACCGCCGTCAAAGGTCCCCCTCATGTAGGTCACCTTACAGCTGATGTTCCCATTGTTATTGTCCTTTGCAACAACCGTGAACTTGTAGACCGAATTATCGAACTTGTAATGCGAGAAAATCGAGCTATCGTTCTTCTCGCGCATATAGTACGTGAAGGTCTTGGAAGCGCCACGGCCCGGAACATCAGTCTCACTCTGCTTCAAGCTGTCAAGCGTGTAATTAATCGTGGGGAAGTCCTGGGTCTGAGGATTGTCGCCACCGGCAGTGGTCGAGACGGTCTTGACGCTGTCGTCCGTAAAGTTCTCGTTATCCGCAAACTCGAGCGTAAACTTCTTCATCTCGCCACCCTCAACGACCTTAGTCGCCTTGGGAGTCCAGGAGCCCTTCGAATCGTACTTGGTGTATGCGTTGGTGAAAGTCGTTGATTTTGTTAGCTCGACGCTTGCAACGTCACCTACGGTTGTTGGATTAACCGTAGTATCAGACGTAGCACCATTAGCGTCGATTGTAGTAATCACCACACTATTGACCTTGTAATACGTGTATCGGATATCAAGCACCTCATGCGACTTGCGTTCATCCTTTACGACCGTAGGATCTATCTTGTAGATAGTCTTGTCGTAAGTCACGTCCTTGTCCGTTCCCGGAACCTCTACCAAGTAGTAAACAAGGTCGGCGTCGGCATAGACTTCACCCAGGTCAAAGGTGAAAATTCCTTTCTCATCGTTTTCCACCGTATCGACCACCGAGCAGTCATTGAGCTGCAATTTGCCATCATTAAAGCTAGGGGCCTTACCATCCTTGCCCGGCTTCAAGAGCTGGAACTTAAATTCTCCCGTACCAAGCGTGCGGCCCGTCAGCACCTTGGTGCCATTGAGCTTCATCTTGGGGTAAACCTTGACCTCTTGGGTGGAGCCGGCGACAACGTCGCCGTTGGTCATGATGCCGCCACCGTGAATGTTGGATCTGTTGCCCGTGATGAAGAGGGACGCAGCCGCGGTAGCAGCATCCATATCTTCCTGAATCGGCTCAGATTTAAGGCCAATCCTGTACTTAGCTTGGGCGCCCTCGTACTTGCCGATAGACGTTGGTGTTTTGTCGATCGTGCCCGACCAGTTAGCAGCACCGCCGCCAAGCATTTGTCCCGTTACGGCAGCGATATACGACAGCGATTCAGCGTTAGCACTATCGCGAATAAGAAAAAGATCCTGGTGACCGGCTATTTTAAAGTCTTCAGTTATTTCGCCGCCCTTATCATTATCCTTATTGAAATCCCAGTCCTCGCTCTTCCCGTTAGAGCCACCCGATCGGTTATAAGTACCGTCAGGTTTACCGTCAGAATTACTGAAAATCGCGATGCCTTTGGTATCGGTAATGGCAGTCTTACCAGTCGGGCAAGCGGCAAACCCGCCGCCAAAGCCATTGGCATGATTCTTGGTAATCAGCGCGTTATATATCTCGAGCCTTGCCGGCTGAACGTTGTTGTCGCTGCTGCCCTGGACGAATACGCCACCGCCGCCCCAGTCGTTGGTTGTATTGGTTGTGTTGTTGGTAATATATGCCTTCGCGCCAAGAGGAACGTTGAACTCGCCAGTGGTAGGCGCAGCGATACGGATACCGCCACCCTCCGAGTTTTGCGCCACATTGCTGGCGATGGTTCCACCAGAAAACGTAAACCCGGAAAGAGGTTTATTCCAAGCGCCAGCATAAACGCCGCCGCCAGCCTCGGCAGAGTAGTTGCCCGTGATGTAGCCGCCGCTAATAACCAGACCGCCTTTTTTCTGTCCTTCAGTGGAGCTAAAGGCAGCAATGCCGCCACCACCGTGACAACCGAAACCGAGATGCCCCCAGTCATTCTCAGTGTCCTGGTAGAACTGATATTTGTTATTGGTGATGTGACCATTCGTAATGGTCACCATAGAGTCCACAGCACAAATTCCCGCGCCATAACCTCTTTGATAACTATTTGTACCGTTGCCGGAGATAATACCGCCAACCATGTTTACCGTAGAATTCATGGCATAAACGCCGCCGCCACTGGGGGCATAGTTACCAGCGATTACGCCGCCAGAGATCACCAGGGTTGAGCCATCGACATGAATTCCAGCACCAGCACCATCTCTGCCCATAGAAGCACCACAAACGTATCCGCCACTCATGGTGACGTTAGAGCCGTTCTCGGCATAAATCAGGTGGCGAACATTTGCGTCCTGAGCCGTGGTCAGTACGCCGCTCTGAAGGTTAAACGTACCACCCGCATAGACGTCGATGAGCTTCATTGTGGAGCCAGTAGTGGTGCCCACGATGGCGCCATTGATGTCAACCTCGTGCCTGAAAAGGGTCTCGGTAGTAGCAGTGTCACTCGAAGTCGACTCAGTCACGTAGTATGTGAGCTTACTGGGCGTTGTGCCGTCGTAATCGAGCTTAGCAAGGTTGCCGTTTTTGTCGCCACCCTGCTCGAACTTGTTATCAGCCGCCTGCTGCAGATCCTCAATCGTGAGCGTCGCGCCCGCAGGCACATTGAACATGGACATGTTGTTGCGACCTGGTTCGGTGCCATTATGCTTAATCTTGTGACCATTTAAATCTAAGGTCACCTCACCTGCGCCCAACGTAATGTCACTTGCATACTCGACATCGGCATTCAGGCGAAACTTGCCGGTTTTTTTATCTTTTTGAAGGTAATCGTAGAGGTCCTGCGCTGTATTAATCTGCGTATATCCGTCCGCGTCTTCCACAGCTAGAGCAATATCGCCCTCATCATTAGCACTGTCATCCGCAGGCTGTACAGCATCCTCAACCCCTGCGTCATCGGACAACAGGCTCGCCGCACCAGCGTCGCCAGAGACTTCGTCATTCTTGACGTCGTTGTTATCCTGCCTTTCGGTATCCCCGTTGTTGGTGTTGTCTACATCAGTAGACTCACTTGAGGAACCCCCCCCCATCACAGTTTTCTCGGTAGGAGCTGCCTGACCATCGTTGGCAATGGCCTGCGAGATCGGGGGCATGACAAGCGACAGTACCAGGCTCAACACGGAGGCTCCGCACAAAACGCCTGCCAGTACACGGCGTGTCGCTTTATTACTCTGCTTAGATTTGTCCGAATTCGCTTTCATCGATGTCTCCTCCCCAAGAGACCGCGATCTTGCTCTTTCACCATCAAACGTATCTGCGCAATCTGTAATTGCGCTCGTTTAGTAATGCAATTATAACGATTGTTTAAACATCTGAGCAAATAAAACCGATAGTTTTGTAGTGAGTTCTCAATTCTCTTGACAATTGTTCGGATTTACCTTTCGTTTATTCGCTATCTATTTTTTGTTTCTGCTGGTAATTTAGTTGCCTATTATTTTTTAATGGCATTAGTTTTATTTGCACAACATTTTGCTCAAGAGCGAACATCCTGTGAACGGTCGAAAATCGACCGTGAGCGGTAGATCATTAACCGGGATGAATGTCCTACCAAATTGATGAGAATATCTTAAACCCATCGGTGGTTAGGAGCATGATGTTCAGACAACAATATTTGAATTTTCACACAGATTTTGGGTATCAATTCGCCCAAATCGCCTGAGGCCACTGCAAAAGAGCCTGTCCCCTTTTGCAGTGGTTCTCCCCCCAGCGCTACAGCAGATGTTCCTCGATAAAGATCGCGATGCCGTCTTTGTCGTTGCTGGCGGTTACAAAATCGGCGGCGGCACGGGTGGCATCGCTGCCATTTGCCATGGCCACGCCCACGCCGGCGTCAGCCACCATGCAGGTGTCGTTGTCCGCATCGCCAAACACGCAGATGTCCTGGAGCTCCATGTCGTTGAGCTCCGCTACGCGCACAAGGCCGCGCGTCTTGGACACGCGCGGGTCCATGAACTCGTAGAGCCGCTGCGTGGTTTGCAGAGCCGCCGCCTTAACGGTGTTATCGGCAAACGTCGACGCCCGCTCAATCACCCGCGGCATTACCTCGGGCGCCATGGTAAACATCACCTTGGGCTGCGGCTCGCGCAAGAACTCGGCAAAATCGACCACCTGGTAGGGCACGCCGTCGACGCGCGACAGGTGCTCGACGCACGCGTTGCTCTCGGGCACGTAGAACACGCCGTCTCGGGGGCAGACGGGTGTTGCCGGAAGGTCCGCCATGTGCTTGCAGATCCGCGCGATGGTCTCGCCCGGCAGCGGATAGCTCAGCTCGTTGATGTCGTGCGCGCGGTCGATGACCTCGGCGCCACCGCAGCCCACGAGCACGTCCACCAGACCTTCGATGCCCCAGAGCTCGTACATGGCCTCGGTCGCGTGGGCGTCACGCCCGGTGCACAGGCCAAAGAGCACGCCGCGCTCGCGCAGGGCGCGGATCGCTGCCACGGTGCGCGGGGACACCGTGTGCTGGCTCGTGAGCAGCGTGCCGTCGATATCGCAAAACACGGCTTTGATGTGGCTGAAGGTGGTGTCCATGGGGGCCTTTCTGGGTTGTGCGGCGGTGTGGGGTGTATCTGGAGGTGGCGTACATGGTATACCAAGGCACAGGCGTGGCCCGTCAAAGCAAAAACCACCACAAAGGTGCCTGGCCCCTTTGTGGTGGCAGTGACGTTTGCGGGCCAAACCATCACAACATTCGATGTTTTTCGGCAAAATCGCGATTTTCATCGAATGTTGTGATGGTTTTACTGCCTTGCGGCACGATCAAAATGCCGGCGCCCAAACAGCAGCAACGCCGCGGGGACTGCCGTCACGACCATGCCTGCTCCGATGAGCGTCTGCTGCACGCCAAACGTCGCCGCCAGCCACGGGGCAATCGCCAGCGGGGCCACGCCGGCAAACATATTGCCAAAGCCCATAACCGAGTTCACGCGACCGAGCTGCTCGAGCGGAGCCGTCGTTTGCACAATGGTGTTGTGGAGCGGGTTGACGACACCCCAAGCTATGCCCAGGGCGATCTGGCCGATGAGGGCCACGCCCACGTACGGTGTCCCCACATAGAGCAGGCTTCCCAGGCCCACGGACATAAGCGCCACGAGCAGCGTTTTTAGGTTTACCAAGTGCGGCGGCAAGCGGAGCGCGAGCACGGCACCCAGCACCGCGCCCACGCCCGAGGCCGACGAGAGCCAGCCCATCCACTCAACACCGACGTGTAGGACATCGCGATAGAAAAACGACTCCAGCGGATCGAAGGCTCCGTAGCCAAAGTTCGAAAGAAAAATGATGCAGAAAAGTAGCGCGAGAACGCTGTTGGTGAAGACTGTCTTGATGCTGGCTGCGAAGGTGGCACGGGCGGACGTGCTGGGGTTGGAGCTTTGTCCCGTACGCTCCCCTTCCTCTGCCGAATCGGCATCCGCATCCCCGGCGACATGGCTGGTCTGCGGCCTAAAGCCCCAGCCGGCGACGAGCGCCAGCACGGTAAAGAGCACCATGAGCACAAACACCGCGCGCGACGACGCAGCCGCCGCGACAAAGCCGCCCAGCGTGGGGCCAACGATGATACTCACGTTTGAAAACATGGCGATGGCGGAGTTGATGTCTTTGAGCTCGACAGGATCGTCGGTGAGGTAGGCCGGATAGGACGTGGCGATGGGCTGGGCGAACCCCATCGTAAAGCCCAGGAACACCGCGCCGAGCAGGACGATACCGGTCGCGCTACCAAAGGCGATGATTGCCGTGCCAGTTTCGAGCGCGCCGACGATGCTCAGCAAGAAATGGCGGCGCGGACCCCAGGCGTCAAGCGCAGCACCGCCCGCAAAGGATCCCAGGATCACGAAAACGTTCATAAACAGGACGGCCAGCGATGTCGCGACGACCGAGGCATCGTCCGCATAGGTGAGCGTTCCGATGACGCCGATAAAGTAGCTGGTCTGAAAACCGGTGTAGATGAGAAAGCGCATTGCCACCAGGCGTTTAGCCTGCGCAGACAGCGACGACTGAGGCTTTGAAAAAAGAGAGGCGAGCATGGAGACTCCTTGTTTCATACGAATACGGGCGGTGGGTATTCGCCACCGTCTGTCAAATCAATCTATCCGCATGAAACATTAAGGACGCATCAAGCCCCTTCTCTCCGTTTTTCGCCCGTCATGAACTACTTGGTAGATTGTAAGGCATGTCCCAACCATCTACCAAAGCAAAAACCACCACAAAGGAGCCTGGCCCCTTTGTGGTGGAAATGACGTTTGCCCAGATAAAACCTGCCAAAACAAACCTGTCCCTTTTGGCAGGTTTTAGGCCAGATGATCCTGGATGAGGTCGCAGATGGCTCGGGCGTCGTTGATGTTGATGGCTCGGGTCGCAAAGCCGGCGTCGAAGGCTTGACGCGCCAGAGCCTCGTTGCAGGCAAGGGCCAGCGTGTGACCGTCGACCAGGTCGAGCGAGCTCTTGCCGCGCAGACGGTCGACACCAGATCGCGCGACGACGATGTTGTCGAAGCCCTCGGTCTTGTAGCCCTCGATGATCACCACGTCGACATCGTTGTAGCGCGACAGCAGCTCGCGCGCGGGCATCTCGTTCTCCTCGCGCGTGTCGGCATACTCCGCCCAACGCGTGGCGCAGATGAGGCCCACGTGTTTGGATCCGGCTTGGTGATGGCGCCAGGTGTCCTTAGCAGGCACATCGATATCAAAGCCGTGATGCCCGTGATGCTTGAGCGAACCCACGCGCAGGCCGCGGCGGGTGAGCTCGGCGATAACCTTCTCGACGAGCGTGGTCTTGCCCGAGTTTTGGTAGCCGATAAACGCGATCGCGGGGACGGCCGGGGCCGGAGCTGCGGGCGCGACGGCGACGGGCGCGCTCGCGGGTGCGTCGCCCGCGGCTCCCACGGCCTCAACAGCAGCGGCCTGACGCTCTGCACGATCCCACACGCCCGAGCGACCGCCCTCCTTGTGCAGCAGGCGCACGTCGACGATCTCCATGCCGCGATCGACCGCCTTGCACATGTCATAGATGGTCAGGCACGCGGCACTCGCGCCGGTCAGAGCCTCCATCTCAATACCCGTCTTGCCCGTCACGCCCGCCGTAACCAGTACGTGAAAGCCAACCTGCCCGTCCACGCGCGCCGGCGCCCAGCCCTCGGGCACGTCCTCGGCCGGCGTCCCCGCCGGAGCGATGGGCGCAATGTCGCACTTGCTCTTGGTAATGAGCAACGGATGGCACATGGGGATGATGTCGCTCGTGCGTTTGATGGCCATAATGCCCGCCACACGCGCGCAGGCAAGCACGTCGCCCTTTTTGGCGCGGTCCTGCAGTACCATGGCCTGCGTCTCGGGATGCATGAGGATGGTGCCCTCGGCGATGGCGATGCGATGGGTCTCGGCCTTGTCGGACACGTCGACCATGCGCACCTCGCCCTTGGCGTCCACATGCGTCAGCTCGTCGCGACGGGCGTCACGGGCGGGTTCGGTGGCAGCGCTGGCAATCGGCTGCGCGGGCACGGCGGCATCGCCGGCAGCAGCCGTGGCTTTGTGGGCAGACATCGCGGCCCTTCGAGCGGCCTTGGTGGCATCGGCGTACCTGCTCTTGGCCATATGATCATCCTCCGATTTGGGACATAAAACGTTGCGTGCCCTCAATTATCGCGTGTTCCTGCGGTTTGTGGGCCACGGCATCGCGCCAAATCGAAAGTACCTGCATATCATCACCACGACGCAGCGCCTCACGCACCGAATACTCGGCATCGCTAAACAAGCACGGACGCACGTTGCCATCGGCCGTCAGGCGCAGACGGTTGCAATTCGCACAAAAATGGTTGGACATGGCGCTAATAAAGCCAACCGTTCCCGCCGCGCCCGGAAAGCGCCAATAGCGCGCAGGACCCGCGCCGGCAGGAGCGTCGTTGATGTCGAGCGGCTCGAGCTCGCCCAGTCCCGTCGCAGCGGCCCCGGCATTGATGCGCGCCCGCAGCTCGTCGCTCGGCACGGTGTCACTCGCATCCCACAGCGCCGGATTGAGCGCGGGCGCATGCGGGTCTACGGCACAATGCGAACTCGTGCGCTCGCTGCCGATGGGCATGTATTCGATAAAGCGCAGGTGGATGGGGCGGTCGACGGTCAGCCGCGCAAGGGCCGCCACATCCTGGTTGAGCCGGCGCACCACAACGCAGTTGACCTTAACGGGCTCAAAGCCCCAAGCCAGCGCCGCGTCGATGCCGGCCATGGTCTGTTCGAGTCGACCTAGACGCGTGATCTTTTGAAAGAGCGTAGGGTCGAGCGTGTCGAGCGAAATGTTGACGCGGTTAAGGCCGGCATCTTTGAGCTGCGGTGCCAGCTTGGGCAGCAAGGCGCCGTTGGTGGTAAGCGAGATGTCCTCGATCTGCGGAATCGCGCGGATGTCGCGAATGAGCGGGATGATGCGGCGGCTGACCAGCGGCTCGCCGCCCGTCAGGCGTACGCGACGAATGCCCTCCCCCGCCACCAAGCGCACAAAGCGGGCGATTTCCTCGGCGCTGAGCAGCTCGTCGTGCGCGCGGGGCGCCACGCCATCGGCCGGCATGCAGTAAATGCAGCGGAAATTGCACTTGTCGGTAACGGCAATGCGCAGGTAGTTGATATCGCGGCCAAAGCCGTCATGTTGCACGCGCCCGTCCACGCAGCCCTCCCCTCACGCGGCGTTTTATTCTTCGGAAAACATAATACCCCACGGGAGAATCATGCCAACACCCGTACGACAGGACAGGCCACTTCGAGCAAGACCGGCCTCCCAAGCCCATCCTCAGCACGCAAACCATCACAACATTCGATGCTTTTCTCGTTTTTGGCAAAAAACGTCGAATGTTGTGATGGTCTGCCTGCCCACGGCACCCCGTAGAAGGACCAAAGCGCCCCTAAAGGCTGCCGTCCCAGTGCCGAATCACGAATTCTCGCAGGTCGTTTTGACGTTTCTGGAACGCTTCGCTTCGGTCGCACTTGAGGCCCATAGCGAGCGCGATGGCGTTCATCGCCCGATGCAATTGCAGCTGATGGGCAAACTGAGTCCCGGTGAGGACGATCATGCTAAAGCCCAGCGCGCTCAGCACGGTCATACGCTCCGCATCCGACGCGCTGCGCTGTTTATCAAGATGGTCCGAGCCGTTGTATTCAATCCCCGTACCGCTCGCAGGCGCATATACGTCAATCTCGAAATACCCGGACTTTGCGAGATACTTGAACTCGTTGGGAACATCGACCCGATGGTTGAGCTCGATCTTGGTGTATCCCAGCCCGCCCTGGGAACGTTTTGCTACGACCATGATTGCGGTGGCCGTCTCCATGGGCGACCGCGCGCCATCGTGCACGCGCTTGAGCACGGCGGCCGCGCGTATGGCCCCCTGACGAGATCGGTTCTCATTGCAATAAGCAATCAAGTCGGCAACGGTATACCTCTGCCCCATCTCGACATAATCGTCCGTCGACAGATGATTCAAATGGTATCGGGCACAGATTTCGTAGCCATATTCCAGCTGCTCGGGCTCACTCATCCACGAACCCGCTTGGACAAAACACATGACCTCATCAACCACTAGAAGGCCCTCTGCCACCTCGATAAGATGGCCTGGAGGTACCGGCACCCCAAACACGTGGCACCTAAATCCAGCCGGCGTCGAGCGCTCAAAATCGAAGTTGACGAGCGTGTCGATATGATCGAGCTCTTCCCGTGGAATACCAAGCGAAACCAGATGGTCGGTAACAATCCCGGCTGCCGTTGAAGCCCTCAGCCCCTTGGCATCGAGCCCCAATTTGGGCAGGTCCGCAGTCGGCTCCGCCTCGCTAGCAAGCGAGTCCTCATCGTATAGGCTGCTTGCTCGCGAGAGCGGCTCGGACGGGCGCGCCACGTTGTGGTACAGCCAGGCAGTCTTATGGGACAGGACGATCGGCAGGTCCATGAGCCCTCCAATGGAGTCGGATAACCAACCTTATTCCCCTGCCCGCGGGTCCGCACACCTTCGTGCGCAAGAAAGCGATTCCACCCGGTCGAGTGGCAGAAATACCATCACAACATTCGATGCTTTTCCCGATTTTGGCGAAAAACGTCGAATGTTGTGATGGTTTGAGGCGAGGTGAGGGGCACGGAGGGATCAAAGCATCGTGCTCGAACGGGTTAATCCAGCTCTTTTAAGCCATGCGCCAGCTGCCAGTACTCGCCGTGCTGGGCGAGCAGCTCTTCGTGCGTGCCGCGCTCGATGATGCGGCCGTGTTCGAGGACCATGATGGCGTCGGCGTCGCGGACAGTGGACAGGCGGTGCGCGATCATAAACGTGGTGCGACCGCGCATGATGCGGTCCATACCGCGCTCGATGAGCTTTTCGGTACGCGTGTCAATGGAGCTCGTGGCCTCGTCCAGGATGAGCACCGGCGGATCGGCGACGGCCACGCGCGCGATGGCGAGCAGCTGACGCTGACCCTGCGACAGGTTGGCGCCGTCGGCCGTGACCGGTGTGTCGTAGCCCCGCGGCAGGCGGCGGATAAACGAGTCGGCGCAGGCGGCCTCGGCAGCGGCGCGCACCTCCTCGTCGGTCGCGTCGAGCTTGCCAAAGCGGATGTTCTGCGCAATGGTGCCGCTAAACAGGTGCGTGTCCTGCAGCACAATGCCGAGCGACCCGCGCAGGCTGGCCTTGGCAATGTGCTTGACGTCGATGCCGTCGTACGTGATCTCGCCGTCATCGACCTCGTAGAAGCGGTTGATGAGGTTGGTAATGGTCGTCTTGCCGGCGCCCGTGGAGCCCACAAACGCAATCTTTTGCCCCGGCTTGGCAAACAGGTTGAGGTCCGTGAGCACGCGGGCGCCCGGCACGTAGGAAAAGTCCACGGCATGGAAGCGCACGTCGCCGGCAAGCGGGACCAAGCCGCACGTGAGCTCGGTGCCGTCGGCGGCCACCGCGCGGCCCGACTCATCAACGGCTGCCACGTCATGCAGGTGCCCGTAGACGCCCACGCCCTGGCCCTCGGGAATTTTCCACGCCCACGCGGCATCGCCCGTCTGCACCAGCTCCACGCAGCCCTCGTCCACCTCGGGCTCAAGGTCCATAGCCGCAAACAGGCGCTCGGCACCGGCCAACGCGTTGAGCAAGAAGTTGCCGAGCTGCGTAAACTGGTTGATGGGCATGGCGGCCTGGCGCACAAAGACCAGGTAGCTCGCGAGCGCACCTACGTCGGCGAGCCCCTTGATGCAGAGCATGCCGCCCGCCACGGCGACGATGGCATAGTTGACGTAGCCAATCACGACAGTCATGGGCACCATGGAGTTGGCATAGCTCACGGCGGCGGTGCCGGTGCGGCGAAGCTCGTCGTTGCGGCAGGTGAAGCCGGCGACATTCGCTGCCTCACGGTTAAAGACCTTGATGACCTTTTGGCCCGAGACCATTTCTTCGATATATCCGTCCAGGTCGCCAAGCGATGCCTGCTGGGCAGCAAAGAAACGCTTAGAGCGCGCGCCTGAGTAGCGCGCATACAGCACAATGGCCGCATCGCACACGAGTGTGATAATCGTGAGCTGCCAGTTAAGGATGATGAGCATAGCCGTGGTGCCCACAACCTGAATGGCGGCCTGAATCACGTTGGCAAAGCTGTTGTTGAGCGCCTCGGAGACGGTGTCGACGTCGTTGGTGAAAAAACTCATGATGTCGCCCGAGCGCGTGCTGTCAAAATAACTGAGCGGCAGCGTCTGGATGTGCGCGAACAGGTCGCGGCGAATATCGGACACCACGTGTTGGGCCGCGCGCACCATAATCTGCGAGTAGCCCAGGGCCGAGAGCACGCCCGCAGCGTAGATGATCGCCGTCAGGATGACCTGCTTGGCGAGCAGTTCCTCCCCGCCCGTGGCCAAACCGTTAACGATGGGGCGCACCATGTAAGTGCCGGCGAGGCTCGCGATGGCGGCAACGGAGGCGAGCACGCCCACCGCGAGCAACGAGAACTTGGCATGCCCCATGTAGGAGAGCAAGCGGCGTACAGTGCGCTTGAGGTCGGCCGGGCGTGCTTGGGCTGCGGTCTTAGGCATGGCGCTCACCCCCTTCCAAGGGTGATCCGCATACGACGGAGGAAAACGGATCATTCGCGCAACCATCGTCGCTGCCGTCGCCGGCGTCCGCGTTCCTCGCAAACTCCATCTGCGAGGCATAAATCTCCTGGTATATGTTGTCGCCCGCTAGCAGTTCCTCGTGCGTGCCCACGCCGTGGACACGACCGTCGTCCAATACCACAATGCGATCGGCATCCATGACACTCGCGATGCGCTGGGCGATGATGAGCACGGTCGTATCGGAAATCCGGGCGATGTGCTCGCGAATCTTAGCGTCGGTCGCCATATCGACCGCGCTGGTGGAGTCATCAAAAATGAGCACGCGCGGATGCTTGAGCAGCGTGCGCGCGATGCACAGACGTTGCTTCTGGCCACCCGAGACACCGGCGCCGCCTTGGCCCAACTCGCCGTCCAGCCCGCCGATGCGATCAAGGAACTCGTCCACGCACGCCGCGCGGCAAGCCGCGAGGAGCTCATCGTCCGACGCCTGCGGATTGCCCCACTGCAGGTTCTCGCGCACGGTGCCCGTGAACAGCACATTCTTTTGCAGCACAATGCCCACGGCGTCGCGTAGGGTCGCGAGGTCGTAGTCACGCACGTCACGTCCGCCCACAAGCACGGCACCCTCGGTAGCGTCGTACAGGCGCGCAATCAGCTGCACAAGCGAGCTCTTGCCCGATCCCGTACCGCCGAGGATGCCCACCGTCAAGCCGCTCTCGATGCGAAGGTCGATATGCTCGAGCACATCCTCGTCTGCATCCGCGCGGTATTTAAAGGAAACGTCGCGAAACTCGATACTGCCGTCCGCTGGTGCCGCAATCGCGAGGTCTCCCGCGGGGTTGGCGATAAAGGGTTCCTCATCGAGCACCTCGGCGATACGGCCCACACTCGTAAGAGCGCGCGTGAGCAGCAAAAACACGTTAGAAATCATCATGAGCGAATTCATGATCAGCAGCACGTAGCTCATAAAGCCCGTGAGAGAGCCTACACCCAACTTGCCGGCGAGAATCATGCGGCCGCCAATCCACAGGATGGAGAGCGCAGCCACGTACATCGACAGCTGAAACACCGGCAGGTTGAGCACCGCGCTGCCAAAGGTCTTTGTCGCAGTGCGCGCGAGCTCGGTATTGACGGTGTCGAACTTGGCCTCCTCGTGCTCGGTACGAACGTAGGCCTTGACGGCACGCACGGCGGTGAGGTCCTCCTGTACCACGCCGTTGAGGTGGTCCATCGAGGTCTGGAGTTGGCGGTAGAGCGGGCTCACGCGATAGGTGATGACGCCCAGTACGATTGCCAGCACAGGCAAGATGATCGCAAAGACGGTGGCGAGCGGGCGCGACAGCATCAGCGCGTAGATAAGGCCGACGATAAGCGTCACCGGGCCGCGCACCATAGGGCGAAAGCCGTTGCCCACAGCATTTTGGATAACGGTGATGTCCGTGGTCATGCGGGTGACGAGCGAGCTGGCGTCGTAGTTGTCCAGGTTGCCAAAGGCGAGCGTTTGAATCTTTTTGTACTCGGCCTCGCGCAGGTTGGCGCCTAGGCCCGAGGCAACGCGGGCGGACGTGCGGGCATAACCCAAGCCCAGTACCAGCGAAAGCGCAGCGCACACCAACATGTACGCACCCTGTAGCAGCATGTAGTTGATATCACACGCAGGCACGCCCACATCGATGATGTTGGCCATGATGACCGGGATAAACAGCTCGAGCACCGTCTCGACCGACACAAAGAACACGCCGAGGATGGCATCGCGACGGTATGTCCCTAGATAGGAAAACAGTATTTTGAGATTGCGCACGCAGGTTCAACCCCCATCAAACGTTGTTCGCAAACGCACGTATTATTGCGCGCCGAATAATGGTGTCAAGTATTCCGAAATCGTTTTCTGCAAGGTTAGCGCCGGCGGCGAGTTCTCGTGACGTGTGTCCATATTCACTCGGAATAATGGTGCGCGCGACTTATTTCGCCCCACTGCCAACATAAACCTTGACTCTACAATCGTTGTAGGGTTTTCACTACACTGGTAGCTAAACGAACCCAGCCAGAAAGCCCCGCCCATGGAACACGACCTCACACGCGGCAATGTCCTTAAGACCATCGCGGTCTTTGCCCTGCCTTATATGCTCTCGTACTTTTTGCAGATGCTCTACGGCATGGCCGACCTGTACATGATGGGGCAGTTTAGCGGCGCTGCCGGCATCACCGCCGTGGGCAATGGCGCGCAGACGCTCTATATCATTACCGTGACGCTCGTGGGCCTGGCCATGGGAACGACGGTCATCGTCGGCCACGCCGTGGGCTCGCGCCGCTTCGATCGCGCCGAGACCGCCATCGGCAACACCATCACGCTGTTTATGGGCGTCTCGGTGGTACTGGCCGCTGTCCTGCTCGCACTGTGCCCGCAAATCGTGGCACTCATTGGCACGCCAGCCGAGGCGGTCGAAGGAACCGCCGCCTACCTGCGTATCTGCTTCATGGGCATTCCCTTTATCGCCGCGTACAACATCCTCTCGGCCATCTTTCGCGGGCTGGGAGATTCGCGTTCGCCTATGTACGTGATCGGCGTGGCATGCATCATCAACATCGCGCTCGATTATCTGTTTATCGGGCACATGGGGCTCGGCCCCGTGGGCGCGGCGCTCGGCACGGTAACCGCCCAGACGGCCAGCGTCGCCCTCGCACTCGTGTGGCTCAAGAGCCGCCGCACGAACATCCACGTTAAGCGCAGCGACCTGCGCCCCCAGCCCGAGGTGCTCGGCAGCATTCTTAAGATCGGCGTGCCCGTGGCCGTGCAGGACGGCTGCATCCAGGTGGCGTTTATGTTCATCACCGTCATTGCCAACCACCGAGGGCTCGTCGACGCCGCCGCCGTGGGCCTGGTCGAGAAGATGATCAGCTTTTTGTTCATTGTGCCGAGTTCCATGGGTGCCACCGTCAGCGCGCTCACGGCGCAAAACGCCGGCGCGGGCAAGGGCGACCGCGCATGTCAGGTGCTTAAAGACGCCATGACGATCTCGGTGGTGTACGGCTGCCTGATCACGGTGCTGATGTGGCTGGTGGCGCCGGCGTTTATCGGCTTTTTTGCCAAGGACTCTGCGGTGGTCGCGGCCGGCACCGGCTATATGCGCAGCTATATTTTCGACGCGATTTTTGCCGGCATCCACATTTGCTTTAGCGGCTTTTTCGCTGCGTATGGCAAGAGCTACATCGGCTTTGCGCACAACGTGCTGGCCGTGGCGCTCATTCGCGTGCCGGGCGCGTGGCTGCTGTCGAACGCCTATTCCGACACGCTGTTTCCCATGGGCATCGCTTCGCCGTGCGGGTCGATTCTGTCGGCAGTCATCTGTGTTGTCGCGTTTACCGTGCTCAACCGACGCGGGGCTTTTGACAAGTTGGCAGCGTAGCGGGGCAACGCGAAATCGCCCTTATCGACGACATCATCAGCGACGACCCCACAACCTACGTGACGCAGATCACGGTGCCGGTTGCCCCGTCCAAATAAGAACTGCCCAGAAAACGTTCGGCTGAAGGCAGAATCTTGACGTTATAGGCCATATTTTGCCTCAAGGTCATCGAGAGCCTCAAAGGCATCACGCGCCATGCCAGCAGCACGCTCCCGCTCGGCCACAGCTATACGAGCCATCAGACGAGCCTTAGCCTGTTCCTGAACCATGAAGTCATAGTCTTCAGACCGAAGTACAACAAATTTGCTATAGCCGTTTTTTGTAACAGTCACTGGACCAGGAGCCTCCCAACAAGCTCGCCAAACGCCGGGGACAGTCCCCGGTGTGGCGGTTTTACTCCTCCGGAATCGGAAACGCACGGATGAACTCTGCAGGCGAGAAGGTCTTGATGGTCGAGCGCACAAAAGCGGCGCGGTCACGCGTGATAATAAAGTCCACGCCGGCACGCTCGGCCATCGCACGGATACAGCCGTCCTCAAAGTCCGGCTCATCGGAATAGGCGGAGGCAAAACAAGCCTCTTGGTCGAGAGACTCTACCGAGTAGCTCTTAAGGCAGTCGCGCACTACCTCGCGCCCGCGCGCCTCGCCGGCCTGTTTGGTGAGAATGTAATACGCGTCCTTGAGAGAGCAGGCCGAAACAACGCCTTCGATAAGCCCCACGTCGACGAGCCCCTTGATCGTTTGCGCCGCTGCGTGCTCCGGCCGGCCCGGAAGCACGCAATCGAGCAGAAAATTGGTATCGAGAAATGCTCTCATAGGTAGCGCTCCCTCGCGACGCGCTTTTCATCTTCAACCGTCATCGTATCGAGCGGCGTTCCTTTTGGCATTTTGGCTACGATATCGAGATACTCCTGGTAGTCCTCATTCTCCGCGAGCATCTCACGGATCTCCTTCCAGGTGATCTTGGGATGCCACATCGTACCCACGTCGCGCTTGGGCTTGTCCGAGCCGCACGTCGGCTTTGCACCCCCGCGCTCCTGGGCAGCGTCATATTCCACTGCAACCGGGCTTTGATAGTCGAGCGGCACGATCTTGAACAACGGCTTGCTCCGCTTGAAGACCACAACCTCCTCGCCCTCATTGGCAACCTTTTCGGCCACCTGCGTAAGGTTTTGGCGCAGTTCCGAAAACGCGACGGTAACCATAACTGCTCCTCTCAACATATATCTTCACTGCTAAGTATACACGTTAATGTTAATGTTAAAGTGTATAAAACTCATCACAATGGGGCAGCCCCGTTGTGGAACCTCACTGCGGGGCCCCTTTGCTTTGTATGAATCTTCTATCGCTCCGGAACGACACCGCTCCGCAGGGTCACCCTCAGCAACCTACATGACGCAGATCATGCTGCCCGCCACCACGCCCAAATAAAAACCTCCCGGAAAGTATCAACCTTTCCGGGAGGTTTTCTAATTTGATTATCGATGTCCTAAGCCTGGGGCACCTCACCAGTAGCCAAGATCTGCTCGAGTGCATCCTCGTCCAACACGGGTACGCCTAGCTGCTCGGCTTTGGTGAGCTTGGAGCCCGCCTTGGGACCGGCAACCAGATAGCTCGTCTTCTTTGACACACTGCCCGAAACCTTGGCGCCGAGCACCTTGAGCGCCGCGCCCGCCTCGTCGCGCGTGCGGTTGACGAGCGTGCCGGTGAGCACGAAGGTCAGACCCGCGAGTGGCTGTGCATCGGCGAGCTCGCCCGCCACGCCAGCGTCAGCTGCAGCTTGCGCGTGTGCGGCGCCCAAATCGACCTCGAGCGACAGACCCGCCTGGCGCAGGCGTTCCAGCACGGCGAGATTCTCGGGCACGGCCAGGAACTGCTTGACGCTCGCCGCAATCTTGGGACCGATGCCCTCGCACTCGGCAATATCCTCTTCGCTCGCCAAGATAAGCTTGTCGATCGACAGGAATCGCTCGGCGATGACCTCGCCCACACTCTTGCCCACATGGCGGATGCCCAGGGCAAATAGCACGCGACCAAGCGGCTGGCTCTTGGACTTGTTGAGCTCGGCGATGATTTTCTCGGCCGTCTTGAGGCCCACCGGGATAGGGTCGCCCTTCTTGACGCCCTTTTTGCTGTTGGAGCTGGCATAGGTACGCCCCGTGTCTAGCCCGGCGATATCGTCGACCGTGAGCTGGTAGAAGTCGGCGACGTCGTGGATCAGGCCGGCGGCGATCATCTTGTCGACGATCTCGTCACCCAGGCCGTCAACGTCCATGCAGCCGCGGCTCACCCAGTGGAGCAGACGCTCCTTGAGCTGCGCCGGGCAGTCGATGGACACGCAACGGTAGGCAACCTCGCCGTCCTCGTGGACCACGGGACTGCCGCACACGGGACAGACCTCGGGCATGTGCCAGTCGACCGAATCGGCCGGGCGCTTGTCGAGCACCGGGCCTACGACCTCCGGGATTACGTCGCCTGCCTTGTGCACGATGATGGTGTCGCCCTCGCGCACGTTTTTGCGGCGGATCTCGTCGATGTTGTGCAGCGTGGCGCGCGCGATGGTAGAGCCGGCGACCGTCACCGGGTCGAACTCGGCGACCGGCGTGAGTACACCGGTGCGGCCCACCTGGATGCGAATTTCGCGCAAGACGGTCTGCTTTTCCTCGGGCGGGAACTTAAAGGCAATGGCCCAGCGCGGCGCACGGGCGGTAAAGCCCAGGTCGAGCTGCTGCTGAAAGCTATCGACCTTTACGACCACGCCGTCGATGTCGTAGTCCAGGTCGCCGCGGTGCTCGAGCGCCTGGGCACAGAACTCGTGGACCTCGGCCGGCGTGGCGCAACGAGCCACGTTGGGGTTGACGCTAAAGCCGGCGCTACGCAACCAATCGAGGAACTCGCGCTGGCTGTGGACGTGCAGCGGGTCGGTATCGGCGATGGCGTAGATAAAGGTGGCCAGATCGCGGCGCGCCGTGACCTTGGGGTCTTTTTGGCGCAGGCTGCCGGCGGCGGCGTTGCGCGGGTTGGCGAAGGGGTCGCGGCCCTCGGCATCGGCCTCGTCGTTCAGGCGCACAAAGCTGCCCTTGGGCATATAGACCTCGCCGCGCACCTCAATGGTGCGCTCGCGGTCGGCGCCCATGTGGACAAGCGCTGGCTCGGACAGGTGCATGGGCACATCCTTGATGGTGCGCACGTTGAGCGACACGTCCTCGCCCGTGGTGCCATCGCCACGTGTGGCCGCACGTACGAAGGTGCCGTTTTGGTAGGTAAGGGCCACGCCCAGGCCGTCGATCTTGAGCTCGCAGGTATAGGTGACGCTACCGGCGCCGAGCGCATCCTCGGTGCGTTGGAGCCACGCGTCGAGCTCATCCAGGTCCATGGCATCGTCCATGGAATACATGCGTGCCATGTGCGTGACCGGCGTAAACTGCTCGCTCACGTAGCCACCTACGCGCTGAGTATAGCTGTCGGGCGTCACCAGGTCGGGGTAGGTCGCCTCGATTTCCTGCAGCTCAACGAGCATTTTGTCAAAGGCGGCGTCCGTGATCTCGGGCGCATCGAGCATGTAGTAGCGATAGGCGTGGTAATCGAGCTCGTGGCGCAACTCGGCCGCACGCGCTGCCGCCTGGGCACGGGCGTCGACCGGTGCGGTGGCATCCGCGCTCGCGGGCGTTTCGGTATCGATGTCCACGCCGTCACCAAACAGGCTCGATTGCTCCATAGCGGCACTCCTTCGCTCGATTTCAAACGGATACTAGAGTACCACCGGTCGCAATGAGGCCGAATAGCGGTCTCGAACCGCACCGAATCGGCAGCCGCCAGACTGGGGTGGACAGTTAGTTCAGATACGTATAAATCCTAGAGCTGGATCAGGCACGAACACCCCTGTTTCAACTAATTTGGGCTCCTCGAGACCATGTAAACGTCCCACTCTCCCTTCCAAACACCAATTCGTGCCCCATCCCAATCAAAAATTGCTCAAAACGCATCCCAAGCTGCCCCAGATTTATACGTATCTGGACTAACTGTCCAGACCATTCCGAACCAGGCCTCTTGTCAGCCCCAAGTGATCCGTTTTCCTCCGTCCCCAACGGATCAATAAGAAAAGAGGGGCTGTCCTGCGTTGGCGGGACAGCCCCTCTGGCTTCGATATGTGCGATACGGTTCGTTAGAAACCCTGCCCGTAGCCTTGACCCTGG